>NZ_JAUTYU010000012.1:0-143426 GCF_052112105.1 Pseudomonas sp. BP11-1-1
CCGCCCCACCGCCCCACCGCCGTCAGCGAGCGCCAGTGCCTGACCGGTTCGTGTCGTGAGCGTACGGGCAGCCACTTGATGCCGAGGCGCAGCTCCAGCCGCCAGGCCTCGCCTTCGCGCAGCACCCGAAACTCCCGTGCCGCCCCGGTCTCGACCAGCGCCTGTAAGGTGTCCTGCTCAATGGCTCTTTTCATGTATTACCCCTGCATCCGCAGCCAACCAGTACCTAGGGTTTTGGTATAGCGCAGCAGGGGAAGTTGGCGGCCAGTCCTGCTAAGGCTGCCACCACGACCGGGTCAGATGTAGGGCCTGATTTAACAGATGCTCCTATTACGCGAACCCGACGACGCGGCGAATCCGGCCCAACGAGCCAAGCCACGGTATTGGCCTACACTTGCTCGTGGTTGCTTCCGGAGAGCGTCATGAATCCGCAATTGCAGGCACAAGTCTTGAAGATAATGGGAGCACCGCAGGGTAAACCGTTGGATACGTTTATTCGAGAAGGGGTACCGCTCGTAGCCCTTGAGAATCTGGCGCAACGCGGTGTCAGCGCCATTGCGGTCGGCGTGCTCACATCTCGGACGTTGCGCCGCCGACGCGTCAAACGGGAACAGCTTTCGCGCGCGGAAGGGGATCGTCTATACCGAGTGAGCGTTATCCTCCTCCGGACGGAGCAAGTGTTTGGTCACCCCGACAAGGCGCGCTGCTGGCTCAGCACGGCTCACCGCTTCTTGAGTGGCATGACCGCGTGGGAGGCTGTGGCAACGACGCCCGGCTATTCCGATGTGCTCGACAATTTAGAGCGCATCCACCAGGGATTTTTTGCTTGATGGACGGGCCGTTGTTTGAGCATCAAGAATGCGAGCAGAGAGAGTGTGCGTATGAGCCATGTCCAAGCTGTCATCCTTGATGCGTTCGGTACCATTATAAGGATCGAGAACTCGCGCCATCCATTTCGCCAGCTTCTCAAGCTCGGTATCGCGCAAGGTCGGCGTCCGAGGCCGGATGATGCATCGGCGCTCATGAGCCATCCTTGGAGCCTTGCGCAAGCTGCTGATCACTTCGGCATTGATGTGCCACCGACTGAGCTTGCGCGTATCGAATCCGAGCTTGATGCGGAGCTGGCCGGTATCCAACCCTTCAGAGACGCGTTGTCATGCATTGAGGCATTGCAGGCGCGAGGCCTGAAAGTGGCGGTCTGTTCAAATTTGGCCCGACCCTATGGCGCGGCTGTTAAGCGCATCTTTCCTGGCTTGGAGAGCTACGGCTTCAGCTATGAGATAGGGACGCTTAAGCCAGATCGGCGTATCTACGATGCAGTGCTGACTGAGTTAGCTGTAGACGCCTGCAAGGTCTGGATGATCGGGGATTCCCAGCGCTGTGATCGAGAGGGGCCAATAGCCCTCGGAATCAAAGGGCATTATCTAAATCGAACGAGGGAAGGATCGCCATCTGACTTTCACGATTTGATGGCCTTCAAGGATGCCGTGCTAAGTAGCGAGTAGATCATAGCCATGTATTCAGATGGAAATGTACACCTGCTAATCAACACCTGCTCCTCTAAGTAGCGGCAGGTCGCCGTACATCATCCGGCCATCCGCTAATGAGTGTCCGGCCCAATCGCCTCCCCCGGCTCCCCTCAAGTCCAGATCCAGAAGCGTGGCTGAGTCGTTGTAATGCTGCAGGCCAGTGCCGTCTTTACTGACTGTGGCAATGAAGAGCCAGGAATTTATGGCTCGCTCTCGGTGTGCGTACGCAAATAGATACGCTGCAATTGGCGATTCATAGGGCAAGACGATCCAGACCCGGTAAAGCCGGTTCTTAACCGCCATCGCAGTTTTCAGAATCTCTTCAGCAGCGTGCCATTCCTTGATGGAAGAATCCCCCACGCGGGGAATGATGGCGATCGGTGAAGTTTTGTCGTTGATCAGGATGAATTGACGAAGTGACAGGAAGCTTTTGACCAATACGAATTCGCCGCTTGGGCTACCGAAGAAGGCTGTACCCGTGCGTTGCACGAGTTCGACAGTGGCTCGTTGGTGCTGAGCTACATAGGAACGTGCTTTTGATTTTGCGGCGAGCTGCGCCTGACCACCCTTAGCTGCATTTTCCTCGACCACCAGGCGAAGGTTTTTGAGCGTGATGCTGTTAGACAGAACGTCAGTGAGCAGGTGCTGAGCTTCCGCAGGAGAAAACTGGTGTAGACGTTCCAGCAACTCCACGTGCGCATAGCCACACTTGACACCGTCGGCGGCTAGCCCGGCGCCAGCCAAGCGATCCAAAAACGCCCCCGCCTTCAGCATGCGCTTCAGTACTTTTTCGTCATAACCCGAGTCTTCGGCCTCATGCCGCAGGAAACGATAGACGCCGCCCTCACCTTCAAAGCTATCGATTTTGGGGTGCAAGGCTTGGTACAGCCCGTACCAATGATGGAGCGCTTTTCGAGCCATTCGACAGCCTGTAAGTTAAGAATGTTTAAGGCTAACGCTTTTGGTGTGCTTCAACAAATGGTTGACGTCCAGGTGGCTCAGGATTATACGTACAGAATCTATTTGATGAACCGTACCAAATGAAACGAGATTCAAGCAGCCCTATCGCAGCACGTGACGTCTCCCGGCGAACGAATCGAGGGCGGAAGGCCTACGTCATGCAGTCCGTCAAAACAGGTATGGAAATCCGACTCGAATCTGCCGGCGAGCTGGCGATTGCAAAGCTGCTGGATCTTGATCCACGAAGTCACGATCTCACTGCCCAGGGGCAAACATTCGATTTGCACAGTGGCGAGATTTACGCGGCCCTACCGGACTCGAAAGCTGTCGATAGTCGTTACTACACCTACGACCTCAGCAACCGGGTGGGTGATATTCGGTACATCTACGAGGTAAAGCCCCAGCGTTTTTGTCAGCGCCATGAGGCGCTATTCAATGCGATTGACACCTTCTGCCGATTCCAGGGTATGCGCTTCGTGGTGCTCACCCGAGAGGAGTTCGGTGATCTGTTGCTAAAGAACATTGAGGTGCTTCACCAGTTTCATCGTCAGGCAAGCAGCTACCTAGCCAAGCTAGCCGAAGCCGTGGACGCGTTGTCGATCAAGCAGGGACATGTCCGTCAAGTGCTCAAGTCGTTAGAGCCTATGAATCACTACCTGATTGCCGCCCTCCTCAATGGCGTTCTCAAAGTCGACCTGTCTTCCAGCTCGATCCTCTCGATGGACTTTTACGTCGTGCCGGCTCATGGCGAGCTGTCGATGCTTCAGGTGTTGAGATATGCGTAATCCTATCCATGAGGGCACAGTCGTTCAGGTCTCCGGCGATCCTTTCCTCATCAAGTCAATGCGGGTTGATCTGCGTGACATCGTATTGCAGGGAAAGGGCGGCGTTGAACGAACGCTGGATTTCCAGGATTTTTATAATCAGATGTCCTCAGGCTCTATCAGAATCTCGGGGCATTCCGTGGAGCGGGCTAAGAAGAATTGGACTCCTTCGGAGTATGCCGAAGCGCTGTATCGCAAGGCCTTAGTCAGTTTGGTGGAATCCGACCAGTACCTAAGGTCTGATGAGGATCAGAAACAGCAGTCGGTGACCCGCCTTGGTGAGCAGCACGGCAAGTCCGTGCCGTCCGCGAAATCGATCAAGGCCTATCAACGTCAATATGCCAAGTCCGGCCTTGAAGGGTTGATCCCCCACTTCAGCGGTCGGGGCGGTCGTGGTTGGTCGGACAAAAGCCGGCCCAAGGCTCTGGCTGAAAAGATCCTCCTTGAAACCTTTGCCAAGGACGACAAGCTCAACGTCGCCGCCATGACGGTGATCATTAACGACGCGCTGAAAGACGAACACGACGCCCAGGGGCGCCCCCTTACGCTCAGCGCCAAGACCATCTCCCGCATGATCCAGGACATGCCACGTGACATGGTACTCAGCGGTCGGATGGATCCGCGTACCTATCGCCTTTTGTCACGCCAGGCGGTGAATGCCTTCCATGTCGAATACGCTTTCGAGCTGATGCAAGTCGACGCCAAAACGATCGATCTATACGCTTCGGATCAGTTCGGGCGGCACTACACCCAGATCACGCTTTACGCGATGGTATGTACTCGCACTGGATTTCCGGTAGCCATCTACGTGACTGGCGGCGCCCCCAGCGAGTACACGTTGCTCAAGCTCTTCGAGTTTTTCTTCTCGCCCAAAGATGCAGCCTTCAAAGAGCGATTCGATCTGACCACAGATTGGCCTGCACCCTGTGGACTCGGCAAAGTATTGCTCGATAACGCTTCGGAAAACGCAGCCGGAGTTTCGCTCGAAATCGTCCGTGATCTAGGGATCGACATTCACTATGCGCGTGCCTATCGCGGTGACGACAAGCCCCATGTTGAATCGCTCTTCAAAGCTTTGGATGAATATGTCTTCAAACGTCTACCGGGTGCCAAATACAGCTCCCAGGCCGGTGTGAGTGACCGCCACGAGCGCGCCAGTCGTGAAGCCTGTTACTCCGTTGAGGACATCTATCGCGCACTGATGAAATTCATTGGGGATGTGTACATCCATCAACCTAGAGAAAAGCTGGGCTTTCGATACCAGCGGCCTATGAGCATTAAGCAGGCAATGGATGAAGAGCTAAGGCGATTCATGCCACCTCCGCCGCCTTCGCTGGAGCGGGTCGAACGTTTGATCCTGCAGAAGAACCGGGATGTACGTAGAGTCCAGCACTACGGTATCGACTTCGAAAACTTCCAATACCACAGCTATGCCTTCGCTGCCTTGGCCAAGCAATACGCGCTGACTGAAGTCACCATCCTCTTCAATCCTGGCGATTGCACGGCCATCTATGCGGTAAATCCGCGTACTGATGAGTTGATCAAGCTCGACTGCAAAATGCTCGGCGTCCCGGCAGTTTCCTTTGAGGTAATCAAGCTCCTCCGCAAGACATATGGGCGTCCTATTGATGGCATGCAAGCACATGACTATCAGCGTGTGTATGCGCAACTCCTTCAGAAATGGTCTGCGGACAGTCGCAAGAAGGGCAAGGCTAGAGTCAAGGACAACAACAAGGCAGCTCGCGATCAGGAGCGCGAAAAACACTATGCTCAGGTCGAAGAGCAGCTGCAGAAGGCGCTTCCAGTGGTGCCCGTGCCCACGGTGCTCACGTCGACCGACGACGATTATTTTGAGCCCGCCCCGCGCGAGGATTTAAGCCATGAGTAGCATCGCGGGCCAGTTGATCAACCATGAGCGATTCGTGTCCGTTCGCACGGCTCTTCAGCATGCGCTGGAGCGTGCCCGTCAGGGAGATCCGCAAATCCTGCCAATCATTGGCCCGACCCGAGTTGGTAAGTCCAAATTGATCTCGCGCTTTGCTGACGGACTGCAGCTTTCGGGTACTGATACGAAGTCGAGAAAGGTGATTTTCATCATGACGCCGAAGCATCTCACAGGCCGCGCAGTGGTCGATGCCTGCTTGGCGGGGATCGGGATGCGTGCTGAGCTCTACAGCAATCATGTCATGGCGATGCAGGCCTTCATCCGGGCGGCAAACAAGCATCAGACTGAGCTGATCATTTTCGATGAGACTCAACACATGCTGGAACGCGGTACATCGACACGGCAGCGCGATGCCGCCGATCTTCTCAAAGGAATTTTCGATCAGACCACCGCGAGCATGGTGTTGGCAGGCTTGCCAACATTGATGGGCCTTTTCCAACACAATGAACAACTCGCAGATCGGTCACGTGGTGCTGTGGAGTTTTATCCATACTTCTGGGAAGGCGAGGACTACCGGCATTTCCGTAGCGCGTTGGCGGGGGCTTTAGGCTTCTTTGCCGACATTGGCTGGCACATCCCATCTGCCAGTGATGGAGACTTCGCCCGTCGTATGTATGTTGCCACTGCTGGTCGTTACGGGTTGATAAACAAGATCCTGATCGAGGTACAGACCCTAGGGGCCCACAAGTGCGTCGCGCATTACCCCGAATTTGCTGCCGCTTACCGATCGGCTATCCAGCGTCGACTCATCACGTTTAACCCCTTCGATCAGACCCAAATGATTCAGACTGAGCATATGGCGTTGGTCTACACCCAGGTCATGCAGGAAGCGGGGGTCACACTATGAGCGACGACCTACTGTCTTTTAGGCCCAGCCCTCATGCCGACGAGAGCTTCAATGGCTACCTGATGCGGCTGGCCGAGGAAAACTTCCTAGGTTCGTCGACACGACTACTTCAGCAGGTGGGCATTCGCTTCAAAGCTCGCTACAGCGAGACAGAGGTTAAGTTGCTGGGTGAGACTTATGGCTTTGAGCAGTCTGCAGTGGCGGCTTTGGCGGCTTTCAAAAGTGTTCGGGGCAGATTAAGCAATGCGCGGTTTCTGCGCAGTGCTCAGGTTCCAGTATGCCCGCATTGCCTACGTGAGCAAGGTTACATCCGTCAGGCTTGGCATCACGTGTTGGTGACGGCCTGCCCGGTACACCGGGTCTTACTCCTCTCACAGTGTCCGGATTGCGATGCACCGATCACCCCAGGGCGCGGGGGTTATCAGAGTTGCTACTGTGGTTGTGAGTTTGCGGACGTCGAGGTGCCGCCTGCTGATGCCGCCAGCTTATTCGTGGCGGACTTGCTGCACGGGCACGCCGACGCCAGGCTAACCGGCTTTGCTGATCTACCTGACGATATCGAATCCTTCCTATTATTCTTGGCCAACCTTGATCTTGTGGTACCTCATCGGAAAAACGCGCCGATTGATTGGGCTAGGGCGTTGGATATCAATCGCACTGCCTATGCTTTTGCCGAAGATTTGCCTGGGCGCTTTCGCGCCTTCGTGTTAGACCGGGTTCACGCAGCGAACGCCCTGGAAAGCAGCCGCTTTATCGCTAACCTGGGGCGTTGGTACTTCGAGCTCAATCGCACCTTTGCTGCTGAAGCCTACCGCCCCGTCCGTGAGGTCGCTTATCGGGTGCTCTTGGAACACGCGCAGGCGCCCATCAACCGTAAGATGAAGCAGATGGGGGCCGACCTGCTGGGCCTGAAATCGACTTACACAGCGGCGGAAGCCGCGCGGGAATTGGGGAGCTCCGCGGATCGTATTGTAGCCCTTGTGAAAAGTGGGCAACTGCAGGGAGTGATCCTGCAGGGCGGCGCGAATGAGTACTGCCTTGTGGCCCGCGCCGACGTGGCCGCGCATAAGCAAGCCGCTGCCGGCTTCGTATCCGCCAAAGACCTGTTGAAGATTCTCGGGATCGGTAGGCGCGTACGTGACCGGTTGCTAGAGGTAGGGTTGCTCACCGCAATCCCTGCCGGTCAACGGCCCCTGTTTGCCAAGGGTGATTTTCGTAGTGCCGAGGCGGAAGCCCTATTGGCCCAGTTGAACCTCGGCGCACAGCGTCGCCATGGCGATACGCTGATCATGCTCGATGACATCAGTGGCAAGCGGTTTTCTAATGCACAAGCCGGTGAGTTACTACGCAAGATCTTCGCCGGAGCGCTCAAACCGATTGTGCGCCTGCCAGGGGTACATGGGCTTAAAGCTTACTGTTTCGATGAAGATGCCGTTATGGCAGCAGTAAAAACGGGGTCGGGCTCGGTCGAACTGACGATCACTGAGCTGACCAAACTCACCCGCTGGAAACATGAAACTATTAAGTCCTGGATCGAGCAGGGCTTCCTGCCGGCGCGGCGTGAGCCGGGCGGTAAACACCGGGTGTTCGTAGCCTTGGCTGACCTGATTACCTTCCTCTCCACCTACGTAGTTGCAGGTGATACGGCGGAACGGCTGGGTAGCAAAACCTTATGGTTGATGAAGCCTCTGCAGACGGCGGGCGTGTTTGCCCGAGGAGCGCACGAAACCTCTTCGGGTAACCAGCGAGGCGTGCTGTTCTCTGTGGATGCGCTGGTCAATGTCGCCTCAATGCGGGCGTCCACCTGGACAAGACCTACGCGGATTGCTGCGCGACAACCCTCTCGCATCTTGGATCTGAGGGACGTCGCCGATGGTTTTTGTGGCGAAGCAGAGAGCGGCGAAAACTCTTCTGATGAAACTGCTGGTGACAAGTTTGGGGTGTGTGCATGAATGATCTGCAGTCTGTTCTCGATTTGCTGCAGGGCCCAGGTGAGCCGATGCCTGGCTGCGCGCTGACTGTGGACGAAGCTCATATCTGGAGATAGCGATGCGTATTCATTTGCTGTCCGATCTGCATCTTGAGTTTGAGCCGTTTACCTCCGCGCCAGTCGACGCGGATGTCGTGATCTTGGCCGGCGATATCGATGTGAAAGCCCGTGGGATCGCCTGGGCGAGAGCTACGTTCGATTGCCCAGTGCTGTATGTCTTAGGAAACCATGAGTATTACAGCGGGCACCTGCAACGAACGCTGGAAAAGATGCGCGCGGCTAGCGATGACAATGTTCGTGTCCTTGACCGAGATACCGTGGAAATAGGAGGCGTTAGGTTTCTGGGCGCTACGATGTGGACGGATTTTGCTGCCACGGGTAATGCTCCATTGGCGGCACTAAGTGCTCAGAATTCTATGAACGACTTCCGCCAGATCCGTACGGATAACTTTCGCCGCATTCGGCCCGCTGACTTGATTGATGAGTCAATTCGCACGAGGGATTGGTTGAGGAGTGAGCTTGCAAAATCCTTCGCTGGCCCAACCGTCGTCATCACCCACCATGCGCCAACGCTGCGCTCATTGCTGGAAAATCCTCACGCTGGCACTCACCTAGACGCCGCCTACGCAAACCGATGGGAAGACCTCATGGGCAGTGATCGGGTAGCGTTGTGGGTTCATGGGCACTCGCACGTGGCTGTTGATTACGAAGTAGACGGTACTCGTGTCGTTTGCAATCCCAGAGGCTATCCCGGCGAAGATACGGGATTCGACGAAGGTTTGGTGCTCACGGTGGAAGAGAGATCATCTCATGAGTGCGACTAACCTGGAGGCTAGCGACCGGTTAAAGGACGCCATTGCTTATCGCTTCAACGAACCAGTCACGGCCTATCTTACGGACGCTGTGCTGGTGGCCGGCTGTTGTGTGGGAGTCACTCATCGACACAGAAAGGCCGATTGTTTTGGCCGTTTTGCTGATGGCCATCGGATTCGAACCTCTGATGTCAAAAATGCGGAGCAGCGAGGCCCCTTCTGGGTACTACATACTGAAAGTGGCAGCTTCTATGTCTTGGCTTCGTTCGATCCTGAGCGTGGTAAGCAATCCCTTCAGGAGTTTTTACAATTGCTTCACGCGGGTATCCATCCTACGGCCCAGTACGTTCAGTAGCTTCCGAAAAATCAGGTGAAATCGCCTGAAATTGATGCGTATTCTGTGCTCATAATCTCAGCACGTGCACAGGGCGAAGGTGACGTGAGCTTCGTGCCGCGAGGCAGCCGAACGCCTAAAATTATTGGCTGGGGCAGCCGTTCCCCTAAGACTAAAAGGTGGCCTTGGTAATATGGATGATCGTGATTTGCTTAAGCAATTACGAGCTGAAAATGCCCGCTTGGTCGCTTTGTTAGAGTCCCATGGCATTGACTGGCGATTGAATGACGAGCCCTCGCAGGTTGAGTCGGCGAGCCCACGTCCATTGCTAAGCTCAAGTCTCGACACGGACGCCAAACTGGCGCTGTTCAAGCGATTGTTTCGGGGGAGGGTCGATGTTTACCCCGTGCGTTGGGTAAGTAAGGCCGGTAAATCGGGCTATTCGCCCGCTTGCGCCAATGAATGGCGACCTGGCGTGTGCGAGAAGCCACGGATCAAGTGCGGGGAGTGTTCTTACCGCCAGCTCCTGCCGCTGACAGATCAGGTGCTCTATAAGCATCTGGCCGGCGAGATTGTCATCGGCGTCTACCCGTTGCTTCCAGATGACACCTGCTACTTCCTTGCGGTGGATTTTGATGAGGCTGATTGGCGCGAGGATGTCACTGCTTTCGCCCAGTCATGTCGTGAGTTGGACGTGCCTGTGGCGGTAGAAATATCACGCTCGGGCAACGGTGCGCATGCCTGGATTTTCTTCGAGCGCAATGTCCCTGCTTATGAGGCTCGCCTGCTCGGCTCCGCGATCATCAGCCACACCTGCGAGCGTACACGGCAACTGACCCTGGGATCGTATGACCGGCTGTTTCCTAATCAGGACAGCATGCCCAAAGGGGGCTTCGGCAACTTGATTGCCCTTCCCTTACAAAAGCGGGCACGCACGGATGGCGGCAGCGTTTTCGTCGATGAGAGGCTGGTGCCCTATCCTGACCAGTGGGGGTTTCTAGATAGTATTCAACTAATGCCCGCGCACGACATTGCGTCGGCAACACAGCGGGCATCAGGAGGCCGTCATCCATTGGATGTCACCGCAATGATGGATGACGATGAGCTGAAACCCTGGCATCGAACACCGGCAAAGACTCATAAATTGGCGTGTGCGCTGCCTGCCTCCGTGAGCGTGACTCTGGCCAACCAAATCTATTTCAACAAGTCCGAGCTGCCGCAGCCATTGGTCAACAAACTTATCCGATTGGCTGCGTTTCAGAACCCAGAGTTCTACAAGGCACAGGCTATGCGCATGTCGGTATGGAATACGGCGCGGATCATCGGCTGTGCTGAAAACTTTCCTCAGCATATCGCCTTGCCCCGTGGCTGCCTGGACGACGTGCGGATGTTGTTGCATGACAATGGGATTGAGCTGGTGCTGTGCGACGAACGTTTCACAGGAAAGTCCATTGATGTTTGCTTTGGGGGCACGTTACGCCCGGATCAGGAGATTGCTCTCGAAGGCGTGCTGGAGCACGACACTGGCATCCTCTGTGCACCAACCGCTTTTGGTAAAACAGTCACAGCTGCGGCACTGATTGCCCAGCGTGGAGTGAATACGCTGGTGTTGGTGCATCGGACAGAGTTGCTTCAGCAGTGGACGGAGCGTTTGCAGGCTTTTCTAGGTGTCGACAAGATGACTGTCGGCAGCATAGGCGGTAGTAAGGCTAAGCCCACTGGCATCATCGATGTCGCCGTGATGCAGTCTTTGTCGCGGCAGGGCGAAGTCAGCGAGCAGGTGAAAGACTACGGGCAAATCATCGTGGATGAATGCCACCACGTTTCAGCTTTTTCGTTCGAGGCCCTCCTCAAGGCCGCTGGGGCCAAGTATGTGTTGGGGCTGACCGCTACGCCCATACGTCGTGATGGGCAGCAGCCAATCATTTTCATGCAGTGCGGGCCAATCAGGCACACAGCGAGCAGGCCTGAGAGTTCTCCAGCTGATCTGGCCGTGACGCCGCAGTGGCTTTCTCGTCCGATACTCATGCCTGAAGGGACAAGCATCCAAGATGTCTTCTTGCAGGTGTGCAGCGACACGGAGCGAACAGCCAAGATCGCTGCCGAGGTTGGAGACTCTTTTGACAAAGGACGGAAGATCCTGGTGTTGACTGAGCGAACGGATCACCTCAACACCATTCAGGAGCAGTTGGCAGGTCGGGTCGAGAATCTGTTCACGCTGCATGGGCGGTTGTCCAAGAAGCAACGTACCGCGCTAATCGGCGAGCTGGAAGCACTACCACCCGATGCTCCACGGGTGATCCTGGCAACCGGGAAACTAGTCGGAGAGGGGTTCGACCACCCGGCACTGGATACTTTGGTACTGGCCATGCCGGTTTCCTGGAAGGGCACTCTCCAGCAGTATGCGGGCCGCCTGCATCGGGAGCATGCGAGTAAGGCAGATGTACGCATCATCGACTTCATCGATGCCGGACATCCCGCTTTGCTCCGCATGTGGAGCAAGCGCCAAGCGGGTTACAGGGCGATGGGGTACCGATTGGCTGATTCATCGAGCTCAATGGAGCTGCTGTTGAAAAGCTGAGGAGTACCCGGAAAAGGGATTGATGCCCTCATGACAGATGCTGCACGAAATGATCAGGTCATACCTCAAGCTGTTGGAAGATAGCGCTTGGAGGATAATCAAGCCGGGAGATGTGGCACGCTGTGACCTGACGGAGTGGAAATCATGCCCAGCTTTTTAGGAAGAATTATGGGACGGCCATAATTATAGGGATGCATAATTTCGAGCTGATCGTTGGCCCCTTGAGCCCAGAGTCAGGTTCAGACCGGGTGGTACGTGAAAATATCTAGCCCCCAGCCTCTGCTTGGCCGTGAGAGTGATGGCAATTAGGAATTACTATGTGTTAGCCTCAAGTCGCTCATGGCATAGGCCCTGAGGTGCATCACAAGCTGTCAAGCCCCAAGGCGGTTCCGGAGGAATAACATCCTACGATTACCAGCAATGCGGCCAGCAGCCCACGGAGACTTATCTTCATAGATACTCCAAGTGTGACGCTGACATTATATGTCGATCCTAGCAATCGCGGTGAGGCCGGGTAACCGGTTAGATGGTGTGAAGAACATTTGGGTTTATCCGACCGAGCGGCTGAAGGATTGCCGCCATCCTATGCTCGGTCGGTTGGCTCGATACAGGGAGGTAATATGTCAAATGCCTGGTATAAATCCCGAAGATATTTACACTTTGATCGCCCTGTAAATGAAGATGCGGCATTAAAAGTCGTCTCCGATCAGAGAGCAGTCGCACGTCACTCCTTCTACCCCCTGATTCGTTATGTTGCGGAATCTCAAAAAGTACATTTTGATAAAGCGGCAGGGCGGGTGGTAAAGAAAGACCCTAAGAAACGCCAGATTTCGTATGCGGCGCACCTTGATAGTCATATATACTCATATTATTGTGAGGTGCTTAGCGACCTATATGAGCGTTATCTAAGTACAACAGAATGGTCTGCGTCGGTTTTGGCTTTCAGAACTTTGGGTAAGAGTAATATTGAGTTTGCCTATGAAGCGTTTATGGATATCGCTTCAAGGACAGAGTGCTGTGTAGTAGGTATTGATATTAAAGGCTTCTTCGATAACTTGAGTCACACACACCTCAAGTCAAGCTGGCAGAAGCTCATTGATAGGCCCAGTCTTCCTGATGATCATTTCGCTGTCTATAAGTCATTAACTAGATTCTCTTTCGTTGATAGGGAAGAAGTCTACAGCGCGCTGGGTATCTCCAAAAACAACCCCAAAAATGGGCGTCAGCGAATCTGCGAGCCCCATCAGTTTAGGTCAGCGATCCGTGGCGCTGGCCTCGTCGAGACCAATTCGATTGGGAAAGGAATCCCGCAAGGATCACCGATTAGCGCTCTGTTATCAAATATCTACATGATGGATTTTGATGAAAAACTCTATTCCTACGTAGAAAATCATGGCGGCTCTTATTTTCGATATTGCGATGATATTTTGTTAATAGTTCCACTGGCTAAGGAAGCTGAGGCCATCCAGTTCGTTGATGACGAGGTCGCAGCGATCAAGCTTGAAGTACAAAAAACAAAAACGGAGGTCTGCCGATTCAAAAAAACAGCGAAGGGATTCAGATCAGACCGAGCACTGCAATACCTGGATTTTATATTCGATGGTGAAAATATTTATCTAAGATCATCTTCGCTTGCCCGGTATCAAGAACGTGTAAATCGTGGCTTATCGATTGCAACCCTGAGTATGCAGAAAGTAAACACGGCAAGGATTGCTAGAGGGCAACTGCCTAGATCAATTTTTCTTAGAAAGCTGCATAGCCGATATTCATACCTGGGTCGACGAAACTTTATTTCATATGGTTACAGAGCCGCCAGGATTATGAACTCCAAATCTATTCGGAAGCAGCTTAAGCCGTTGTGGGGCCGATTGAGAAAAAAGATCGAGGACATTGCGTGAGCTCTGAACTTCCAAAGGTATCAGTGGGACGGGCCAATTTGCCCCAGATACTGCTTTGATCCTGATCGCAGATGCGTTACTATTGCCAAATTGGCAATTTCTTTTTCCTCTTCATTTTTTCTGCTTTCTTATGACCACGCAGTCTAGGCAATTAACTCTGTCCGAGAATGGTTTTATGGCACCTAACTTTGGCTGAGTCGGACATTTTACTTCGACTGAAGTCTCGTATACGCCAGGTTTGCTGCTCTGCCAAATACCAGTATCTTTGCCCACCTACACGGTTGTAGGATCCCAGAAAAGCTGGTGTATTTCCCAATATGCTGCTTTGCGCCAGGAACAGGCCAACCCGCGCGGGTTGGCCTTTTTGTTGGCGCGCTGGAGCAATCCTCGTCGCGGATGCACTCCTCATCCGGTTGTGGGTTCCCGATTGTGAGTTCTCATTCTGGGGTGCGACGAAATTTTCTGTAGGTGGTGGTGCCACACCGCCTGTGCGCATTTAATAGAGGTCCACCTAAAATAAATGGACGCTTCAAAATGCGTAATACGATCGCCGCATTTTCAATCAACACTATCTCAAGCATATTGGCCGGCCTCGTGCTTCACTGGATCACCCTTCCGTCCGTCGACGATGTCATTCAACCTGCGACCAAAATGTCTCTATCTGTCACCGAGACTTTAGCTGCGAGATGAAAAGGTGCCGAAAAGGCTGCTTGATTACCTGCTGGCGGGCCAAGGCTCGCCTTCACGCATGCGAGCCAGAGCTAGCAGAGCCATCGCCGATCAAAAGGAATGTGACGTTGCGATCGCTCGATAGAAATCCAGAGGTACAGGCCGCAGGGCTAAGAGTAACGAGCCAGTTCAATTGGTACATACGTCGATTAGAGTGTCGATCTATCGGCGGCGCATCGGCTGGTTAAGAAGAGCAGGCAATGGGGTTTTTTGGATCGCGCATTGAAACAGATAGAAGTAAATGAAACCTGCCAGGAACATGAAGGCTGACAAGGTGGCCATTTCTGCATCCAACGATTTGGATAATAGGTACTGCTTTAGTGTGATTGAACCTAGAACAAGGCCTGCGCAATACATCGCTCCGGTAAATTGATTTGCCAGAAAGCTAAGAATTCCGCTGAAAGTATTATTAGCACTCAGAAGTACCGCTTTGAGTATCGTCCAACCAAGCACGGGTAAGAAAAATTTAATCATAAACAGGAGCATCGTCGTCGAGGCTAATAATTGCAATGGCCCTTCTGCCCACCCCTTGACAGTGCCGTCGGTTTCAATACCGGTATAAAGAATCACGTTGAGTATAAATGCAAACGCGCAACAAATTATCAGACGAAAAGCCTCGCGCTTCAGAGGAGGCATCATAATCATATCTTGAGTCTTTTTGCTTATGTAACGCTTTATGGCATCGTTCATCGGCTCATACACCCTTGCAAATGGAAGGTTAGATTCAGCTTAAAATCTGACGGAATTGAATATGGATAAGTCATATTTGCCATCTCGCTACCCGAGCAAATTTTTGCCGGCCCTCATTCACTATGAAGAATAACGCTTTTATTATTTTTAGATCGAAGTGATAAAAGGGCGACGTATAAGACGAGATCCAACGTTGACGCCATTCTCATAGCGTAAAAGCGTGTCCTTTACCTCTGAGGCCAGCTTGAAAAAAAGCCATATCTAACAAGCGTCCTTTTGGGTAGGCAAGTCGTAAGTTCTTGGTTTCGATGGTTGGAAGGTCGAATTTCTCCGTCTTGACCAGTTCCATCAACGACGTGAGTGAGCGACCACTGACTTCGGTGAGGCCGCGGTGCGGGTAGAATGACCGTATACCAAGTTTGTAGTAGCGGTCGAGTGCAGGGAACTCACCCCAGACGCCTAGTAAAATTTTACTGATCAAGGTGTCGGTCCAAGACACGTTTCCAGGCATGTCGTGAAAGATCTGAACCACCTCGTCCAGTAGAGCCTGATTGTGCTCAAGGTTGGGTGCTCCCGGTATGAAGTCCTTAGCGCTAAGGTCAAATAGCTCAGGACCCCGGCCTTGGAAAAGACGCATTACCAGTTCCTTCATCAGGTCGAGATTGCTGTTGCGCAGCAGCTCCGAGCGGCCTCGAAACATTCCCCAATTGGCCAGATAGAATCCCACGTGCAATGCGGTAGTGTCGAGGTTGGTCGAATCGGTCAGCGAACTCCAAGGACGCTCCTTACCCCATATATATTCATAGAGAAACTCCCAAGCCATCAGGCGTGGAAAGGGATTATTATCCTTATCAATCTCTAGCGCAGAATAATAGCTCTCAATGTAAAGGCGTGGGTTGAATTCCGGCTCTGATATTTTTTGCATATCCATTTCCTTCCGTGGATTCGTCGATAATGTTGTAAACGCCTTCGGCCCTTGATTAGGTAGTGCCTAGATATAGCTATCCAAGCACTCGTGAGCGCTAATCCACGGGTTTGGCAGGAACGCTTATGGTTTGTTTGATTGAAACCAAGCCGTTAGATAGTTTGCACCGATAGCACCGACAATGGCCGGGAACATAATGGTCCAGAGGGCAAGATGCTTTTGGGCGTTCGATGCTATTTCTCCGGTCAATTTGCCTTGCACCTGCAAAGCTTCAAAGAGAGATACGAAATCAGTCATGATCCCTACCATCAGTGTTGCGTGTATGACCAAGGCAAGTCCAGCTATCAATGTCCAAATGCGCCACGGCTGCATGCCTTTCACTGCACCCAGGATTATAAATGCTGGTGCCACGCCCAGTACGATACCAAGCATGTTCGGTAGACTTTCCACACATACCCCATATATGTCAGATCGATTGTCGCCTAGTACATACCCGACGATTCACTCAAATATATCTTGTCATTAATCAATACCTGTATGCAACAACAGCGTGTATATATATTCAGGATGGCGCATTGATTCTGGAGCAGGTAGATGCATCATTCCATTCCATATTGATAATGTCATCCACGTCGCCCCGGCAATCATGGCTGCATTTGCTTGTTCCACGTGGAACCCATCATTTTGGAAGCGAGAATTTTCGCTTTCGCCAATCCTTTCAAATTGCTGGTTAAGGATATGCATCCGGTTCACGCTGCCCCAACGAAAAAGGCCAACGCTCGTGCGTTGGCCTTCCTCTATTTACTTATCTCGTCCTGCTGCCCCACGAAGCTTATTGTGGGAATCCGCGGCGAAGGAGCTTGCTCCCAATGGGCTGCGTAGCGGCCCCGCTTTTCTCGCGAACGCTTCGCACTGTAGCGCCAGCCAGCTAAAGCCGGACGAAACTCCTCGCCACGGATATACCGAGCTATTCCCTAACTCGCGACAGACGCCTCACTCCCCGCCGCCACACTCTCCAATCGATACCCATAGCCATAGATCGTCAGCAACTGCCAACCCCGATCCGCCGTCAGCCCGAGCTTGTTGCGCAGGCGATAGATATGGGTGTCGAGCGGACGGGACGAGGTCATTTCCTCGTGGGTCCAGAAGCGCTCATAAAAATATTCACGCGACAGCGGCCGGCCCAGGTTGGCGAACAAGCAGCGGGCCAGGCGGTACTCCCGCTCGGTGAGGCTGATGGGAATGCCGGCACGGGTGACGGTCAGTTCGGCATCGTCGAATTCCAGGTCATTGAACACCAGCACCTCGCTGGCCGGAGTGCGTTGCAAGTTGTGGCGGCGCAGCACGGCGGTGACCCGGGCCTTGAGTTCGTTGGGGCGGAACGGTTTGCTGACGTAATCGTCCGCACCGGCGTTGAGGGCCTGGACGATGTCGTGCTCGCCGTCGCGGCTGGTGAGCATGATGGCGGCTGGCGGCGAGTCCATGTGCTCGCGCGTCCAGCGCAGCAAGGCAAGTCCGCTGATATCAGGCAACTGCCAATCGAGGATCAACAGGTCGAAGGTTTCACGCCGCAGTTGGCGCAGCAGGTCTTCGGTGCGTTCGAAACTGTGCAGGGTCCAGGCTTGTTCGCCCCTGCCGGGGATTTGCTGCAGTGTCTGTTCCACCCGGCGCAGCTCGGCCGGTTCGTCATCCAGTATGGCGATACGCATGACGCGATTCCTTGAACTCGAAAAATAACGGACATCTTCCAGGCGGACATGAACGCCCAACCCGATAGCTGAATCGTCCATCCTCCCATCGCTGGCTGAGACAATACCGGCTCGCAACGCGCAGGGAAAGGCAGCCGCACGCCGTCCATCGAGTCCGTTATAGTCTCGGTCCTCGGGCTTGCCTTCCAAGACCGAGTGTTGGCAATTTTCTTCCTCATGTTCCGCCAGGGCCCTTATGAGCAATCCGCGTCGCCGTGAAAGCCGTGAACCGACTCAGGTACAACAATTGTTTCGGCAATTGATGCGGGAGTGGTTTTGGATAAGCCTGCTTCTGTTACCGCTGACGGCGCTGATTTCGTTCAGCACGCAAACGGCCCCCAATGGACCAGAAGCCGCATTGCTGTCTATGTGTCTGGTTGGAGCCGTGCTCGGTTTGCTCTTGTTGCGCCCCCGCCTTGCACTGGGGGTCACGCTAGGGGGCATGAGCGTGGCCCTGTTGACCAGCGCACTGTTGGGCGCTCAGGGATGGTGGTGGTCGCCGGTGGCCAGCTTGATGGGAATGCTCTGTGGCTACCTGATCTGGAACTGGCGACGATTGAGCGTGGTGTTGGCTTATTTCGGTTGGGAGTTGGCCCGGCTGGATGCCGAGCCGAAAGTATTCCCCGAGCGGCGCCGAGCCTCCTATACCGGAAGTGACCGTTTGCAGGGGCAAATCATGGCACTGGAACAAGCCATGGGCCGGACGCGTGATACCCGTCGTTTTATCGCCGATGGCTTGGAGTACCTGCCGGTGGCCACCATGATCAGTGATCCGCAAGGCAAGATACTGCTTGGCAACCGCAAGGCCCGTGAGTTGTTCGGCCACACCTTGGTAGGCGGTGACGTGATCGAGGAACTGGCCCGCCTGGGGTATCCGCCACTGGACCACAGCCCTGTGCATCGCCTGTCTACCTTGCCGTTGACTGAGTTTCGCGATATCCGAGAGCGCAGCCTGCGCCTCGAACGTGCGGCACTGCTGCCGGTCGAGGGTGACGTGCCCATTGGCTGGTTGCTGAGCCTGACTGACCTGAGTGCCGAGCGCGAGGCAGAAGAACAGCGCGGCGTGATGCTCCGGTTTTTGTCGCATGACCTGCGCGCGCCACATTCGGCGATACTCGCGCTGCTCGACGTGCAGCGACATGAGGCTGGCGCGGACAATCCATTGTTCGATCAGATAGAGCACCAGGTGCGCCGTGCGTTGGATCTAACCGACGGTTTCGTGCAACTGGCGAAGGCGGAGTCAGAGGCCTACCAATTCCGACCGACCTTGTTTGCCATGCTGGTCCTGGACGTGATCGATCAGGCATTGCCCCTTGCCCGGGCAAAAAAAATCCAGCTGGAACACGAACTGGAAGATGACGAAGCCATGGTCAGCGCCGATCAGCCGCTGCTGACCCGCGCGATATTCAACTTGCTGGAGAACGCAATCAAATACAGCCCGCGCGAAACGCGCGTTTCGCTAAACGTTCGCTGCGTGGAGGGATGGTTGATGTGCGACGTCGTCGACCAGGGCAAAGGCATTGGCGCTGAGGAACTGCCGGAGTTGTTCAGCCAGTATCGACGCTTCTCCTCCGCCCACGGCGTAGACGGCATCGGCCTTGGACTGTCCATGGTCAAGGCGGTCGTGGATCGTCATGATGGCCAGATCGGATGTCATAGTGAGGTTGGGAAAGGAACGACGTTCAGCTTGCGGTTTCAACTGTTGAGCTGAGCGAAAAATCGCAGTCTTCGACGGAATGGCGAAGCTGCGATTTGGCGGGTATAAAAACTTATGCACCTTTTTAGCTGTTTTATGTGCTTAAGAAATATGCTTTAAAAACAAAGAGTTAAAAAATAAAAGCAACGAAATCGGATAAAACGGTACACAGGTTATCCACAGTTCTCAAACAGCGAGCTGGTCCGGTGCTGCGGGTGCGGCAGGCGCTGGCGGAAGCGAACCCAGTTCCCTTTGCGTCTGCTCATTCCAAGCCTGTACGCGATCGTTGAGCTCAGCGATGGCGCGGGGCCCAGTACCCTCTGCGTACATGGGTTGGCCGATAACCACTGTGATGACACCCGGTTTTCTGATCCAGCCAGCCTTTGGCCAGAATTTGCCCGCATTGTGTGCAATCGGCAGCACCGGCAGGGACGCGTTTACCGCCAATGCGGAACCGCTGCGGGAAAACTTGCCGATCGTCCCATAAGGCACACGAGTACCCTCAGGAAAGATCAGCACCCAAACGTTGTCCTTGAGCAGCACGTCGCCTTTTTGCGCGACCTGCTTGAGTGCAACCTTGGGATTGTCGCGATCAATGGCAATCGGACGCAGCATCGCCATGGCCCAGCCGAAGAACGGCACGAACAACAGTTCACGCTTGAGCACCTGGCTCAACGGCTCGAAGTAGGCGGAGAGAAAGAATGTTTCCCAAGTGCTTTGGTGGTTGGACTGGATGACACAGGGCCGGTCAGGCACGTTCTCGGCACCCTTCACTTCGTAACTGATACCCAGGAATACCTTGCTTAACCACAAGGCGCAGCGGCACCAGTAAACGTTGATGAAGCGGTAGCGCGTCTTGAACGACATGAATGGCGCGACAAAAAAACTCAAGGTGCACCACAGCAAGGAGCTGGTGCCCAACAGCAGGTAAAAGAGAAAGGTTCTGATGGCCTGCAGTATCGACATAGCGGCGTTTACCATTGCGGGCAAGGCCCGCCTGCTTAAGCGCTTCCCGAACGATCCTTGATCAGGATGTCTGGGAGCTCTAATTGTGGATAAGTTCAGCGGCAATCGCCGCCAGGTCGTCAAAAATCATGGTGCCCACCGGTAGGGTCTTGCCCAGAGTCTTCTCGCCTTTCCCGGTCTTTACCAAAACTGGCTGACAATCGACGGCCTTGGCCGCCTCCAGGTCACCGAGACTGTCGCCGACAAACCACACACCCGACAGCGCGATGCCGTAATGAGCGGCGATGGTTTTCAACATGCCTGGCTTGGGTTTGCGGCAATCGCAACCCTCGTCCGGCCCGTGCGGGCAATAGACGATCAAGCCGACCTCCCCGCCCTGCTCTGCCACCAGGTCGCGCAAGCGCTGATGCATGGCATCGAGGACGGCGAGTTCATAGTAACCGCGTGCAATGCCCGACTGGTTGGTGGCCACCGCCACCGTCCAGCCGGCCTTGCTCAACTGCGCGATGGCCTCGATGGAACCGGGTATCGGCAACCACTCCTCCACCGATTTGATGTAAGCGTCGGAGTCGTGATTGATCACCCCATCCCGATCGAGAATCAGCAGTTTCAAGATTTACCCCAGCAGCGAAATATCGGCAACACCGAGGAACAACCCACGCAGGCGCGCCAGCAGTGCATAGCGGTTGGCCCGAACGTTGGCATCTTCAGCGTTGACCATCACCGCTTCGAAAAACGCATCCACCGGCTCACGCAACGCCGCCAGGCGCGCCAGGGTTTCGCTGTACTGACGCGCCGCCGCCATTGGCTGGACCGCCTGGTCCGCCTGCTGGATCGCCGAGTACAGGGAGAACTCGTTGGCATTGTCGAAGTACTTGGCTTCGACGGTGGCCGCGATGTTGCCTTCGGCCTTGCCCAGCAGGTTCGAAACCCGCTTGTTCACCGCCGCCAGTGCTGCCGCTTCCGGCAATTTGCGGAATGCTTGCACCGCTTGTACGCGCTGGTCGAAGTCCAGGGCCGAACCCGGTTTCAGGGCACGCACCGACAAGTAGGTCGCAACGTCGACGCCTTCGTCTTCATAACGCGCACGCAGGCGGTCGAAGATGAACTCCAACACTGCATCGGCCAGGCCGGCAGCCTTGACCTTGCTGCCGAACGCATTGACGGCGAAGGCCACGGCGTCGTTCAGGTCCAGGTCCAATTGCTTGTCGATCAGGATCCGCAACACACCCAGCGCCGCGCGACGCAAGGCATACGGGTCCTTGCTGCCGGTGGGCAGCATGCCGATGCCGAAGATGCCGACCAAGGTGTCGAGCTTGTCGGCGATCGCCACGGCCGCACCGGTCAGGGTAGTCGGCAGTTCGGCACCGGCACCGCGCGGCATGTACTGCTCGTTCAGGGCCAGGGCGACGTCTTGCGGCTCGCCGTCGTTGAGGGCGTAGTAGTAACCGGCGACGCCTTGCATCTCCGGGAACTCACCGACCATCTCGGTGGACAGGTCGCACTTGGACAGGATGCCGGCACGCGCCGCGCGCTGGGCATCGCCGCCGATGCGTGGGGCGATGTACGCCGCCAGTTTCGAAACGCGCTCGGCCTTGTCGTAGACGCTGCCGAGTTTTTCCTGGAACACGACGTTGCGCAGACGCTCGTTGAAGCTTTCCAGGGGTTGTTTCTTGTCTTGCTTGAAGAAGAACTCGGCATCGGTCAGGCGCGGGCGAACGACTTTTTCGTTACCGGCGACGATCTGCTGCGGATCCTTGCTTTCAATGTTGGCGACCGTGATAAAACGCGGCAGCAACTTGCCTTCGGCGTCCAGCAGGCAGAAATATTTCTGGTTGTCCTGCATGGTGGTGATCAGCGCTTCCTGGGGCACTTCAAGGAAACGTTCCTCGAACGAGCACACCAGCGGCACCGGCCATTCCACCAGCGCGGTCACTTCGTCCAGCAGGTTGGCCGGCACGATGGCGGTGCCTTCCTGCAGGGTCGCCAGTTCTTCGGTGCGCTTGCTGATCAGCTCGCGGCGCTCGTTGGCGTCCGCCAGCACGTAGGCGGCGCGCAAGTCGGCCAGGTAATTGGCCGGCGCGGTAATGCGTACGCTTTGTGGATGATGGAAGCGGTGGCCGCGGGAGTCGCGACCGGCCTTCTGGGCAAGGATCGTGCAATCGATGACCTGGTCACCGAGCAACATCACTAGCCATTGGGTTGGACGCACGAACTCTTCCTTGCGCGCGGCCCAGCGCATGCGCTTGGGAATCGGCAGGTCGTTCAGAGAGTCTTCGACGATGGTCGGCAACAGGCTGGCGGTCGGCTTGCCCTTGATGCTCTGGCTGTAGCGCAGCTTCGGACCGCTCTGGTCGATTTCGCTCAGGTCCACGCCGCACTTCTTGGCGAAGCCCAGGGCGGCCTGGGTCGGGTTGCCGTCGGCATCGAACGCGGCCTGGCGTGGCGGACCATCAAGGTTGATGCTGCGGTCGGGTTGCTGGGTTTCGAGGGCAGTGATCAGCACGGCCAGGCGGCGCGGCGCGGCATAGACGTGTTTGGTTTCGAAATTCAGGCCAGCGGCGTGCAGGCCTTTCTCGATGCCGGCCAGGAACGCTTCGGCCAGGGTGTTCAGGGCTTTGGGTGGCAGTTCTTCAGTGCCCAGTTCAACCAGAAAATCTTGAGCACTCATTGTGCAGCCTCCAGCTTAGCCAACACTTCATCACGCAGGTCCGGGGTCGCCATCGGGAAGCCCAGCTTGGCACGGGCCAGCAGGTACGCTTGCGCAACGGAACGCGCCAGGGTGCGCACACGCAGGATGTATTGCTGGCGCGCGGTCACGGAAATCGCCCGGCGTGCGTCCAGCAGGTTGAAGGTGTGGGACGCCTTCAACACCATTTCATAGCTCGGCAACGGCAGCGGCTGGTCCAGCTCGATCAGGCGCTTGGCTTCGCTTTCATAAAAGTCGAACAGTTCGAACAGCTTGTCGACGTTGGCGTGTTCGAAGTTATAGGTCGACTGCTCCACTTCGTTCTGGTGGAACACATCGCCGTAGGTCACTTTGCCGAACGGGCCGTCGGCCCACACCAGGTCGTAGACCGAGTCCACGCCCTGCAGGTACATCGCCAGGCGCTCGAGGCCGTAGGTGATTTCGCCGGTCACCGGGTAGCACTCGATGCCGCCCGCCTGCTGGAAGTAGGTGAACTGGGTCACTTCCATACCGTTGAGCCAGACTTCCCAGCCCAGGCCCCAGGCGCCAAGGGTCGGCGATTCCCAGTTGTCTTCGACGAAACGGATATCGTGCACGAGCGGGTCGAGGCCGACGTGCTTGAGGGAGCCCAGGTACAGCTCCTGGAAATTCTCCGGGTTCGGCTTCAGCACCACCTGGAACTGGTAGTAGTGCTGCAGGCGGTTCGGGTTTTCGCCGTAGCGGCCGTCAGTCGGGCGGCGGCTGGGCTGCACATAGGCGGCGTTCCAGGTTTCCGGGCCGATGGCACGCAGAAACGTGGCAGTGTGGAAAGTGCCGGCGCCTACTTCCATATCGTAGGGCTGAAGTACCACGCAACCTTGCTCGGCCCAGTATTGCTGGAGGGCGAGGATCAAGTCTTGGAAGGTACGCACGGCTGGCGTAGGCTGGCTCACGAAATTCACCTGTTTCTTGGGCTGCGATTTAAAGAGCGGGAGTATACCCGATTCGTTCGTGCGCACGCCCCCTGGAGCCTTATGCCACGCTGCTTTTGGTGTTCTGACGATCCTTTGTACATGGCTTATCACGATCAGGAGTGGGGCACGCCGCTGCGCGATGCGCAGGGTTTGTTCGAGTTGCTTTTGCTCGAAGGGTTCCAGGCCGGGCTGTCCTGGATCACCGTTTTGCGCAAACGCGAGCGCTACCGGGAAGTGTTGTACGGCTTCGACGTGCAGCGCGTGGCGCAAATGAGTGACGCGGAAATCGATGAGCTGATGCTCGACCCCGGCATCATCCGCAACCGTCTCAAGCTCAAGGCCGCCCGCCGCAATGCCCAGGCCTGGCTGGCGCTGGAAGACCCGGTGGCGTTCCTCTGGTCGTTCGTCGGCGATAAACCCATCATCAATCATTTCAAGGATCGCACCGAAGTGCCGGCCATTACGCCCGAGGCGCTGGCGATGAGCAAAGGCTTGAAGAAAGCCGGGTTCACCTTCGTCGGGCCAACCATCTGCTACGCCTTGATGCAGGCCTCCGGCATGGTCATGGACCACACCCAGGACTGTGACCGCTACGCCGAGTTGGTAAACGGTGGTTAGAATAGCCGGCTCGCAACACGGCCCATACATTCAGGAGTGACCTGTGGATAAGTTGAAAGGCGCCTTGCTGGTCGGCGCTCTGCGGTTGTTTGCGCTGCTGCCCTGGCGAGCGGTGCAAGCGGTGGGCTCGGCCATCGGCTGGCTCATGTGGAAATTGCCCAACCGTTCCCGCGACGTGGTGCGGATCAACCTTGCCAAATGCTTTCCCGAGATGGACCCGGCCGAGCGCGAGCGGCTGGTGGGCCAGAGCCTCAAGGACATCGGCAAATCCCTGACCGAAAGCGCCTGCGCCTGGATCTGGCCGGCCCAGCGCTCCATCGAACTGGTGCGCGAAGTCGAAGGCCTGGAGGTGCTGAAAGAAGCCTTGGCCTCCGGCAAAGGCGTGGTCGGCATCACCAGCCACCTGGGCAACTGGGAAGTGCTCAACCACTTCTATTGCAGCCAGTGCAAACCGATCATTTTCTACCGTCCGCCCAAGCTCAAGGCGGTAGATGAACTGCTGCAAAAGCAACGCGTACAGTTGGGCAACAAAGTCGCGGCGTCGACCAAGGAAGGCATCCTCAGCGTCATCAAGGAAGTGCGCAAAGGCGGCCAGGTGGGCATCCCCGCCGACCCGGAACCGTCCGAATCCGCCGGTATCTTCGTGCCCTTCTTTGCCACCCAGGCCCTGACCAGCAAGTTTGTGCCGAACATGCTCGCTGGCGGTAAAGCAGTTGGCGTGTTCCTTCATGCCCTGCGCCTGCCGGACGGTTCCGGCTACAAAGTCATCCTCGAAGCCGCCCCGGAAGAGATGTACAGCACCGACACCGAAACCGCCTGCGCCGCCATGAGCAAGGTGGTCGAGCGTTACGTACGCGCCTACCCGAGCCAGTACATGTGGAGCATGAAACGCTTCAAGAAACGCCCGCCGGGCGAGGCGCGGTGGTACTGAAGGCAGGGCATCAATTCCGGCAAAGGCCTTACTTGTGGCAAGTATCCCCTCGCCACAACCACAATGCCTTGGCCTGCACGGTACCCGTGGCGAGGGAGCTTGCTCCCGCTGGGCTGCGCAGCAGCCCGCCCCCCTAAAGCTCGGCCCCCCGCTGTCGATAACCCGATGTATCCGCCAATCATGGACCGATGAAATGGAATTCTCTGTTAGCTCTGCCGCTATCTCTCCCGCCAACACTAACCTCACCCGCTCCGACCAGAAGTTGGTAACCAATCCTCCTACGGACGCCGTAAAGCAGCTGACAAGTGCCGGCCCTGCAGCGATCTTTCACCCCAGTGAAGAAACCCAGGCCATGGTGCAATCGCCGGTCATCATCGAAACCTGGATCGGTCGCTCCCAATCACCAGACTTCCCTCGATTCGCCGCGATTACCGAGAGCGCGAAAAACACCCTGAGAAGCTCTTTCGAGACGTTCCAGTCAATGCTGTCGGCAACCCATCCGGACCTGGCCGGCAAGAAATATGGCTTCACCGTCGAGGCCGATGGCCGCCTGAAGGTGCTCGACACGGCCGGCCAACTCAGCAGCGCGGACACCCAGCGGCTGACCGATCTGCTCAATGAGTCCACTGACCTGAAAGCCGCCGCCGTTGCGTTCCGTGACGCCTCTATCGACATGGTCGACGCCGACTCGCCCTGGTCCGGCAGTTACCTGGGCCGCTACAACCTGACCCAGGAAAACTTCGCCAGCACCATCGATCTGGCGCCGATGCTCAAACGCGCCGGCTCGGTCCCTCCCCAGGAGTTTTCGGACGGGTTGTTTTTCAACCAACTGGCGTACAAAGGCGAACGGGCGACGCGAGAGACGGAAGCCGCAATGCTTGAGCGGCGTGCTGCGCAGCGATTCAGCGCGCAAGCCTGAAAGCTGGGTCGACCGAACCCCGTGGCGAGGGAGCTTGCTCCCGCTGGGCTGCGCAGCAGCCCCTCCCCATGACCAAGAACCCCCACCAACCCTGTGGGAGCGAGCTTGCTCGCGAAGAGGCCGGCAACTTCACATCGATGTCGGCTGATGCCCTAACCTTGCTTGTTCCCCAACCTGCCAAGGAAGTAGCAACGGGCATCCGCGGAAAAGACCATCACAAAGAGGCGCAAAGCCTCAATCGTGTCCATGATTAAGGGCCTGCGATATCGGCGACGTTGGACGGCAAAGCCTTTCTAGATCCGTCGGACGACCGTTCAGCCAGAAATATCGCACTTCCTCTGGTTCGTTAATCAAGGAGTCCCCTCATGAATATCGATTTCACCGGACGTCATGTCCTGGTCACCGGGTCCACCAGCGGTATCGGTTTCGCGACTGCCAAAGGCTTCCTTGAAGCTGGCGCTCAAGTGGTTATCAACGGTCGCAGCGAGAGCAGTGTGGAGGACGCGCTGCAGCGCTTGGGCGCCCTTGCTTCAAGGGCGACTGGTTTTGTCGGCGATCTCAGTCACGCGCCTGGCTGCGAGGCACTCATCGCCAAGCACCCCAGCTTCGATATCGTCATCAACAACCTGGGCATTTTCAAACAGGAAGACTTCTTCGAAACGCCGGACAGCGAATGGCAGCGCTTCTTCGAAACCAACGTGATGTCGGGCGTGCGTGTTTCCAGGGCCTACGCTCAGGGCATGGTCGAGCGCGGTTGGGGGCGGATTGTGTTTATCTCGTCGGAATCGGGCGTGAACATTCCTGCCGACATGATCCACTACGGCTTCACCAAAACCGCCCAACTTTCAATCGCTCGTGGCCTGGCCAAGCGCCTCGCTGGCACGGGCGTGACGGTGAACTCGGTGTTGCCGGGGCCGACGCTTTCCGAAGGCGTTGCCCAGATGCTCCAGGCGGACGTCGAGCGCAGTGGGGAAAGCCTGGAAAAAGTCGCGGCAGATTTCGTCAACGAACATCGCAGCACCTCGATCATCCAGCGCGCGGCGCGCGTCGAGGAAGTCGCCAACATGATCATCTACGCCAGCTCGGAACAGGCCTCGGCCACCACTGGCGCGGCACTGCGTGTCGATGGCGGTGTGGTGGATAGCATCGTTTAGGACCCCGGAACATGTTGCAAAAAAAAACGCCGCTTCCTCGTGAGAGATAAGCGGCGTTTGTGGCTGGAAACAACATGGGTTGATTCGACCAGCTC
The DNA here is from genome assembly GCF_052112105.1 of Pseudomonas sp. BP11-1-1. Lineage (NCBI taxonomy): Bacteria > Pseudomonadati > Pseudomonadota > Gammaproteobacteria > Pseudomonadales > Pseudomonadaceae > Pseudomonas > Pseudomonas sp. BP11-1-1. Next base: position 27,834 of record NZ_JAUTYU010000012.1, read on the forward strand.
TTGGGGCGGTGGAGGGATTGTTTAGCCCACTCTATTTTCCATCAGTCGGTCCGAACCGCCCTCGGCTACGCGATTTTCGATCAGTCGATCCGAGCCACCTTCGGCTACACGGTTTTCGATCAGTCGATCCGAGCCACCTTCGGCTACACGGTTTTCGATCAGACGATCCGAGCCGCCTTCAGCGACACGGTTCTCGATCAGTCGATCCGAGCCACCCTCGGCGAACGTAGGTTGAACATAGGAAGTCGCGAACGCATTGCCGAGGGACAGTGCCAGAAGCGAGCCAATGAGTGTTTTGCCGAGAGTGTTCATGTCCTGATCCTTTTTATTCGTAGATAGAGTGAGTTAGACGGTGACGTGCAAACGGACTTCGACGTTGCCGCGTGTCGCGTTGGAGTACGGGCAAACCTGGTGAGCCGCATCGACCAGCGCTTGGGCATCGGCTTGATCCAGGCCTGGCAGGCTGATGTGCAGGTCGATGTCCAGACCGAAACCACCAGGGATCTGGCCGATGCCGACGTGGGCCGTGATCGAGGCGTCAGCCGGAATGCTGCGTTTGCTCTGGCTGGCGACAAATTTCAACGCGCCGATGAAGCAGGCCGAGTAGCCGGCGGCGAACAACTGCTCAGGGTTGGTGGCTTCACCACCGGCGCCGCCCAGGGCTTTTGGAGTGGCCAGTTTCACGTCGAGAATCTTGTCGCTGGAAACAGCACGGCCATCACGGCCACCGGTGGAGGTTGCGACTGCGGTGTAGAGAACGTTCATGGTGTTTCCTCTTTTGCTGATGGGTTTGAGTTGTTTTGGTTTGCGCTAAATGTTTGCGCGCTAACCAGTTGCGACAAAGTTAATGGACGAATAATTAGCGCGCAAGCTAAATTTTGAAAAATTTTTCGTCTTTGAATTAACCAGTTGATATGAAAGGAAATTTATTTTTAGGCTTTGCAATATCGCCAGCCCGCGTGAGCCGCGAGGTGAGGCCAGGGGAAGGACGCGCCTGGGGAATCAGCAGGACCCGCGCAATTGCAGGCTCTCAAAGGGAGGGAAATTCGCACCGATGATGGGCTTCTCGATCGTCCAACGCGTGCCGTAACGCAACTCGCCCTGATGGCGTAAGCTGAGCTGCGCGGATGCTCCCGTGGAAATGCCACATGGAAGATTTGGAATGACTCGAATTATTGAAATCCTGACGTACACCTTGAGGCCAGGATCGGGATTGGATTTTCACAAAGTAATGCAAAATGTCAGTGTTCCGCTTCACCTGGAGGCGGGCATGGATGTCGTTTCTTATGGCTGCTCATTACATGATAGTGACAACTATCACCTGATTCGCTCCTATGAAAGCGAAAGCCATCGCCAGGTATCTCAAGCAGTTTTTTACGCAAGCGTTGCCTGGAAGCAGGGTCCGAGAGAAGACATCATCAGTCGGATTGAAACCAGTACAACGATCGTTATGGCGCTCGCTCAAGACGCAATTGATGCCATCAGAGCTTCCGTAGACCTGTCTGGAGCCGGAGCTCGATCCGCGTAGCCGACATCGACAAAGGCAGGCCCAGTCAAATTCCGACTGTTAATACAAATCAACCCGACTAAGCGACAGCCACTCGATTACGCCCCAACGCCTTCGCTCGATACAGGGCCTTATCCGCATCGTTCATCAAGCTGTGAAGATCCTTATTACAGGCCCCCGTCGATGCGACGCCGAGGCTGGCCGATATGCCGTGGACAGGCTCGATCATCAAACCCGCGATCGTATCGATGAGCTGTTCTGCAATCTGGGTAGCGACTTCGATGGAAGTGTCCGGAAGCAGAATGGCGAACTCTTCCCCGCCGAGCCGCCCGTGGATATCGGTTGCCCGAAACGACGAACTGATCACCACCCCCATCTCGCGCAAAACCTGATCCCCCACCTGATGGCCGTAGGTGTCGTTGATGTGCTTGAAGTGATCCATGTCCAACATGACCGCACACAACCCCAATCGTTTGCTCTTGCACTCGTTGTAGAGTTGCTGGGCATGCTCGAAAAAAGCCCGCCGACTCTTCAGGCCGGTCAGTTCATCGGTTTGTGCGGCACGGGTCGAAATGCTGTTCGCCTGTTCCATTTCGCGAGTAAGACGAAAGGCGATTTCCAGTGCCTGGGACATCCTGTGCGTGGCGCGGGCCGCAAAGGCCGCAAACACCAGGATCGAAAGGGCCATGCCGACTTGAATCGAGGACGGTTGAAACAGCAGCCAGGCGGTGCAGGGAAACAGCACCAGGCCAATGGAGACCAGGGTCATATCGCGGTAGGCCGAGTAGCAGGACACCGCGCTGACGGACATCCCGACCGTAAAGAGCATGACCAATGCCTGGGACAACAGATCGTCCGCCGGCATGATCACAAACGCGCCGCCGCCCCAGATACCGGCGGATAACACCAGTGTGATCCAGTATTTGCGCTCCCAACGTTGAGGCGTGCGCTTACTTTCGTCGCTGCGGAAATAGGCAACGAACATTGCGATACGCAACAGTGTCGATGCGGTCAGGATGGCCAGCCACCAAAAAATAACGCTGTGCTCAAACCGGTCCCAACACAGCCAGCTCAGCATGATGGCAGCCAGGTAACTGCCAAAAACCGCAGAAACGGATTGGCGAAACAGTTGTTGCAGTCGGTCAGTTCGCACTTGCTCGGCTATGAAGCAATCCTGGCCGTTCCGAGATCTTGGGCCATCCATTTGATCCACCTGATCGTGACGCAACGAAAACGGCGATTGTGGCACCCTGCCACCAATGCAAACAACTGAATTACTGTGGCGAGGGGATTTAGCAAAACGTCAGACGCCCCAACCATTCCTTCCTGACGACAACCAGGATCAGGCTGGAATCAACCCTGTCTCCCGGTAACTCAATATCAAATCATCGTACAGACCGACATCCGCCCGAGTCCGCGCGATCAACTGGGCACCCGCAACAGCGGTGTAGATGGCACGGGCTCGGCGCTCACATTCTGCCGCGCTGCCCACTTCGACATCGGCCAACACCTGGGCAAGCCATGTCACGTTAACGTCCGCAAACGCGCGGATCTCCCGCAAGACTTCATCGGGAAGATCTTCGTATTCGGCGGCCATGAAGCTGGACAGACATAGCCTGTTCCCGTCCTCAAGCGACTTTCGAAAAATGGATGGATACAACTGAACGCACACCTTCGGCTCGGGATTGGCGGCGCGTATCCCTTCAAGCACCTGCTGCACGTCTTGCCAGTAGCGCTCGGCAACCGCGGCAGCCAGCCCTGCCTTGCTCGGAAAGTGGTAGTAAATGCTGGCGTTCTTGATGCCCACCGCTTCGGCAATGCTACGGAAATTGATCCCACTGTAACCGTGCAGTTGGGCAGCGGATTTCGCTGCCGCCAAGATGGCTTCTCGAGCATTTTCGTTCACGTTACCGCCTCGTTACGAGATTTGATTCAGTTGGACGCGATTCTACCCCCGGATCCCCTACCTGCCAATTGTCAGGTAGGGGATTGACGGGGTTAAAATATCAGCTCAATCTTTCACCTACCAATTGACAGGCAGGTGCTCGAATCATGTCTCCTTCACAACAGCGCGCTGACGTTTCAACGGTTCCTGAAATGAAAATCTACGATTGGTTCAACGGCCCCTACCCCGCCCGCGTGCGCATTGCACTGGCGGAAAAAGGCTTGTTGCCGAAAATCGAATTCATTCCGGTGAATCTCTGGACCGGTGAGCACAAGAAACCGGAATTCCTCGCCATCAATTACTCCGGGACACTGCCCGTGCTGGAGCTGAACGATGGGACGCTGATCGCCGAATGCACGGCGATTACCCAATACCTGGATAGCCTCGTCGGCGAACCGACGCTGACGGGCGAAACGCCTCTGGAAAAGGGCCTTATCCACATGATGACCAAGCGTGCCGAGCTCGAATTTCTCGACGCCGTCAGTGTGTACTTCCACCATGCCACGCCGGGCCTCGGCCCAGATGTCGAGCTGTACCAGAACGCCGAGTGGGGCGGCCGGATGCGCGACAAGGCGATCAGAGGCATGCGCTATTTCGACAGCCTGCTCAAAGACCAGCCCTTTGTGGCGGGCGAGAAATTCTCGATGGCAGACATTGCGGTACTGGGCGGGATGATCTTCGCCTCGCTGGTGCAGCTCCCCGTGCCTGGAGAGTGCCTAGCACTTCGAGCCTGGCACGCCAGGATGCAGGAGCGCCCCAGCGTCCGGGCATGGCGCGCGATGGTCGAGCGTGGCGCCGCGTAGCGCTGATAAAAAAGAAAAACCCGACGCTTTACGTCGGGTTTTCGTGGGTACGACTGCAAGTTCGACGTGCTTATCGGATTACTCGACTTGCGACAGCTTGGCGTCGTCGCAACCGGCAGCACGGCACTCGCGCTCCACAGCCTTGAGTATGACGATACGCGCCTCGGTCTTCTCATTGGCGCAGTCCAGGTAGAGCAGGCCATCGTTGGAGCAGGCGCTGTCACGATTTTTGATCCACTGGATTTGAGCGGCTTTCACCTTTTTCTTTTGATCCGGGTTCAGGGCACTCATCGTCTTCTTGTATTGATCATTGATGTCCTGATCCGACTGAACCATTTTCAGCGACGCGCAATAGGTTCTGTCATAGGCGTTTCTAGGGTTGTCGCAACTCATCGCAGACGCCGATGCGGATGCCATTGCCAGCAATGCCCCAACCAACAAAGACTTGATCACTCACTTCTCTCCCTGAATGCCCTCTATTGATTAGAGGTCGCGGCGCGAATTTATCATGAGGGTTATGGAACAATGAAGCAGATCCCAGGGTTTATTCGGCCCGAACGATGGACAAACGCTGCAAAAAAAACGGGCCTGCGTTCCCACGCAGCCCCGTTCTTTTCACACCCAATCAGCTCAAAACGCCGGCAAAACCGCGCCTTTGTACTTCTCAAGAATAAAAGCCTTCACTTCCGGCGTATGCAGCGCGGCGACCAGCTTCTTCATCGCCTCACTGTCCTTGTCATCCTCACGAGCCACCAGGATGTTCACATAAGGCGAGTCGTTACCTTCAATCACCAACGCATCCTTGGAAGGATCAAGCTTGGCCTCCAACGCATAGTTGGTATTGATCAACGCCAGATCCACCTGGGTCAGCACCCGCGGGATAGTCGCCGCTTCCAGCTCACGGAATTTCAGATCCTTTGGGTTCTCAACGATGTCCTTGGTAGTGGACAGGATGTTGCCCGAGTCCTTCAGCTTGATAATCCCAGCCTTAGCCAGCAACAACAGCGCACGACCGCCATTGGTAGCGTCGTTCGGGATCACTACGTTAGCGCCGCCCGGCAATTCGGTCAGTGCCTTGTACTTGCTGGAGTAAGCGCCCAGGGGTTCCAGGTGCACGCCGGCCACGCTCACCAGATGCGTGCCCTTGGCCTTGTTGAACTCATCCAGGTACGGCTGGTGCTGGAAGAAGTTGGCGTCCAGGCGCTTTTCCGCGACCTGCACGTTCGGCTGGATATAGTCGGTGAAGACTTTGACCTTCAAATCCACGCCTTCCTTCGCCAACGCCGGTTTGACGAATTCGAGGATTTCCGCGTGGGGCACGGGCGTGGCCGCGACGGTCAGGGTGTCGGCGTGGGCGGAGAACGCGGCGGCGGCAGCGAAGGCAACCAGTAGTTTTTTCATTCAGCTAACTCCTTTTGAGGCGCCTGCTCTCGGCGCCTGCCAGCGAATGGCCGGCTCATGTTTATGGGCGCGAGGCCTTATTTTCTAGAGAAATGCACAACCAGTTTGTCGCCCACGGTTTGCAGGACCTGAACCAGCACCAGCAGCAACACCACGGTGACGACCATGACGTCGGTCTGGAAACGCTGGTAGCCGAAGCGGATTGCCAGGTCGCCCAGACCACCGGCGCCGACCACACCGGCCATGGCCGTGTAGGACACCAGCGTAATCGCTGTCACCGTAATTGCTGCAAAAATGCCCGGGCGGGCTTCCGGCAGCAAGGCGTTGACGATGATCTGCCGCGTGGTCGCGCCCATGGCTTGGGTCGCTTCGATGATGCCGCGGTCGACTTCGCGCAAGGCGGTTTCCACCAGGCGGGCGAAGAACGGCGTGGCGCCGACCACCAGCGGTGGGATCGCGCCGGCCACGCCCAGGGAGGTGCCGGTGATCAACACTGTGAACGGAATCATCACGATCAACAGGATGATGAACGGCAGCGAGCGCAGGATGTTCACGATCAGCGACAGCAGCGCATAAACGCCGCGGGCTTCGAGCAGTTGGCGCGGGCTGCACAGGAACAGCAACACGCCCAGGGGCAAGCCGAGCAGGACGGTGAACAGCAGCGAGCCGAACAGCATCAGGAAGGTGTCGCCGGTTGCCAGCCAGATTTCCAGCCAGTCGACGTTTGCAAAAAATTCCATCAGCGCAGCACCTCCATGTGGACATCGGCCGCGGTGAAGCGGGCGAATGCCGCCTCCATGTCACCGCCGGTGATGGCGAGGGTCAGTTGCCCGTAGGGGGTGTCTTTGATGCGGTCGATGCGACCGGCCAGGATGCTGTAGTCCACACCGGTTTCCCGGGCGACGGTGCCGAGCAATGGCGCGTAGGTCGCTTCGCCCTGGAACGTCAGACGCACGATACGCCCTGGGACGTGGGCGAAATCGTCGCGCTGTTCGCTTTCGTCGATCTGCTCGTCTTCCTGGACAAAACGCTTGGTGGTCGGGTGCTTCGGATGCAGGAACACCTCGGCCACCGGGCCTTGCTCGACGATCACGCCGGCGTCCATCACGGCCACTTGGTCGCAAACGCGGCGGATCACGTCCATTTCATGGGTGATCAGCACGATGGTCAGCTTCAGCTCGCGGTTGATCTCTGCCAGCAGTTGCAGCACCGAAGCGGTGGTCTGCGGGTCGAGGGCGCTGGTGGCCTCGTCGCACAGCAGGATCTTGGGTTTGGTCGCCAAGGCGCGGGCGATGCCGACGCGCTGCTTCTGGCCGCCGGACAGTTGCGCCGGGTATTTGCGGGCGTGGTCGGACAGCCCTACCCGCGCCAGCAGCTCGGCGACGCGCTGGTCTATTTCGCTGCGGGACAATTCACCAGCCAGCGTCAGCGGCAGCGCGACGTTGTCGGCCACGGTCTTGGACGCCAGCAGGTTGAAGTGCTGGAAAATCATTCCGACTTGCTGGCGGAAGCGGCGCAGGCCGCTGGCGTCCAGGGCGGTGACTTCTTCACCGTCGACGATGATCTTTCCGCCCGTGGAATCTTCAAGGCGATTGATCAGGCGCAGCAGGGTACTTTTTCCTGCGCCAGAATGGCCAATCAGGCCGAAGACCTGACCGTTCTCAATCGTCAGACTGGTCGGATGCAGGGCGGGGATATCCCTACCGGCGACTCGGTAGGTTTTATGAACATTTTGAAACTCGATCACGTAGCGAACCTTGTGGGGCGCGTTGAAAAAGGATCAGCGGTTAGCCGGGCGCGCATTTTAGCCTGTCCGTATAGAGGTTCTTAGCATTTATTTGAGAATGAACCAGTGATTTGGCAATAAGGCGATCAAAGGACAGATAAAAGGAACACAGCGAAACGCCATCGGTCACTCATTAAGCAACTCAAAACATGCCCAGGTACCGTGCCTGGCGCATCGAACTCACGGGTCCTGGCCACGGCGGGGATCGCAACGAGGAGTCATGCCTGATGAGCACTAACAAACCTGCCGCCCCCAGCCAATTGGCCGGGACCGATACCCTGGACCGTAGCAATACCAACGCCAAACTCGAGAGCCTGGAGCAGTTTCGCTCCGACGCCACCGAACAGGCGTTGCGTACCAACCAGGGCGTAAAAATCGCTGATAACCAGAACACGCTCCGGGCGGGTGCGCGTGGGCCGTCGCTGCTGGAAGATTTCATCATGCGTGAGAAAATCACGCACTTTGACCACGAACGCATCCCGGAGCGCATCGTTCATGCCCGCGGGACTGGCGCCCATGGTTATTTCCAAAGCTATGAAGCGCATTCGGCCCTGACCAAGGCCGGTTTCCTACAGGACCCGAGTAAAAAGACGCCAGTGTTCGTGCGTTTTTCCACTGTGCAAGGTCCGCGGGGTTCCGGTGACACCGTGCGGGACGTGCGTGGCTTTGCCGTGAAGTTCTTCACCGACGAAGGCAACTTCGACCTGGTGGGCAATAACATGCCGGTGTTTTTCATCCAGGACGCGGTGAAGTTTCCAGACTTCGTCCACGCGGTTAAACCCGAGCCCCACAACGAGATTCCCACCGGCGGCTCGGCCCACGACACGTTCTGGGATTTTGTCTCACTGGTGCCGGAATCGGCTCACATGGTGATTTGGGCGATGTCTGACCGGGCCATTCCAAAAAGCCTGCGCACCATGCAAGGTTTTGGCGTGCACACCTTCCGCATGATCAACGCCGAAGGCCTGAGCAGCTTCGTCAAATTCCACTGGCGACCCAAGGCTGGGGCCTGTTCCTTGGTGTGGGACGAAGCCCAGAAGCTTGCAGGCAAGGATACCGACTACCACCGTCGCGACCTCTGGGAGTCCATCGAGATGGGCGATTACCCGGAATGGGAATTCGGTGTGCAAATCGTTGCCGAGGAAGACGAGCACAAGTTCGACTTCGACCTGCTCGACCCGACCAAGATTATTCCCGAAGAGCTGGTGCCCATCACGCCGCTGGGCAAGATGGTGCTGAACCGTAACCCGGATAATTTCTTCGCCGAAGTCGAGCAGGTTGCGTTCTGCCCCGGGCATATCGTGCCGGGCATTGATTTCACCAATGACCCGTTGCTGCAAGGCCGGCTGTTTTCCTACACCGATACGCAGATCAGCCGACTCGGTGGGCCGAATTTTCATGAGTTGCCGATCAATCGCGCGATCACGCCCGTGCACAACGGCCAGCGGGATGCCATGCACCGCACTACCATCGACAAGGGACGCGCGTCCTACGAACCGAACTCCATCGATGGCGGTTGGCCGAAAGAGACGCCGCCCGGCCCACAGGATGGCGGTTTTGAAAGCTATCCGGAGCGTATCGACGCTCACAAGATCCGCCAGCGCAGCGATTCGTTTGGCGATCATTTCTCCCAGGCACGGCTGTTTTACAAAAGCATGAGCCCCCACGAAAAAGAACACATCATTGCGGCCTACAGCTTTGAACTGGGAAAAGTGGAGCGTGAATTCATCCGGGCGCGGCAGGTGAACGAGATCCTCGCCAATATCGACCTGGAACTGGCCGGGCGAGTTGCCAAGAACCTTGGCTTGCCGGCACCGAGCGCCGGTACGGTTGATGTTCCGACGCCATCGCTGGAGCAATCCCCGGCCTTGAGCCAGGCGAACCTGCTCTCTGGCGACATCAAGACGCGCAAAGTGGCGGTATTGGTGGCCAACGGTGTCGATGGGGCGGTCATCAATGCACTCAAGCAAGCCCTGGAGGCCGAAGGTGCCCACGCCAAAGTGCTGGGGCCGACCTCGGCGCCGGTCACCACGGCGGATGGGCAGACGCTGGCGGTGGATGCGTCCATGGAAGGCCTGCCGTCGATTGCCTTTGACGCGGTGTTCGTGCCAGGCGGTGCGGAGTCGATCAAGGCCTTGAGTCGCGACGGCGTGGCGTTGCATTACGTGCTGGAGGCCTACAAGCATCTGAAAGCCATTGGGCTTCATGGTGAGGCCCGGCAGCTGTTGGTGGAGTTGAAGCTGGAGGTGGATGCGGGGTTGATCGAAGATGCGGATGCGAGCGGTTTTTCGCGGTTTTTTGCGGCGATTGCCCAGCATCGGGTTTGGGCGCGGGAGCCGAAGGCCAAGGCGGTTCCGGCCTAAAGAGATTTGTTGTCTGGTAGGGCGCTATCGCGAGCAAGCTCGCTCCCACATGGGGTTTCGTGATCGACACAAACCACTGTGGGAGCGAGCTTGCTCGCGATGCTTTTAGGGCTTACGCGGCGTCAGCACCATCTGTGCCGGCACACTGCGCAAAATCTGCTTCTGCAGTTTCAAGTCAAACCCCGGATCAAGCTTCTTGACCCGCTTTGTCAGCAACGTCGCCAGCCATGGATAGTCATTGGTGCGTGGCGCCTGGATGCTGACGTCACACTGATAACTCACCACATCGGCGGCGATGGCATCTAATTGCCGACGCATTTGCTGTATATCAGCGAGGTTAAGCGCAACGGTGGTGCTCGGCGCGCTCGGGTCGATCACCTTGGCGACGGGTTTTGCTTCGGCAGCCTTGAGGTCTGCTTCGGCTTTATCCAGCTCGGCCTTGCGGGCCTCGGCAATGGCACTGTTGACTTCGCCGGTCAGCGCTGGAGCCTTTGGCATCAAGGCCCGGGCACGGCTCAGGGCAGTGGCGGCGGCGTTTACATCGCCTTTTTGCAGATCGATCTGGCTGCGGCGCAGGTACGCCTCGGCCAGTTGCCGTTGGTAGGGCTCCAGCGAGCGATCTTCGGGCGCCTGGCTTTGCAAAGCGGCCAATTGGTCTTCAGCGGTGGCCAGCTCATTGCTGGCCAGGCTTTGTTCGAGCTGGGCAATGGCCGGAGCCCTTGTATCAGGGGCCTCGACGACTGGCGGCGTGCTCTGGCAGGCACCCAGCAGCAGGGAAAACGCGACAAGGAGCAGATAACGGGAGGCGAACGGCTTCATTCCTGCGACTCTCTATTTGCGCAAAAAGCGAGCAAGTCTACACCCCTCGACGGGGCAGGACAAAACTCAGCAGAAACAACGCAGCGGCGCTGACCACGATCGATGGGCCGGCCGGGGTGTCCTTGAACCAGGACAGTGCCAGCCCGCCATACACCGCGAGCATGCCCAGCAGGCTTGCACCCAAGGCCATCTGCTCGGGTGAGCGGGCGTGACGCTGTGCCGCAGCCGCAGGAATGATCAGCAATGAGGTAATCAGCAAGACGCCGACGATTTTCATCGCCACGGCGATGACCACCGCGATCAACAGCATCAGTGCCAAGCGCAGGCCCACCACGGGCAAACCTTCGACTCGCGCCAGCTCTTCATGGACGGTGACCGCCAGCAACGGACGCCACAGCGCCACCAGCAGCAGCAGCACCGCCGCGCTGCCGCCGAGGATCCAGGCAAGGTCCGTCGGACTGATCGCCAGCAAGTCGCCGAACAGATAGGCCATCAGGTCGATCCGCACGTCCCGCATGAAGCTCAGCACTACCAGCCCGAGCGACAGCGTGCTCGGCGCCAGGATGCCCAGCAGCGTGTCGGACGCCAGCGGCTGGCGTTGTTGCAAGGTCACCAGCACCACCGCGAGCAGCAGGCAGCCAACCGTCACCGCGATGGCCGGGCTGACGTCCAGCAGAAAACCCATGGCCACGCCAAGCAGCGCCGCGTGGGACAAGGTGTCGCCAAAATAGGCCATGCGCCGCCAGACCACGAACGACCCCAGTGGACCGGCCACCAGCGCGAGCGCCAAGCCTGCAAGCAGGGCGTACAACAGAAAATCAGCCATGCTTGCAGCCGTCTCCATGAACATGTTTTGAAGCAGAAGGGGGGTTGACCACCGAACCGTGCAGGTCATGGGCATGGTCATGGTGGTGATGATAAATCGCCAGACTCTGTGCGTTCTTTCCGAACAGCTCGACGAAAGCCGGATCGCCGCTGACCTGTTCAGGATGCCCGGAACAGCAGACGTGACGGTTCAGGCAGACCACCTGGTCGGTGGTGCTCATGACCAGGTGAAGGTCGTGGGACACCATCAACACGCCGCAGCCATGGCGGTCGCGCAAACGGGTAATCAAGCTGTACAGTTCGGCCTGGCCGGCTACGTCGACCCCTTGCACCGGCTCGTCGAGCACCAGCAGTTCCGGCTCGCGCAACAGGGCACGGGCCAGTAATACCCGCTGCATCTCGCCGCCGGAAACACTCTGGACCGGGCTGTCGATCACCTGCTCGGCACCGACTTCTTTCAGCGCTGCCAAGGCGCGTTCACGATCCACGCCCGGTACCAAACGCAGGAATCGCAGGACCGACAGCGGCAACGTTGGATCGACATGGAGTTTTTGCGGCATGTAACCGACGCGCAACCGAGGCTTGCGCCAGACGCTACCGCTGTCCGGCTTGAGCAGCCCCAGCACGGCGCGCACCAGGGTGGTCTTGCCGGCACCGTTGGGGCCGATCAACGTCACGATCTGCCCCGGTTCGACGCTTAAATGGATGTTATCCAGCACGTTCTGCCCGGCGAACGTCACGGCCACCTGCTCGAGGCGGATCAGCGCGTTGCTCATCAGGCCCCCTGGCAGCCGGAGCAGAGGCCGACCACTTCGACGGTCTGGGTGTCGACCACGAAGCCGACGTCCTTGGCGCTGGCGATGATGGCATCGCTGATGGATTTCTGTTCCAGCTCGATGGCGGCGTGGCATTCGCGGCAGATCAGGAACTGGCCTTGGTGGGCGTGTTCCGGATGGTTGCAGCCGACGAAGGCGTTCAGCGACGAAATGCGATGCACCAGGCCATTTTCCAGGAGGAAATCCAGGGCACGGTAGACGGTTGGCGGCGCGGCACGACGGCCGTCCTGCTCGCTGAGCACCGCGAGAATGTCATACGCGCCCAGTGGCTTGTGGCTTTGCCAGACCAATTCCAGCACCCGCCGACGCAGGGCTGTCAGGCGCAACCCTTGGCGCGCGCAAATGGCATCGGCCTCGGACAGCGCGCTGTGCACGCAGTGGGAGTGATCGTGGGGACGGCTGGCGAGGGGTGTAATAGGCATGGGCAGCGACGAGTTCAGTGAGAGACGTTATTATGTTACCCGTTCTCGCCTCTTCGAGTGGTCATCGTGTCCCGATTTTTTTCGCTCTTTGTCGCTTTTGTCGCAAGTTTCCTGCTGATTGGCTCGGCCCAGGCCGACGTCAAGGTGCTCACCAGCATCAAGCCGTTGCAATTGATTGCCGCCGCCGTGCAGGACGGCGTGGCCGTTCCGGAAGTGCTGCTGCCACCGGGCGCTTCGCCCCATCACTACGCGTTGCGGCCCTCCGATGTGCGCAAGGTGCAATCGGTGGACCTGCTGTACTGGATCGGGCCGGACATGGAAGGTTTCCTACCGCGTGTGCTGAACGGTCGTACGTTGCCATCGGTTGCGGTGCAGGACCTACCGGGGCTCACGTTGCGTCATTTCGCCGAGGACAGCGCGTCCCACGAAGATCATGACGATGGCGGCGATGAGCACGATCATGATCATCGCCCCGGCACCGTGGATGCCCACCTGTGGCTGTCGCCGCACAATGCGCGCGTGATCGCCGCCAGGATGGCGGCTGACCTGAGCGCAGCGGATCCGGCGAATGCTGCCCGTTATCAAAGCAACCTCAAGGGTTTCAACCAGCGCCTCGATGCCTTGGACGCGCGCCTCAAGACACGCTTGGCCGGGATCGCGGGCAAGCCGTATTTCGTCTTCCATGAAGCATTCGATTATTTCGAAGACAACTATGGACTCAAGCACGCCGGGGTGTTCGCCGTGGCCGCCGAAGTCCAGCCCGGCGCCCAGCACGTGGCGGCCATGCGCACGCGCTTGCAGGCGGTGGGCAAGACCTGCGTCTTCAGCGAACCACCGTTGCGCCCGCGCCTGGCCGAAACCCTGGTGGCCGGGTTGCCGGTGAAACTGGCGGAGCTGGACGCGCTGGGTGGCTACACCCCGGCGACGGCGCAGGGGTATGAGCAGTTGTTGGAGAAGTTGGGGAATGATTTGGCGGGGTGTTTGGAGTCGCTATAGCCTGTCAACGCAGAACCTGTGGCGAGGGGATTTATCCCCGCTGGGGCGCGAAGCGGCCCCCAAAAAATATCAGCCGCCACGGTCCGCCAATAGAAAGCAAGGGGCTGCTGCGCAGCCCAGCGGGGATAAATCCCCTCGCCACAAGAGCAGTCAGCTTCGCGTCGCCTGCTGTTATAGGGCGAAAGGCAACAACGCGTGGACCTTCTGCCGCTGCGCCAACCGCTGCTGGAATTCCATCGGATCGTGGATCAACACATCCTGACCAGCGAACGACTCGGCGGCGATCAGCCGCGACAACCAGAACCGCACGCATGCCACACGCAGCATGGTCGGCCACAGTTGCGCCTCGGCGGCGGTGAACGGCCGTAGCGCCGCATAGGCGCCCAGCAATGCCCTCGCCCGTGGGCCATCGAGCACGCCGTCGTCATCCGAACACCAGTCATTCAAGGCGATGGCGACGTCATACAGCATCGGCCCGGAGCAGGCGTTATAGAAATCGATCAGCCCGGTCAGGTGCGTACCTTCGAACATCGCGTTGTCGCGGAACAGGTCGGCATGGATGTTGGCCCGCGGCAGTGCAAGGATGCCGACCTTCTTCAACGAAATTTCCTCCAGCGCAGCTTGCAGCAACTGGCGGGCCTCGGCATTGAGGTGCGACAGCAGTTTGCCGCCCTCCTCCTGCATCCAGTCCAGGCCACGATCGGTCTTGCGTTTGATCATGTTGTCCTTGGTCGCCAAGTGCAGATGCGCGAGCAATTCGCCGACCTGGGCGCAGTGCTGGGCGTTGGCCTGCTTGATGTGCTTGCCGGCCAGGCGCGGTTGCAGCAGCGCCGGTTTGCCCGCCAGTTCCCGCAGCGCAACGCCGTCTGTCGTACGCAAGGCGTAAGGCACCGGCAGATTGGCGTCGTGCAGAACGTCCAGCAGTTCGATGAAGAACGGCATTTCCTGCACCGGGCCACGTTCGACCAGGGTCAGGACGAATTCACCCTGCTCCAGGCTGATGAAAAAATTGGTGTTTTCGCTGCCGGCAGCAATCCCCTGGAAATCAAGTAGACGGCCAAGCCCATAAGGGGCGAGAAAGGTTTCCAGCTCGGGCCGAGCCAGGGGCGTGAACACAGACATGGTTAAAACTGCCAGTACGGGCGCCCTTCAGCGGGCGCCGGTTGAAGTCGGGAGCGGCATCACCACTCAAAGATTTTCCACGAAGGGATCAGCATATCCGGCTGGTCCGAGCGGATGAAGTTTGCATCAGTGCCGTCGGCGCGTACCAGGAAATAAGGCTTGCCGTTCTTGGGCGTGACCTTGATCGCGTACAGAAAGCCGTTTTGCCGATATTCCTGGATGGTTTTGTCGCCTTCGGTGCGGATGGTGACATCCGGGTCCGCCGAGGGTGCGTCGTCCGCCGCCATGACGGCTATCGGGGTGAATGCAAACAAGCCAGCGAGTAACAGGCGATTTAGTGTACGCATGATAACCTTGTCCCTTTGTCGTCAACGGTCCCGCTATTCTAGCCTTGGACCCGCCGAAAAGGTTGATCCTGCTCATGAGCCAAGCCCCCCTCGTCCTGGTGGACGGTTCTTCTTATCTGTACCGCGCCTTTCACGCGCTGCCACCGCTGACCACGTCCAAAGGCCTGCCGACAGGCGCGGTCAAGGGCGTGCTGAACATGCTCAAGAGTCTGCGCAAGCAGTACCCGGACAGTCCGTTCGCCGTGGTGTTCGACGCCAAGGGTGGGACGTTTCGCGATGCGCTGTACGCCGAATACAAGGCTAATCGCCCGAGCATGCCCGACGACATGCGGGTGCAGATCGAGCCGCTGCACGCCAGCGTCAAGGCCCTGGGCTTCCCGCTGCTGTGCGTGGACAACGTCGAGGCCGATGACGTGATCGGCACCCTGGCGCGCAGCAGCGCGGCGGCTGACCGTCCGGTGGTGATCTCCACCGGCGACAAGGACATGGCGCAGTTGGTCGATGGGCACATTACCTTGGTCAACACGATGACCGGTAGCGCCTTGGACGTGGCTGGCGTGAAGGAGAAGTTTGGCGTCGCTCCGGAGCAGATCATCGATTACCTGGCGTTGATGGGCGATTCGTCCGACAACATCCCGGGCGTTCCGGGCATCGGGCCGAAGACCGCTTCCGGCCTGCTGGTGGGCGTCAATGGCGGCCTGACCGAACTGTATTCACAGCTGGATATTGTCGCCACGCTGCCAATTCGCGGTGCCAAGACCCTGGCCGCCAAGCTCGAAGAGCACAAGGAAATGGCCTTCCTCTCCTATGAGCTGGCGACCATCAAGACCGACGTGCCGCTGGATGTCGGCCTCGACGACCTGCAGATGGGCGCGCCGGATCACGAGAAACTGGCCGAGCTTTACACCTTGCTGGAGTTCAAGAGCTGGTTTGAAGAAAACCAGCGGGACGCCAAGCGTGCCGGCCAGGAGATCGTCGAAGTTGCCGAAGAACAGCCCGGCGCTGCCGAGGCCAAGTACGAAGTCATCCTTGACCAGGCGCGCTTCGACGCGTGGCTGGCGAAACTCGACAAGGCGCCGCTGTTTGCCTTCGTCACCGAAACCAACGGAGGCGATGCCCAGCACTCGCAACTCGTTGGGTTGTCGTTTGCCGTGGCGCCTTTCGAAGCGGCGTATATCCCGCTGACGCATTCCTACATGGGCGTGCCCGAGCAGTTGGACCGCGACACGGTGCTCAAGGCGCTCAAGCCGCTGCTGGAAGATCCGAACAAGCTCAAGGTCGGCCAGCACGCCAAGTTCGAAACCAATATCCTGGCCAACTGCGCCATCGGTGGCGACCAAGACAACGGCATCCTGGTCCAAGGCATTGCCTTCGATACCATGCTTGAATCCTACGTGCTGGATTCCACCGCGACTCGCCACGACATGGACAGCCTGGCGCTCAAGTACCTGGGCCAAAGCAAGACCGACTTCCAGGACATCGCGGGCAAAGGCGTCAAGCAACTGACCTTCGACCAGATATCCCTGGAGCTGGCGGGGCCTTATGCCGCCGAAGACGCCGACGTAACTTTCCGCCTGCACCAGGCCTTGCAGGAAAAACTGGCCGCCACGCCGAGCCTGGGCAAGGTACTCAGCGAGATTGAAATGCCATTGATGCCGGTCCTGGCGCGGATCGAGCGCCAAGGGGCGCTGGTCGATGCCAACCTGCTGGGCGCGCAGAGTGTCGAGCTGGGCGAGAAACTGGTGGCCCTGGAGCGTGAGGCATTTGCCATCGCCGGCGAGGAATTCAACCTGGGCTCGCCGAAGCAATTGGGCGTCATCCTGTACGAAAAACTTGGCCTGCCGGTGCTCAGTAAAACCGCCAAGGGCCAGGCGTCCACCGCCGAAGCGGTGCTCGCCGAGCTGGCGGAGCAGGATTACCCGCTGCCCAAGGTGCTGATGCAGTACCGCTCGCTGAGCAAGCTCAAGAGCACCTACACCGATCGCCTGCCGGAGCAGATCAACAGCCGCACCGGGCGCGTCCATACCAATTACCAGCAAGCCGTCGCTGCGACCGGACGCCTGTCGTCCATCGACCCGAACCTGCAGAACATTCCGATTCGCACGGCCGAAGGTCGGCGCATCCGCCAGGCCTTCGTCGCGCCGAAAGGCTACAAGCTGCTGGCGGCGGATTATTCGCAGATCGAGCTGCGGATCATGGCGCACCTGGCCAAGGATGAAGGTCTGCTCCATGCGTTCCGCAACGACCTGGATGTGCACCGTGCCACCGCCGCCGAAGTGTTCGGCGTCGAACTGCAAGCCGTCACCCATGATCAGCGTCGCAGCGCCAAGGCGATCAACTTCGGCTTGATCTACGGCATGAGCGCGTTCGGCCTCGCCAAGCAGATTGGCGTCGATCGCAAGCAGTCCCAGGCCTACATCGACCGCTACTTCGCCCGTTACCCGGGTGTGCTGGAATACATGGAGCGCACCCGCGCCCAGGCGGCCGAGCAAGGTTTCGTCGAAACCATTTTCGGTCGTCGCTTGTACCTGCCGGACATCAACGCGAAGAACCCGGCCCTGCGCAAAGGCGCCGAGCGCACCGCCATCAACGCGCCGATGCAAGGCACCGCGGCTGACATCATCAAGAAAGCCATGGTGGCCGTGGATCGCTGGCTGGCGACCTCAGGGCTGGATGCGAAGGTGATCCTGCAGGTCCACGACGAACTGGTCCTGGAAGTGCGCGAAGACCTGGTCGATCAGGTGAGCGGGGAAATCCGCCAGCACATGAGCGCCGCCGCCACGCTGGACGTGCCGCTGTTGGTAGAAGTAGGTGTGGGCAATAACTGGGATGAGGCGCACTGATCGCAAACCTAGGTCGAGTGCTCTTGTGGCGAGGGAGCTTGCTCCCGCTCGGCTGCGCAGCAGTCGTAAACCGGGCGATGCGGTCTGTCCTGAAAAAATGCAGGGGGGCCTGCTGCGCAGCCCAGCGGGAGCAAGCTCCCTCGCCACAGGGAGTCACCGCAATGCAGCGACGGGAGCATTAGCTCTGAAAATTCCTACAGTTATTTCCAAAAAAAATCTGAACTAAACCCGTGAAATCCCACTCAGAGATTCTGAATGGCTGGTGAAGCCCTTCAATGCTCCTATGTTGTGTTAAGTGTTGGCAGATATCTGGACCCCGCCCTAGCGGTCCGGAACTTGGACCCCGAACTTCCCCCTCCCCATACGAAGTCCGGGGTTTTTTTTGCCTGCGATTTGGCTTATTCAGCCGCGTCGCTGCCCTTGTCCGCCAGCTCCATCCAGTCGGCCAGCACCGTGTAGGCTTCTTCCAACCCCATGCGCTTGGGGGCCGAGAACAACTGGATGGTGATCGTATCGCCCCAGCCCTTGCGAATCTCCGACTGCACCTTGAGCAGCGTGTTCTTCGCGGCGCCGTAGGTGAGTTTGTCGGCTTTGGTCAGCAGAATGTGCATCGGCATGCCGCTGGCGACTGCCCAATCGAGCATCAGCAAGTCGAAGTCAGTCATCGGATGGCGGATGTCCATCATCAGAATCAAACCCTTCAAGCTTTCTCGGCTGCCCAGGTAGGCTTCCAGGTGGCGTTGCCAGTGCTGCTTGAGCGGAATTGGCACCTTGGCATAACCGTAGCCGGGCAGGTCGACCAAACGGCGTTCATCGTCTAGCTTGAAGAAGTTCAAGAGCTGTGTGCGGCCCGGGGTTTTCGACGTACGGGCCAGGCTCGCATGGGTCAGGGTGTTCAGCGCGCTGGACTTACCGGCGTTGGAGCGCCCGGCGAAAGCCACTTCGAAGCCTTCGTCGTCAGGGCATTGATCGACTTTGGCAGCGCTGAGCATGAAGGTGGACTGTTGGCACAGGCCGAGGATAGGGTTCTTCAGTTGCATGGGATTTCCGATGTGGGCGGCGTCGGGAATGGACGCGGCAAGCTGTGTCGTTTCCGTTTCAGTGACGCCAGTATATAATGCCGCAGATTTTGTGTGCGCTTTGTCCCAGCGTAGGATGAGGCTCACGGGAGCGACCGACCGAAATTGCGCACTAGAACGCAGCTCGCTCTCAACCCTGAAAAGGTCGTTTTATGACGAAATGGCTGCTAGCTGCCGGTGTCTTGATGCCGCTTTACAGCGCTCAGGCTACACAGGATCCGGAAGCTGTGTACAACCGTGTTTGTGGTGCTTGTCATTCCGGCCAACTGCCCACGGCACCCCGCAAGGGTGACCGGGAAGCTTGGACGCCAAGGTTGGCGAAAGGTATGGGGACGCTGGTGCAACACGTGACCCAGGGTTTCAAGGCGATGCCGCCGCGTGGTTTGTGCATGGACTGCAGTGCCGAGGATTACCAAGCCATCATCCAGTGGATGAGCGAGTAAACCCGGTCCATAACTCTTTAACCCTTAGCCGTAGTTGGATTAGCTGATGAACAAACTGATCGTGAGTCTGCTGTTGACCTTGGGGATGTCCGGCGTAGCCCACGCCGCAGGCGATGCCGCCGCCGGCCAGGCAAAAGCGGCCGTATGCGGGGCCTGCCACGGCCCGGATGGCAACAGCATGGCGCCCAACTTTCCGAAACTGGCGGGCCAGGGCGAGCGTTATCTGACCAAGCAATTGCATGACATCAAGGGCGGCAAGCGTGTCGTCCTGGAAATGACCGGCCTGCTGACCAACCTGAGCGATCAGGACCTGTCGGACATCGCCGCTTATTTCGCCAGCCAGAAGGGCAGCGTCGGCGCCGCTGATCCAAAACTCGTGGCTCGCGGTGAAGCGCTGTTCCGCGGCGGCGACCTGGACAAGGGCCTGCCCGCCTGCACCGGCTGCCACTCGCCGAATGGCAGCGGCAACGCCGCCGCAGGCTTCCCACACCTGGGCGGCCAGCACGCGCAATACGTCACCAAGCAATTGACCGATTTCCGCAAGGAAGAAGGTGGTCGTGCCAACGACGGCGACGCGATGACCATGCGCACCATCGCGCGCAAGCTGAGCGACGAAGACATCGCCGCTGTGTCGAGTTATATCCAGGGTCTGCATTAAGACCGTTGGCCAGGCGTTGTGAGGTTTGCATTCCCCGCAACGTTAACACTCGATTAATCTGTCGATGCAAACATCAAAAGGGTGGCTTTGGCCGCCCTTTTTTGTGGCCGCTGCCGTTACACTAGCGAACTTGAACCCGCCACGGTCTGTCTTAGAAACAGGTCTCGCGAGGCCACCTCATTGTCCAGGAGTAAAGCATGCGTAATCTGATCATCAGCGCCGCGCTCGTCGCCGCCAGCCTGTTCGGCATGGCTGCCCAAGCCAACGCCGAGGAATCGAAGGCCCCTTACGTCGAGTTGACCAACCCCGTTCCGGTGGCTGTGCCTGGCAAGATCGAAGTGGTGGAACTGTTCTGGTACGGTTGCCCGCATTGCTATGCGTTCGAGCCGGTCATCAACCCATGGGTTGAAAAACTGCCTTCGGACGTGAACTTCGTGCGCATTCCGGCCATGTTCGGCGGCCCATGGGACGCCCACGGCCAGATGTTCCTGACCCTCGAAGCCATGGGCGTCGAGCACCAGGTTCACGCAGCGGTGTTCAATGCGATCCAGAAAGAAGGCAAGAAGCTGACCAAGAAAGAAGACATGGCCGAGTTCCTCGCGACCCAGGGCGTCGACAAGGACAAGTTCCTGGCCACGTTTGACTCCTTTGCTATCCAGGGGCAGATCAAAAAGGCTCGTGAGCTGGCGAAGAAATACGAAATCACTGGCGTACCGACCATGATCGTCAACGGCAAATACCGCTTTGACATCGGCTCCGCTGGCGGCGCGAACGAAGCACTGCAACTGGCCGACAAGCTGATCGCCAAAGAGCGGGCGGCGACCAAGGCCGCTGCCAACTAAGCGTAGCGCCTGCCATGGCCCGCTGGAGCACCGAACGCGTTGTTGGCCTGCATGAAGCACGGG
Source organism: Pseudomonas sp. BP11-1-1 (assembly GCF_052112105.1). Lineage (NCBI taxonomy): Bacteria > Pseudomonadati > Pseudomonadota > Gammaproteobacteria > Pseudomonadales > Pseudomonadaceae > Pseudomonas > Pseudomonas sp. BP11-1-1. The sequence continues at coordinate 48,934 of NZ_JAUTYU010000012.1, forward strand.
TCAATGAGCATCATGTCGCGTCCACGGGCCTGCCTGCCGACAGTCGTTTGCGGCTGCTCAGCTTCAATATCCAGGTCGGTATCAGCACCGAACGCTACCGGCATTACCTGACCCGGGGTTGGCAACATTTGCTGCCCCATACGGGACGCGCCGGCAATCTGCAGAAGATCGGCGACCTGTTGAAGGATTTCGATCTGGTGGCCTTGCAGGAGGCCGACGGCGGAAGCCTGAGGTCCGGCTACGTCAACCAGGTCGAGCACCTTGCCCAACTGGGCGCGTTTCCCTATTGGTACCAACAACTCAATCGCAACCTCGGACGTCTCGGCCAGCACAGCAATGGCGTGTTGAGCCGCTTGCGACCGTGGGCGATCGAAGACCATCCGCTGCCGGGCCCCAAGGGCCGCGGCGCGATCCTCGCGCGTTTCGGCGAAGGTCCGGAGGCGCTGATCGTGGTCATGATGCACCTGGCACTCGGGGCGCGTACCCGCACGATGCAATTGGCGTACATTCGCGAGCTGATTGGCGGCTACAAGCATCAGGTGCTGATGGGCGACATGAACACCCATGCCACCGACCTGTTGCAGACCTCCCCCCTGCGCGACCTTGGTCTGCTGGCTCCGCAACTTGAAGCGACATTCCCCAGCTGGCGTCCTCAACGCTGCCTGGACCATATCCTGCTGAGCCCGACCCTGACCCTCGAACGGGTCGAGGTGCTGGCCCAGCCCATTTCCGATCACCTGCCCGTCGCGGTCGAAATACGTTTGCCGGGTTCGCTCACGGCTGATGCATTCCCCGCGCTGAGTCCTGCCCCTCGCGGATCCGATGAATGAGCGACGACGCCGAACGCTGGAGAGAAAAATACCTCAAGAGCATCGAACAACAGGAAAAGCTCGAGCGCCGCTGGGACGCTCGGCTCGACTTGTTGCGTCGTGGCCTGGTGCGCAGCACCCTCGCCGCCGAGGGTACCGATCGGGCCGTGGACCAGTGCATGAAGGAAATGCGCGAAGTGGTGCGTACCGACAACATGGACGCCGCCCTCGCCGCCTTGCTTCCACGCCTGGAGAAAGCCGTACTTGATTCCGAACAGCGTCGCGAGACCCGCGCGGAACAGGTGAGCGCGGCGCTGACGGCCCTGGTCGCCCAGTTGCAGAGCCTGCCGCTGCCGAAGGAAGTCAGCCGGCCCCTGAAGAAATTCTCCAAGCAACTGGAGGCCCGGGCCGACCAGGCGCGGGAAATCCCGCTGTTGCTCAGTGAACTGAGCCAATTGCAAGGGCAGGCGATCAGGGCACTGGACACGCCGGAGGAGCCGAGCCGTCCCGGCCTGCTTCAACGACTGTTTGGCGGCCACGATCACTCGGAAGCGACACCCGCGCCCGCCCTGACGGCTGAAGCCGAAGCGGCCCCGCTGCCCTCCCAACCCCAAGCCATTGATACTGCAGCCGCGGCACCGGCGCCGCCGCTATCCAAAGCGGAACAAGTCCACGCACCGGACATGACGCCCGAGCCGGTGGCATCCATTGAAACAGTGGACGAGCCTGGTCCAGCACCAGCACCAGCACCAGCACCAGCACCAGCACCAGCACCAGCACCAGCACCAGCACCCGTCGTGTCGCCTGCCCAGCCGAGCATCGAGTCGGCGCCGACCCCCGATGAACCCACCGAGCCGGCCCCCGCTGCCGAGAATCCCGACGAGCTGACGCCAGAGGAACCGCCCCAGCCCATCCTCGAGGCTACAGCGGTTCCGGAAGAACCTGCCGAGCTTCCCGCGGCGATCGATCCGGATGAGTCTCCCTATAATCTGCCTGATTCCCCGGAGCCGTCCTACAGCTCGGTCGCTCGCCACATCGAAGACACCTTGCTGGGGTTGCTGGGCGACCTGACATTGCCGGAGCGGCATCGTCCTCAAGCCGAGGCCATGCGGGAACGGCTGAAAAACGGCTTGAACTGGTACGAGTTGCTGCCGGTTCTCGACGACCTGGCTGTGCTCATGCTGGCGATCACCGACAGCGGCCAGCACGAATTCGAAGCTTATCTTCAGCGGCTGAACGATCGGCTGGAGTCGTTTCAAAACACCCTGCGGGCGGCCAGCGAAGACCATGCCGACCATTCATCGGCCTCCAGGGAGATGGACACCCAGATCCGCGAGCAGGTCGATGGCTTGCAAAACAGCGTGCAACAGGCCGATGACCTGGAGAGCCTCAAGCACGTGCTGGAAAACCACCTTGAAGGTTTGCTCGGCACGATGGATCAGCACCAGAAACAACGGGATTTGCGCGAGCAGGAAGTGTCGGCTCGCCTGAAAAGCCTGGCCGAGCGCGTTGCATTGATGGAGCAGGACGCCCTGATCGTTCGGGAGAACCTGGAAGAGCAGCGGCAAAAGGCGTTGGTCGATCCGCTGACCGGCTTGCCCAACCGCGCCGCCTGGAGCGAACGTCTCGAACGGGAAGTCGAGCAATGGCAGCGGCATGGCAACAGCTTGCTGATTGCTATGCTCGATCTGGATCATTTCAAGCGGATCAATGACAACTATGGCCACTTGGCCGGCGACCGTGTGCTGAAGCTCATCGCCTCGGTGCTGCGCAAGCGTATACGCGGTGGCGATTTCATTGCCCGCTTCGGCGGCGAGGAGTTCGTCCTGCTGGTCCCCGATACGCCCCTGGCCGCTGGTGCAAAACTGGCCGAGGCGTTGCGCGTGGCCATCGAAGCCTGTCCGTTTCACTTCAAAGGCGAACCGGTCACGGTCACGGTGTCCATGGGCATGACGGCATTCAAACCGGGAGAACATAGCGATCTGGTGCTTAAAAGAGCCGATCAGGCGCTATATCGGGCTAAAAATGCAGGACGTAATCGCGTGGAGCTAGGCTGAGGCTTCAATTGTTCCAAATTATTTAATGTCGCGGTCCAATCGGATCATTGCTGGGCGATACGTTACACTGTTGCATTATTTTTCTGCATACACCCTATCGCCATGAAATTTGCCCCGCTTCTTGCTTCGTTGCTTCTCCTGGCCGGTTGCGCGAGCGGTCCCCGACTCGACACCAGCCATCCCTCGGTCAACCACGACAGTCGAATCCAGTTCGTTGTCGTGCATTACACCTCGGCGTCCCTGGAACGCTCCCTGTCCCTGCTGACCCATGGCGAAGTCAGTGCCCATTACTTGATCGGCGATGACAAGAACGCAACCATCTACAAGCTGGTGGACGAAAGCCGACGTGCCTGGCATGCCGGCGAAAGTGAATGGCAAGGCCGGACCTGGCTCAACTCCAGCTCGATCGGTATCGAAATCGTCAACCCGGGCTATATCGATACGCCCACCGGACGTCTCTGGTATCCCTACAGCGAAGCTCAAGTCCAATCCCTGATCGTCCTGCTCAAGGACATCACCCGGCGTAACGCGATCAATCCGGTGAACATCATCGGTCACAGCGATATCGCGCCCATGCGCAAACTGGACCCCGGGCCGTTGTTTCCCTGGAAACGCCTGGCCGAGGCCGGCTTGGGGGTTTGGCCAGACGAACGGGCAGTCGCTCGCCAGCAGGCCGCCTATGTGGATCAGCTTCCCAGCGCCAGTTGGTTCCAGGCCGAGCTGGCGCGCCTTGGCTACCCCACGCCGCGCACCGGCGAATGGGACGTCACCACTCATCAGGTCCTGGCCGCGTTCCAGATGCACTATCGACCGGCCCGGTTCGATGGCGCGCCAGACGCCCAAAGTGCGGCGATCCTGACGGTCCTCAACCAGACAAAATAATGACGCCCGTCCGACTGCGCGGGCCAATTCCAAAACAGAAGCTATAACTCATTGGTAACTTTCGGATTACCAACGATGACGGCTGCCCGAGAAACCCTGCAAAGCTGGCTCCATCGCCCTGTTTTCCTGGCGATGGTCGCGGCTGCCCTGAGTACCGTGCTGTTGCTCGCGGGAAGCCTGTTCGTGGTGATGCAACAGATCCAGCAGCGCGAAAGCGACCAGATGAATGCCCAGGGCGAGCGTTTCCTGCAGCGCCTGGAACAGCTTTTCGGCCAACTGCGCGAAAGCCTCGATGATCTTCAGGCCCAACCTCTGCGCGGCTGTGATGACGACATGATCGCGACGCTGCAACAGGTGAGCTTCAATTACCGTTTTGTCTATGAAGCCGCTTACATCGATAGTCACGGCGTATGTTCCAATCGCCCGCGCCAGAGCGGCTTATCGTTGGCCCGCCCACCCGACTTGCGAGGCCCGGCCTACAGTTACTGGCTCAACACCACCACGGAGCCCGACGAAAATCGTGCCGCCCTGATGTTGGGGCGCGGCAATTTCCGGGTCGCTACGTCTCGCGGTCACCTGACCGATGTCGTCGATCTGCCCCCAGGCAGCAGCCTCCTTGTGGTCCTGGACGAGGGCGAGCGGGCCATTCCAGTCCTCGGCACCGAGCAACGCTGGCCGCCGGCGGAGCCGTGGCCGCCAAAAAGCCGGGACGCCTTGCAAGTGACCCAGACCCGGCTGATCTATCGGATGCCGACCGACAACCCGGAATATCAACTGGTGCTGATTGCGCCGCGCAACGGCCTTCGCATTCCCGCCAACGCCTGGTGGATGCTGCCGATCAGCTTGATGCTGGGCCTTGGCATCGGCTTCCAAGTGTTTTTGCTGGCGCGTCAGCGCCAATCCATGGACGCCGAGCTGCACGGGGCCATCCGGCGCGGCGAGCTACAGGTGCTCTATCAGCCGATTTTCGATCTGCGCAGCCGCAACTGTGTCGGCGCCGAAGCGTTGCTGCGTTGGCGACGACCAGACGGTACGCTGACCAGCCCGGACCTGTTCATTCCCATGGCGGAGAACACCGGGCAGATTCGCCAGATTACCGACTTCGTCCTGCAGCGGCTGTTCGACCAGTTGGGCCAGTTGTTGCGCGCCAACCCACACCTGTACATCTCGGTGAACCTCGCGGCCTGCGATGTGATGGTCCCGCGCATTGGGGAAGTGATTACCCGCCTGCTGGCGCGGCATCGAGTGTCGGCGCGCCAGATTGCGTTCGAAGTTACCGAGCGTGGGTTGGTTGATGTGCTGGTGGCCCGGGATAACCTGCAATCGCTGCGCGACCTGGGGCATCAGGTCCTGATCGACGATTTTGGCACCGGTTATTGCAGCCTGGCTTACCTGCAGACGCTGCCGGTGGATTGCCTGAAGATCGACAAGGCCTTCATCGACGCCTTGGGCCATGATGCAGCCAGCAGTGGCGTGGCGCCGCACATTATCCGCATGGCTCATGCGTTACAGCTAAAGGTGATTGCCGAAGGCATCGAACATGAGGCCCAGGCGTCATACCTGAGCAGCGAAGGCGTTAAGTTCGGTCAGGGTTGGCTGTTCGCCCACGCGCTCAGTGCGGTGCAGCTCATAGAGTTGATCACCCGCGGTCGGCGCTTGCTCGGACGACGCCTGGACGACGAAGCTTGAGGCGGTTTCAGACCGTCAGGGCCATATAAAACTGGGTGCCCTGCCCTGGCCTGGAATACACGCCCATGCGTCCACCATGCAGCTGGACGATCTCCTTGCACAGCGCCAGGCCGAGCCCCGCGCCGCCCTTTTTGCGTCCGACCTGGACGAAGGGTTCGAAGATCCGGCCCTGCTGGCCGTAGGCGATACCCTCGCCGTTGTCTTCAACGCTGATAATCACCCGTTCGCCGTGGCGTCGGGCCTGCAAACGGATCTGGCCGTCATCGTTGGTATGACGCATCGCATTGTCGATCAAGTTGTCCAAGACCCGGTCCAACTGCGCGGCGTCGGCATGCAGGCGCGGCAACGGTCCCTGGATCTCCACCAACAGCTCGACGCCCTTCGCTTCGGCCTGCTCGGCAAACCGCAGCCGGGCCGCGTCCAGCATTTGCTCGATGGAGCAAGGCGCCAGGGTGAGTTTCTGCAAGCCGTTCTGATAGCGGGAAAAGTTGAGCAGGTCGTTGATGAGCTGCATCAGCCGCTGCATTTCTTCATTGACCGTATTGAGCAGGTCCGCCTCGCGAGAGTCCTCGGGGAAATGCACGCGCTCCTGCAGCAGCCCGAATGCCATGTGCATGCCGGTCACGGGGGTGCGCAGCTCATGAGACGCCCGCAATACGAATTCGCTGCGTACCCGCTCGAAGGCGCGCTGTTCGGTGACGTCGTGCAATACCATCACAGCCCCGAGAATCTGGCCCTGGGTATGGATGACCGGCGTCAGGCTGTAAGTCAGCACGCGGGATTCGCCATCCACCTCGATGCTCAGGTCGTCTGGCGCACGCTCTTGTGAACCACCGCGCAGGACCACTTGCAGCTCGTCATCCAGCTCGATACGTCCAAGCGCCTCGCCCAATCCTTGGCCCAGGCGTTCCTGGTCCCAGCCGAGTTGCCGTTGGGCCACCGGATTGAGGTGCTCCAGCCGGCCCTGGCGGTCGATCATCAGCAGGCCGTCATCAATGCTGTCGAGCACCGCTTGCAGGCGTTGCTGGCCGGCGAGCAGTTCATCGACATTGGTGGCCTGATGTTCGCGCAACGCCTGGGCCATGATGCCGAAACGCCGCGTCAGCAGGTTCAGTTCCGCCGCTGAGGAGATGGGCAGCGTCACCTCGAACTTGCCCTGCCCGATATCGTCCGCCGCGGCCGCCAGGGCCTCGATCGGCGCGCCGAAACGCCTGGCTATGCCGTGCGCGGTCACGAACCCGATGATCAGTACCGCCAGGCCCACCAGGCCCAGCAAGCTGGAAATCAGGAGAGCCCGTTCACGGGCGCGGTCCTGTGTATCGCTGATTTTGTTCAGTGCGTGTCGATAGCCATCGATCAAGCCGCCGCGCAGCACGTTGAACTTCTCTGTGAGGTCCTGATTGCTGCTCAGTGGCGTCGATTGTTGGAGAGACGCGTCGAAAGCCTGGATAAAACTGATGTAATCGGCTTTGGCGTGGCTGAAGCGGGCGGCTGAATCGTCCTGTTCTCGCTCATGGGCAATGCCCTCATCCAACAACTCGAAATATTGGCGCTTGGATTCTTCCAGCGCCGCCAGATCGGGTTTTTCATCGAGCATGATCATCAACTGATCGCCCAGCGTCTGGCGCAACTTGAGACCCAGGTCGAGCAGGATAAAGTTGTCGCGCACGGACTTTTCCTGGGTATTGGCCATCTGCATGACGCTGACAAGGCCCAGCAAAAGCCCCAGCAGCGCCACGGTAATCAGTGCCGAGATACTGAGGAACAGCCGTGTGCGCAGCTTCATCGCCAGTTTCATAAGGTGGCGCTCACAGGTTGTATTGCTTGCGTTTGCGGTACAGCGTAGACGCATCGATGCCCAGGGTCTTTGCCGCTTGGTCGAGGGTATCGGCGGTGGCCAACACCGCGCCTATGTGGGCCTTCTCCAGTTCGTCGAGACTCAGCGCGGCGCCGATTCGCGGGGCGTTGTTGACCGGTTGCTCGGCCATGCCCAAGTGGCTGATTTCGACTTTTTCCTGCGGACAAATGATGCTGGCCCGCTCGACCACGTTGCGCAGTTCGCGAATGTTGCCCGGCCAGCGATAACCCAGCAGTGCCTCGCGCGCTTCGTCGCTGAAGCCCCGGGCTGGGCGGGCGTATTCCTTGACGAAGCGCGCCAGGAAGCGATCAGCGAGGGTCAGGATGTCCTCGGCCCGCTCGCGCAATGGCGGCAGGTGCAAGGTAATGACGTTCAGGCGATACAGCAGGTCTTCGCGGAAACGTCCATCGCGCACCATGTCTTCGAGATTGAGATTGGTCGCTGCGAGGATCCGTACGTCGGCGCGACGGGTGACGGGGTCGCCTACCCGCTCGTATTCCTTGTCTTGAATAAAACGCAGCAACTTAGGTTGCAACGCGAGGGGAAAGTCGCCGATCTCGTCAAGGAACAGCGTCCCGCCATCGGCTTGGTTGACCCGCCCCAGTGTGCTCTCGCTGGCCCCGGTGAATGCGCCACGGCTGTGGCCGAACAACTCGCTCTCCATCAACTCGGTGGTCAACGACGGGCAGTTGATGGTGACGCAGGATTTCTTCGCGCGCTTGCTCCAGCCATGGATGGCCCGCGCCAGCTCACCCTTACCGGTGCCGGATTCCCCCAGGATAAGAATGTTGGCATCGGTGCTGGCGACCTGGCGGGCAGTTTCAAGCACGACTTTCATGGCCGGACTGTGGGAGTCGAGGCCGTCCTTCGGCTTGCGGATCTCGCCTTCCAAGGCTTCGAGCCTGGCGGATAACTGACGTACCTCCAATTGCTTGGCCGTCGCCAGGCGCAGTTGATCCGGGCTGCAAGGCTTGACCAGATAGTCGGCGGCCCCGGCCTGGATCGCATCGACAGCGGTGTCCACGGCGGAATGGGCGGTGACGATCACGACCCGCATCCACGGCGCCTGGATCCGCATCTGCGCCAGCACATCGAGACCATTGTCCTCGCCCAGTCGCAGGTCGAGAAAGCACAGGTCGAACACCTGGCGTTGCAGCAGCGCTTCGGCCTGGGCGGCGCTGTTGGCGGTGGCGACGGAATAGCCTTCGTCTTCAAGGCAATAACGGAAGGTACGCAGGATGGCGGACTCATCGTCCACCAGCAGAATGCGGCCTTGATGCTCAGTGGCGGATTCCATTTTTCCTACGCTCCTTAATGAATGATGATGATTAGTGTCAGAAAAATCGGGCAAGTTGCATGGTTCATTCTGGTCGAATATTACTCACCGAACAGGCTTCTGTGGACCTCTGGCGTCTAAAAGCCTGATTTTCATCTTTTTTTTCGCCCCGCCTGTAGCCTTCGGTTCGGTTCGCTCATTCCGACAGCCGTTTCCCACCTTCAATTCAAAAAAAGAATCTTGCGCTTCGCTTTCTCCGATTCGTGCATTACGCACGACTCCGCTCGGGCCCATCGTGCAGGATGCGCCCCGCATGCTTTGGCTTCACATGGTAACTATTTGATTTTGAACGGTTTTTAGCTGGTTATAATTCTGGCATGCGGACTGCAATATCCAGATCAACATGGCGTTAAAGCGCCTCAACCAGATCACCGCAAGGGTGGGGAGGAATTCCAGGATGAATCGTCAACGTGCCGCCCAATTTCGCATCACTGCCCTGTCCATCCAACAAGGGCTGTGGGCTGTCGTCGCACTGCTGATCACGCTTGTGGCGGGCCAACAACTGATGTTGTGGCATGGAAGCCAACAGCCGGAAGCGCCGCTGGTGTCGATTCAACGAGCTCCCCAAACGCATTTCAGTGCGGTCAGCAGCGTCGCCGAGGCGTCCGCCTCGATGCGAATGATGGAGGTCGACCAAACGCAGCCCCTTACCGACATGCCTCGTGAGGAGCGCTGGGTGTTCTAAACCCGATGGACCGGTCGTCCGTCGAGCCGGAACCAACACCGCTACACCCCAACTAAGTAGAAAAGCGTAAGGAGAATCATCATGTTGAGCTGGGCAATTACCTTCCTGATCATTGCCATCATCGCCGCGGTATTGGGCTTCGGTGGTATCGCAGGCACCGCCACGGGCATCGCCAAGATTCTCTTTGTCGTGTTCCTGGTGATGTTCATCGCCTCGTTCTTTTTTGGTCGTCGCGGCCGAGGCTGACCATGAACGCGTCATTAAAAGGACTGGCCGCCGCCCTGCTGTTGGGCGGCAGTGCCATGGCATTGGCTGCCAATGACGGACAGATGCGGGTCAATCAACTGCTTGAGGCCGACCCGCAGTACCGCCAGACCTGGCAGCAAGTGGTCAAAAAGGAAGAGCGTCTGCCCGAATGGGTGATGAACCTGACGGGCGATGCCGAACAGATGAATGCCGTCGAAGAGGATGGCGACAAGTATCTGGTAGGACCGCTGTGCGAAACCCAGGCAACTTGCCGGAGCAAACGCCTGTTCGTGGCGTTCAGTTTCGACAAAGACGAGGCCTATGCCTTGTTGGTCGAAGTGCCCGCGGGGCTGCCGGCAGACAAGTCGCCAACCCGTCATGCGGACTATCGCTTCCTCGGTAATCCCGACGAAGGTATGCAAGAACTGTTAATGGAACAGCTGAAAAAAGATCCGAATTGGTACTGAGACTTGAGAACGGGAAAGGCAGCCCTGCTTTTCTCTCTGCGAGGCCCGAGGAGGGCCGAAGCATGACCAGGGGGCTGGGACGCTCTGACCAAAAAGGGTCGGAGTGACCTACGGGCACAAGGGGTGCCTGCGAAAGGGCCGGGTCAGGTAAAAGCTGCGACGCAAGTTCGCGAAGTCTCGATGGCTTGGCGAACTTGCGGAGAGCTTGATGCTCACGTTAGAGCGGCTGGCTGTCTTTCCTGACAGAACCCGCCAGGCGCTGCGGCATATTGTCCTGATGGACGAATGTCACTGTTCCAACGCTGACCGTATATCGGAGAATGCGCCCGCCATTTCTCTTCCCGAGTGGACTCCAACGCTCGATCCTTTCATCGACGCTCCAGCAATCAGAGCAACGCACGGCCACGCTGAAATGGCCGGCTGACGGCGTTTATGCCTGCTGAAGTGGCGCTTTCGAACCGATTGGGGCGCACGTTTCACCTGGGAAATCTCATGCCGATTCGGCATGGGGTAGGCGGTTACGGCATTAGACGATCCCCCCTCGCGTGGCAATAGTTGCGCCTTTTTTCGCCTGCCAGTGAGCCGTCGTGGGTGCTCGGGTGACGTTATACGGGGGCAGCAGCACGACTTCGCATCGCCATCCTGGCCGTCCGTTGACGCTGCTGCCCGAGTCCAACTGAAGTAAGGGTAATGATATGAAGAAGGCAAGACTAAGCCTCGCCTGGCAGATCCTCATCGGTCTGGTGCTCGGGATTGCAATCGGTGCGCTGCTCAACCACTTCAGTGCCGAGAAGGCCTGGTGGATCAGCAACGTGCTGCAACCGGCTGGCGATATCTTTATCCGTCTGATCAAGATGATCGTGATCCCTATCGTGATCTCTTCGCTGATCGTCGGCATCGCCGGGGTCGGCGACGCCAAGAAACTCGGGCGGATCGGCTTCAAGACCATCATCTACTTTGAAATCGTCACGACCATCGCCATCGTCGTCGGCCTGTTGCTCGCGAACTTCTTCCAGCCGGGCAATGGCATCGACATGAGTACGCTGGGTACGGTGGATATTTCCAAGTACCAGGCCACGGCCGCCGAGGTCCAGCATGAGCATGCGTTCGTGCAGACGATCCTCAACCTGATCCCGTCGAACATCTTCGCCGCCGTCGCTCGCGGCGAGATGTTGCCGATCATTTTCTTCTCCGTCCTGTTCGGTCTCGGCTTGTCCAGCCTGCAATCGGACCTGCGTGATCCGCTGGTCAAGATGTTCCAGGGCGTGTCGGAGAGCATGTTCAAGGTTACCCACATGATCATGAGCTACGCGCCGATCGGCGTGTTCGCCCTGATCGCGGTGACCGTCGCCAACTTCGGTTTCGCTTCCCTGCTGCCGCTGGCGAAACTGGTCATCCTGGTTTATTTCGCCATTGCCTTCTTCGCCTTCGTGGTGCTGGGCCTGATCGCTCGCCTGTTCGGCTTCTCGGTGATCAAGCTGATGCGCATCTTCAAGGATGAGCTGGTGCTGGCCTACTCCACCGCCAGTTCCGAAACCGTGTTGCCACGGGTGATCGAGAAGATGGAAGCCTACGGTGCGCCGAAAGCCATTTGCAGCTTCGTGGTGCCCACCGGTTATTCGTTCAACCTCGACGGTTCGACCCTGTACCAGAGCATCGCGGCGATCTTCATTGCCCAGCTGTATGGCATCGACCTGTCCATCGGTCAGCAATTGATGCTGGTATTGACCTTGATGGTCACGTCCAAGGGCATTGCGGGTGTGCCGGGCGTATCGTTCGTAGTGCTGCTGGCCACCTTGGGCAGCGTTGGCATTCCGCTGGAAGGCCTGGCGTTCATTGCCGGTGTCGACCGCATCATGGACATGGCCCGTACGGCGCTGAACGTGATCGGTAACGCCCTGGCCGTGCTGGTCATTTCCCGCTGGGAAGGCATGTACGACGATGCCAAGGGCCAGCGCTACTGGAATTCCCTGCCGCACTGGCGCAGCAAGGAGCCGCTGCCGGCGGGAGAAACTTCCAGCCGCTGATTCCTTAAGGGCGTTCGGGTCAGCAAAAAAGTACCTGAACACCCGGTCATTGTGGGAGCGAGCTTGCTCGCGATTGCGTCGCATCCGTCACCATTGTTGTTGACTGATACGCAGCCATCGCGAGCAAGCTCGCTCCCACAGGGCTCCATTGATCATCTATGCAGTGCCAACCAAACCCCGGAGAAATCCGGGGTTTGTCGTTTCTGCCAGCCCCGCTATCATTCGCGGCATCTTCCGGGGGATTAACCGATGCTCAATGGCCTGTGGCTTGGCTTCTTTATCGTGGCAGCCGTGTCGGCGCTGGCGCAGTGGTTGATCGGCGGCAACGCCGGGATCTTCGTCGCCATGGTGGAAAGCATCTTTGCCATGGCCAAGCTGTCGGTCGAAGTCATGGTCCTGCTGTTCGGTACCTTGACCCTGTGGCTGGGATTCCTGCGCATCGCTGAAAAAGCCGGCATCGTCGACTGGCTGGCCAAGGCCCTCGGCCCGCTGTTCCTGCGCTTGATGCCGGAAGTGCCTGCCGGCCACCCGGCGATCGGCCTGATCACCCTGAACTTCGCGGCCAACGGCCTTGGGCTGGACAACGCCGCCACGCCCATCGGCCTCAAGGCCATGCGCGCCCTGCAAGACCTCAATCCCAGTCCGACCATCGCCAGCAACGCGCAGATCCTGTTCCTGGTGCTGAACGCGTCGTCGTTGACCCTGCTGCCGGTCACGATCTTCATGTATCGCGCCCAGCAAGGCGCGCCGGACCCGACCCTGGTGTTCCTGCCGATCCTGCTCGCCACCAGCGCTTCGACCTTGATGGGGCTGCTGTCCGTGGCGTTCGTGCAACGTCTGCGCCTGTGGGATCCGGTGGTGCTGGCCTATCTGATTCCGGGTGCGCTGGCGCTGGGCGGCTTCATGGCGCTGTTGGCGACGCTCTCGGCCACTGCGCTGGCGGGGCTGTCGTCGATCCTGGGCAACCTGACGCTGTTCGGCTTGATCATCCTCTTCCTGGTGGTGGGCACGCTGCGCAAGGTCAAGGTGTACGAAACGTTCGTCGAAGGCGCGAAGGAAGGCTTCGACGTTGCCAAGAGCCTGTTGCCCTACCTGGTGGCGATGCTTTGTGCGGTGGGGGTGTTGCGGGCCTCGGGAGCGCTGGATTTCGGCCTCGACGGGATTCGCCACCTGGTGCAATGGGCTGGCCTGGACACGCGTTTTGTCGACGCGCTGCCGACGGCCATGGTCAAGCCGTTCTCCGGCAGCGCCGCCCGGGCGATGCTGATCGAAACCATGAAGACGTCCGGGGTGGACAGCTTCCCGTCCCTGGTGGCCGCGACCATCCAGGGCAGCACCGAAACCACCTTCTACGTGCTGGCGGTCTATTTCGGCGCCGTGGGGATCCAGCGCGCGCGCCATGCGGTGGGTTGCGCGCTGCTGGCTGAATTGGCCGGGGTGGTGGCGGCTATCGGGGTTTGCTACTGGTTCTTTGGCTGACCGGCGGAGTGAGTTGCTCACGATAACGATGATCGGTTGACACATCTGTTGGATGTGCCGCCGTCATCGCGAGCAAGCTCGGCTCCCACAGGTCAAGTGTCTTCCCCTGAGGCCATGAACGCCGCAGATCCCCTGTGGGAGCGAGCTTGCTCGCGATAAGGTCCGAAGGACCTTCAGTTCGTCACTTCGAAACGCAGCACGCCAATCATCTGGCCATTTTCCGTCAGCACACGCACCTGCCACTTGCCCGTCGGGTTTTCCGGGAAATTCTGCTTGTGGGTCCACGCCCGATAGCCTTCCTTGCGTCCGCCATGGATGTCCAAGGCGATGCGGTCCACTTCTTTGCCGTTGAATTTCCAGACGTGGTAAATGCGCTCGTCGAGCCCTCGCGGGGCATTGATGGCGGTGTAGGCATACAGGCCATTGCTGCGGATCTGCGCCGCGCTGACTTGCTTGAGGCTCGCGCCCGGTGTGCGATCTTCCACTTGGGTGCTGATCGCCACTTCGGTCATCCATAGCGTCGCCGGTGGCACCCAGGAGCGCAGCACCCAGCCGGCGGCGCCAATCCCCAAGGTAATGCACAGGATGGCCAACGCGTTGCGCACGGTACGGATCGGAAAGATCGAGGCCAGGCTCGGGAACGACAACAGCATGGCGATGCCCAGCGCCAGCTTGAAGCTCTGGTCGGTGGTCAGGTGCACGATCACCGGCAGCGCGGTGAGCAGGGCGGCAAACAGCGTCAGCGTGTGCAACGCCAGGAACGCCCAGCGCCTAGGGGCCAGCCATTTGTAATACAGCGGGTCGATGATCGAGATCAGCGCCGCGATCGTCAGCAGGCCGGTAAAGATCAGCTGGCTGCTGTTCCAAGTGGTCGTGATGAAGAAAAACGGCAGAACGAAAAACAGGCTTTCCTGGTGGATCATCTGCGTGGCGTAGCGCAACAGCGGCTGGGGTATTTCTCGTTTGAAGACCTTGGTGAACAACCGCGTCAGGGTGTTTTCCAGCATCAGCCAGAGCCAGCTCACCAACATGATGATGGTGATCCAGGTCGCCAGGCTCTGCTGGCGGTCCACCAGCATGAAACTGCCGACCCCGGAAACAAAACCGCCGAGCGCGATGACCCCTGGATAGCGCTTCATCAGTTCGAGGATGCGCTGGATTAAATGAGTCAGGTTCGGCATTCGGCGGTTTCACAGTAAGTCGTAGGAAATATCCCTGACAGAGTATCGCCAGGGCATCGATGTGACGAGCACTCTTGTGGTGAGTGAGATTTATCTGTGGCGAGGGGATTTATCCCCGGTGGGTTGCGAAGCAACCCTACAAACCCTTGAGTAAAACCGAGCCGTCCTTGATTGCGACTGCTTCGCAGTCGAACGGGGATAAATCCCCTCGCCACAAAATTATTCCTCGTGCGGTCGAGCCATGCGTCGTACCTGCCACATCACCACGCCGAGTAACACCAACCCCAGCAACCCACCCAGTCCCCAGACCAGCTGGTCATCACTGAGCAATGGCCTCTCGATGCGCAAATATCCCGGGTCCTTGAGCAGTTCGCGCAGGGCCTGGTTGGCCTGTTCCAGGCTGACGTCCTGCAGGCGCGCGGCGGGATTGGCGAAGCGGCCGTCTTCGTAGTCCCCGAGGGCGCTCCAGTAGTAATCCGCCAGGGCGCTGTTGCCTTGGACGGCCCAGGACTGGTGGGCAATGGCGGCGCGTTTTATCCGCACGAAACTCTCGGGATTCAGGCCGTCCTTGAGTAACGTGCTGCGCAGCTGTTCCAACGACTGTTCGGCCTGCGGCAGGTCCTCGCGGGCCAGGTCGGCGTTCAGGCTCATGAAACCCACGCCGCCGAGCACTTCGCGCTCCGTCCAAGGGCCGTAGGACAGGCCGTCGGCCAAGCGCAATTGGCGATAGAGCGCCCAATCCAGGTATTCCTTGAGCAAGTCGAAGGTTTCGTCGTGTTGCTCTTCCAACACCGGTTCCGGGAATAGCCAATGGAGCTTGGCGCCATTGCCGACCAGGCCTTGGATGAGATTGCGCTTGGTGACCGCGCTGTAGCGGATCTGGGGCAGCGGTTCGTGGACACTGGGCTCGACCGGCTCGAGTTCGCCGAAGGTGCGTTCCAGATACGCCGGCAGCAATCGATCGAGGTCGCCGACCACGATCAAGGTCATATTGTTCGGCGCATACCAGGCCTTGCGCACCTGCTCGATTCGGGCGAGGGACAGATGTTCGACCTCGGCCCGTTCCTCGCAACGCAAGCCCAGCTCCACCGCCAGTTGATTGCTGGCCTTGTGGCCCAGGTCTTGATGGTCCAGCCAGCGTTGCAGATGGGTGTAATGCCCGCCGTCCTCGCGTTCCACCACCCGCTTGGCCGCCGCCAGGGCCTTTTCATCGATGCGGGTTCGGGTCAACAGCGCCAGCAAAAGGTCGAGGACCTTGCGTTGATTGCTCGCCGGCGCCTCGATGACAAACGTCGTATCGGCGTTGCTGGTAAAAGCGTTCCACTCGCCGCCGAGCGCCTGCATGCGTTCTTCCAGGCCGCCTTCGCCGCTGTCGTCAACGCCGCTGAACAGCAGATGTTCGAGCAGGTGCGGCAGCTCCTTGTCGGCGCAATTGAAATCATCCAGGCCCACGCCCACCACCAGCCGAATCGCCACATGCCCGCGTTCCGTGCCGGGCTTGAGTACGAGCTGCATGCCGTTGGGCAACGTGTAGCCTTCAACCTGGAATCGATCCACGGCGAACGCAGGCAAGGAACCGAACAAAAGCAAGGCGAGCAACAGACAACGCATAGCGGGCTTCCTGGCGGCTTATGAAGATCCATGGGGCCGGACTGGCTTCATCGCGAGCAGGCTCGCTCCCACCTTGATTTACGCTGTGTTCAGGACAGTGGGAGATGTCTGGCTCGTGGTTGGCTGGAGACCCGGACCCTTTTTAATGACTGACCAGGACGCCAGTCGTTCACGGCGAATGGGTAATATCGGAAATTTCATCGGCGGCCAGTGCGCCAATCTCGGAGGTTTCCAGCACCACGTAGGCGCTGCCGCAGAACAGCGAGTTCAGGCGCCGCATGTCGGCGATCAGTTCCAGGTGCAGGGAGCTGGTCTCCAGGCTTTGCACGATCTTGCGCTGCAGCCGGCTGACGTGGGCATGGGCCATCCGCCGTTCCTGGGCGCGAAAACGCCGTTTCTCACGCAGCAGTTGGCGAGCGCTTTCCCGATCGGCGCTGAGGAAAACCGACAGCCCCAACCGCAGGTTGGCGATCAGGTGGCTGTGCAGCCCCGCCAACTCTTCCAGCCCCACTTCGGAAAACGAGCGGCGTTGTGAGGTTTTCTGTTGCTGGACCTTGCGCAACATGCGTTCGATCAGGTCACTGGCCAGCTTGAGGTTGATGGCGAGTTCGATGATTTCCGCCCAGCGACGGCTGTCCTGCTCGCTGAGGTCTTCGCGGGGCATTTGCGCCATGTAGAGCTTGATGGCGCTGCACAGCGCTTCGACGTCGTCGCTCATGCTGCGCACTTGCTGGGTGATCGCCGTTTGCTCGCCCCGCAGCACGCCGAGCATGGCTTCGAGCATGTTTTCGATCAGGTCGCCGATGCGCAAGGTTTCCCGGGCGGCGTTCGCCAGTGCCAGGCTCGGGGTAGCGAGGGCGGTGGGGTCCAGGTGTCGGGACGTGGCCTTGCCATTGGTTTCCGGACGTTCCGGCAGCAACCAGGCACAAAGCCTGGCCATCGGCCCGACGCTGGGCAACAGCACCAGGCAACGCACGGTGTTGTAGAGCAGGTGGAAACCAATCACGGTTTCCTGGGGGCTGAAATCCAGGCTGTCCAACCAGCCCACCAGCGGATCGAGCACCGGAATGATCAGCAACAGGCCGATCAGCTTGTACAACAGGCTGCCCAGCGCCACCTGGCGGCCGGCGGCGTTCTGCATGCTGGTGCTGAGAAACGCCAGCACGCCGCTGCCGATGTTGGCGCCGATCACCAGGCCGATGGCCACCGGCAAACTGATCACCGCGGCGCCAGCCAGTGTCGCAGTCAGCAACACGGCCGCCAGGCTGGAATAGGAGATCATCGCGAACAGCGCACCGACCAAGGCATCGAGCAGGACGTCGCCGGTCAGCGAGGCGAAGATCACCTTCACGCCTTGGGCCTGGGTGATGGGCGCGGCGGCTTCAACGATGAGTTGCAGAGCCAGGATAATCAGGCCCAGCCCGATGCCGACCCGGCCCATTTGCCCGACGCGGGTCTGTTTGCGCGACAGGAAGAAAATCACCCCGAGAAAAATCAGCAGCGGCGACAGCCACGATAGGTCGAGGGTGAGCACCCGCGCCATCAGCGCAGTGCCGACATCGGCGCCCAGCATGGTCGCCAGGGCAGGGGTCAGCGCCATCAGGCCTTGGCCGACGAAGGAGGTGACGAGCATGGCCGTGGCGTTGCTGCTCTGGACCATGGCGGTCACCATGATGCCCGCGATAAACGCCAGCCAGCGGCGGGACATGTTCTGGCCAATGACATGGCGCAGGTTCGAGCCGTAGACCCGCAAGATGCCGGTACGGACGATATGCGTGCCCCAGATCAGCAGGGCCACGGCGGAGAGTAGATTCAGCAGGGTCAGCATGAGGAGCCCCCTGTTAGCGTCCCAAAGGGACAAATTGACGGTGCCACATCGTTTTACTTCTTGTACTTAAGCTGTAGTTGCCGAATGGTTCGGACGCCAGCATTGCACAGCTAAAGAAGCGTTTGAAACAAAACTGTCATAAAAACGGATTCCTCGAACAACACCCCGAATCCCTGTGGGAGCGAGCTTGCTCGCGAAGGCGGCATCACATCCAACATCACCGGTTCAGGCAGACCGCTTTCGCGAGCAAGCTCGCTCCCACAGGTATTGCATCCGGCCGGTTTTCCATGGGCATGAAAAAGGGGCTCCCAAGAGCCCCTTCGTTCATTGCCCTACACCTTTACTGACCCGGAACATCCTTGCGCAGTTTCACCGGATCCTGCTGCTTGCGCTTGCGAGCAATGGCGGTGCGCATCTTGATGTTGATCGCTTCCACCGCCAGGGAGAACGCCATGGCGAAGTAGACGTAGCCTTTTGGCACGTGCACGTCGAACGACTCGGCGATCAGTACGGTACCGACCACCAGCAGGAACGACAGCGCCAGCATTTTCAGCGACGGGTGTTTGTCGATGAATTCGCTGATCGTGCCCGAGGCCAGCATCATCACCAGCACGGCGACGATGATTGCCGCGACCATGACCGGTACATGGGAGACCATGCCGACCGCGGTAATGACCGAGTCCAGGGAGAACACGATGTCGATGATCGCGATCTGGATGATGGTGTAGAGGAAGTTGCCGCCCTTGCCCGAAGGTTCGTCGCTGCTTTCATCTTCGCCTTCCAGCGCGTGGTACATCTCCTGGGAGCTTTTCCACAGCAGGAACAGGCCACCGAAGAACAGGATCAGGTCGCGACCGGAGATGCCCTGGCCGAACACTTCGAACAAATCGGCGGTCAGGCGCATGACCCAGGTGATGGACAGCAGCAACAGGATCCGCGTGACCATGGCCAGGGCCAGGCCGAAAATCCGGGTGCGCGCCTGCATGTGCTTGGGCATGCGGCTGACCAGGATCGAGATCATGATGATGTTATCGATGCCCAGGACGATTTCCAGGGCGGTCAGGGTAAAGAAGGCAACCCAGATTTCCGGGTTGGTCAGCCATTCCATGTGAGTTCCTTTGAGCGAGTGTTAGGCCGCGCCGCGCCTCCGGTTACCCGAGAGGGGCGACGCAGCGGGCATTGCTTTTATAGAGTGCTGAACAGCGGAAAAATCCCCATCAGCAAGGCGGCGAACATTATGCACAGGCAAACCAGCACTGCCCACTTCAAGGTGAAGCGCTGGTGATCGCCGAACTCGATACCGGCCAGGGCCACCAGCAGATAAGTCGACGGAACCAGCGGGCTCAGCAGGTGCACGGGCTGGCCGACGATCGAAGCACGGGCCATTTCGACCGCGGTGATGCCGTAGTGGCTGGCCGCTTCGGCCAAAACTGGTAACACCCCGTAATAAAATGCATCGTTCGACATGAAGAACGTGAACGGCATGCTCACCAGCGCGGTGATGACCGCCAGGTAAGGACCGAGGAAGTCCGGGATGACCGCCAGCAGGCTCTTGGACATGGCATCGACCATGCCGGTGCCGGACAGGATGCCCGTGAAGATCCCCGCCGCGAAAATCAGCCCGACCACCGCCAGGACGCTGCCGGCGTGCGCCGCGACGCGGTCTTTCTGCTGTTGCAGGCACGGGTAGTTGACGATCATCGCGATACTGAACGCCACCATGAACAGCACGGGCAACGGCAGCAGGCCGGCAATCAGGGTGCACATCAACACCAGGGTCAGCGCGCCGTTGAACCAGATCAGCTTCGGACGGCGGGCGTCCGGGAACTGGGAAACACTGATTTCGCTATGGTCGATTTCATCGCCAGCCAAGTGCAGCTCACCCAGGCGGGCACGCTCGCGTTTGCCGTACATGTAGGCAATCGCCAGGATCGCCACGACGCCGGCCAACATGGCGGGAATCATCGGCACGAAGATGTCGGACGGATCGACATGCAGCGCACTGGCCGCCCGGGCGGTTGGCCCGCCCCAAGGGGTCATGTTCATCACGCCGCCGGCGAGGATGATCAAGCCGGCCATGATCCGTGGGCTCATGCCGATGCGGCTGTAGAGCGGCAGCATGGCGGCCACGCAGATCATATAAGTGGTCGCGCCGTCACCATCAAGGGAAACGACGAGCGCCAGGACGGCGGTACCGACCGAAACTTTCAACGGGTCGCCCTTGACCAGCTTGAGGATCTTGCGCACGGCCGGGTCGAACAGGCCGGAGTCGATCATCAGGGCGAAATAGAGAATGGCGAACATCAGCATCACCCCGGTCGGGGCGAGCTTGGTGATGCCTTCGAGCATCATCGGGCCGATCTTCGGCGCAAAACCACCGAACAGGGCGAACAGGATCGGGATGATGATCAGGGCGATCAGCGCGGACAGGCGCTTGGTCATGATCAGGAACATGAACGTGATGACCATGGCGAAGCCAAGGAAAGTCAGCATGGGGAATACTCCAGGCGTGGCGCGGCTATGAAATGCGAACCGGACAGGTCAGCGCAGGATGCAGAGCACGGGACGGACGGATGGAGTGGGTGCAGCGGGACAGGTAGCAGCGGACATCAGGATCACCATTGTTGTTGTTAAAAAGGCCGCACGAGCGTTTGGAAACTCGTTGTTGGCCAACCGGTCTGTTGCCGGTAGGTGAGGCGATCCTAATCGCGCAAGCTTTCAGCAGCCTTTCGCAAGCCGAGCGTATGACCAAACGCACGAAGTTCCTTTGTGGCGAGGGGATTTATCCCCGTTGGGGCGCGAAGCGGCCCCTGAAGTTCTCATCGCGTTATTTTCAGGAAAAATGCGTTCTGCCTTTTTGGGCCTGCTGCGCAGTCCAGCGGGGATAAATCCCCTCGCCACAAAAACAGTCAGGTTTTTGCTTCGAAGGCTGAAAGTTTCAACGGCCGCACCGCGCCCATCCAGATCGCATGGTCGGTGTGGTCCGCCAGGTCATCCCCGGTGTCGGGATGCAGAAAAACCACCAGGCCCTTGCGATTGAGGGCCAGCCACGGCAAGACCACGCCGATGTACTGCGGTTCGAATGCCAGTTGACAACTCCAGTCCGGATGTGGGCCGACCGGCCGTTGGTGCACCCGACCCATTTCCAGCGGGAACAGTTGCGCGGCTTCCTCGCACAATGCCCGCGCCTGGTCGAGTGTGTGGGCGTCGAAATAGACGTGGGCGTGATAGCCCTTGATCCGTTGCATCTGTCACTCCTTGCAAGACCAGCCGAACCCTCTCGGTTTACCGTGTGTCAGAGCCTTTACACGCGGAAAAAGGAAAGCCAGCCATGAAAAACGCCGAAACCCCGGTCATCAAGGTGGTGCTCTATGGTGCCATGAGCAGCCTCGGCAGTGCGTTGATGGCTGAGCTGTTGCGCCGCCAGCATGAAATCATCGCCATCCTGGATGATCTTACGGCGTTGGCGCCGCGTCCGGGCCTGCGAGCCAAGACCGGCGACCTCTTCGACCCTGAGCGCGTGAAGCAGAGCGTCGCGGGTGCCAGCGCCGTGGTGTGCTTGTTGAATGCGCCGGGGCTGCCAATGAACAGCGAACAGGTGGAGCGCACGCTCATCCCCGGCCCGGTGGAACAGGTCCTGGCGGTGGATGCGCTGATTGCCGGCATGCAGGCGGTCAATATTCCGCGTTTATTCCTGGTTGGAAATTTCTCGGTGCTGGAGGAGGACTCCTCGGAAGACGACCTGCAGCGCCACGCCGCTGAAGAAATCCTCGACGCCCTGAAAAACAGCGCTTTGCAGTGGACCCTCGTCAACGCGCCCTATGCCGTGCAAGGGTTGAGCATCGAGCATTTCAGCCACGTCAGCACCAGTCTGGAACCGGGCATGGCCGAGTCGTTGGAGCGCTTGAGTCGCGTGGCGGTTGGCATCGCCGATGAGCTGCGCCTGAACCTGCACGTGGGCCAGCACGTGAATTTCGTGCCCGCCGTTTAGGTGTCATAGACCCAACCCCCGTGGCGAGGGAGCTTGCTCCCGCTGGGCCGCATAGCGGCTCCCTTAAAACGGATCGGCCCCTGGCTCAAACCGCAATCGACGGCAGCGGCAACCCAGTCAGCGACTCCGCACTGTTGGCCTGTTCCTCCATCAACCAATCCACGAACAACTTGATCAACACTCCACGCCGTTTGCGTTGGGGCAAGACCACGTAATACCCCAGCCGCGACAGCACCGTTTCGGCGATCGGACGACACAGCAGCCCTTGCGCCAATAAGTTATCCACAAGGTGCCGCCAACCGATGGCGACGCCTTGGCCGCCGATTGCCGCCTGGATGAGCAGGGTGTAGTTGTCGAACCGCAGTTGCCCTGGCGCGGGTGGCGAGGTGATGCCCAGTTCTCGAAAAACCCCACTCCAGTCGAACCAGGCGCTGCTGTTGCCGCCACGCAGGTGCAGCAGCGGGAATTCCGACAGGGCTTGGGCCGGCAAGGGCAGGGGACGTTCCCCGAGCAGCAGCGGGCTGCACACCGGAAAAACTTCTTCGCTGAAAAGCCAATGACTTTCGCCTTGCTTGAAGCGACCGTCGCCGAACAACACCGCAACGTCGATATCCGTACGAAGCATGTTGTGGTTGCGCTCGCTGGTCACCAGGCTGACGTCCACCTGCGGATTGGCTGCGTGAAACCGATGCAGGCGCGGCATCAGCCAATAGGCGGCGAACGCAAAATCCGTCGCCACTTGCAGCACTTCGTGCTGGTGCTGGGCGGTGATCGCGGTAAGCCCTGCGTCGATGCTCTGCAAACCGGCCTGCACCTGTTCGAACAGGATGGCGCCGGCCTCGGTCAGTTCGATGCCGCGATAGATGCGATCAAACAGCCGCGTGTCCAGTTGTTCCTCCAACCGCTTGATCTGCTGGCTGATGGCCGGTTGCGTGGTGCCTAGCTCAATCGCGGCCGCTGTAAAGCTCTGCTGGCGAGCCGCTGATTCGAAGGCGCGGAACAGGTCCAGCGACAGGTCACCCAAGGCGTCATACATAAGCTGTGCTTATCCTAGTCATTGTCTTGCATGGGCTTTACCCCAAAAGGCACGGGCTACATGCTCAATCGCAGCACTATCGCATAACTGCCCACTATGGAATGCCGCGAATACATGAAGCGCAAGAACATTCTTTTCATCATGGCCGATCAAATGGCCGCGCCAATGTTGCCGATCTACGGTCCGTCGCCGATCAAGTTGCCGAACCTGTCACGCCTGGCCGACCAAGGCGTGGTGTTCGACGCCGCGTATTGCAACAGCCCGCTCTGCGCGCCGTCGCGCTTTACGCTGGTGAGCGGGCAGTTGCCGAGCAAGATCGGCGCCTATGACAACGCCGCGGATTTCCCGGCGGACGTTCCAACCTACGCCCATTACCTGCGTCGCCTCGGTTATCGCACGGCGCTGTCCGGCAAGATGCATTTCTGCGGGCCGGACCAGCTGCACGGCTACGAAGAACGCCTGACCAGCGACATTTATCCGGCTGACTACGGCTGGGCCGTGAATTGGGACGAGCCGGATGTGCGGCCGAGCTGGTACCACAACATGTCGTCGGTCTTGCAGGCCGGACCGTGCGTGCGCACCAACCAGTTGGACTTCGATGAAGAAGTGGTCTTCAAGGCCCAGCAATACCTGTTCGACCACATCCGCGAGGACGGCGACCAGCCGTTTTGCCTGACGGTGTCGATGACTCACCCACACGATCCGTACACGATTCCCAAGGCGTTCTGGGATTTGTACGACGACAACGATATCCCTTTGCCAGAGACCCGGGCGCAAACCGAACTCGATCCACATTCCCAGCGCTTGCTCAAAGTCTATGATCTCTGGGACAAGCCGCTGCCTGTGGATAAGATTCGCGACGCCCGCCGCGCGTACTTCGGGGCGTGCAGCTACATCGACAGCAACGTCGGCAAGCTGCTGCAAACTCTCGAGGACACCGGATTGATCGATGACACCATCATCGTGTTCTCCGGCGATCACGGAGATATGCTCGGCGAAAAGGGGCTCTGGTACAAAATGCACTGGTTCGAAATGGCCGCCCGTGTGCCGTTGTTGATCAGCGCCCCAGGGCAGTTCGCCAGCGGCCGGGTTGGCGCGGCGGTGTCCACCGCCGACTTGCTGCCGACCCTGGTGGAACTGGCCGGCGGTACGCTTGAACCAGGTTTGCCGCTGGACGGTCGTTCGCTGGTGCCGCATCTGCAGGGGCAGGGCGGCCATGATGAGGTCTTCGGCGAATACATGGCCGAAGGCACGATCAGTCCGCTGATGATGATCCGTCGCGGTCCGTGGAAATTTATCTACAGCGAGGATGATCCTTGTCTGTTGTTCGATGTACGCAACGATCCCAAGGAAATGGAAAACCTCAGCCAGTCGCCCGGACATCAATCCCTGATGGCCGACTTTCTCGCCGAAGCGCGGGCGAAATGGGACATTCCAACGATCCATCAACAAGTGCTCGCCAGCCAGCGCCGTCGCCGTTTCGTTGCCCATGCGCTGACCTTGGGCAAGCTCAAGAGCTGGGATCACCAGCCGTTCGTAGACGCCAGCCAGCAATACATGCGCAACCACATCGACCTGGACGATCTGGAGCGCAAGGCCCGTTATCCACAACCCTGCCAATAAACCAATAACGTAAGGGGAAGCACATGCAAAAGTTATCCACAGTACTGGCCGCCGGGCTGTTGGCGTTGAGCAGTGTTTCGGCGTGGGCCGAGCAAAGCTGCGATACGGTCAAGATGGCTGACCCGGGCTGGAGCGACATCGCCGCGACCAACGCCATCACCGGTTTCCTGCTGGAAGGCATGGGTTACAAGCCCAAGGTCGATACGCTTGCAGTGCCGATCACGTTTGGCGGCCTGAAAGACGGCCAGGTCGATGTGTTCCTGGGTAACTGGATGCCGGCGCAGCAGGGCTTCTATGACAAATTCGTGGCCAACGGCGATGTCACGCAACTGGCCAAGAACCTTGATGGCACCGAATTCACCCTGGCGGTCCCGGATTATGTCTGGGATGCGGGTGTGCATAACTTTGCCGACCTGAACAAATTCGCCGACAAGTTCGATAAGAAGATCTACGGCATCGGCTCCGGCGCCCCGGCCAACCTCTCCCTGAAGGAAATCATCAAGACCAACGATTTCGGTATGGGTGACTGGAAGCTGGTGGAATCCAGCGAGCAGGCGATGTTGGCGGAAGTCTCCCGCGCAGTGAAAAAACAGAAGTTCGTGACCTTCCTCGGCTGGACCCCGCACCCGATGAACGTGCAGCTGAAAATGCATTACCTCAAGGGCGGCGAGAAGTATTTCGGCGACACCGGCAGCGTATACACGCTGACGCGCAAAGGTTATGCACAGGCCTGCCCGAACGTTGGCAAGCTGCTGACCAACCTGAGTTTCACCCAGGAAATGGAAAACAGCATCATGGCTGAGGTGGTGAACAAGAAAGTCAGCAATGCCGAAGCGGCCAAGGCCTGGATCAAGGCCAACCCGGCGGTGCTGGATAAATGGCTGGACGGCGTGAAGACGGTTGATGGCAAGGATGCGTTGGCTGCGGTGAAGGCCAAGCTCTAGGCATAATGGTGTGGCGAGCGGCTCTTGTGGCGAGGGGATTTATCCCCGTTGGGTTGCGAAGCGACCCCACTGTTTAGCCTCGGTGTGTCAGGACAACGGTGTTTAACTGTCCGGGGTCGCTTCGCAACCCAGCGGGGATAAATCCCCTCGCCACAGGAGAAAGGGAGCCTTGTCCTGATACCCTCGTTCGCAAACTCCATCCTTGAGGCCCCATGGCAATCCCCACGCGCCATTCACTCTTTCCCTTCTTGAGCTGGCTCCCACGGCAGACACGCGCCAGTGTCGGTCGCGACCTGGTGGTCGGCCTCAGCGGCGCGATCCTGGCGCTGCCGCAGTCCATCGCCTACGCCCTGATTGCCGGATTGCCGCCCGAATACGGGCTGTACGCGGCGATCGTGCCAGTGCTGATCGCCTGCCTGTGGGGATCGTCGTGGCATTTGATCTGCGGTCCTACGGCGGCCATCTCCATCGTCCTATACGCTACGGTCAGTCCCCTGGCCGTGCCTGCTTCCCAGGACTACATCACGCTGATCCTGTTGCTGACGGTACTGGCGGGTATTTTCCAGTGGCTGCTCGGGTTGCTGCGGTTCGGGGCGCTGGTCAATTTCGTCTCGCATTCGGTGGTGCTGGGTTTCACCCTGGGCGCGGCGGTTGTCATCGCCTTGGGTCAACTGCCGAATCTGCTAGGCCTGGACCTGCCGAACGAAGCCACGGCGTTGAAAAGCCTGCTCATGTTGGTCAGCCACATCGGGGCTGTGGATAAACCTTCGCTGGTGCTGGGTTTAGGGACGCTGGTCCTGGGCATCGTCCTCAAACGCTTGCTACCGCGCTGGCCGAGCCTGTTGATAACGTTGGTCATCAGCAGCCTGGTGGTCTGGGCCTGGCCGGCGATGTTCGGGCATGTGGCGTTGGTCAGCGCCTTTACCGGGCGCCTGCCACCGTTCACGCCGTTGCCACTGGACCTGGAGCTGATCTTGCGTCTGCTGCCCGGTGCCGTGGCGGTGGGCATGCTCGGGCTGGTAACCAGCCTGTCCATCGCTCGCTCGTTGTCGGTCCGCTCGGGGCAATTGCTCGATGCGAATCAGGAAGTCAGGGCGCAAGGCCTTTCCAATATCGTTGGAGGATTTTTCGCCGGGTCATTGTCAGCCGGTTCCTTCACCCGTTCCGGTCTCAGTTATGAGGCTGGCGCCTGCTCGCCCCTGGCCGGGGTGTTCTCGGCGCTGTGGGTGGCACTGTTTGCCGTGGCCGGCGCGAAACTTATCGCGCACATTCCGATTCCCGCCATGGCCGGTAGCATCTTGCTGATTGCCTGGGGCCTGGTGGACCACCGAGGCATCCGGGCGCTACACCGGGTAAGCCGCTCCGAATTCCTGGTCATGGGCCTGACCTGCCTGGCAACGCTGCTGCTGGAACTGCAAACCGCCATCTATGCCGGCGTTCTCGCTTCGCTGTTTTTCTACCTCAAGCGCACCTCACAGCCGCGCGTGCACCATAGTCGCGAAGGCGAGGCGGACGTCCTGCGGGTGGGTGGCTCGATCTTTTTCGGCGCCAGTCATTATTTGCAGGTGCGTTTGCAGCGTATGCAGGCGCAGCGGGTGGTGATCGATGCCCAGCAGATCAACTTCATCGATTATTCCGGCGTGGAAATGCTTCACCAGGAAGCCCGGCGGTTGCGCGGCCAGGGGCGCAGCCTGACCTTGCGTGGGGCAAGGCCGCAGGTGGTGGAGGAGTTGTTGAAGTTGGAAGGACCGGAGAAGTGTCCGATCCACTTCGAGGGTTGAAGAGTGGAGGAGCTTATGGCGCATAGGTCTGAGGTTTACACACCTGTGGCGAGGGGATTTATCCCCGCTGGGGCGCGAAGCGGCCCCGCTTTCTGGGGACTGCTTCGCAGTCCAGCGGGGATAAATCCCCTCGCCACAACAGCCTAAAGCCTACTGTGCCAACTGACGGCGCAATTCGGCCAGGACCGGCGCAGTGTCCGGGCGTACGCCGCGCCAGAGGAAGAACGCTTCGCCGGCTTGTTCGGCGAGCATGCCCAGGCCATCCATCGCCACCGCCGCGCCGTGTTCACGGGCCCAGCGGCAGAACGACGTCGGCTCCTTGCCGTACATCATGTCGTAGCAAAAGGTCTTGCCCGGCTCGATCAGACTTCCGGCAATCGGCGGTACATCGCCTGACAGGCTGGCGGACGTGGCGTTGATGATCATGTCCACCGGCTCCTTCAGCCAATCGAAACCACTGGCCGAGACCGGGCCCAGGTCGGCGAACAACTCCGCCAGCAATTCGGCTTTTTCCACCGTTCGATTGGCGATGATCACCGACGCCGGCGCTTCGGCCAGCAGCGGTTCCAAGGCACCGCGCACTGCGCCGCCAGCCCCCAGTAACAGGATGCGCTTGCCCTTGAGGCTGAAGCCGGCGTTGACCGTCAGGTCCCGCACCAGTCCGGCGCCGTCGGTGTTATCGCCCAACAAACGGCCATCGGCCAGCTTGCTCAAGGTGTTGACCGCCCCGGCGCGTTGCGCCCGCTCGGTCAACTGGTCAGCCAAGCGAAAAGCGTCTTCCTTGAACGGCACCGTGACGTTAGCCCCACGCCCCTCGCGGAAAAATTCCCGCGCGCAACCGGCGAAATCCTCCAAGGGAGCCAGCAGTGTGCTGTAGTCCAACGCCTGGCCGGTCTGTTCGGCAAACAGGCGATGGATCAACGGCGACTTGCTGTGGCCGATCGGGTTACCCATTACAACGTAGCGGTCCATGGTTTTTCCCCGGTTCAGGCCGTCGCCAGCCAATCGCGATCCTGTAGGAAATAGTCAGTCAACCGCGCTTCGTCGCTGCCCGGCTCGGCTTTCCAGTCATAGCTCCAGCGGACCTGGGGCGGCAAAGACATCAGGATCGATTCGGTACGCCCGCCCGATTGCAGGCCGAACAGCGTGCCCCGGTCATAGACCAGGTTGAATTCCACGTAGCGGCCACGGCGGAACTCCTGGAATTCGCGTTGCTTGGGCGTGAACTCGTGGTTCTTGCGGCGCTGCACGATCGGCAGGTACGCATCGATGTAGGCATCGCCGATGGCGCGCATGAAGGCGAAGCTGGTGTCGAAGTCCCACTCGTTCAGGTCGTCGAAAAACAGGCCGCCGATGCCCCGGGGCTCGTTGCGGTGCTTGATGTGGAAGTAGCTGTCGCACCAGGCCTTGTAGCGCGAATAGACATCCGGGCCGAACGGCTCGCAGGCTTGCTGGGCGATGCGATGCCAATGCACGCAATCTTCCTCCACGCCGTAATAAGGCGTCAGGTCGAAGCCGCCGCCAAACCACCAGACCGGCTCTTCGCCTTCTTTTTCGGCGATGAAAAAGCGCACGTTGGCGTGGGATGTCGGCACGTGGGGGTTGTGCGGGTGGATCACCAGCGACACGCCCAGGGCTTCAAAGCCGCGTCCGGCCAGTTCCGGCCGATGGGCGCTGGCCGAGGGCGGGAGACCGCTGCCGAAGACGTGGGAAAAGTTGACACCGCCCTTTTCGATCACCGTGCCGTTTTCGATCACTCGCGTGCGACCGCCACCGCCGGCGGGCCGGGTCCAGGCGTCCTCGACGAAGCGAGTGCCGCCGTCCTCGGCTTCCAGGGCTGCGCAAATGCGGTCTTGCAGGTCCAGCAGATAGGCTTTCACGGCCTCGGTGCGAGTAGTCATGACATCACCTTGATCAGGGCTACGCTGCGCGGCGTACACAGGCCGCCGGCAAAATGGGCGCACAGGATAACACCGCATCCGCCCTCACCACAGTTGACGAAGATCAAGCTTAGGAGTCCGATAGCAGGCTTGGTAAAAGTCCCACGATAAGGAGAAAGTGAAGATGGCCAAACGCATCCAGTTCAGCGCCCATGGCGGACCCGAAGTGCTCGAGTACGTGGAATACCAGCCGGCCGAGCCCGGTCCGCAACAGGTCCGCGTCAGCAACAAGGCGATCGGCCTGAATTTCATCGACACCTATTACCGCAGTGGTCTTTATCCGCCACCGGCGTTGCCTTCGAGCCTGGGCGCCGAGGGCGCGGGCGTGGTCGAGGCGGTCGGCTCCGACGTTACGCGGTTCAAGGTCGGCGACCGGGTGGCGTACGGCAGTGGCCCGCTGGGGGCCTACAGCGATGTGCATGTGTTGCCCGAAGCCAACCTGGTTCACTTGCCTGAAGCCATCAGTTTCGAACAGGCCGCCGGCGTGATGCTCAAGGGCCTGACCGTGCAATACCTGCTGCGCCAGACCTACGAGCTCAAGGGCGGCGAAACCATCCTGTTCCACGCCGCCGCGGGTGGAGTGGGCTCGTTGGCTTGCCAGTGGGCCAAGGCCTTGGGCGTGAAGCTGATCGGCACCGTCAGCTCGGCGGAAAAAGCCGCCATCGCCAAATCCCACGGCGCCTGGGAAGTCATCGACTACAGCAAGGAAAACGTCCCGCAGCGCGTGCTGGAATTGACCGGCGGCAAAAAAGTCCCGGTGGTGTATGACGGCGTTGGCAAGGACACCTGGCTGACCTCCCTGGACTGCACGGCGCCCCGTGGCCTGGTGGTGAGCTTCGGCAATGCCTCCGGCGCGGTGGATGGCGTGAACCTGGGGATTCTTTCGGCCAAGGGCTCGCTGTACGTCACCCGCCCAACCCTGGCGACCTACGCCAACAACGCCGAAAACCTGCAGCGCATGGCTGATGAGCTGTTCGGGATGATCGCCAGCGGCAAGCTCACGGTGGACATCAACCAGCGATTCCCGCTGGCTGAGGCGGCCAAGGCGCATACCGAGTTGTCGGCGCGGCGGACAACGGGGTCGACGGTTCTGCTGCCTTGAGTTGAACTGAAGATCTTTGCAAAAACCAATGTGGGAGCGAGCCTGCTCGCGATAGCGGTGTATCAGCCAACATCAATGCCAGCTGACCTGACGCTATCGCGAGCAAGCTCGCTCCCACAGGGGGTGGTGTGCTTACAAGAAGTCAGTCCGGCCGGACTACCTTGCCAGTCGCCAGGTCACGAATCACGCTCGGGTTCTTGCGCCCACCCAGGTTGCCGCCCAGCACCAGGTCGATCTGCCCGCGGAAATACTGCTCGACGCGGATCCGCGTGCGCGCTGCCGGCCGGCCTTGGGGGTTGGCCGAGGTGGAAACCAGCGGTCCGACCAGCGAGCACAGGTCGCGCACGATCGGGTGATCGCTGACCCGCAGCGCGACGGTGTCGTGCACGCCGGTGATCCATTCCGGCAACAGGTCCTGGTGCGGTACCAGCCAGGTATTCGGCCCTGGCCAGGTGCTGGCCATGCGGTCCATCCAGGTTTCGGGGAAATCCTCGAACAGGAAGTCGAACTGGCGGATGTTGTCAGCCACCAGGATCAATCCCTTGTCAGGCAGTCGGGACTTGATCGCCAGCAGGCGCTCCACCGCTTCTTCGTTCCATGGGTCGCAACCCAGGCCCCAGACCGCTTCGGTTGGGTAGGCAATGACCGCCCCGGCGCGAATTTCTCGCGCGGCTTGTTGCACACGCCAACTGTTGACCATGAAAAGATTCTCCGCAACGCAATAAGGCTGTGCGCAGTTTACCGATCTTCCCCATAAAACCTAGCGAGCAAACCAGCGTCCATGCTCGCAGGTGGCCCGTCCGTCCATTTCCAGCTCGGTCAACGCCGCCAGGACCTTGGACAGGCCCCAGCCGCTGGCATCGGCCAACGCTTCACTGGTCTGCGGCGCGGCATGGAGCAGGCGCAGCAGCGGATGCGTCACCGGCACCGGTTCCGAGGCAAGGGGCAATCGCTGCCAACCGCGCAACGCTTCGAGGATGTGTTCGACGGTTTCCACCAGCGCCGCGCCGTCGCGGATCAACTGATGACAACCCCGGGCGCCGGGATGATGGATCGACCCCGGGATGGCGTAGACCTCGCGGCCCTGTTCCGCCGCCAGCCGGGCGGTGATCAGCGAACCACTGGCGACACTGGCCTCGACCACCAGCACGCCGAGGGACAAACCGCTGATGATTCGGTTGCGGCGCGGAAAGTTGCTGGCGTGGGGCGCTGCGTCCAACGGGAACTCCGAGACCACCGCGCTGCCCTGGGCAATCATCGCCTCCGCCAACCGGCGATTGCGCTGTGGATAAAAATTTTCCAGGCCCGTGCCCAGCACCCCGACGGTTTGCCCACCGACATCCAGCGCGGCCTGATGCGCGGCGGCGTCGATGCCCAACGCCAGGCCACTGGTGATAACAAAACCGGCCCCGGCCAGGCTCCGGGAAAACGCCGCCGCCGTGTCCATTCCGGGACGCGATGCCCGACGACTGCCGACCATCGCCAACTGCGGTTTTTCCAGAATCGAAGGGTCGCCAGCGACAAACAGCAGCGGCGGCGGATCACTGATCTGTGCCAGCAGCGCAGGGTACTCAGGCTGGTCCCACATCAATAAATGCTGGGCCGGGCCGTCTAGCCAAGCCAATGCGTGGGCAGCGCCGTCGCGTATTTCCGGCACGCGACGGGCCTCGGCGCACGTGGCCGGCAACCCCAGCGCCCGCCATGCGCTGGCCGGCGCGCTGATGGCTTTGGAGGCCGAGCCAAAGGCCTCCATCAGGGTCATGAAACGTTTAGGTCCCAAGTCCGGCAAGCGATGCAAGCGCAGACGGGCCTCCAGCTCCGCAGGCGGAACCGACGCAGATTCAGGCAATGGCATGTGATCAATCCTTGATCGTTATAGCCCCGTTAGGACGGGAACAAGCTGTGGATAACTCTGTTGGTAACTTGTGAGACCCGTTACGGATTGCGCACCTTGTCGAGCACCGCGAGCGAACGCGAGGCGTACAGCACCAAGCCGTAACTGAGTTTGTCGTAGGTGCGGAACACCATCAGCAGGCCGGCGCGTTCGTCCGGGATCTTCACCGGCGCGCCAGTGATCCGGTCGCGCACCGTTTCGCCGGTCTTCATCACGGCCAGGACGTTGCCTTCCACCAACCCGTCGCGCCGCCCCTTGTTCAGGGTGACCACGTCCAACGCGCCGATCTGCGTTACGCCACGGGGAACATCGAGGATCAGCCCCTGGATGTCCGACTTTGGCGCGCTGGGCATGAACGTCGAATTGATCGAGCGTTCCTCGCCGCTGAACAGGCGGTCACCCAGGCGCACTTCCTGCGTGGTGCGTTGCAGGGCCAGAGTGGTGACGTCGCCTTCGGTAGCAACGATTTCGCCGCTGCCGATGTCATCGGCGTTGATGCCTAGGAATTCCTTGGTCTGCGGGTCGGTGTAGACCTTGCCCTGGCGGAAGATGCCGTACGCCGACTGGCTCGCATCGAAGGTGCCGCGAGCGAAAATCCGATCGCCGGTGCCGCTGAGCACGCGCTCGGCGTCGCCAGCCACGATATAGGGCGCCTTGTTGAAATCTTCCGCCGTGTCGACGATGCGGTTGCTCAGCAGAAAGCTGTTGATGGCTTGCAGTGGGATGCTCGGAATGGCATCGGCCACGGGTGAACTACGAATGCGCGGCGACAGCTTGATGGTGCCGCGGGAGGCGCCGCGATCAAGGGTCAGCCGTGGCTGACCGTTGACGTAGACCAGTGACAGGGTGTCGCCGGGGTAGATCAGGTTCGGGTTTTCCACTTGCGGATTGGCCTGCCAGAGTTCGGGCCATTTCCAGGGCTCGCGCAGGTATTTGCCGGAAATGTCCCACAGCGTGTCCCCCTGGACCACGGTGTATTGCTGTGGAAAACCTTCCCGAAGTTGCACTTGCCCGTGCGCGATACCGGCCGAAGCCAGGAGCAGCAGGGCGAGTAGTGATTTCCTCATGCGGTGAATCCCTTTATTATGTGCGTTCGCGTAAAACGCCAGAGCCCCCGTGGCTCGCTACCTTGCGGAGCTGTTCTGCAAAAGAGCAACGTTTTACAACGGTAGCCTGCATCCCAAGACACGCCAGGCGAGCCACCCGACTTTACCTCACACGTGCATTTATCAAGCTTATGGCCATTTTGAACATTCTCGAATTCCCGGACCCGCGCCTGCGCACTATCGCCAAACCGGTGGCCGTAGTGGACGACGAAGTGCGTCAGTTGGTCGATGACATGTTTGAAACAATGTATGAGGCGCCAGGCATTGGCCTCGCCGCGACCCAGGTCAACGTGCACAAGCGTATCGTCGTCATGGACCTCTCCGAAGACCGCAGCGAGCCGCGGGTGTTCATCAACCCCGAGTTCGAAACCCTGACCGACGAGATGGACCAGTACCAGGAAGGCTGCCTGTCGGTGCCGGGTTTCTACGAAAACGTCGACCGTCCACAGAAGGTCAAGATCAAGGCCCTGGACCGTGACGGCCAGCCTTACGAGCTGATCGCCGAAGGCCTGCTGGCGGTGTGCATCCAGCACGAATGCGACCACCTCAACGGCAAGTTGTTCGTCGATTACCTGTCTAATCTCAAGCGTGACCGGATCAAGAAAAAACTGGAAAAGATCCATCGCCAGAACGCTTGATGCCCTTCTTCAAAGGCTTGCCGCGGCAAGCCTTTTTCTTTTTGCGACTGCTTTGTAATTGAGAGTTTTCCATGACTGAGCCACTGCGCATCGTCTTTGCCGGCACTCCCGAGTTTGCCGCCGAACACCTCAAGGCCCTGCTGGCCAGCCCCCATGAAATCGTCGCGGTCTACACCCAGCCAGACCGTCCTGCCGGTCGCGGACAAAAACTGATGCCCAGCCCGGTCAAGCAATTGGCCCTGGAAAACGGCCTGCCAGTCCTGCAACCGCCGACCCTGCGCGATGCCCAGGCCCAAGCGGAACTGGCAGCACTGAAGCCGGACTTGATGGTGGTGGTCGCCTACGGCCTGATCCTGCCGCAAGTGGTGCTCGATATTCCGCGCCTGGGTTGCATCAACAGCCACGCCTCGTTGTTGCCGCGCTGGCGCGGTGCCGCGCCGATCCAGCGTGCCGTGGAAGCGGGCGATGCAGAGAGTGGCGTGACCGTGATGCGCATGGAAGCCGGCCTGGACACCGGGCCGATGCTGCTCAAGGCCAGCACCCCTATCAGCGCCGAAGACACTGGCGGCAGCCTGCACGATCGCCTCGCGCTGATCGGCCCGCCAGCGGTTGTCCAGGCCATCGCCGGCCTGGCCGCCGGCACGCTGGAAGGCGAAGTGCAGGACGACAGCCTCGCCACCTACGCGCACAAACTGAACAAGGACGAAGCCCGCATCGACTGGAGCCGCCCGGCCGTTGAGCTGGAGCGCCTGGTGCGCGCCTTCAACCCTTGGCCGATCTGCCACAGCACCTTGAACGGCGAAGCCCTGAAAGTCTTGGCCGCCAACTTGGCCGAAGGGAAGGGCGCACCAGGAGAAATCCTCAGCGCCAGCAAGGACGGCCTCGTCGTTGCCTGCGGCGAGCAGGCCCTGTGCCTGACGCGCCTGCAACTGCCCGGCGGCAAGGCACTGAACTTCAGCGACCTGTTCAACAGCCGTCGTGAGAAATTCGCCGTCGGCACCGTCCTCGGCCAAGCGGCGGACGCCTCATGAACCCGCGTCTGGCCGCCGCCAAGGCACTTGCCGCCGTCCTCAGCGGCAAAGCCTCGCTGAACAGCTCCCTGCCGACCCAACTGGACAAGGTGGAAGACCGCGATCGCGGCTTCACCCAGGACCTGGCGTTCGGCACTGCCCGTTGGCAGCCGCGCCTCTCGGCCCTCGCGGCGAAGCTGTTGCAGAAGCCGTTCAAGGCCGCCGATGCTGACGTCGAAGCGCTGCTGCTGGTGGGCCTCTATCAACTGCTCTACACCCGCGTCCCGGCCCACGCCGCCATCGGCGAAACCGTGGGCTGCGCCGACAAGCTGAAAAAACCGTGGGCCAAGGCCCTGCTCAACGCCGTGCTGCGCCGCGCCCAGCGGGAAAGCGAAACCCTGCTGGCCGAACTGGAACACGACCCGGTGGTGCGCACGGCGCATCCGCGCTGGTTGCAGAAATCCCTCAAGGCTTTCTGGCCCGAGCAGTGGGAAGCCATCTGCGCCGCCAACAACGCCCATCCGCCGATGATCCTGCGGGTCAACCGTCGCCACCATACCCGCGATGTCTACCTGGCGTTGCTGGGCGAGGCGGGCATCCCGGCCATCCCGTGCCAGTACAGCCGCGACGGCATCGTGCTCGAAACCCCAGGCGATGTGCGCGCATTGCCGGGCTTTGCCGA
Source organism: Pseudomonas sp. BP11-1-1 (assembly GCF_052112105.1). Lineage (NCBI taxonomy): Bacteria > Pseudomonadati > Pseudomonadota > Gammaproteobacteria > Pseudomonadales > Pseudomonadaceae > Pseudomonas > Pseudomonas sp. BP11-1-1. Next base: position 84,836 of record NZ_JAUTYU010000012.1, read on the forward strand.
AGGCTGGATCAGCGTCCAGGACGAAGCCGCGCAACTGGCCGCCGACCTGCTGGAGCTGGCGCCCGGCCAACGAGTGCTGGACGCCTGCTGCGCACCGGGCGGCAAGACCTGCCACATCCTCGAAGCCGAGCCGAAACTGGCCGGCGTCGTGGCCGTGGACCTGGAAGCCAAACGCCTGGTGCGGGTCAAGGAAAACCTCGAACGCCTGGGCCTTGAAGCCCAACTGATCGCCGCCGATGGCCGCGACACCGCGACCTGGTGGGACGGCCAACCGTTCCAGCGCATCCTCCTCGACGCGCCGTGCTCGGCCACCGGCGTGATCCGTCGCCATCCAGACATCAAGCTCACCCGCCAGCCGGACGACATCGCCGCACTGGCCGTGTTGCAAGGTGAACTGCTCGATGCCATGTGGTCGACCCTTGAGGTGGGCGGCATGCTGCTCTACGCCACGTGCTCGACCTTGCCGACCGAAAACACCGAAGTGATCGAAGCCTTCCTCGCCCGCACGCCGGGCGCCCGGGAGCTGGACATCGCCACCCAGGCCGGGCTCAAGCAGCCCCATGGCCGCCAGTTGCTGGCCCAGGAAGGCGGGCACGACGGGTTCTATTACGCCAAGCTGATCAAAATCGCCGCCGCACGCGGTTAAAACCGATTCGATAGGAGTGAATGGATGAAAATCATCATCCTGGGTGCAGGGCAGGTTGGCGGATCGCTGGCGGAACACCTGGCCAGCGAGGCCAACGACATCACCGTGGTCGACACCGATGGTGAACGCCTGCGCGACCTCGGCGACCGTCTCGACATCCGCACCGTGCAGGGTCGCGGTTCCTTGCCGACGGTATTGCGCCAGGCCGGCGCCGACGACGCCGACATGCTCGTGGCCGTGACCAACAGCGACGAAACCAACATGGTCGCCTGCCAGGTCGCCCACACGCTGTTCCACACCCCGACCAAGATCGCCCGGGTGCGCGAAGCCGCCTACCTGACCCGCGCCGACCTCTTCGACAACGAAGCGATCCCGGTGGACGTACTGATCAGCCCCGAGCAGGTGGTGACCAACTACATCAAGCGCCTGATCGAGCACCCCGGCGCCCTGCAGGTGATCGACTTTGCCGAGAGCAAGGCGCAACTGGTGGCGGTCAAGGCCTACTACGGCGGCCCATTGGTGGGCCAGCAACTGCGCCAATTGCGCGAACACATGCCCAATGTCGAGACCCGCGTCGCCGCGATTTTCCGCCGCGACCGGCCGATCCTGCCCCAAGGCGACACGGTGATCGAAGCCGACGACGAAGTCTTCTTCATCGCCGCCAAGGCGAACATTCGCGCAGTCATGAGCGAAATGCGCCGCCTCGACGAGAACTACAAACGCATCGTCATCGCCGGCGGCGGCCAGATCGGCGAACGCCTGGCCGAAGCCATCGAAAGCCGCTATCAGGTCAAGATCATCGAGATGAACCCGGCACGCTGCCGCTACCTCTCCGACACCCTCGACAGCACCGTGGTGCTGCAAGGCAGCGCCTCGGACCGCGACCTGCTGCTGGAAGAAAACATCGCCGACGCCGACATCTTCCTGGCCCTGACCAACGACGACGAAGCCAACATCATGTCCTCGCTGCTGGCCAAGCGCCTGGGCGCGAAAAAGGTCATGACCATCATCAACAACCCGGCCTACGTCGACCTCATCCAGGGCGGCGACATCGACATCGCCATCAGCCCGCAACTGGCAACCATCGGCACCTTGCTCGCCCACGTACGCCGCGGCGACATCGTCAGCGTCCACTCCCTGCGCCGCGGCGCGGCCGAAGCCATCGAAGCCATCGCCCACGGCGACGCCAAATCCAGCAAAGTCATCGGCAAAGCCATCCGCGACATCGGCCTACCGCCCGGCACCACCATCGGCGCGATCATCCGCGACGAAGAAGTCCTCATCGCCCACGACGACACCGTGATCCAGACCGGCGACCATGTGATCCTGTTCCTGGTGGACAAAAAGCACATTCGCGACGTCGAGAAGCTGTTTCATGTGGGGTTGAGCTTTTTCTAACCCAGGCTGTGCGGTGGCAGTCATGGCCCAATCGCGAGCAAGCTCGCTCCCACACAGGACCTCCATTGCTCACAAAATCGTGAGCAATCCCAATCCCCTGTGGGAGCGGGCTTGCTCGCGAAAGCGGTCCAACGGCCAACAGATCAATCACTGACACCACCAAGGAAGCGCCCCCATGCTCGACTCCCTGGAAAAAATGCTCGCCAAGGGCATGGACAACCCCCTTCTCCGCTTCGGCCTCGGCAAAGGCTACCTCGACCTAGGTGAATTCCCCCGCGCCGCCGAACACCTCCAACGCTGCGTCGAATTCGACCCCAAATACTCAGCCGCCTGGAAACTCCTAGGCAAGGCCCACCAAGGCCAAGGCGACACCGCCGCAGCCCGCCAAGCCTGGGAACAAGGCCTGGAAGCCGCCCGAGCCCATGGCGACAAACAAGCCGAAAAAGAAATGACCGTGTTCCTCAAGAAGCTGGATCGCCACCCCTGACTTCACACAAAACTGCTTTTGTGGCGAGGGAGCTTGCTCCCGCTTGAGTGCGAAGCACTCACAAGAAATCCACCGCATTCACATGCCCGCCCGCCAACACACAACCCCGTGGCGAGGGGATTTATCCCCGCTGGGCTGCGCAGCAGCCCCAAACATCCAACGCGGTCTGTCTGGCTGCTTAGTGGACAAACATTCACCGCTCCAGCATCGGCCCCCAACGCACCCTCTCGACACTGATCACCAAGACCTGACTGGAAACACACATGTCCGAAATTACCCAAATGCTCATTGCCCTGGCGCTGTCCTTTCTCCTCGATCGGTTTCTCAAGCCGTATCTGCTGCGCAAGTGGCTAGGCGTGGTGATGGTGGCCGCGGGTGCGGTTGGCTGCGTTTTGGCCGGTCAGAAACACTTGTTGGGGTTTGATCTGGGGTTGTTGTCGGTTTTTGCCGTGCCGATAGGGATGGGGTTGTTCATGAGGCGGCGGCGGTTTGAGTAGGTTGGTGTAGGGAAGAAAGGGGCTGATTGAACCTGAAAATGAATCTGCCCCCCGACTCCTAGTAAAAGTCGTAATAAAGCGCCCACTCCCCAGTTTTGTTGTGCTTCCAGAACATCAGGCTCCCACTGTCGACCACGTTCAGATTGATCTTCGAGTCCGATGAGATCTGGAACACAAACTCGAAGCCTTCACCCGGATCAACACCCGACTGGCAGAACGAGGGGTAACCGCCGATCTTGTGTTCGTAGGTGTGGGTAACCAAGTCGTAATAGCTCTGGATCTTGCCCGCGCGCTCCAGCGTGAGGATTGCTTGCTCAAGGTCTTCCGGGACACCACCGCCATCCCACAATGGAAAGTCCTCCGGCACCGCTTGCGCCGTCAGTGGGAAGGGTTTGAGGAATGTACCTGCCACCGACAGAGACTTGCGGACCAACACATCATCCGGCCCATACTCGCGGATGACCCAATTATTCCCCATCGGCTCAAGGTGCTCGGGGAACGGGTTTGAAATGAATACCGTCAGCACACGAACCCCTGCTAGCAGAGGGCTCTTGATGGGCAGGGCGGGCAGGTAAAACTGCGCATAGGGGAGCAACTGTTGCCCCGCCTGATTAGTGGGCACCTCTTCATCCGGTCGAAACAGGAAGACATTGCCCAGCCAGCTTTCTTCATCGGTGCCGGCAGGACGAAAGCCGCCGGCAATGAGCTTCACGGCGGGGCGGGCCAGACGTTGCTTGATTTCCTGGATTTCCATGGCGATGTAAATCTCCTTTTTACTATAGGTATTAAGGCCGCAGATTGGCGGTGTACGAGAGTGGATAGCAGCGCTTCTTTGCCCGAGCTAGGCCACATTAGCGTCCTCCACGGATAAGAGAGTGGACCTCCTCCCACTTCCCGGGCCAATGACTTTCGAGGGCACCTAGCGTGCCTGAATGTCATCGATACCGGCTCGGCCAGTGGAAGGAAACGATAGAGCCCGAGGGCACGGCTGCAAAGCCGGCGGATTCTGATGCAGTTGTAGGCAAAGGCGCGAGGATACGTGGCTTGGAAGTGCGGTGGTCAGGTTCTGGCTTGGCCCGCAGCAGGTGGAGAAGCAGGAGCAAGCACCCATTGCGAGTGCTGTTGAAGGGGCAAATCTGCGGAAAATAAATGTGTCCGCTCATTCGCTATTCAGGGTAGTTCTGTTCGATTGCCTCTAGATCGCGCAGTGTGAACACGTAAGTTTTGTTTGAACTGATCACCTTCTGCCCCATCTGATCTGCCATCCAGTCCAGTTTTGGATACAGCGTTGCGATTAGATCTTTAGTTTTTTCCCAAATCGGGTCCAAAGCTTCTAAGCACTGATCCGAAAATGTTCCTTGATCAACTCTTGGCCCATGCAGTGTTCCCCTCAGAACAGGGACTAACTCCCTGATAATTCGTAGGTCTGTTGCGGCATCCTGCTCTTGGACCCTGCCAAGCTCCACAGGGTCAAGCTCAAGCCCATGCGTCTGTGCTGCTAATCCTGCGTATAGAACAGAAATCCGATCCTCAAGATAGAGCGTAAGGTCGTCGATGTTTTTGATGACTGGGGCTGGGTTGATCCAGGAGTCGCCTTCTTGCACAGGAGGATGAGCTTGGCTCTGCTGTCTGATCTTTATGGTGATGTCACCAGTATCGAAGCCCAGTTTTCGGGCCACCAACCAGTGTCCTAGCTCGTGGCGTAACACCTTTCTCTGGACGTCATTCCATATTTTTGCGGGGGAATGCGGCTTCTTCTTGACTTGCTTTTTCACTTGCAGCTCTCTGGGAAAAGGGGACAGGTTTATTTTAGTGGGCAGAGAGGAAGCCGGGGACAGACCACGATTGGGCTCACCTGTAATCGGTCTGTCTCATAATCGTGGTCTGTCCCGTTTCCCCCAAGTCAAATTTCAGCTTTGTGCCGCAAGTCGTTCTGATTGCTGGATTGCGGGTTTTGGCAATGCCATGCGCAGGCTTTCGCGATACTGTTCCGCCGGTGCTTCGTGGGTAACCTCGACAACGGAATCGTAATTTTCTCGAATGACCGACTCAATCTCAGCAATGTCCGCGCGGAAGAATTCCTTGCGCCCGTTAACCTTGTTGAGGCGACCTACGGCAAAGCGTTCATGCAGTTTTGCTTCCAATGCGGGAGCGTTATTTGAAAAGACCATAGCATGCACGTCAAACCAAAACGGTACCGACGCATCACCCAGCTCATCAACCCTATCCATGGGCTCCAAGCGGCGCGTCATACCTATCTTGTAAATCCCTTCCCCGAATGCTCCTAGGTTGGAGATCACGTACACATAGCCGGCTTTGGCATTCTGTTCGCGATAGTCAATGAGCTTCTCTTCGCTCTCGAGTTCGGCTCGGCCCGCTTCGACCTCGGCTAGCTTCGCCAGCAGGGCGGCGCGCTCTTCTTCAGATTCTGCTTTATTCAGGCGAGCTTGGAGGTCACGCATGGCGGTCGTAAAGTGTTTGCGCTCCTTGGCGATCTTCTCCCGGGCTGCGCGAATTTCCTGCTCCAGCTTCTGTTGTTCCCGCAACTCTTCTCGGGCGCGTTTCGCTTCTTCTTTTTCCTCTTGCTTCTTGATCTGAAACTCCTGGGCAAGGTGCAATTCATCAAGCTTGAGGCGCAGATAAGCGGGCGATATCTCTACGCTCATAATCTTGCCAAGGCGGTTGCAGGTTTCGAACGATTTGAAGATTCTTTTCTCGCCCAGTTCGACGTTGTCAAACTTCACGTTGTCCACACAGACATCTGCTTCGTTGTTGAACGAGCGAATCACCAACTTGATCATGTCGTTCACGAGCTTCCGACCTTGGGCCTTGCTGTTGTTGACCGTCCAGTCCATGTTCCCGGTCGCTGCCTCCCCGCCTTTAATCATCGCTTTTTGACGTTCGCGGACACTGTCCAGTCGGGACTTGTACTCCTGGCTGCTGATTAGCTTGAATTTGGGTTCATAAAGCGCAAAGCTTTCTAACAGTAACGTTTCCTCCCACACGAGTATCTGATCTTGCAAATCAGAGGAACGTTGCGCTAGCGCAGCCACCTCCCGCTCAGCTCGCTGAATTTCTTGGCGGACGGCAGCAAGCTTCTCTTTCTCTTGCTCGATTAGCCTCTGAACCTCCAAGACCTCCATGGCGCCGATCTTCGTAGTGAGCGCCTGGAGCTGCGCATATTGCTTTTGGAGATCCGTAAGCTGGGCTTCCAAATCATCCGCGCGTAGTCGGTGTGCGGGGCCTTTCCAATAGTCGCTAAGGGACATAGGTTTTTTCCTCATTTCTAAATCAACTGGTCGTTCGGTTCCAAACCTACGCAGACGTCTTTACAGCACAAAGGATGTAGGCCAGCTGCGTAGTAATTCATTGGCCAAAAATTGCGAATCTATTTCATTTAAATAAAATCGTCGCTTTTTTAAATCAACGGAGAATAGACCTCGGTTAATAACTCTCTTAGCTGTTTTGGAACGCCGTCCCAACCTTCTCCCCATTCAAGAGTTCGTTTGTAAGCATTGAAAGGTTTCTCAGAACCTGGTGCCGGGTAACCCAAGAAGTCTTCGATGCACTCCTCCAAAAGAACTAGCTTTTTGTCGTTACCCACCGCCATTTTTATCGGCTCGTTAAATTTTTCCGCGCCTTCGGTGCCTTTGTCACGATCATGAATAACAAAAAAGTCTACATTGAGTGCACTCAAATATTTAACCAAGCCGATAATTGAGGCTTTACCTCTCGCCTTGACTATTTCGCTCCCTGATAGGACCAGTGATTTCATTTCCGGCGGCATTCTGCGGATTGCCTCTTTAATAACAACCTCTTCAGTATCGCCTTCGACAACCAATACCCTACGAGTAAAAAATATTCGTGACACATGATCATCAAGCTTGATGAACATTTTGACCTGATCTTTATCGTTGTCTTGCAGCTTGACAAACTTCTCGGATACCGAAAAAGACAGTACGCTGGTATGTCCCTTTTCGTATTGAAAGCGATTGAGGACCTGTTTTGGTTTGCGAGAAAGGTCGATCAGGTAGGGTGAGTGAGTGGTGGCAACTATCTGAGAGTTTTGGTCGGACAAGTCATATATAAGATCCCGCATCTGGTTTGCGGCACTTGGATGCAGATAGATCTCCGGTTCCTCAAAGCCGATAATAAGTCCGCGCTCATCGTTACCTTCGCGTCGTTTCAGCCATTGTTGTCTAAATCGAAGCAGGCCAAACACTGCCGCGCGAACCATGCCTGTACCCTGGTTTGCTACGCTCGTACGGATGTTACTGGACATTTCAATTGCGAATGTGGGAACCAGCGCATCTGGGCTAGAGAGATCAGCAGCAGCGTAAATGCGAGACTCTGGGAAGACTCCCCCGAGAACAGTGTTCAACTCCCCCATCATCTTGCCAAACTCTGAGCCGGCATCACTTGGATCAAGTTCTTTGGCGAGCAGGCTCAGGCAAGCTTGAGCATCTTTATAATTTGCAGAGCTTTCACGTACATCCTTGAACAGCTCGTGCAGTATCTTCTGCAGTACACCACTTTTCTGGTCGATTTCGTGGGATGCAGATTCTGCTGGAATGATCAAGATGGAGGGAAGTTTAGAGAGAACAACGCCGCCTATGCCGCCTGGATTAAGCGCCCATACCTCTTCTTCGCTGGTTTCCCACAGCTCGTCGATGAGTTCGAGCTTATCTCGGTCTCCGACCGATATTTTTTTGTCCAAGACAGAGAAGGTCTCGGCGATCAGCTCTGGAGTTGCCCCGGCGGCGATGAACTCGGCGGGTTTCTGCAAATCGACAAATCCAGGTTTCATCGTTCGTTTAAGAGTCTTTAATTCGATTTTTACATCTTCGAGTAGCTTATACGTTTTGCGATAAAAAATGCTATTCCCGGTCTCTCCGGTGTCTTTCGGATCATACGAGAAGATACGTCCTTTGAAGCCTCGCCACATAGAACCAGCTTCGGGGACGTTCCTGAACTCAGCTTCTAGAACGACAGTATCGCAAGTGGTTTTCGTCTCACCTGTCTCTTCATCTAATTCGGAGCAGAAGCAATCGATATCCATGCGTTTGCTATTAGATAACAGCCATCCAATGGCCTTGAGTACAGAACTTTTTCCCGCATTGTTAGCGCCGATCAGAAAGGTCGCATTACCGAACTCTATTTCAGCAGTGTGCAGACGCTTGAAACCTTTAATAGAAAGCCTATGAAGCCGCATAAGTCTCTTCCTTGGACCGATTTATGAGTTAGCCGTAGGTGCTTCTCCCTGCGGAGTGAGGCGCAAGCAAGGTGGCGAAACGATATCAACCTTAGACCACGGTTTGGGGAGTGTCGAGAATGACGGTGTGTTTGCGGCCTATCGCTAGGAAGCGTGGCTATCAGAAATATGGGAAAAGGTTGTCGACTGGAAGATTTTTTAGATCACTCGCCCCTGTCTGCGGATGAAAGAGTCAAAACCCGACGCAAAACGCCGGGTTTTTCCATTGGCAAACCTTTACCTACCGCCCCGGCTCCACATTATCCAACACCCGATTCGCCAACAACGAACTCAGCTCAATCAGCTGCTGAATCCCCAGCGCCACATGACGCCTCGCCCCATCCAAATCAAACGCCAAATCACTCACCATGGCATCAGCCGAAGCCAACGTCTCGGTAAGGTTGGCAAGCAAACATTCGTTATCGAGGCCTTTCACAACGGTGAATAGCTGCCCCGGTTTGGGGTCGTCTTTGGGTTTATCCGGTTTCGGTAGCAGGTAGTGATCGAGCACCCGTTGGGTGATTTCGTCTTGCTGATCGGCTTTGGATTTTGCGGAGGTGGAATCTGCCTCTGGCGGATTCGGGGTAATTTTGAACATTGATGTGATCCTCATAGAGGCCGCACCATTTCGCTACTAAACGGAGGGTGGCGGCTGTGCGCAAGTTAGTAGACCGGTGATCACATCAAACCCGGCGCGCCCGAGGGCGCCATGCACACAGCCACCATCAAAACAGGCAGATACCTGACTGATAGAGCTTGTACAACCGAGATGTGAACCGGGCTACTAAACCCGACCACTGATGGGCAGTGGCAGGAAGACAATAGAGCCCCGGGACAAGGCGCACAAGCGGGCGGATTCTGGCGTAGTTGTAGGCAAAGGCGCAAGGTTGCGTAGCTTGATGGACGGTGTAGGGGAGGGCTGTAGGAGAGAGGATTTTTGGCGATTTGGGTGGGGTGTTCTGTGCTAGGACCGAGTCGTTTTTTTCGCGAGCAAGCCCGCTCCCACAGGGTTTTGTGTTGCACACGGTATTTATGAACACCACTGATCAAGTGTGGGAGCGGGCTTGCTCGCGAAGGCGTTGGTACATTCAACATTGATGCAAGCTGACTCACCGTATTCGCGAGCAAGCTCGCTCCCACAAGGGATTTGCGGCGGCCAGGGAAATCGAACTCACCTGAGCCACCCCTCAGCTGCCTTCACTGTTACAGCTCGCCCCGTGCTTGAGATACGTCAGCGCTTTCCGCTCACCCATCGAATCAAGGTAGGTAATCTGCGCATTCACCAACCCGCAGGTCTGGCCACTGTCTTCCGTCAGCGAGATCACTTTGTCGATGTCCAGGTGAGTGCCGTAGGAATAGCTTTCGCTCGCTGCTTTGCCCTGGGCCAAGGCGGGTAATGCGCCGGCGCTCAGGGCAGTGATCAGGCAAGCAGTGGCGATGGCTTTCAGGTTCATGGTCGTTTCCCTTCAATGAGTTGGATGGCGCTCATTAAAGGCCCATGACGTATCTCGGCTGTGTCGAAAAAACGCCGTGGTTGGATGCGTACGTATCTGAGGTGAATTGCGATACAGATCGATACAATCGCCCCTGTTTTTTGCTTATTTTGGGCTGAATAAGCTGAACGCACGGTGCGTCGCCAACCGGCAACACGGCATCGTCACACTGCGCAATCGATGCGCGCATTTCGGAGAGCAGGGCATGGAACATGTCGATCACGTTTTGATCGTGGATGATGATCGGGAAATCAGGGAGCTGGTCGGCAATTACCTGATCAAGAATGGCCTGCGCACCACCGTGGTTGCGGATGGTCGGCAGATGCGGGCCTTTCTCGAAGCCAATCAGGTGGATCTGATCGTGCTCGACATCATGATGCCGGGGGATGATGGGCTGCTGCTGTGCCGGGAACTGCGCGCCGGCAAGCATAAGGCGACGCCGGTGCTGATGCTGACGGCTCGCAGCGACGAGACCGACCGCATCATTGGCCTGGAAATGGGCGCCGACGATTATCTGGCGAAACCCTTCGCGGCCCGGGAGTTGCTGGCGCGCATCAACGCCGTGCTACGGCGCACTCGCATGCTGCCGCCGAATTTTGTCGTCAGCGAAAGCGGTCGGATGCTCAAGTTCGGCCGCTGGCGCCTCGACACCACCGCCCGCCATCTGCTCGATGAAGACGACACGCTGGTCTCGCTGAGCGGCGCCGAGTACCGGCTGCTGCGGGTGTTTCTTGATCATCCTCAGCGGGTGCTCAGTCGCGACCAGTTGCTCAACCTGACGCAGGGCCGTGACGCGGACATCTTTGACCGTTCCATTGATCTGCTGGTCAGCCGCGTGCGCCAGCGCTTGCTGGATGACGCCCGCGAACCGCTCTACTTGAAGACGGTGCGCAATGAAGGCTACGTCTTTACCTTTGCAGTCGAAATGCTTGAGGAGCAGGCATGAAACTCGCGTTGCAATGGCCGCGCACGCTGGCCTCGCGGCTGTGGCTGGTGTTCCTCATCGGTCTGATTCTCGCCCAGGCCCTGACGTTCGCAGCCCAGTACTACGAACGCTACGAAAGCACCAAGACGGCGATGTTGGGCAACTTCGAACACGATACCGCGACATCCATCGCCATCCTCGACCGTCTGCCGGCCGATGAGCGCCTGGCATGGACCAAACGCCTGCAGCGTCGCAACTATGATTATTTGCTGCGCGAACACGATCCCGGCATTCCGCTCACCTCCAACGATCTCGCGGCGACGGCGGCGCAATCCCTGCAAGTCTCGCTGGGCAGCAACTATGACCTGACCTTTGTCGAGATCCCGGGTCCACGCCAGCATTTCCAAGCCCAGGTGCGACTGGCTGACGGCAGCCCGGTGACCATCGATGTGCGTCCCTCGGTCAGGCCGTTGTCGCCCTGGTTGCCCTTTGTGCTGTTCGGTCAGTTGTTGTTGATGATCGGCTGCACCTGGCTGGCCGTGCGCATCGCGATACGCCCGCTCAGTCGCCTGGCCGAGGCGGTCGAGAACCTCGACCCGAACGCCCATCCGGTGCCGTTGGATGAAACCGGTCCACGGGAAGTGGCCTACGCCGCCCGCGCCTTCAACAGCATGCAGGCGCGCATTGCCGCTTACCTGAAAGAGCGCATGCAGTTATTGGCGGCGATTTCCCATGACTTGCAGACGCCCATCACGCGCATGAAGCTGCGCGCGGAGTTCATGGACGACTCGGTCGAGAAAGACAAACTGGGCAACGACCTCAACGAGATCGAGCATCTGGTGCGCGAGGGCGTCGCTTATGCGCGCAGTGTCCACGGTGCGACGGAAACCAGTTGCCGCATCAGCCTGGATTCTTTTCTCGACAGCCTGGTGTGCGATTACCAGGACACCGGCCGCGAGGTGAGTTTGCGCGGCCAGAACGGCGCGATCATCGAGACTAGGCCCCATGCCCTGCGGCGTATTCTGGTGAACCTGGTGGACAACGCGCTGAAGTACGCCGGCACCGCCGAGGTGGAAATCGGCGGCAATGCGAGTAGCGGCGTTTCCATCAGCGTGCTTGACCGAGGCCCGGGCATTCCCGAGGAGATCCTGGTCGAGGTGGTCAAGCCGTTCTATCGGGTGGAAAGCTCCCGCAACCGCAGCTCTGGCGGCACCGGCCTGGGCCTTGCCATCGCCCAGCAGTTGACCGTCGCGATTGGTGGAACGCTGAGCCTGCGCAACCGCGACGGCGGCGGGCTTTGCGTGACCCTCGACTTCGGCGTCGATCAGTAGGCCGCTACTGCTGGATCAGTGGCATGCATTTGTAAGCCACTGTATCCAGCGTATCTACAGACTCAAAACAACGCATAACGGCCGGGTGTCGAACATCTCCGGTATACATGCCGCTGCAAGAATGCTCCCCATCAACTCGCCACCGGATCCCCCGAATGGCGAGCCCTGACCTAAGGAGATCTTGCCATGAATACCCAGTCCTCCCTCGCTCAAGCAGCCTGCTACATCACCACCCCGGATGGCGTACAGCTCTATTACAAGGACTGGGGTCCGAAGGATGGGCCAGTCGTCACCTTCAGCCATGGCTGGCCGCTGAATTCCGATAGCTGGGAATCACAGATGCTGTTCCTGGCGGACCAAGGCTATCGGGTGATCGCCCACGACCGCCGCGGCCATGGCCGTTCCAGCCAGCCGTGGGAAGGTAACGACATGGATCACTACGCCGATGACCTGGCTACGGTGATCAATACCCTGGATCTCAACGACGTCACCCTGGTGGGTTTCTCGACCGGCGGTGGCGAAATCACCCGCTACATCGGCCGCCACGGCACCGATCGGGTGAAGAAGGCCGCACTGATCAGCGCCGTTCCGCCGATGATGCTCCAGACCGAAGACTACCCACGCGGCTTGCCGATCGAGGTGTTCGACGGCCTGCGCAAGGCCTCGCTGGACAACCGCTCGCAGCTGTATCGCGACATCGCGTCGGGCCCGTTCTTCGGCTTCAACCGCGACGGGGCGAAAGTTTCCCAGGGGCTGATCGATTCGTTCTGGGTGCAGGGTATGCAAGCGGGCCACAAGAACACCTATGACTGCATCGCGGCGTTCTCGGCGACGGACTTCCGTGCCGACTTGGCCCGGTTCGACGTGCCGACACTGATCGTGCATGGCGACGACGACCAGATCGTCCCCATCGACGCCTCCGCCCACGCCGCCGCCGAGCTTGTGCAGGACGCCGAGTTGATCGTCTACCCGGGCGCCCCGCACGGCCTGACCGACACCCACAAGGACCGCCTCAATCAGGATCTTTTGGATTTCCTGAGTAAGTAACCCATCGCTGCGGCGTCACCTCTCTAATCAATGAAAAAAGGAATGATCATGCTCAATCTCAAATCGCTCTTGGCCGTCACCATCACCGCTGCGCTGGCACTTACATCCGTTCAAAACGCAACCGCCGCGCAACCCGCCGCCGCCAAGCCCACCATCGTGCTGGTGCATGGCGCATTCGCCGAATCGTCCAGTTGGAATGGCGTTGCCGCCCAGTTGCTGACCCAGGGCTATCCGGTCGTTGCCGCAGCCAACCCGCTGCGCGGCGTGAAGCAGGACGCCGATTACGTCGCCGATATCGTCGAGCAAACCGCCGGCCCGGTGATCCTGGTGGGTCATTCCTACGGCGGCGCCGTGATCACCAACGCCGTGCATAACAACCCCAAGGTCAAGGCGCTTGTCTACGTCGCAGCCTTCGCGCCGGACAAAGGCGAAACCGCCATCGAGCTGTCCGGTCGCTACCCTGGCGGCACCCTGGGTCCAACCTTGGCGGCTCCGGTGCAGTTGGACGATGGCAATAAGGATCTCTACATCCAGCAGGACAAATTCGGCCAACAGTTCGCCGCCGACGTTCCAGCGGCGGACTCCGCCCTGATGGCCGCCACCCAACGCCCGATTAGCGAGGCGGCATTGAAGGAAGCGTCTGGCGAGCCGGCCTGGAAAAAACTGCCGTCCTGGTTCATCTACGGCTCGGCGGACAAGAACATCCCCGAGGCCGCCCTGAAGTTCATGGCCGAACGCGCTGGCTCGAAAAAGACCGTCACCGTTCAAGGGGCTTCCCATGTGGTGATGACGTCCAATCCGGGGAAAGTTGCGGAGCTGATTGTTGAAGCGGCGCAGGCCAGTTCGAAAGAGTGATCAGGTAGAGCGGGGCGACTAAAAGCCTCATCCGCTTTTCTTCGAGAAAAACTAAAAAACCCGGCGCAGGTGGCCGGGTTTTTCGTTGGGGAAACCAAACCGCTGCCCGAATCTTTTATGGCAACGAGCCATTAGTATGGATAATCCATCTGCGAATCATTAGCATTCACTAAATTGATTTTCCGTTTCCCCGCAGGTACTCACCCCATGCTATTTCCATCTCGCCTTACCTTGCTTGCCGCGTGCTGCTCAGTCAGTTTTCTTGCCCAAGCGGCTGAACCTATCGAATTGGGCATGACCGACGTTACTGCCGATGCGGTCAAAACCAATTCCAACACGCTACCGGCACCCTATGCGGGTGGTCAGGTGGCGAGGGGGGGCCAGATGGGTGTGCTGGGCAATCAGGACAACATGGATGTCCCGTTCGTGATGACCAGTTACACCTCCCAGTTGATTGAAGATCAACAAGCCGAAGACGTGGGTGATGTGCTGCTCAATGATCCGTCGGTGCGGCAATCCTATGGGTTTGGTAACCAATCCCAGGTGTTCGTGATTCGAGGCCTGCCGCTTGCCAGCGACGACATTTCGTACAACGGGCTGTACGGCGTTTTACCGCGACAAATTCTGTCGACGGATGCGATCGAGCGTGTCGAGGTGTTCAAAGGCCCCAACGCGTTTATCAACGGTGTCAGTCCGACGGGCTCGGGGCTTGGGGGCGGCGTCAACCTGCAGCCCAAACGCGCGGAGGATGTCCCGACGCGTCGCTATACCCAGGACATCAGCACCGAAGGCCGCATTGGCGAGCATTTGGATATCGGGCAGCGATTCGGCGAGGACAATCGTTTTGGCGCCAGGTTGAATCTGAGCCAGCGCGAAGGTGAAACAGCGATCGACAACCAGGATCAGCGCACAAAGTTGTTCGTTGCGGGCTTGGACTATCGAGGTGATGACGTCCGCGTTTCCACCGATTTTGGCTATCAGAAACAACGTATCAACGGACTGCGTAACTCTGTGAACATCGGGAGTGCCACTCGCATTCCCACGGCTCCGAACGCGAGCCACAATTATGGACAGGACTGGACTTACTCCGAAACCGAAGACACTTTCGGCATGGTTCGTGGCGATTGGGACCTGAACGAAAACTGGACCGCCTACCTGGCTGGCGGTGTAAAGCACACCCGCGAAACCGGGGTCTACGCCACACCGACCCTGGTCGGCAATAACGGTGTCGCGACGATAGGTGGCTCGGAAATTCCTCACAATGAAGACAACACCTCATTCAGTGGCGGGTTGAACGGGCGCTTCAACACTGGGCCTGTTTCCCACCAGGTTTCGATCGGCGGCTCAACGATCTGGACCGAGCAGGAAAACGCCTACACCTTCTATCGTCCCGTTACCGGCAACACCAATATCTACGACACCCCCAAGCTTCCCAAGCCGACGGCGGTGTCCAGCACTGGCGGTGAAATGGGCGATCCCGGGGTGACCGGCAAAACCCGCAACCGGAGCTTGGCGATTTCCGATACGTTGGGCTTGTTCGATGACAAATTGCTGGTCACTTACGGTGTCCGTCGTCAGCAATTGCGTGTCGAAAACTACAAGTACGATGGCACCACTTCAAACGGTGTAGCCAATCCAGCAAACGATGGCAGTCGTAGCACTATTTACGATGAAGCCGTTACCACGCCTGTCTACGGCATCGTGTACAAGCCCGTGGAGAGCGTGTCGCTCTACGCCAACAGAATCGAAGGCCTCGCCAAAGGACCGGTGGCGTCCGGTACAGGCATCACCAACCTGGGCGAAGCCTTTCCACCTGGCCGCACAAAACAGTTGGAAGCGGGCATCAAGCTGGACATGCAGACCTTCGGTGCCAACGTGGGTGTTTTCCGTATCGAGAAACCGTCCGATGGTTACGTCGACAACGCGCAGAAGCTCTATGTGCGTGATGGCGAGCAGGTCAACAAGGGGCTGGAGATCAGCGTTTTCGGCGAGCCCATCGAAGGCCTCCGGTTAATGGCCGGCGGTACCCGCATGACGTCCGAACTGAAAAACACTGCCGGCGGCCTCAACGATGGCAACCACGCGATTGGCGTGCCAACGTTTCAGCTCAATGCCAGCGTGGATTGGGATATTCCGGGTTTCGAAGGCGCCGCGCTCAGCGCGAGGATGTTGCGCACGGGCGGGCAGTATGCGGATCAGGCTAACAACCTGAGCTTGCCCACCTGGAACCGTTTCGACGCAGGCGCACGTTACAAAATGAAATTCGTGGAGAAAGACCTGACGTTGCGCGTCAACGTGGAAAACATCACCGACAAGAACTACTGGGCCTCGGCAAACGGCGGCTACCTTTCGCAGGGTGATCCGCGATTGGTGAAGTTTTCGGGGACTGTTGATTTCTGAGTGGTCGTTTGAGGAAGGCTTGAAGTATCGAGACTGAAGAGCGGACACCCAATCCCCTGTGGCGAGGGAGCTTGCTCCCGCTCGACTGCGCAGCAGTCGCAAAACCAGGCGATGCGGTTTGCCTGGAGAAATGCAGGGGCCTGCTGCGCAGGCCAGCGGGAGCAAGCTCCCTCGCCACGGGGGGCTGGGCTGCGCTCCCCGGAGACTGACAGTTCAGTTGGAAGCGTTGCTCAGCTGCTGAAGCGCAAGTTGCCTGGCGGCACTGGCTTCGAGGTTTGCGCGCTCTTCGTCGAGGTATCGATAGATGCTTTTCAGGTTGGCGATCTTCTCTTTGATTTCCGCCATTTTCTTTTCAATCAGCTTGGCGCCGTCAGCACAGTCGATCAGTTCGTTGCGCTGCGCATCCAGGATCTGACCTATTTCCGCCAGGGAAAACCCCATGCTTTGCGCGCGCTGGATAAAGTCCAGGTCCTGCAGGGTCTGCGCGGTGTAGACGCGGTAGTTATTCGTTCGCCGCAGCGGTGAGATCAGGCCGATCTGCTCGTAATAACGCAGCGTATGACGGCTGGCGCCGCTGCGGGCCTCGAGTTCGCCGATTCTCATGAAAAACACCGCTTGACTGTAGAGTTGGGTCGATAGATTACGCTCGATTTTTCACCTTAACCAGGAGCAGGGAAATGAGCGTGGAGTGCTTTGTCACGGGGGGTACTGGCTTCATCGGTCAACATCTGGTGGCGTACCTGAGTGCAAAGGGACACACCGTTCGGGTGTTGATGCGTCGCCCGGAGCGACTGGCTGCGCTGCGTGAGCAAGTCGACAATTTGGGAGGGAGCGGGGCCCGGGTATTGGCCGTGGCGGGCGATCTGGAACGGGACAATCTCGGGCTGAGTCGTGCTGACCGAGAAGTGCTGAGGCACGCCAGCGTCATCTTCCACCTGGGCGCTCACTTCGCTTGGGGGCTTTCAATGGAAAACTCTCGCTCGGTGAACGTGGAAGGGGCAAAGCGGGTGGCGCTGTTGGCGGCCGGGCAGAAAAGCCGGTTGGTGATGATCGGCGGCTACATGCTGAAGAATCATGAACATCTGCAGCGTATCGGGATCGATCCTCGTTCTCCGGAGCTGACGAATTGGCCTGCCGTCTACCGGCATGTCGGGGGTTACGAGGGGAGCAAGCTGGAGGCGCATTTTGCGACCCTGGAGGTCATGTCCACCCTGGGCGGGGAGATCACCGTTGTCCACCCCGCGACGGTGTGTGGCCACAGCCGCACGGGGCATATCGTTGATGGTCAGCCGCTGGTGGAGCTGATACGCAACCTTGTGCAGGGAAAGCTGACCGCAGTGCCCGGCACCGCCGAGCATTGGCTACCCCTGGTCACCGTGGATTACCTGGTCGAACTGGTGGCGGTTTGTGCGTTTGACCCGGCCATGGCGGGGCAGGAACTGTTGGCGCTTGATGATCAGAGTCCCAACTTGCGAGCACTCCTGGCAGAGGTCGCAAAACCCCTTGGCATAAGGTCGCCCAAGCATCACATTTCGCTGCGATTGCTGAAGTGGCTACTGAGTATTCCTCCCGTCGCGCGTTTTTTGAACAGCAAGCCCGAAGCCTTGGACTTTATCCAGACCACTCGTTTTGACACAGCGGCGCTCGAGCAGTTTGCCAACAGGCATGGAATAACCAAGCCGGATATACGCCAGGCGTTGCAGCACACTGCAACGTTCGTCAATTCCTGTTGCCTGGCGCAGGACAAGGCCCGCTGAGGATTCATCAACTTGGAAATGCAAAACCAGCGTGCTTGAAATCGGCCTGTGCGCCGTCGAGGCGGGGTGGCATGCTATCGACCGAAAAATCACCGACAGGGATCGTCCTCAATGCAATCCACCTTCAGCAAAGGCGTCATGTTTGCACTCTCCGCTGCGGCACTGAACGCAACGATCGGTGTGCTCAGCAAAGTCCTCATGAGTAATGGTTTCACCGCCAGCAGTGTCGCTGTCATCAAGACCGTATTGGGTTGTGTGCTGCTCTCGGTCCTGCTGTTTTTCCTCAGACGCCCGGCGGCATCGATCAAATGGACGCATGCAGCCATCTGCGCATTCCTTGGCATCTTTGTGCTGTTCCATTTCGAAACGTCCGCCTACCGACACTACGCTGCAGCCGGTGTGGTGGTGATGCTGATGGCCAGTGCCTCGATTTCCTCGATCATTCTGGGGCGGATTTTCCTCAAGGACGCCATCACCGCGAACGCTACCGTCGGCGCCGGGCTGGCTATCGCCGGGATCGCGGTGATCTTCGGCGGCGACCTGCAGCAGGGCTTTACCCTGCAAGGTGCAGCGCTCGCCGCCATGGCCGGTTGCGGCTATGGGGCCTTTTCGGTTGCCATGAAGCGCATGGGCGTGTCGGGGGGGCTGCACTTCACTCGGCAATTGTTGTTCTTTGGCAGCCTGTACCTGCTGATGCCGGCGGCGGCCGATGGTTTCGCGATAGGCGAGCTGTCGCCGCTGGCAATCGCCGCACTGCTGGCGCTGGCTGCGTTGCCGACCATCCTGGGGTTTTTCTGCACCACCAAGGCCATCGAGTATCTCAAGCCCTCCCAAGTGCAGGCGCTGGAGCTGACCGAACCCCTGTTCGCCGCGCTGCTGGCGTTTGTGGCGCTCAACGAAGTACCGCGCGACAGCCTCTATGCGGGAGCGGCACTGATCATCGTTGGCCTGTGTTTTTCCAATGAGGTCATCCGCTTGGGTGGCAAGGCGTCCGTCCCTTCGGCCGAGTGAGCTGTTTCAAATACTGATGTTATGAGTGACTGACGTGTAGGGGCTTTTGTGGCGAGGGGATTTATCCCCGTTGGGCTGCGTAGCGGCCCCAAACCAGCCAACTCGGTATGTCAGAAAGATTGAGTTCACTGTCTTAGGGCTGCTGCGCAGCCCAGCGGGGATAAATCCCCTCGCCACAACGGTTGCGCTTCCTACTATTTCCGCTTGAGCATCTCCGGCAACTGCGCCACCAGTTTCTGGTTATTCAACGGCGCCCGAATAAACCCACGCTGAGTACCGTCCGGGCCGATCACGGCGAGGTTGCCGCTGTGGTCAACCGTGTAGTTGGGCTTGCTGGTGTCCGCCGGGATGAACGGGATGCTCACTGCGTTGGCGAGTTTCTGCAGGTCTTCCACCGATGAAGCGGTGAGGCCTTTGAACTGCGGGTCGAAGTAGCCCAGGTATTGCTTGAGTTGCTTGGGCGTGTCGCGGTTCGGGTCGACGCTCACCAGTACGATCTGCAACTTGGCCACCGCCTCGGGCGGCAGTTCGCTTTTGATCTGGCGCAGTTGGGCGAGGGTGGTCGGGCAGATGTCCGGGCAGAAGGTGTAGCCGAAGAACAGCAGGCTCCACTTGTCTTTCAACCCGTCCATCGCCACGGGCTGGCCGTCCTGGTCGGTCATTTTCACGTCCGGCAGGTTGCGGCTCTGGGGCAGCAGGATGATGCCGGCGTCGATCAACGCCGTCGGGTCACCCTGGCCTTTGCTGGAGAGCACCTTGTTGATGGTCAGGCCGAGGATCAGTGCGATCACGGCCGCGAGGATGAAGACGGTTTTCTGGGTTCGAGTCATAGGCTCAACAGTAAGTAATGGTCTACGAGCAGGGCGATGAACAGCAGGAACAAGTACCAGATAGAGTACTTGAACGTGTTGATCGCCGCGTGCGGCCGGCTGCCACGGTACAACACCACGGCCCATTGCAGGAACCGTGCACCCAGTACCAGCGCACAGACCAGGTAGATCAAGCCACTCATCTGGATCACGAACGGCATCAGGCTCACCGCCAGCAGCACCAAGGTGTACAGCAGGATATGGATCTTGGTGTAGTGCTCGCCGTGGGTCACCGGCAGCATCGGGATGTCGGCCTTGGCGTATTCTTCTTTGCGGTGAATCGCCAGGGCCCAGAAGTGCGGCGGGGTCCAGGCGAAGATGATCAATACCAGCAGCAACGGTTCGGCGCTGACATGGCCGGTGGCCGCGACCCAGCCCAGCAGCGGCGGTGCGGCGCCGGCGAGGCCGCCGATGACGATGTTCTGCGGCGTCGCGCGCTTGAGGAAGCCGGTGTAGATCACGGCGTAACCGAGCAGCGAGGCGAGGGTCAGCCAGGCGGTCAGCGGGTTGGTGAACACCAGCAGCATGGCTTGGCCGGCGACGGCCAGCGCCAGGGCGAAGGTCAGCGCGGCGGCCGGCGAGACCCGGCCCTCGGCCAATGGCCGTTTGTGGGTGCGGGCCATGACCGCGTCGATGCGGCGGTCCACCACGTGGTTGACCGCCGCCGCGCCGCCAGCGCACAAGGCGATGCCCAGGTTGCCGAACACCAGGACCGTCCACGGTACTCCGGCGCGGGTGGCGAGGAACATGCCGACCAGCGAGGTGATCAGCATCAGCACCACTACTTTCGGCTTGGTCAGCTCCAGGTAGTCGCGCCAGATCGCCTGACTGTGGCGTTCACCGGTCAAGGTTGCCATGGCATCTCTCCTTTTATCGTGATGGGCCCGACGCCATGTTTATGCGGATTGAAGCGCCAGCGCAGCGGGACTTGATGCTTGACCCGGACCAGGCTGGTGCGGGCGTGATAATTGACCAGCACCAGGGTCAGCAACAGTGCGGCGCCCCCGGCGTTGTGGGCCACCGCCACCGGCAGCGGCAGATGAAACACGACGTTGCTTATTCCCAAGGTAATTTGTGCCGCCAGTGCCGCGAGGACAAGGCCCGCCAGTCGGGTCATGCCCACCGTTTTCAGCTGCCAGGCGAGCCCCAGCAGCACGATCGTCACCAGTAGCGCGCCGATGCGGTGGGTCAGGTGGATGGCAGTGCGAGCGTCGCTGTCCAGTTGCCCGCCCAGGTAGTTCGGGCCGATGTGTTGGGTCAGGTGGAAGCCATTGGCGAAATCGGCGGGCGGCAGCCATTGGCCGTGGCAGGTCGGGAAATCGATGCAGGCCACTGCGGCGTAGTTGGAACTGACCCAGCCGCCCAAGGCGATCTGGCCGATCACCAGCAGCAGCCCAGCCGTGGCCCAGTGTTGCAGGCGCTTGGGCACGGTCAGCGCGGGTAATACGCCAGACAATCTCAGCGTCAGCAGGAACAGCAGGCTCAACGTCGCGAACCCGCCCAGCAAATGCCCGGTGACCACTTGCGGCCACAGCTTGAGCGTCACGGTCCACATGCCGAACGCCGCCTGGGCAAACACCACGGCGAGCAGGAACAACGGTAATTTCAACGGCAGGCCGGGGTGACGGCGGTTCATCCAGGCCCGGGCGGCGAGGGTGGTGATCAACAATCCCAGGGTCCCGGCAAAATACCGGTGGATCATTTCGTTCCAGCCTTTATGCGCTTCCACCGGCGTGTCGGGAAAATGCAGTTCGGCATGGGCCAGCTGGGCTTCGCCCTTGGGCACGCTGATGAAACCGTAGCAACCCGGCCAGTCGGGGCAACCGAGGCCGGCGTGAGTCAGGCGGGTGTAGGCGCCCAACAGTACGACAATCAATGCCAGCAGCGTGGCAAACAGCGCGAGGCGAAATCCAGGCTTGGCCATGTCGGTGCCCTCATCCGATGTTCGACAGTTTCAGCAGGTGGCGCAGGTCGTTGAGCAAGTCCTTGCCCTTGACCCGGGCGTCATAGCGCAGCACCAGGTTGCTGTGGGGGTCGATGATCCACAACTGGGCGCCGCCGGAGCCCTGGGCGCCTTTTTGGTAGGCCGGCAGGTCCAGCGGGTAGCGTTGCAGCTGAGGATATTCACGCTGCAATTGCGCGTCGTACTCGCTGTCCAGCGGCTGCGAGATGGCCAGGGCATGGCTGGCGCGGCCGGCCTCGCGACCCAGGCCGATCTGCACCTGCCGCGCCAGATAGACCAATTGGCGGCAGTCCACCGAACACTCCTGCGGCGCGGTGACCAGGATCTGCCAGCGCTGCTCGTCGGCCTGCACGCCGATGTCGGCGCGGGACTGGCCGTTGCCGATCAGCTCGCCGTGGTAGCTGCGGCTGTCGGGCACCCAGAACTGGAACTTGTACATGCCGGTGGCGAGGATCATCGGGCCAATCACGCCCAGCACGATCAACAGCAATTGCACGCGCCCCTTGCGACGGCTGCGGGCGTCGGGCGCTTCAGACGTGTTGGTTGGATTCATGGTGTTCCCCATGGTGTCTCCCTGCGTTGTGCCATCCGAGATAAAGGAAAAGGCCGAACAGCGCCGCCGCCATGGCGAACCACTGCACGGCATAACCGAGGTGTTTTTCCGGACCCATGGAAACCACCGGCCAGTCGGTCCGGTAGGCGCCGGGGCCGCTTTGTTGTCTTAATTCATAGGCGAAGCCGCCACGGTCCAGTTCGGCCCAGAGTTTCTGCGGCTCGATGGTGGTGACCAGCCGTGGCCACGGTGCGCTGGCCGGGTCGGCGTGAAGTTGGAACGTGGCGCCGGGCGCGACGTAGACCCAGGCTTGCAGGTCGACCGTCTGTTGCGGCGTGCTGAAGACTGGCGGGGTGCGGCGATCCGGCCACGGCAGCCAGCCGCGATTGACCAGCAGCCACAGCCCGCTGGCGTGGTCGAGGAATGGTTGCAGCAGTTCGACGCCCACCTTGCCGTCGTGCTGGCGGTTGTCCAGCAGGAGGCTGTGCTCGGCGTCGAAATGGCCACGCAGGCTGACCGGTCGAAAGGCCGGATCCGCCGTTTGCGCAAGCTCGGCGCTGTCCATCGGCTTGGCCACGCGGCGCTCGGCATAAGTGTCCATGAGCACACGCTTCTGTTCGCCCCGGCCCAATTGCCAGAACCCCAGGCACACCATCACCGGCACCAGCACGGCTACCACCAATGACGGCACGAGGCCCGGCCGGAAGCCTTTCATGGCGCCGCCCAAAGGCTATTGAACGAGATAGCTATACTCACCTGCATCGCGTCCCCCCGGAGTGTTCCTGATGCTCAAAGCAGCCATCGCCCTGATGCTGATCGCCACGGTTGCCAGCCTGTTCAGCGGCTTGTTTTTTCTGGTCAAGGACGAAAGCAATTCCAATCGCCTGGTCATCGCCCTGGCGATTCGTGTCGCCTTGGCCGCTGTCACCGTCGGCTTGATCGCCTGGGGCTTTTTCAGCGGCC
Source organism: Pseudomonas sp. BP11-1-1 (assembly GCF_052112105.1). NCBI lineage: Bacteria > Pseudomonadati > Pseudomonadota > Gammaproteobacteria > Pseudomonadales > Pseudomonadaceae > Pseudomonas > Pseudomonas sp. BP11-1-1. The sequence goes on from NZ_JAUTYU010000012.1 coordinate 108,282, forward strand.
AGTTGGTGTCGCATGCTCCCTGGTAAATAGCCGCCCTGGTAGCGGTTGCCTCAGAGGATGTAGACGAAGAAGAACAAGCCGATCCACACCACATCGACGAAGTGCCAATACCAGCTCGCGGCCTCGAAGCCGAACTGATGCTCGTTGTCGAAGTGCCCGCGCATGATGCGCATCAGCATCACGAACAAGATGATCGTGCCGATGGTGACGTGGGCGCCGTGGAAACCGGTGAGCATGAAGAACGTCGCGCCGTAGATGCCCGAGCCCAACGTCAGGCCCAGCTCTTTATAGGCGTGGATGTATTCCTCGGCCTGGAAACCCAGGAAGGCGCAACCCAGCAACACGGTGATCGCCAGCCAGATTTTCAACGCCCCACGATGGCCTTTTTTCAGGGCATGGTGGGCGATGGTCACGGTGACGCTGGAACTGACCAGCAGGATGGTGTTGAGCAGCGGCAAGCCCCAAGGGCTGATCACATCCTTGGGCGGTGGGAATAGCTTGGGATCGGGGTTGTTCAACAACGGCCAGACGTATTCGAAGTTCGGCCAGAGCATTTCCGATAAACCCTTGCTGCCTTCGCCGGCCAACCCCGGCGCGGAGATCGTGCGCACGTAGAACAGCGCGCCGAAGAAGGCAATGAAGAACATCACTTCGGAAAAGATGAACCAGCTCATGCCCCAGCGGAACGAGCGGTCGAGCTGGGCGCTGTACAGCCCCGCGCGGCTTTCCTTGATGACCGCGCCGAACCAGCCGAACAGCATGTAGGCCACCAGCAGGCCGCCGACGAAGAAGATCAGCGGCCCGTGGGATTCGGGGCGCGCCGCCTTCAGGTCGTTGAACCAGGTCGCCAGGCCGTACACCGTGACGAACATCCCGACCGTGGCGATGATCGGCCATTTGCTCTGGGCCGGGACGTAATAGTGCTCATGAGTTGCCATTTATTGTTCTCCTTATCGGGCACGCTATCGGTCAGTGTTTACAGCCACCGGAGGATGACGAGCAGTGATATCGAACAGCGTGTAGGACAGCGTCAGGTGCTTCACTTCCTTGGGCATGTCCCGGTCGACGATGAAGCGCATGGGCATTTCGATGCGTTCGCCGGGTTGCAGCACTTGCTGGGTAAAACAAAAACATTCGGTCTTGTGGAAATACGCCGCGGCGGTGCTCGGCGAGATACTCGGCACCGCCTGGGCGCTCATCGGCCGGTCGGTGGGGTTGTGGGCGACGAACACCATCTCGTTGACCGCCCCTGGCTTGACCACCAATTGGTCGCCCTTGGGGTAGAAGTCCCAGACCATGTCCACCGCATTGGTCGACAGGAACTGCACGCGGACTTGCCGCGATTCATCCACGGTCTGCTCGCCTTCGTACTGCCCGGCGGTCTTGCCGTTGATGCCGAACGCCTTGCACATCACGTCGTAGATCGGCACCAGGGCAAACCCGAAGATGAACATGGCCACCACCACCAGCAGCAGGCGGGTGACCAGTTTTTTCAGCGAGATCGAGTCAGCCATGATTCTGAACCCCTACAGATAACTCTGTGGGAGCGGGCTTGCTCGCGAAGCAGGCGCTACGGTCTAACAGGAACACCGCGTCATCGTTCTTCGCGAGCAAGCCCGCTCCCACATTCATTTCACTTCCGGCGGCGTGGTAAACGTGTGATACGGCGCCGGCGACGGCACGCTCCACTCCAGGCCTTCGGCGCCATCCCACGGCTTGGCCGGTGCTGCGGGGCCGCCGCGGATGGTCTTGATCACGATGAACAGGAAGAAGATCTGCGTGGTGCCGAACATGAACGCGCCGATGGACGAGACCATGTTGAAGTCGGCGAACTGCAGGTTGTAGTCGGGAATCCGCCGGGGCATGCCCGCCAGGCCGACGAAGTGCATCGGGAAGAACGCCATGTTCATGCCGATGAACGAGAGCCAGAAGTGCAGCTTGCCGAGGGTTTCGTCGTACATGTGGCCGGTCCATTTCGGCAGCCAGTAGTAAGCCGAGGCGAAGATCCCGAAGATCGCGCCGGGCACGAGCACGTAGTGGAAGTGCGCGACCACGAAGTAGGTGTCCTGGTACTGGAAGTCCGCCGGGGCGATGGCCAGCATCAGCCCGGAGAAACCGCCGATGGAAAACAGGATCACGAACGCCACGGCGAACAGCATCGGCGTCTCGAAGGTCAGCGAGCCCTGCCACATGGTGCTGGCCCAGTTGAACACCTTCACCCCGGTGGGCACGGCGATCAGCAGGGTCGCGTACATGAAGAACAGCTCGCCCACCAGCGGGATGCCGACCACGAACATGTGGTGCGCCCAGACAATGAACGACAGGAACGCAATGGCGGCGGTGGCGTAGACCATCGAGGTGTAGCCGAACAACGGCTTGCGCGAAAACGCCGGGATGATCGAGCTGACGGCACCGAAGGCCGGCAGGATCATGATGTACACCTCGGGGTGGCCGAAGAACCAGAACACGTGCTGGAACAGCACCGGGTCACCGCCGCCGGCGGCACTGAAGAAGCTGGTGCCGAAGTGGATGTCCATCAGCATCATCGTCACGCAGCCGGCCAGCACCGGCATCACCGCGATCAGCAGGAACGCGGTAATCAGCCAGGTCCAGACGAACAGCGGCATTTTCATCAGGGTCATGCCGGGGGCACGCAGGTTGAGGATGGTGGCGATCACGTTGATCGCGCCCATGATCGAGCTGATGCCCATCAAGTGGATGGCGAAGATGAAGAACGTCACGCTCTCCGGCGCATAGGTGGTGGACAGCGGCGCGTAGAAGGTCCAACCGAAATTCGGCCCGCCGCCCGGGGTGAACAGCGTCGAGACCAGCAGCAGGAACGCCGCTGGCAGCAGCCAGAAGCTGAAGTTGTTCATGCGCGGCAGGGCCATGTCCGGCGCGCCGATCATCAGCGGGATCATCCAGTTGGCGAGGCCGACGAACGCCGGCATCACTGCGCCAAAGACCATCACCAGGCCGTGCATGGTGGTCATCTGGTTGAAAAATTCCGGCTGGACGATCTGCAGGCCGGGTTGGAACAGCTCGGCGCGGATCACCATGGCGAACGAGCCGCCCAGCAGGAACATCGAGAAGGCGAACCACAGGTACAGGGTGCCGATGTCCTTGTGGTTGGTGGTCAGTACCCAGCGCATCAGGCCCTTGGCGGGGCCGTGGGCGTGGTCGGCGCCGGCATGACCGTGGTCATCGATCACAGCACTCATGTCCTGTCTCCTTCGAACGAGTGGGCTGGACGGCCCGGGGCGCTGAGCCCCGACCGGTTGCAGGAACAAGCGTCAGGCCGGCTCATTTGCTTTCCGCCTGTTTGAGTTCCAGCACTTCTTTAGGCGTAACCATGTCGCCCTTGTTGTTGCCCCAGGCGTTGCGTTCATAGGTCACGACCGCGGCGATGTCGACTTCCGACAGCTGTTTGCCGAACGCGGCCATGGCGGTCCCAGGCTTGCCGTGGAAGACAATGCTCAGGTGATCAGCCTTGGGCCCGGTGGCGATCTTCGAGCCCTTGAGCGCCGGGAACATCGGCGGCAAGCCTTGGCCTTCGGCCTGGTGACAGGCCACGCAGGTGGTGTGGTAGACCTTGTCGCCACGCTCGACGAGTTCTTCACGCGTCCATTCCTTGCTGGTCAGCTCCTTGAGCTGCGCGGCTTCGGCCTTGCGTTCGCCCAGCCATTTCTCGTAGTCGGGCTTGCTCTTGACCTCCACCACGATCGGCATGAAGCCATGGTCCTTGCCGCACAGTTCGGCGCATTGGCCGCGGTAGATGCCGGGCTTGTCGACGCGGGTCCAGGCCTCGTTGACGAAGCCGGGGATGGCGTCGCGCTTGACCGCGAAGGCCGGCACCCACCAGGAGTGGATCACGTCGGCGGAGGTCACCAAAAAGCGCACCTTGGCATCGACCGGCAGCACCAGCGGCTTGTCGACCTCCAGCAGGTAGTGCTCGCCCTTGGCGCTCTGGTTATGAATCTGTTCGGCGGGGGTCGCCAGGTTGCTGAAGAACTCGACGTCCTGGCCCAGGTATTTGTAGTGCCACTTCCACTGGTAGCCGGTGACCTGGATGTCGATGTCCGACTCGCTGGAGTCGTACATCTTGATCAGCGTGGCGGTGGCCGGAATCGCCATCAGCACGAGGATCAGGAAGGGCACGATGGTCCAGAGGATTTCGACGCGGGTGTTTTCGTGGAAATGCGCGGCGTTCTGGCCGGTTGAGCGGCGGTGCATCATCATCGACCAGAACATGGCGCCGAAGACGATGATGCCGATGACCACACAGATCCAGAAGATGGTCATGTGCAGGTCGAAGACTGCGTTGCTGATCTGTGTGGCTCCAGGCGCCATATTCACAGTCCAGGCCGCTTGCGCCTGACTGAAAATCGACCACAACAGGAGGCCCATCCATACGTGTGGATGTCGCGTCATTGCGGGTTCCCCTTATCGTTCTTGTTATCCCGTAGGCGTAAAGCCTGCGGCAAGGGATCGGCTTTTCAGACTGCTTAATTGACTCGCCGCGCCTTGCTGCACATGCAATCGGGTGTCATCAGCTAACTCCATTCCAACCCGAGTATAGACAGCACCTGCAACCTCGCAACGCGATGGCGTAAATCGTTTGAAACAGCCGGGGCTTGCGCTAGAGCCCACGAATGGAGAAGGATGCGAACCTGAGTGATGGCAAACCGATATAACGGCGACGCAGCAAGGAAGGGGCAGTTATGAAAAATAGGTCTTAGGAGTTTTTTTACGCCAGCTAAGTTATGTCATTCCTATTTCATTGCCTGTTGTTTCCTGGAGTTGTCATGAACACCGCCGCATTGCGCGAGCAGATCCAAAAAGCCCAGCAACATGAGGCCGAGACCGGCCTGTTGAGCCGTCAGCTGACGGCCCAGTTACCCACGCTGCACCCCGCCATCCAGCTACCGGATGCCAATGCCAATGACGTCCTGGCGCGGTTTGTCGCTGCCTACATCAACGAAGTGCCTGACTTGCTGGATGCGGCCAATGACGTCGCCAAGGAGGCGGGTATCGAGTCGCAGATCAAGCCCGTACTGAAGATTGCCGAGCAATACTTTCTCCAGCCTCCGACGATCATGGCCGGGCATGTCGGGCTCAACAGCCTGCTCGACGAAGCCTACCTGGCGCACCGCTTCGTCGAAGAGGTGAACGACCTCTACATCAAGCATTTCGGCCAGCCACTGATCCCCTTGGACATGACGGTCGCCAACCTGATCGCCCACCAGTTGATCGGTGAAGAGTTTGCCAACCAGCTCGATGAAGTGGTGCATCACACGTTCGATGAGATGCTCAACGATGAAACCTTTGCCTTGGAATCAGTAGAGGCCTATCGCGAGAAACTCAGCAGCCCGGCGACCGGCGCAGCCTGGAAGCGCTGGCCGTGCATGTCCCGACGCCTGGGCGTGGGCCTGGAGCTGGACCAGCCGGCGGCTTGATCCATCAGGCACACATAACCCCCTGTGGGAGCGGGCTTGCTCGCGAAGGCGGAGTGTCAGGCTACATCCAACTGACTGATCTACCGCTTTCGCGAGCAAGCCCGCTCCCACATGGGGGGCTGTGTTGCTGGTCAAGAGCCCTGCCGAAACAGGTCAGCTGGCCGCTGCGCCAACCCCCACCGTCGTGCGCAACCGTCCTTCCAACCGACGCTTGAGCCCGCGGGATTCAATCAGCAGCTTCGAACCTTTGCTGGCATTCGCCCGGCCCCATTCTTCGAGCAATTCCAGGCACGAGTGATCGATGTAGCTCAGGTTATTGAGCGGCACATGCACCGTCGCGCCTTCCGGGATGGAGCCCAGCACCTGGGTCAACGCCGGCACCTTGAGGAACGTGGCCGCACCTACCAGCCGCAGCTCCATCTCGCCTTCCTGCGGCAAGTCGATCAGGCTGATCTTCAGGCGCGAGGCTTTCCAGGCCAGTTTCACCAGGGTCAGGCCGAAGCCGATCAGCACGCCGGTCAACAGGTCGGTGAAGATGATCGCCAATGCCGTCGCGGCGTAGGTGAACATCGGCATCCGCCCATAACGGCCCAGGCTGCGGAATGCCTTGAGGTCCACCAGTTTGAAACCGGTATAGACCAGCACACCGGCCAGGCTCGCCACCGGAATGCTTTGCAGCACGCTGGACAGCAACAGCACGAACAGCAGCAGCCACAGGCCGTGGAAAATCGTCGACATCCGTGTGGTCGCACCGGCCTGGACGTTGGCCGAACTGCGCACGATCACGCCCGTCATCGGCAAGGCGCCGAGCAGGCCGCAGAGCATGTTACCGATGCCTTGGGCCGACAATTCCCGGTCGAAGTCCGCCCGTTCGCCACTGTGCATGCGATCCACGGCGGCCGCCGACAGCAGGGTCTCGGCGCTGGCGATGAAGGCCACCGCGAACGCAGCGATGAGCAACGTCGGATCGGCCAGGTTCAGCAAATCCGCCGGGCGCAGCCAGTCGATGGCTTCGGCCATATTTTCCGGAACATCCACGCGCTTGACCTGCAAGGCCAGCAACAGGCTGGCAAGCGTTGCCAGGCCAACGCCGAGCAGCGCGCCGGGGATGAAGCGCAGCGTATGAGGGCGAAATTTTTCCCACAACCACATCACCGCGATCGTCGACAAACCGAGCAAGCCGGCCTGCCAGCCAAAGGACGGCAAAGCCTGGGCGACTGCCGCAGGGAACGCCGCCAGGTTATCCAGGCCCGAAGGCTTGGGTGCCGCATCGAGCATCACATGGACCTGGGACAAGATGATCAGCACACCGATACCGGCCAGCATCCCGTACACCACGGCGGGCGCGGTGACCCGGAACCAGCAACCGAGGCGAAAGCGCCCCGCCAGCAATTGCAACAGGCCGGCCAGCAACAGGATCGGCCCGAGCATTGCCACGCCGTGCTGGCGCACGAGTTCGAAAACCAACACCGCCAACCCGGCGGCCGGACCGCTGACCTGCAGCTTGGAGCCGGCCAGGAAACCCACCACCAGGCCGCCGATGATCCCGGTGATCAGGCCTTTGGCCGGTGGCAGGCCCGACGCAATGGCAATGCCCATGCACAAGGGCAGCGCCACGAGGAATACAACCACCGAAGCCAGGAGCTCCCGTGGCAGAACAGCTTTTAATTGAGCAGCACGCATGGCGACTCTCCCGAAGTTTCTTCAGGCATGGCGAGGCCCTACCGCTCAAAAAGCGGAGGCTTGGAACCATGCAAGGATGTTGGGCTTCGTAGGTAAAGTGCCTGCGCGACGATCATGCTGCGTTGAAAACAGGCTCGGAATGCTCATTTACAACCCGTAAAGTCGAGCGCGACCCCGGCCGTTCCTCGCCTGCTTTCGCCTTGCCTGATCGCCGCTCGGCGACTTTCCCTACGAACCCCAGGAGTGGTTAGAAGCGCGCTTTGGGCGTCGCCACCGGTATCGGATGGCTGCCATCGAGCGGCAGGAAACAGCCCTGGTCCGCGTCAAAGGCTTTGATCTCGCTGGTCTCGATGTTGTACACCCAGCCATGGATGAACAACTGGCCGCTGGCCATGCGCGAAGCCACCGACGGGTGCGTTCGCAGGTGATGCAACTGCGCGATCACGTTTTCTTCGGTGAGGATGGGCATGGTCTGCTTTTCATCACCGCACGGGCAGTTGTCATGGACCATGGTCTTGGCGACTTCAGCGTGGCGCAGCCAGGCCTTGACCGTCGGCATTTTTTCCAGGGTATCGGGGTTGAGCACGGCACGCATGGCGCCGCAATCGGAGTGGCCGCAGACGATGATGTGCTGCACGCCGAGGGCCAGCACGGCGTATTCGATGGCGGTGGAAACGCCGCCATTCATCTGGCCGTAAGGCGGAACGACGTTGCCGACGTTACGGGTCACGAACAGGTCGCCAGGGGAGCTATGGGTGATCAACTCGGGCACGATGCGCGAATCGGCGCAGGTGATGAACATCGCCCGGGGTTTCTGGGCGGTGGCGAGTTTCTTGAAGAGTTCTTCCTGCTGGGGAAAGATCTCGTGATGGAAATGCAAAAAGCCGTCAACAATGTGCTGCAGCGCTGCATCGGCGGTTTCCGCCTCGGGTTGGGCTGAAGCCGACGCAGCCAACGGCTGTTTATCCTTGTCACTCATGATTCATCCTCTTTGAGACGCCAGTGGCTGGTTAAAAAACATCCAGGCCGAAGTGCTCGACCCGTCAGTCACTCGATGAACAAGGTAGCGGCCGAAACTTAACTCAAACTGAAATCGAAGGCTCTAGGACGCGTCCTACGAGGCGTAAACAAAGCGCCATGGACGTTTGCGCCTCGCAATGTTCAAGCTCAATTTAAAGCGAACTGTATTTAAATCAACGACATCTGCCGCCCCGGCGGACAGAAGGCTTCGCAATCGAGGTCGTAACCGTCGCGTCGTTCCATCCCCAGACGTTTAATCGCCTTGGCGAAGCGCTGGGCCAGCAAGTCCGCAAAAGGGCCTTCGCCGCGCATTCGCACGCCAAACCGGCTGTCATAAAGTTCGCCGCCGCGGCTCTGGCGCACCAGGCTCAACACATGGGCGGCGCGCTGCGGGTAGTGCGCCTGCAACCATTCTTCGAACAGCGGCGCCACTTCCAGGGGCAGGCGCAGCATGACATAGGCGGCATTCTGCGCCCCGGCGGCATGGGCTTCGGCCAGCAGGCTTTCGATTTCGCTGTCGTTGATCATCGGGATCATCGGCGCGCACAGCACGCCCACCTTGATGCCTGCCTCGCGCATCACTTTTATGGCCCGCAACCGCGCCTTGGGCGCCGCCGCGCGGGGTTCGAGAATGCGCTTGAGCTCATCGTCCAGCGTGGTCAGGCTGATCATCACGTGCACCAGGCGTTGTTGCGCCAATTCGGCCAGCAGGTCCAGGTCGCGCAGGATCAGCGAGCCCTTGGTAACGATCGTGACGGGGTGTCGATAGCGCAGCAGCACCTCCAGGATCCGGCGGGTGATGCGCTGCTCGCGCTCGATAGGTTGATAAGGATCGGTGTTGGAACCCAGCGCGATCGGCGCGCATTGATAGCCGCGCCGGGACAACTGTTCTTCCAGCACATCGGCGGCATTGGTCTTGGCGATCAACTTGGTTTCGAAATCCAGCCCCGGCGACATGTCCCAATAGGCATGGCTGGGCCGCGCATAACAATAGATGCAACCGTGTTCGCAGCCTCGGTAGGGGTTGATCGAGCGGTCGAACGGAATGTCTGTGGAGGTGTTGCGGGTGATGATGGTCTTGGCCGTTTCGATGCGCACTTCGGTGCCCTGGGTCGGCGGGACTTCCTGGTACCAGCCGTCGTCCTCGGCCACCGAGCGGCTCGGGGCGAAGCGGTTGTGCGGGTTGGTCGCGGTGCCGCGCCCGCGCGGTGGAAGGGTGGCGGACATGGGGATACTCCGATAGCTGTATGTGCATACAGTATTCGCTGGTTGCGGTTCAGGCCAGTGCCATTGGGCGGGTCACGGAACAAAGCCGACATTCACGCAATGCTGTTCACTTAAGGCAATCGACAAACCCGTGGCGAGGGAGCTTGCTCCCGCTGGGCCGCGAAGCGGCCCCAAAACCTGCCAGTTGCGGCGTATCAGACACACCGCCCCCGCCGGTTTACGACTGCTTCGCAGCCGAGCGGGAGCAAGCTCCCTCGCCACAGGGTCATCATTTTTCTTAAGTGAACGGCATTACGACATTCACGACGCTTTGACGTCCTGCTCACGGAGTTTTAACCGGGGCGAACCGAAACTGATCGTCACCACATTCCCTGGTTATCGGTCGCCTCCTGATGCTCAAGCTCTGTTTTCATTCGCTGTTCAGCCTGGCCTTGCTCGTGATACTTGCCGACTCGGCGGCCCAGGCGGGCGAGGTTGCCGAGACAAGGCCCGCCGAATGGGCCCAGCCGGTGGAAAAGCACTACAACCTTTATCGGATGTCGCCCACGCTATACCGCAGTTCGCTGCCGGATGGCGGCGTCTTGCCGTTGTTGACGAAACTCGATATCGGCACGGTCATCACCTTCCTGCCGGAGTCGGATAAGCGCTGGCTGTCCACGCCCGCCATCCAGCAAGTGAAGTTGCCCTACCGCACCAATCACGTCGATGACAGCGATATTCTCAGGGCCTTGCGTGCCATCCAGGCGGCCGAGGCCAAGGGCCCGGTGCTGATGCACTGCAAGCACGGCTCGGACCGCACCGGCCTGGTGGCCGCCATGTACCGGGTGGTTGTGCAAGGCTGGAGCAAAGAAGACGCCCTGGACGAAATGACCGAAGGTGGCTTCGGCGACAGCCATCACTTCAAGGACGGCGTGCGCTACATGATGCAGGCCGATGTCGACAAACTCCGCGTGGCGTTGGCGAACGGCGATTGCAGCACCAGCGTCTTTGCGTTGTGCTCGTTGAAAAGCTGGGTCAACTCAACGACCACCGCGCATCACCTCGACCCTCAAGTGCTGACGCCCGCTCGGTAGTCGGTCGCTTGCATGAACGCGGCGATGGATTCGGACAACGGCCGTGAATCCCCCGCCTCGTATATGGCTTCGCGCAGCGCCCGGCCTGTATGCCTATCGAACAACCCATTGCGCTCGAATCGCTCGAATACACGCCCGGCCAGGGTTTGCGACCAGAGGTAAGTATAGAGTCCGGCGCCATAACCTGTGACGAGGTAATCCAGCCCGTTGGGCCAACGTTCCTCGGGGGAAACGGGCAGATGCCCGACTTGCGCATTGACCTCATCGAATACTTGCTGGGCTGTGCGCCCGTCGCCATGGCTGCGGTGCAGCTCCATGTCGAATAACGCGTCTCGCAGCAACCGGGCAGCTTCCCAACTGGTTTGTCTGTTGAGATAGACCAACAACTGATCGGCGACGTCTTCCGGCAGGGGAGCGCCGGTCTCGTGATGCCTGGCTATACGGAGCAGGCATTGTCTGGAGAAGCACCAGCGCTCCAGCAGTTCGCCGGCAAACTCGGCAGCGTCCCGGGAAAGCTCGGAGATACCCGAGATGTCGCGATAGTCCGCCCGACTCAACACGTGCTGCAAGCAATGGCCGAACTCATGGAACAGGGTCCGCAGGTGCTGATGATCCAGTAACGTCGGCCTCGAACCGGAACCGCGTGGCAACCAGGCATGCAACGCCGCGACGGGGTAGCGCGGCCTGCCCTCTGCGGTGATGCGCCGGTTCCGCAGGGTGGAGGTGTGGGGGTAACCGTTGAGCCTGCCGTCTTCAAACGGATCGAAATAAATATAACCAAGGGTGTCGTCCCGCTCGCGAACTTCGAATAGACGCACCTTTGCGTGCCAGGCAGGTAGGTCCTTGCGCTCGATGAAGTCAATGCCGAATAGGTCGCGCGCGATCAGCAACAATTGCGAAAAGGAGGATTCCAGTTCAAACCAGGCGCTAGCCGTTTGTTCTGAAACGCCGGTCGTTTGGCGGCGAAGTTTTTCCGCCAGGTACTGATAATCCCAGGGCCGGAGTTCGCCGAAGCCTTCCTGCGCCGCGAAGGCCTTCAGTTGCTCAGCGTCCTGCTTGAAGACGCCTTGTTGTTGCCCCAGCTTCTCCATCAGGAACGCGGTGACCTGCTCTGGCGACTGCGCTTGCTCCGGCTCGATGGCCAGTTCGGCGTAATTCGAATAACCCAGCAGGATGGCGAGTTGATGACGGTCACTGAGCAACTGCCGCAGCACCTCGTTATTGTCGAATATGCCTGCATTGGGCCCTCGATCCGACGCCCGAGCGCTATAGGCGACATAGACCTGTTCGCGCAGGAGCCGGTTGTCGGCATAGCGAGTCACAATGCGAAACGATTCGTCTGTAAGCTTCAACAACCACCCCGCACGGCCTGCCTCACGTGCCTGGTCGGCCGTTTGCTGTATGAAGTACGCCGGCAAGCCCGACAAGCGGGCCTCATCGTCGAACGTTTGGCTCCAGGCTTTGTTGGCTTCTTCCAAGTGCTCCAAAAACAGCATTTCGGCGCCACGGATACGCAGCTTCAGGTCCCTCAACGCTTCTTGGGAGGCGGATGCCGTTGAGTTCTGGCGAAACCGGCGGAGGATCTTGCCCAGCGTCCTTTTTCTCGCCGGTGAGAAATGCGCGGCAATCTGGCTATCAGCCAAGCGTTGATAAAGCTGGAACAGCTCGGGGTCCTGCCTCAGCGAGCGGCGATAGTCATTCAGTCGCTCACGGCAATCGACTGAGACCTGCTTCCAAGCGTTTCCAGCCCTGGCGCAAACCAAGCGCTCCAACACGTAGCCGAAACCCTTCAGCCGCGCATGGATTTCATCCATGGCCAGCACCAGGTCGTCCCAGGTAGGAAAGGGCGTCTGAGTCTTGATGGTTTCGGCGACTTTGGCGCGGCTTTCGACAAGGATCTGGTCGAGGGCCGGGGCGAAGTGTTCGGCTTGAATGTCTGAAAATGGCGGCAGGTCGTAGGCCTGCAGCAGTGGGTTATCAGGGTGGCGCATGGATGGAGACTTCCTGTCAGTGGACGTGTCACGACAGTCTGGGCAGGAAGGCGAATGGCGCTGCGGTACATATTTATCGCTTCCGGGCCGGGCGGCCCGGAAGGTGATGCCGAAGATGTCAGTCGGTTTTTTTCTTCAACTTGGGGTTAGGGAAAAATTGCACCGCCTGGACTTTCGCGTCCGGCGCCTTGAGCGCCGAGGTGTTGACCCGGGTGCCCAACTCCTTGGGCACCGACAGGCCTTGCTCGTTGAGCGTGTCGGAATAACCGCAGGCCACGCATTCGCGGTGCGGCACGCCGTCTTCGTTCCACATCATCAACTTGTCCGGCTCACTGCACGCCGGGCAGACCGCCCCGGCGATGAAGCGTCGTTTGGTAATCACAGGCCCCTCGCTCATGCTGCCGCGTCCTCGCTCAGGCCGCTATGGCGCAAGAGTGCGTCAATCGACGGCTCGCGGCCACGGAAGTCGACGAACAGCACCATCGGTTCCTGGGAACCTCCGCGTGCCAGGATCGCCTCGCGGAAGGCGCGACCGGTGTCGGCGTTGAGCACACCGTCCTCTTCGAACTTGGAGAATGCATCGGCGGAGAGCACTTCCGCCCACTTATAGCTGTAGTAACCCGCTGCGTAGCCGCCGGCAAAGATGTGGGCAAAACTGTTCGGGAAGCGGTTGTAGGCCGGCGGACGCATCACCGACACCTCGTCGCGCACGCCTTCGAGCACTTCCAATACGCTGCGGCCGTCGCCGTGGGTGGCGTGCAGCTCGAAGTCGAACAGCGAGAACTCCAACTGGCGGACCATCATCAGGCCGGACTGGAAATTCTTCGCCGCGAGCATTTTTTCCAGCAGGTCCTGGGGCAGCGGCTCGCCGGTTTCGTAGTGACCGGAAATCAGCGCCAGGCCTTCAGGCTCCCAGCACCAGTTTTCCATGAACTGGCTCGGCAGCTCGACGGCGTCCCAGGCCACGCCGTTGATGCCGGATACGCCGGCATGCTCGACGCGGGTCAGCAGGTGATGCAGGCCATGGCCGAATTCGTGGAACAGCGTGGTGACTTCGTCATGGGTCAGCAGCGCTGGCTTGCCGCTGTCGGCTGGAGTGAAGTTGCACACCAGGTTGGCAACCGGGCTTTGCAGTTCGCCGTCGAAGGTGCGACGACGATCACGGGCGCCGTCCATCCAGGCGCCGCCACGCTTGTTGGCGCGGGCATAGAGGTCGAAGAAGAAGCGGCCGACGTGCTGGCCGTTTTCCTTGATCTCGAACAGGCGCACGTCCGGGTGCCAACTATCGAAACCTTTCAGCTCAGCGATCTCGATGCCGTACAGACGTTGCACGATGGTGAACAGGCCGCCCAGCACCTTATCGATCGGGAAGTACGCGCGCAGGGCTTCCTGGGCGACGCTGTAACGTTGCTGGCGGAGTTTTTCGCCATAGAAACCGCTGTCCCAGCTTTGCAGGTCGGGGCAGCCTTGTTCGGCGGCGAACGCCTTCAGTTGTTCCAGGTCCTGGGCGGCGAAGGGTTTGCTGCGCTTGGCCAGGTCACGCAGGAAACTGAGCACCTGATCGCTGGATTCGGCCATCTTGGTCGCCAGGCTCAACTCGGCGAAATTGGCGAAGCCCAGCAGGTGAGCCAGCTCCTGGCGCAGGTCGAGGATCTGCTCCATCACCGGGCCGTTGTCGTTCTGCCCGGCATTCGGGCCCTGGTCCGAGGCGCGGGTGCAGTAGGCCGCGTAGACTTCTTCGCGCAGGGCGCGGTCTTCGGCGTAGGTCATCACCGCGTAGTAGCTAGGGAATTCCAGGTTGATCAGCCAGCCATCCAGCCCTTTGACCTGGGCGGCAGCGGCCATTTGCGCCTTGGCCGAATCGGTCAGGCCGGCGAGGGCGGCCTCGTCGGTGACGTGCTTGGTCCAGGCCTGGGTCGCATCGAGCAATTGGTTGGAAAAGCGGCTGCCCAGCTCGGACAACTTGCTTTGCACCTCGGCGTAGCGCTTCTGCTGCTCGGGCGGCAGGTCGATGCCCGACAGGCGGAAATCGCGCAGGGAGTGTTCGAGAATGGTTTTCTGCGCCACATCGAAACCGGCCGCCTCGGGGCTGTTCGCCAGGGCTTCGAAGGCCTGGAACAGCTCGCGGTTCTGGCCCAGTTCGGTGGAATAGGCACTCAGCGCCGGCAGGCACGCCTCATAGGCTTCGCGCAGTTCCGGGCTGTTGCGCACGGCGTTCAAGTGGCTCACCGGGCTCCAGGCCGCACCGAGGCGATCGTTGAGCTCGTCCATCGCCAGCACCAGGCCGGCCCAGGTAGGCTGCTTGACTTGGGTCTTGAGGATTTCGGCGATGGCGGCACGGTTGTCAGCCAGGATCTGCTCGATGGCCGGTTGCACGTGCTCGGCACGGATCGCCGAGAATGGCGGCAGGTCGTAGGGCTGCAAAAGAGGGTTGTTCACGCTCACGGTTGACACCTTCGCTGGAAGAAACATGGGCCCATCTTAATTACAATCGACCTTCACCGCAGCTAGCAGCGCCTATCACCCGATAAGAGAGAGCCTATCGTGACCCTTCGCACGTACCAGAACCACAGCCCGCAGCTTGCCCGTGGGGCTTTTGTCGACAGCACCGCGGTGGTGATCGGCGACGTCGAAATCGGCGAAGACAGCTCCGTCTGGCCGCTGACGGTCATTCGCGGCGACATGCACCGCATCCGCATCGGCGCGCGCACCAGCATCCAGGATGGCTGCGTGCTGCACATCACCCACGCCGGCCCGTTCAACCCCGACGGCTTCCCGCTTTTGATTGGCGATGACGTGACCGTCGCCCACAAAGTCATGCTCCACGGTTGCGCCGTCGGCAGCCGGATCCTGATCGGCATGGGCAGCATCGTCATGGACGGCGCGGTGGTCGAAGACGACGTCATCATCGGCGCCGGCAGCCTCGTACCGCCGGGCAAGCGCCTGGAGAGCGGTTTCCTGTACGTCGGCAGCCCGGTGAAACAGGCCCGCCCGCTGACCGACAAGGAACGCGCGTTCTTCACCTACAGCGCGGCGAACTACGTGAAGCTCAAGGACCTGCACCTCGCCGAAGGCTACGAGCAACCCTGAAGCGCCGAGTGAACCATTGTGGCGAGGGGATTTATCCCCGCTGGGCTGCGCAGCAGCCCCCCAAAAAAACTGAATGTGACAAACCAGGCACACTGCGGTGGCAGGTTTCGGGGCTGCTGCGCAGCCCAGCGGGGATAAATCCCCTCGCCACAGTTTCATTCATGCCTGTTGAGTGAACTGCACGATCACCTAGGACCCAACATGCACTACCAAACCGTACTCTTCGACCTCGACGGCACCCTCACCGACCCACGGGAAGGCATCACCCGTTCGATCCAGTTCGCCCTCAGCAAACTGGGCATCGACGAACCCGACCTCACCCGCCTAGAACACTTCATCGGCCCGCCGCTGTTGCAAGCCTTCATGCAGTTCTATGACTTCGACGAAGCAAAAGCCTGGGAAGCGGTGAACTTCTATCGCGAACGCTTCAAAGTCACCGGCCTCTACGAAAACCGCGTGTTCGACGGCGTCATGCCCCTGCTGGAAACCCTCGGCGGCCAAGGCCGGCAGCTCTACATCGCCACCTCCAAACCGTGGGTCTTCGCCCGGGAAATCGCCCGCCACTTCGACTTCGCCCGGCACTTCAAAGTGATCTACGGCAGCGAACTGGACGGCACCCGCACCAACAAAGTCGAGCTCATCGCCCACCTCCTGGCCGAAGAAAGCCTCGACCCGGCCAACACCCTGATGATCGGCGACCGCAAACACGACCTGATCGGCGCCCGCGACAACGGCCTCGACGCCGCAGCGGTGGGGTATGGGTTCGGCAGTTTTGAAGAACTGAACGCAGAAAACCCGGCGCACCACTTCCAGACACTGGAAGAGCTGCACCGGGCGTTCCTGCGAACCTGAAAAACTAAAGCCAAGCGAAAAGTGGCGAGGGGATTTATCCCCGTTGGGCTGCGCAGCAGCCCTAAAACAGTGGACTCAATTTTGCTGGTACACCGAGTTGCCTGGTTTGGGGCCGCAGCCCAGCGGGGATAAATCCCCTCGCCACAGTGGCTTGCGGTGTGGCGGTTAGCGGGGATCGACGTTATCCAACGCCCGATTCGCCAGCAACGACCCCAGCTCGATCAACTGCTGGATCCCAAGCAGCACGTGGCGGTTGGAGCCTTCCATATCGAAAGCCAGTTCACTGACCATCGCATCGGCTGACGCCAGGGTTTCGCTGAGGTTGGCCAGCAGGCATTCGTTGTCGAGGTCTTTTACGACGGTGAATAACTGGCCGGGCTTGATGGTTTCTTTTGGTTTTGCTGGTTTGGGCTTTAGATAAAAGTCCAATGCGCGGGTAGCGGCTTCTTCGAGTTTTTTTGCGTTGAGGCCGTCCAGATAAGGAGAGTTGGGATCTGCTTCTGGAGGGTTTGGCGTTATTTTGAACATAGCTGGAATCCTTGAGTTAGGCCGCGACCCAGTCCCTACTAAAAGAAGGGTGGCGGCTGTGCGCAGGTTAGTAGACCGGGGATTCCAGCATTGCCGGCGCGCCGAAGCGCCCTGCGCACAGTCACCATCAAGGACAGGAATTGAGATACCTGCCTGAGTTGAGGACTCGTACAATCTTGCCGGAAAACCTCGGGCTACTAAACCCGACCACTGATGGGCAGTGGCAGGGAAACGATAGAGCCCTGGGGCAAGGCGCACAAGCCGGCGGATTCTGGCGTAGTTGTAGGCAAAGGCGCAAGGACATGTAGCCTGGAAGAAACTCGGCCGCCAGGGGTTAAACAAAGCGAAAAGCTCGCTAAATCGGGTATTTATCCAACGAGATAGCGATGATTTTTCGTTTGCTGGTTAGCAAGCTCTTCAGCAAAACCTCACACGTCAGACCGGCTGAATGTATGTCTCAGTCACGTTTCCCTCGTCGCTTCATCTGCTAGTTCATCTAAGACGGAAAACACACCTTTCAAGTCCTCGCTATATGAAGCGATGTAGTTTGAAGTTGCTACATATCGATTTTCTATGCTCGCCGTTTTTTTTAAAATAAACTCGCGGTGCTTAATCCAGTACCGGCCTATTGTTTTGGGGTCAAGACCCTTTGTAAGTCCCGTCTTAGATGCAACGTAGCCGCCTTCCTCTAAAGTAAATAGAAAAGAATTGTTAAGGTTAGCCAGGCAATAGTCTATAAAGTAAAAAATATAGTCTTCATTGATCTCTGGGTTAAAGCAAAAGCTAAATAAATACTCTCCCATGGCCGCGGCTATACCCCCGCCATCGTTATCCCCACGCACATCGTAAAACCCACAGCCTACGCCTGCCCCTTTTGGGGGGTTGGAGTTACTAATTTGATAGATAACGAAAGATTTTAGCGCCGAGCGCGCAACGGAAATGCTGTGTGCGATATCTTGAACTATAGCGGAATTATCGCTTGCTTGAGGCGCAGCCCCGCCGAGAAACATTTTATCGGAGGTATTTTCGACTTCTGAAAAAAAATTTATCCCTGCGTCGATATAGGAATACCTAAATAGTTCAAAGATTTTCTGGGATAGCCTTCTCATCCCCATAAGCGTTAGCTTGTCTACCCAGCCGGTTGTTGCGGCATCTATGTCCTCAAACTTTATGAGGGCTGAGTAAATATTATTCAGCTGCGCATTCCGGTCTGCGGAACACTGGAGTCTGAACAGCATAAGATCATTCCAACCTAAAACCCCCCGATCGTTAGCCACAAGTCGATTAATTAATCCCCGCTCTTCGTAAGCGTGCTCGCCGAAAATGCGCCATGCGATTTCGACGATATTTTCGGCTGAGTTCGGTAGTCGCTTGCCAGCGACTCTTCCCCATCCAGCGCGATCTAGAAGTCGCAGCAATGAGTATATTGACCGTTGTCGAAGGCTAATCTCTCCAGTTTCAATAAATGAATATCTTGGTAGGAGTTTCACGAGCGTATTGATTGCATCTTCTGCGACGGATTGGCTGAGTTCGAAGGATTGGTTGACTAGCACTCTCCAAAACTGGTCATGCGCGTGCTGACCTTGTTCCAACCGAAAGTCTTGAGAGGACAGAATTGAAGTAATAGGTTTCCCGTTTCGAGCCTGCTCCACTGCATTGTGGTACAAAACGAACGTATGTTGGGGTTCTGGCGTAGCGAATCGAACAATGAGCTTCAGATAATTTTCAAGATTTCTAAAATTCTCTTCGTTGAAACAGGCGCGCGCCGCTAGTACCGATTCATCTAGGTCGCGCCGGACAGAGAAATTTAATGTAGCTACATCGAAGAGCTGCCTCAATAAAAACGCTGCGGGTTCTGGTTGTGTGCCTAGCAATGCTGAGAATTGAGGTGAATTAACCAAGTTGGATTGACCAGAGACGCGACGCAGCGAAAAGGATCCGCTCCGTCCTCCAGTTTCTTCCGCATAGATGAGTCTGAAAAGCCCTGGGTAATGTAGGTGTAGCAAAATCAGATTAATGAGATCACTTTTATTGAAATCCGTTCGACTTAGATTGCTGCGTTCAAGTTGCATTAACAGCATAGCATTTACGAAACGCTTGACCTTACGTAGATTTCCCGCAAATGGTAAATAGCTGGCAGCTAGATCGCCGTCGAGAATAACTGCCAATTCATTCAGCACGGCACCAAGATTTATCATTGTGTCGGAAGGAATTGATCCCAGTTGATTTTCTTTGCGCTGCCAGTCCCTCTTAAGAAAGTCACTAATTCCCGAGCTGTCAACGAACAGGCTGAGCTTTACGGTTACAAATTTTTCAAGAAACTCTCGTGCTTTCGAGCCCTCTTCTTGGCTCCCGGTAAGAATCTCTGTGTCGTAGCAAAGTACATATGTAGCTTGAGAGAGTTTGAATGTGCGTCGTGTAGCAAACAAAACGGAGTTTACAGTTTTTGCATCTAGACGATCCAGATCATCAATAACGATAATTACTCGACGGCCGATGCGCCGGAGGACTTCGTCAATATCTTCTAAGAGGTCATCCACGGTTTCCTGGGACGGTTCCATAGATAGTTTAAAGCCAAGGAACGAAATGTCAGCTTTTCCTTTTATTAGTCGAGAGTACCGAGATGCGGCAGGTCGGAACTCTGGAGCAAACACATCACGCTGGATAGCAGCCGAAAGATCTCTAATTAAGCGGTCAGCAAGATCGGGCTCAGACGCGTAACGAAGAGGTTCGAATCGACAAATAATCGGTTTAATCTTCGCTTTTGCCCAATAACGCTCTGCGAGATTTATGAAGCTCGTTTTCCCAACGCCCCATGGCCCGTCGACGCCAAAAACAAGGCCCGGATGGACACCGCTTGCCAATATTGTTTCTGCGAAAGCCTTTGCTTGCATCTTGCTCGATAGGACATCTTCTTTTTCCTCTCTGATCTCCTCGTCCGCGACAAAATAAAGCTGTGGAATTGTTTTTGTTGTCCCAAGCCGATATTGCTGGACTAGGGGCGATAATAGCATTACACAAAAAAAGAGCAGGATGACGGGTGTCCAGTAAGGATCTGCTGTTTGCAGAGCAGTGTGGGCTTTAGCAAGTAACGGTAACGTAAGCCCGTTTACCCATATGCCAATGCAAAGTGCCACGAACAAATCAATCCGTAAGCTACAGCCCATTCGGAAGGCTGCTAAGTGCGCTTCGCGCTTATAGGCATACGTCAAGCAAATAAGAAACGCCGCTATAACAACGCTTATCTGTACCCACGAACTTGTTTTTTCAATTATCGGAACGTAGTTGTTGCCAAGGTAATTCGCGATCCGCCAAACCTCAGCACCTAAAAATCCAATAGCTACCGATTTGGCAAAAACTAGTAATTCAGGCATTTTCAGCGCAGGTTTGACAGATTCCATCCTTTTTTCCTTCTCGCCGCAGAATATTAACGTCCCGGCGTAACGCTACCGAGCGTAGTGGCTAAATGCAAGTGTCTGCAAATCTCGCGTGATTAAGTCAAGCTTTCAGCGGATGAGGTGTTTCGGATAAAAGTCTTTTTAAATCGTCTACTAGTACTTGAGGTCTGTTTGTACCGCCGTATCGGTTGGCAGTTTTTGGCCGATAGACTTATACCAGGATTTCCCGTTTGTTTTTTTGAGAGCTATCCGTTCCAGTACGGCTAGGTAGATACAAAAGGCCCTTGGAAGCAGCCGTAACTACTTCGTCCTCCGTGCCCGCCGATCTCTACAGCCTGGCTTGCGTGCTCTACGAACTGGCGTGCGGCAAACATCCGTTTCAACGTTTACCGTCGAACCAGGCGCGTGATATCGGGTTGGAGCGCCAGCTCAAGGCACCGAGAAAGCTGCCGCGGCGCTGCTGGTTGGCGTTGCGTGAGGCGTTGGCGTTTGATCCGGCGCGGCGCGGGATCAGTGTTGCGAGGTTGCGGGACGCATGGGTGGGTGGAGCTTTTTGGTGGTGAAGGGCTGTTGGGTTTGTCTTTCAGTTGGATATGCGTCGCTCGATGGGCCGCTATCGCGAGCAAGCTCGCTCCCACAGGGGGAGCGGCGGTGCTTTGAAGGTTGGTGCGGGGGCTTGCTCGCGATGAAACCTGTTCAATCGTCAGCAATTTTGGGGGCAGTCAATGCCTCCAAGGCTGCCTTGCGCTCATCAGCCGGCAATCGGCCGAGCTTTTCAACTGCGCTATAAAACGCAACCCAATCCCCACCTTCCCGCTTGAACAACGCCGCAAACGCCGGCACCCATTGGTCATACAGGCCGAACGGCAATAGCCGGGCGTTGTTCAGTGGCGTATAGACCCAGGCGTCATAGCGCTTGTCACCCGCCCATTGGCTGTCGCGCATTCGCTCGTAGTCGCTGCGCAGGCGTTCGAATTCAGCGGCCTTGCGCTGGCGCATCTGCTCGGCCGGCAGGGGTTGCGCGTAGAGGGTTTCCAGGCGTTGGCGGGTGTCGAGGATCAGTTGGATGAACTGGTCGCGTTGGCGCAATGAGTTGCCATTGTCTGGCGCCAGCCCGCGATGGGTGCGCCATTGGCGGGTGCCTTCCTGTTCGACGAAGGTGGCGAAGGATTCGTTGAATGCCGTGTCGTCCTTCACGTAGAACCGCTGGTGCGCCAGTTCATGAAAGATCAGCGTCGCCAGGCGTTCGTCGCCCCAGTGCAGCATCGAACTCAGGATCGGGTCGTTGAACCAGCCCAGCGTCGAGTAGGCCTCCACGCCGCCAATCGACACGTCCATGCCCTGCAATTGCTGCAACGCGGCCTCGCCTCGGGCAGCGCCCTGGTTGTAATAGCCGCGATACGCCACGCAACCGGCGATGGGGAAACAGTGGTTTTGCGGGGCCAGGGAGAACTCCGGGGTGGCGAAGACGTTCCAGACGACAAAGGGGCGGCCGATGTCCGCGTACAGGCGATAGCTGTTGTTATCGGGCAGGTGCAGGTGTGCGCTGGCGAACGCCCGGGCCTCGCGTGCCTGGCTCAAGTGCGCGCGCAGTTTTGGATCGCGGGCGGGGTCGGCAATGACGCGGTCGATCGGCTCGCGGGCTTGCAGCAGTCTTAGTTGTCCGCTGGCGAGCTGGCCGTAATAAGCAACGCTTGCACAACCGTTGAGTAACAAAAGCAGGAGGGCTGGAAACAAAATCCGGAAAACACGGTCGAGTAACCGATGGCGTGAACGCTGCCTGATCAATTTGGAATCATCCTGGGAAGTCTGCCTCCAGACTATCTCGCCTGCCCGGAGCTTCGCTATGCGCGTGTTGATGCTGACGAGTGGCCTGTTGCTGCTGACCGGCTGTGCCGGTTTGCCCGATCCTGATCCCTCCCAAGCGTGGATTGACCTGGGAAACCATCAGGACACGGCGTTGCAAGCGCTGGAAGTCGATGACAAGCAGTCCATCGATCGACGGTACTTCGAAGTTCAACCGGGTAGCCACGAGCTGACGGTGCGTTATCAATTTGCCGTGGAGCCCGGCAACATTGGCCCGAATGCCGAGCCGCTGTGGCGTGATTGTCGGTTGAACGTGAAATTCAACGATTTCAACGCGGGCCAGCGCTACCAATTGCAAGCCGGCAGCATCGGTTTCCGTCCGTGGGCCAAGCTTTACGACCAGCAGCGCAAAGTGGTGGGCCAAGGCACGCCAGCCGGCTGCCAGCAAAGCTGATAAGCGCTATGCTCAAGACCTGACTCCAGGATATTCACCATGCGTAAACACATGTTGTGGCTGGCCCTTGTTGCCATGAGCGGTTGTGCTTCGAGCCCGCTGCCGCAGGTCGATCCGAACATGGCGTGGATCGATCTGGCCACGCCGATGCCGGGCGGCAAGCTGCTGATGGCAGAAAGCCTGGATGGTCAAAAATCCCCTGACGGACGATTTTTCCAGGTTTCACCGGGCAGCCATGAACTGAAAGTGCGCTTCGACTTTGAGGTTTTCGTCGGCGGTGGGCTGGGCATGCAGGGCGCGCCTCAAGAACGACTGTGCTACATGCTCGTGCGTTACGACCATTTTGAAGCCGGCCAACGTTATCGCTTGGAAGGGCGCAATATTGCGTTTTCCGCCAGCGCCCGGCTCTATAACGCCAAGCGCGAAATCGTCGCTGAGGATCGGCAAATCAATTGTGTTCCGTAGCGCTGCCTAGCGATCGTTCTTCTGATAGATGATTTTCTTGGTGCCGTTCTCACAGGTGCCCACCACCATGTTCTGGTCGTGGACTTCGTCGTTGGTGACGATTTCCAGGGTGTAGGACGTGACGCCCTGGGCCTGGATCTTGGCTTCGATCTCGGTCTTGAGTTCTTCGCAGGGTTTGGGGGCCGCGAGGGTCGAAGTGGCCAATACGCAACCGATGACTGCCAGGGCAAACCGTTTCATGCTCGAACTCCTCGATACAGCGCGCACTGCCGGTGCGCTGAAACTGCAGACTTGCATTCGATCACAATTGCCTTCGGGTAAATAGATCGCAAATCAAAGAAGACCGCAGCCTTCCAGAGGCTGCGGTCTTCTCGGTCCATCAACTTACCAGCGTCGCATCCAGGGTGATCTTGGCGTTGAGCACCTTGGAAACCGGGCAACCTTCCTTGGCCTTGTTGCTCAGTTCTTCGAATTGCGCCTGGGTGGCGCCGGGGATCTTGGCCTTGAGAATCAGCTTGATTGCGGTGATCGCAAAGCCGCCATCGACCTGGTCCAGGGTCACTTCGGCGTTGGTGTCGATGCTGTCAGCCTTGAGCCCGGCGTCGCCGAGGATCATCGAAAACGCCATGGAG
This sequence comes from Pseudomonas sp. BP11-1-1, assembly GCF_052112105.1. Classification (NCBI taxonomy): domain Bacteria; kingdom Pseudomonadati; phylum Pseudomonadota; class Gammaproteobacteria; order Pseudomonadales; family Pseudomonadaceae; genus Pseudomonas; species Pseudomonas sp. BP11-1-1. Next base: position 131,957 of record NZ_JAUTYU010000012.1, read on the forward strand.
AAGCAGCCCGCATGGGCCGCGCCGATCAATTCTTCCGGGTTGGTGCCCTTGCCGCCTTCAAAACGGGCCTTGAAACCATAGGGCGCTTCGCGCAACACGCCGGTTTCCGTGGAGATGGAGCCGATGCCGGTCTTCAGGTCACCTTCCCAGTGAGCCGATGCTTTCTTGACGATAGCCATATGTGCCTCCTCATGATCCGGCGCGAGGGTTCGCGCCTGGGTATTTTTCAGTGCCAGGATTGTGAGGATAGACCGGTCGATAAAGTTCACCCGGCCGATTAGTCGACCAATTTAGTAGGAAAATTCTTCGCTACTATTGAAACTCGGGTATATGCCCACATTCTTAGGACACACCTAGAGAAACGGCAGGCTTTCGCCCATAGGAAAGTTCGTACGCCGTTGGAGATGCCGGCCCATGAAACAGCTGTCCGAAGTGAAGTTTTCAACCCTCGACCTGGTACCCGTCCGTGCCGATGGCAATGCCGCCCAGTCCTTGCGCAACTCCCTGGATCTGGCGCAGCACGTGGAAAAGTATGGCTACACCCGCTTCTGGGTGGCCGAGCACCACAACATGGACGGCATCGCCAGCTCCGCGACGGCGGTTCTGCTGGGCTACCTGGCGGGAGGCACGTCGACCATCCGCGTCGGTTCCGGCGGGGTCATGCTGCCGAACCACGCGCCGTTGGTGATCGCCGAACAGTTCGGCACGCTGGAAAGCCTGTTTCCGGGCCGGATCGACCTCGGGTTGGGCAGGGCGCCTGGTTCGGACCAGATGACTGCACGCGCCCTTCGTCGCGAGCGCTCCGGCAGCGCCGATGATTTCCCTGATGACGTGGCCGAACTGATGCGTTATCTCGGCCCGCGAACCCCGGACCAACGCATCATCGCCATGCCCGGCACGGGAACGAATGTACCGGTGTGGCTGTTGGGTTCCAGTCTGTTCAGTGCACAACTGGCGGGAGAACGCGGTTTGCCCTACGCATTCGCCTCCCATTTCGCACCGCGCTTCATGCATGAGGCGATTCGTGTCTATCGCAACCACTTCAAGCCGTCGGCGGTACTGGACAAGCCTTACGTCATGCTTGGCGTACCGCTGGTCGCAGCGGATACCGACGAACAAGCCGATTACCTGGCGACGTCGGTGTACCAGCGGATCCTGGCGTTGATGCGCGGCCAGAGCCTGGTGCAGCGCCCGCCAGTGGAAACCATGAATGGCCTGTGGTTGCCCCATGAAAAGGAAGCGGTAGGCGACTTCCTCGGCCTGGCCATGATTGGCAGCCCGCAGAAAATCCGCGCCAAGTTGGAGGTGTTGATCGAGCAAACTCAGGCCGATGAGTTGATTTTCACCAGCGACCTGTATGAACACGCTGACCGCCTGCACTCGTATGAACTGCTGGCGCAGGTCATGAAAGGCTGAATCGCGGCCATAAAAAAGCCGACGCGGTGCGTCGGCTTTGATATTCAGCAATTATTTCTTGTAGACGATTTCCTTCGAACCGCCCTCACAGGTGCCGACGACTTTTCCGTCCGCCGCTGCGCCTTTCTCGACAATTTCCAGCGTGTAACCCGACACACCTTTGGCATCAAGCTTCGCCGCGATTTCGCTTTTCAGCTCTTCGCACGGTTTGCCGGCCGCAAAGGCGGTACCCGCAAGGCTCAGCAAACCCAGGGCCACCATCCACTTCTTCATCGCTCGCACTCCTTGGTCGGATCAAATAGAGAGGTATCGCAAAGGCGCGACGCACCAACCATAGCGCATCGCCATTCCCTATGGCACTCCGCCAGTGTGCAAGTTCAAAGCGCTCAGCTATTGGCGATCCGGAATCCGACCTTGATGGTGACCTGGAAGTGCGCGGCCCGGCCATTTTCGATATGGCCGCGGGTCTCGGTGACCTCAAACCATTCCAGGTGCTTGAGGCTTTTGCTGGCCTCGGCCAAGGCATTGTTGATGGCGTCTTCAATGCTGGTGGGAGACGAGCCGACCAGCTCGACTTTCTTGTACGTGTGGTGATCACTCATGACGTTCTCCTTGGTTGTCTGTAACAGCCTAGCAGCGATTTTTCGCCTTACATGTGGCGCCGTTTACGCTCGGAAAGTTCAGATTTACTGCACTTTCCCAAACGGCCGCAGTCCCAATCCACACACGCTACTCAACCACTGCAGGAGAGAGCCACCATGGCCAGCACTTCGTTACGCAAAGCCTCGTTGCAAAGCATGGAAGCGGAGATCGAGAGTCTGCTCAAGTCGTTGGAAAGCCTGAAGGACGACGCGTCGGACGAGTCGCGTAGGACCCTCAAGTCGCTCAAGGCAAACGCCGAAAATGCGCTGAAACATTCCCGGCATCTGCTCAGCGATGCGTATGAAGAGGTCAAGGTGAAAACCCGTGAAACCGGGATCGCCACGCGCGACTACGCTCAGGAACACCCTTGGACCACGGCCGGCGTTGCAGTTGGCGCGCTGGGTCTGCTGGCCGCTTACTTGTTGTGCAAGCGCGGTGACTAGTTCGATGGGTTCAGCTCTTGCCTGAGCCATTGCGCCAATTGCCGGGCGCGCCCGTCCGCGGCGCGCTTGGGCAGCCACAACGCCAGCCGCGCCGAGGTTTCACTGAAACCCCACGGCGCGACCAGGCGACCGGCACGCAGGTCCTCTGCGACCAGCGGCTCGGGGGCAATTGCCACGCCGAGCCCGGCCACGGCCGCTTCCAGTAAATAATACAAATGCTCGAAACCTTGCCCGAATTTCAACGCCTGGGGTCCAAGGGCGTTTTGTCGTGCCCAAATTGGCCAGGCCTGGGGGCGGGAGGTTGTGTGCAAGAGCGGCTCGCCCAGCAATTCGCTGGCGGGTGCGTTGCACAAACGGGTGAATTCGGCATAGCGCGGGCTGATCACCGGGCCGATCCGCTCGCTGGTCAGTTCATATACTTGCATGTCGGCCGGCCAGGGCGGTTCGGCGAATACCAGCAGGGCATCCAGACCCGGGCGTCTCGGGTCGAGGTCGCCTTCGCCGGCTGAGAGGTGCAGGCGCAGGTCCGGCAGATCGGCATTCAACCTGCCGAGTCGAGGAATGAACCAACGCGCCAACAAGCTTCCCGAACAGCCCAGCACGAACGGGGCGTCCGCCGTGCTTTGCGTCAGTTCGGCGCAAACGGTGCGCAGGCGCTCGAACGCTTCGGTGCTGGCGTCGCGCAGACGCGCGCCTGCATCTGTGAGTTTCAGGCCTCGCCCCTCCTTGCTGAACAAGCTGACACCCAAGTGTTCTTCCAGCGCCTTCAATTGACGACTGACGGCACCGTGGGTGACGTGGAGCTGTTCTGCCGCCTGGCTTACGCTGTTCAGGCGAGCTGTGGCTTCGAAGGCACGCAAGGCGTTGAGGGGGGGCAGGTCGCGGCTCATGGTATCTGTGAGTTTTCCTGACAGGTTGCGGCGATCTTATCGGTTTTCAGGGCGGGATGTCAGGGGTAGAGTGACCTCATTGTCTTTCTACGCATTTGCCTGGAGCGCCCGATGACCCAGTCTACGACCCCCTTCAACCTGCGCAGCGGTCCTGATGCCAACGGCCTGTTTGGCGCGTTCGGCGGCCGCTATGTCGCGGAAACGCTGATGCCGCTGATCCTTGATCTGGCCCGTGAATACGAAGTGGCGAAGGAAGATCCTGCGTTCATTGAGGAATTGGCCTACTTCCAACGGGATTATGTCGGTCGTCCCAGCCCGCTGTATTTTGCCGAACGCCTGACTGAATACTGTGGCGGCGCAAAAATCTATCTCAAGCGCGAAGAGCTGAACCACACCGGCGCGCACAAGATCAACAACTGCATCGGCCAGATCCTGCTGGCGCGGCGCATGGGCAAGAAACGCATCATCGCCGAGACCGGCGCCGGCATGCACGGGGTGGCGACAGCCACTGTGGCGGCTCGTTTCGGCCTGGACTGCGTTATCTACATGGGCACCACCGACATCGAACGCCAGCAGGCCAACGTGTTTCGCATGAAGCTGCTCGGTGCCGAGGTCATCCCGGTGGTCGCCGGTACCGGTACCCTCAAGGATGCGATGAACGAAGCGCTACGCGACTGGGTGACGAATGTCGACAGTACGTTCTACCTGATCGGCACCGTGGCCGGGCCGCACCCTTATCCAGCGATGGTCCGCGATTTCCAAGCCGTGATCGGCAAGGAAACCCGCGATCAGTTGCAAGCCCAGGAAGGTCGCCTGCCGGACAGCCTGGTGGCGTGCATCGGTGGTGGCTCCAACGCCATGGGCCTATTCCATCCGTTCCTGGATGACAAGAGCGTCGAAATCATTGGCGTCGAAGCGGCGGGCTACGGCATCGAAACCGGCAAGCACGCGGCGAGCCTGAACGGCGGCGTCCCAGGCGTATTGCACGGTAACCGTACCTTCCTGTTGCAGGATGAAGACGGCCAGATCATCGACGCTCATTCGATCTCCGCCGGCCTCGATTACCCCGGCATCGGCCCTGAACACGCGTGGTTGCATGACATTGGCCGCGTCCAATACACCTCGGTCACCGACGCGGAAGCGTTGGAAGCGTTCCATAAATGCTGCCGCCTGGAAGGGATTATTCCTGCCCTGGAAAGCGCCCATGCCTTGGCCGAAGTGTTCAAGCGCGCGCCGAACCTGCCCAAGGATCACCTGATGGTGGTCAACCTGTCTGGTCGTGGCGATAAAGACATGCAAACCGTGATGCACCACATGGAACAGTCCCAGCAGGAGAAACACTGATGAGCCGCCTGCAAACCCGTTTTGCCGAACTCAAGGAACAGAACCGTGCCGCCCTGGTGACTTTCGTCACGGCCGGCGACCCGGACTACGACACCTCGCTGGCGATCCTCAAGGGCTTGCCTGGCGCAGGCGCCGATGTCATCGAGTTGGGCATGCCATTCACTGATCCAATGGCCGACGGCCCAGCGATCCAGTTGGCGAACATCCGCGCCCTGGGAGCCCAGCAGAACCTGGCGAAAACCCTGCAGATGGTTCGTGAGTTCCGTAAGGACAATGCCGAGACGCCGCTGGTGCTGATGGGTTACTTCAACCCGATCCACCGTTATGGGGTGCAGCGTTTCATCGGCGAAGCGTTGGATTGCGGCGTGGATGGCCTGATCGTCGTGGACATGCCGCCTGAGCACAACAGCGAACTGTGCGAGCCGGCCCAGGCAGCTGGCCTGGACTTTATCCGCCTGACCACACCAACCACGGATGATGTGCGTCTGCCCACTGTGCTTAACGGCAGTTCCGGCTTCGTCTACTACGTGTCGGTAGCAGGTGTGACCGGCGCCGGCGCCGCGACGCTGGAACATGTGGAGGAAGCTGTTGCGCGTCTGCGTCGACATACCGATTTGCCGATCAGCATCGGTTTCGGTATCCGCACGCCGGAGCAGGCGGCGGCTATTGCGCGGTTGGCTGACGGGGTAGTGGTCGGCTCTGCGCTGATCGACCATATCGCCAGCGCCGATACGTCGGAACAGGCGATCGACGGGGTGCTGAGCTTATGTGCCGCTCTGGCTGATGGGGTGCGCAAGGCGCGTCTCAGCTGATACCCGATTCGGCTTTCAGTAACGAAAAAGGGGTTCGGAATTTGCTTCCGAGCCCCTTTTTTTATTGCTTGAAGATGCGGCGGTCAGGGCAACTCCAAGCCGCCTCCAGCCTTGTGCAGCTTGCGCAAATGTTCGCCGATTTCTTTCACATTGGCCTCGCTCGCGGCAATTTCAGCGGCGCGGCTCGGCTCAAGCAGGGCGCGGACTTCCTTGTCCAGGTCGCCGGTCAGCGTTTGAAGCTGTTTCTGGCGCAGGCTGCTTTCCGATTCCAGTCGCTGCCATTCGCTGGGCTGTGGCAAGCCATAGCCAGTGCTGCCCAGCAGTTCGGCCGGACGGCTCAGGAAGCCGCTGTTGGCGAGGATCTGTTGCAATGTCGCGTTAGCCCTCTCCATGCCGCCGTTCTGAAGTTCACGGGCCCCGAGATAGCGCTGCTTGACTTCATCCTGGGCCAGCAGCAACTGTCGACGAAAGCTGGCCTGTTCCAGCAGGAGCAACGCAGCGCTGGTGCGCAGATCGGCTTGCTCGAACCAGACGCGGCGTTCGGCGGCGTCCAGCGCGAGCCAGTCTTCGACGGTTTGTTGCCGGATGGGTAGACGTTTTTTCAATACGTCGAACATGGCCTGGTAGCGCTCGCGGAACGAGTCGAAACGGTAACCCAGACGCAAGGCCTCCTTGGGATCGTCCAGCACACTTGTGTCGGCCAGGCCACGGCCCTTGAGCACTTCCAGCAAACCGTTGGGCATGATGCTGTCCAGGCCCTTGAGTTGTTCATTATTACTGCCGCTGCGCAGTAGCTTCAGGCTCTCCACCGCACAATTATTGGACAGGAAGTAATAGTTGCCGTCATAGCTCCAATGCATTTCAGCAGCATGCTCGACCGTTTCCTCGATCTCGACACGCGACAGCTTGAGGGGCACCGACGCAAGGCTGCGCAGTTCGGTCTTGGTGTACTCGTCGATCACCTGGGCCAACGGCAGTACGAACAGGCGCGACGGGTATTTGCCTACCAGTCCATCCCAACTCGACAGTTGCACGTCGCCTACGAAGGCGCGGTACGACAGCACCAGATGTTGGTCCAGATCCAATCGACAGTCCGGCCCGCGTGGGCGGCCCGGCGCGCAGATCACCAGCCGGAGCATGCTGTGGCCCCAACGGCTGACCCAGTTCTGGTTGGCTTCGGCCAATAGGTAGTCGATGGCATAGACGCGTTCCGGATCCACCTTGCCGAGAGGCGTCTTGGCGAAATCGTTGCCGGCGTTGAGAAACGCAAACGACTTGGCGCAGCTGTCCTTGGCGGCCGGCGCCCAACCGAAGTGCTCCTGGTAGTAGCGATACAGGGCGGGGCGCCGACAGGCATAGCTCGGGTCCAGGAGAAAGTACTCCATGTTGACCGCGACGAATTCCTTGGGGCTGCTCGTCTCGTAGAGGTCCGGGCTGCGGGCGACCTGGCGGTTGTGCTGTTCCCGTTCACCGCGCCGGCCGACATATTGCGGCCAGCCCGCGAGATCAAGCAGGCGCGGATCATCGCTGAGCGTGAAGCGACGGCCATTCTGGCCCCGGCATTCATCCGGGAGGCCGATCAATCCGGCACTGTCGTTGCGTCGGGTACAGCGTTGGATCAGCGCACGCTCGGCACTTGGCCATAGGCGCGAGCGGTCATAGATATGGGTCAATTCGTGCAGGACGGTGGCGAGCATTTCCCGCCGTACCGTGCCATGGGGACGCTGGGTCTTTTGCGTGGCAGCGCTGCCGTCGGTGAGGCTGTCCAGCAGGTTTCGGTTGAGATCCAGTTGCGACACCAGCGAAGCCTGGCCGTAGGCATTGGCGGGCATCTGGTCGGTCCAGCCGACGTCGATGCGCCGGTCCAGTCGCTCGATGAAGCGCGGCGGCAAGGCCTGCATGGCTTCATCGAGCAGCGCCTGGCTGGCCTGCTGTTGCGCCGGGCTCAGCCCGTCGCCATTGAGGTGTAGCTGCAGGCCGGCCTGGGCATTGCTGCCCATGAGCAGCATGACCCCAGCCGTCAGCCAGGCGGCGAGCCGCCTCACAATGCGAGGATGGCTTCGGCGAGAACCTGGTCGCTGGCGTCACGGGCTTCCGGTACCCGGGTACGCAAAGTGTCGAAAGCGGCTTCGAGATGAGCACCACGAATTTCGCCGTTGCTGGCGACGAAGCTGGCCGCGTCGTCGTGGGCTTCTCGGACGATTTTCGAATCACGGATGGAAGTAGTGGTGTCGGATGTGAAATCGATCGTGCGCTGGGAGGCGCGAACAATGATGTTACTGGTGGCTACCAGGGTATGTGCCTGGGCCACATCGGCCAACACCAGCAGGCCTAGGGCGGCAGCAATCAGCGGGCTACGCATGGAACGACTCCGGAAAATGAAGATAACTATTGGACGAGAATTGCTTGTGCCAGTTCAAGGTCGCTGACGTGAAGTTTTGGTTGGGTCCGGCGCAGGTAATCCAGGGCCGACTCCAACTGCGCACTTCGCAACTGTCCGTCACTGGCCACAAATGCCGCAGCGTCATCGCGAGCGGCAGCGACCAGTTTATTGTCGAAGGGCGCGGAGGTCACCAGGCTCGTGGCATAACCGCTGGCGACCAATTGCTGGGTGGACACGTCGAAAGCATGGGCCGGGACAGTCCAGCAAGAAGCGACACAGAACGAGACGAACAAATGTTGGTAAAAACGCATGGGACTCGACGGTTGATGGCGAGCCTGAAGGCTAGCGCAAACCGGCGTGCCAGAGCCAGCGTTGAAACATCGGAGCACCTTTTGGCGCCCGATGTTTCATGTTCCATCAGATGACCAGGATGGCCTGGGCCAGCTGTGCATCGGTTGCGTTGAGCTGCGGTGCCTGCTGGCGGATGTAATCGAGGGCGCTTTCCAGCTTCACACCGCGAATCGCGCCGTTGCTGGCGACGAAGCTTGCCGCGTCATCTCGGGCGGCCTGGACGATTTTGTTGTCTCGCAGCGATGAGGTGGCATCGGAGGTTACGTCGGATGTGGCCTTGAGCGCACCTACGATGGAGTCAGTGGTGACGATAAAGCTGCTGGCATTGGAATGGGCGGCTACGGCCAACAGGGCAACTGCGCTGAGCAGGCGAAGACGGATCATGATGAGACTCCTTGGGTATGAGGGTGATGCAGGTGCATGTAGCTGAAAGGGGAGACTGGCTCGCTTCGCCACGTTCGCCTCGATATTAGGACAGAACACGGTTCGCTGGCAGCTTTGCAATGTCCTTTAGCGTGCGGCGCTTCAGCGTCAAGCGCTTACTTGGAACTGTACTGGTCGATTTTAAAAATATAAAAACTGTTGCTGTCTTGTAAATCAGGACCCTGAAACGACAAGACCCGTCGTGGTTTCCCACGACGGGTCTTGTTTGTTCAATTCAGTGCTGGCGGTGGACCCGGTGGGTCAGGGCCAGCGACGCTGAGTTAGCGCCAGAACGGCTTGCTCAGCTCTTCGTAGCGTTGTGCTTCGCTGATACCGGCATCAGCCAGCAGGCGCGAATCCAAACGAGCCAGTTGGTGACGGCTGGCAATGCGGCGCTGCCACAACATCAGGTTGGCAATAACGCGAAGAGGCAGGGAAGCCTGGTTTTTTTCAGCTTTGTCTTCGAAAAACAGCTCGGAACTGAGTGTACGTTCCATGGTTGACATCCTTCCGCTTGTGGCGGGATTAGGTAGTGGTTTGACTGGTGCCCATGATCCTCCCGTTTGGCCAGTCTCTCTAGATACAGTTCACTTGTATTGTGAGAGACCAGTTAACTGTTAAAGAGCGGTGTACTGGTCGATATTGAGGCAACTGTACCTGTACGCGCTATATTGGTGCGTTTTTACGCTTGGGCGGGTGTTTTGTAGGAAAAGACTGTAAGAAAACACCGGTACAGCAGTACAGTTTTTTTCGTTTATGGCTCGGATGGCAAGCTGCAACCAAAACTGTATTCATGACTGCACTGATCCAGCTGTATCAGACAGCCAACATGCGCCCCGTCTCCTCAAGGTTCAGGTGCCAGCTCAGTGCATCACGCAGGATATGCGGGGTATGCCCACCCAAGGCACACGCGGCTTCGAAATAGTCATTCAACGCTTGGCGGTAGGCTGGGTGCACGCAATTGTCGATGACCACTCGGGCCCGCTCCCTTGGCGCCAGGCCCCGCAGGTCGGCCAGGCCGATTTCGGTCACCAGGATGTCGACGTCATGCTCGGTATGGTCCACGTGGCTGACCATCGGCACGACACTGGAGATGGCGCCTCCCTTTGCAATCGACTTGGTGACAAAAATGGCCAGGTGGGCATTACGGGCGAAATCACCCGAGCCGCCGATACCGTTCATCATCCGTGTGCCGCACACATGGGTAGAGTTGACGTTGCCATACAGGTCGAACTCCAGCGCGGTGTTGATGCCAATGATGCCGAGGCGGCGCACGACCTCAGGATGGTTGGATATTTCCTGCGGCCGCAGGACCAATTTGTCCTTGTACCTTTCCAGATTTCCGAACACGTCCGCGTTGCGTCGAGCCGACAGGGTGATGGAGCTGCCAGAAGCGAAACTCAGTTTGCCGGCATCGATCAGGTCGAACGTGGAGTCCTGCAATACCTCGGAGTACATGGTCAAGTCTTCGAACGGGGAGTCGATCAACCCACACATCACGGCGTTGGCGATATTACCGATACCTGCCTGCAGGGGGCCGAGCTTGTTGGTCATGCGTCCGGCCGCGACTTCCTGTTTGAAGAAGTCGATCAGGTGGTTGGCAATCGCCTGGGTGTCATCATCCGGAGGCAATACGGTCGAAGGGGAATCTGCCTGCTGGGTTATGACAATTGCTGCGATTTTTTCCGGAGGAATCGGGATGGCAGTGCTGCCGATTCGGTCGTCGACCTTTACCAGGGGAATCGGCAAGCGAGTCGGACGGTAGCTCGGTATATAGATGTCGTGCAGGCCTTCCAGGTTAGGGTTGTGGGCCAGGTTGATCTCGACAATTACTTGCCGGGCGAAAATCGCGAAGCTCGCCGAATTGCCTACCGATGTGGTTGGCACAATATGGCCTTGTTCAGTGATGGCCACGGCTTCGATCACGGCGATGTCCGGCAGCTTGAGCTGGGCGTTGCGCATCTGTTCAACGGTTTCTGAAAGATGCTGGTCAATGAACATCACCTCGCCGGCATTGATGGCCTTGCGCAGGGTACTGTCCACCTGGAAGGGCATGCGCCGCGCCAACACACCCGCTTCGGTGAGCTCCTTATCGAGATCGTTGCCCAGGCTTGCGCCGGTCATCAGGCTTATTTTCAGCGAAGTGACCTTCGCGCGTTCAGCCAGTGCATGAGGCACTGCCTTCGCTTCTCCGGCGCGGGTAAAGCCGCTCATGCCGACGGTCATGCCGTCTTCAATCAGCAAGGCTGCTTCGGCAGCGCTCATCACTTTATTCAACAACGAAGGCAGGCGGATGCGATCACGGTACATGGATGGTTATCTCGGGCAAGAAGCTGGATGCGCAGTCTAGAGAATTCGCGTCGAGCCCGACCCGCTACAAAAGTCGCATTTAAGGCGTCTATTACGGGCGTTTCAGGCAAAACATTGTTACCGGATCGGTAATGTTTTGCCTTGATACAAATCAAAACGCCCCGACAAGTCGGGGCGTTTTGATAAAAACCACAGTAACTTATTCCACGGCTTTGACCATGTCTTCAATGACCTTCTTGGCGTCGCCGAAGACCATCATGGTCTTGTCGAGATAGAACAGCTCGTTATCCAGGCCGGCATAACCGCTGGCCATCGAGCGCTTGTTGACGATGATGGTCTTGGCCTTGAAGGCTTCGAGGATCGGCATGCCGGCAATCGGCGACTTCGGATCGTTCTTCGCCGCCGGGTTGACCACGTCGTTGGCGCCCAGGACGAGTACCACGTCGGCCTGGCCGA
>NZ_JAUTYU010000013.1:0-136280 GCF_052112105.1 Pseudomonas sp. BP11-1-1
CACCCCGATAATCCCCCGCTTCACCCACCCCAAGCGCTACAACCGAGCACCGCGTCCCCCCATGAACCTACGCACCTTCATTCGCAGCTACTGCCTCAACTCCAGGCTCGCCACGAATGCACTCACCCGCCTGCACAAATCGCTCTCCTCCCTGGTCGTCTACCTGGCCCAGCAAGGCTTCGATTCCAACATTTGGCCGGCCATCCGTGATGAAGCCGAGTTGGACCGTCACCTCAACAACCTGTGCCCTGAGCTGGCAACAACGGTGTTCACCCACGCCCGCGAGGGCATCATGCTGGTCGATCCGTTCGGCCGGGTCATTGGCGTGAACGAGGCCTTCACCCGTCTCACCGGCTACAGCCAGGAAGAGTTGCAGGGCCGCGAGCTGAATTCCCACCGCATGGTCCGTCGCCTCACCGCTTTTTACGCCCCCATGAAAAACGCCCTGGATTTCCATGGCCATTGGTCCGGCGAGATCCAAAGCAACCACAAGGACGGGCGGGAGATGACGTCGCGGATCAGCATCAGCGCGGTGCATGACCGTCACGGCAATGTTCAGCACTACGTGGCGTTGTTCAGCGACATGACGCAGATGAAGCAGCGTTTGCAGTTGCTGGAGCGGGATGCGCGGTATGACGCGCTCACGCAGTTGCCCAATCGGTTGTTGTTGGCCGAACGGATGCGGCAGGCGTTGGGCAAGGCGCGGATTTATCAGCAGAAGGTGGCGATCGCGTTTATTGACCTGGATGGGTTCAAGGCGTTGAACGACAGTTATGGGCATGACTGGGGCGATCGGGTGTTGCAGATTGTCGCGGCGCGGATCAATGCGACGTTGCGTGAAGGCGATACGTTGGCCCGGCTGGGGGGTGATGAGTTTGTCGCCGGGCTGGTGGGTTTGCACGCGGAGGAGGACAGCGAGCCGCTGCTCAAGCGGATGTTGGCGGCGGCGAACGCACCGATAGTGATTGGTGCGCAGAAAGTAGAGATAGCGGCGAGTATCGGGGTGGCGTTCTATCCTGAGCACGGGCATGAGATCGATGGGTTGATCAGCAAGGCGGATCAGGCCATGTACTTGTCGAAGAAGGCTGGCGGTAATCGCCTGGCGTTTTGTCCGACGCGGTTTATTTCGCTCAATAGCGAAGTCTGACGGTGGTGCCGAGGGTGCGTTCGCTGCCGGTCATGACGCCGTAGTCGCCGGCGCCGAGCAGTGAGTAGACGGCGGTGATGTAGTTGCGGTCGAAGACGTTGCGCACCCAGCCTTCGACTTCCCAGGCACGGCCCTGGCTGCGCACGCCCAGGCGCAGGTTGGTGAGGCCGTAGCTGGGTTGATAGCTGCCTTCGCCGCCTTCGAGGGTGCCGTAGTAGCCGGTGCGGAAGCTGTAGTCGACGCTGCTGTAGAGTTCCAGGCCGTAGGGCAGCGGGTGGGTGTGGTCGAGGCCGCTGCTGAGGCTCCATTCCGGCGCGTTGTAGAGCCGCTCGCCGCTAAGGTCGCAGGTCCATTGGCCCGAGGCCGGTGGGCACGGCGCGTTGGGGAAGCTGCGGTAGCGCGCATCGCTCCAGGCCACGCCCAGGCGGCCGGTGAGTTGCGGGGTGAGTTGCCAGGCGGAATCAAGTTCGATGCCGCGCAGGCGGACTTTGCCGACGTTGATCAGGTTGTCCCGCAGCGGCGGCGCGAACAGCGATGTGGGCGGGCTGTAGGTGAGCGCCTGGTAGTCGTCGACGTCGGTCTGGTAGACGGCGAGATCGAGCATCGCGCGCTGGTCCCAGAACCGCGTCTTCATGCCCACTTCCAGGGAGGTGGCGCGTTCCAGCTCGAAGGTCGCCGCGGTAAACGGGCCGATCACGTCGAAGTTGATGCCGCCAGCCTTGTAGCCTCGCGACCAACTGACGTAACCCATCATCCCGTCGTTGAAGCGGTAGCTGGCGCTGAGCAGGCCGGAGACGTTATTTTCTTTGATGGAGTCTTCGCGGTAGTAAGCACGGCCGAGGGCGATGTCCCGCAGCAGTTGCCCGCCCACTTGGAACACCGGGGGCAAACCCGTCAGCGGGGCGAGGTTGCTGACGTCGCGGGAGATCCAGCCGTCCTTGCGCTCCTGGCTGTAGCGCAGGCCGCCGGTGAGTTCCAGCGGGTCAATCGGGCGCCAGGAGAGTTGGCCGAAAACGGCGCGGCTGTCGCCGTTCTGCTCGCCGTCGTAGCGTTGCCGCGCACCGTCCAGCAACAGGGCCGGCACTTGGCTCGGATCGGTGATGTTGATGCCCAATTTCTTCAGCTGTTCCAGTTGATCGCCGACGAACCAGGACGCGGCGTCCTTGCCGTATTCGACGTCGATCTGGCGGTCGAGCTGTTGGCGCAGGTAATACAGGCCGGCGACGTAATCGACGGACGAGCCGGCCGTGCCGGACAGGCGCCATTCCTGGCTGAACTGCCGGTGGTCCAATGCGGCTTCGGATTGCATCACCGAGCGTGCGGTGCTGTCGGCGTCGCGGTCGGCGCGGTAATCCCAGTCGCGGTAGGCGGTGATGCTGGTCAAGCGCATGGCCTCGTCGAGGTCCCAGTTCAATTCCAGTGAAACGCCATTTTGCAGGGTTTGCGGATGTCCCGGCGCGTCGATGCGGGATTCGCGTTTGTAGGGGTCGGGCTCGGCCAGCGGATAGCCGAGGAATTTGGCGCGCTTGCGGGTTTGCTCGCCGTAGTGATTGACCAGCAGCACGTTGCCGGCTTCGTTCTGCTCGGCGTAGTCGGCGATCAGGCGGGCGCTGAAGTCGCTGTTCGGCGTCCACAGCAATTGGCCGCGCAGGCCGTGGCTGTCAGCATCGCCGAGGCGGCTGCCGTCTTGCAGGTTTTCCACAGAACCTTCGCTGGAGCTGTCGAACACGTTGAGTCGACCCGCAAGCACGTCGTCTTGCAGCGGCCCGGAAACCGTTCCGCGATATTCCCGCAGGCCACGCTCACCGTAGCTGGCTTCGAGGTTGGCTTCGGGCTGGAAGGTGGGTTGTCTGGTGACGATGTTCAGCGCGCCGGCGGTGGTGTTTTTGCCGAACAAGGTGCCTTGGGGGCCGCGCAAAACTTCGATGCGTTCGATGTCCATCAACTCGGTGAAGGCCATACCCTGGCGCGCCTGGTAAACGCCATCGACGTAGGTGCCGACGCCGCCTTCCAGGCCGTCGTTGTAGGCGGTGGCGCCGAAGCCGCGCAGGCCGAAGCCGGCGTAGCGGGCGTCGTGGCCGGACACCACCAGGCCGGGCACGCGTTGTTGGATGTCTTGCAGCCGGTGAAGGCCGGCTTCGTCCAGTTGATCGCCGTAGAGGACGTTGATCGGGATCGGCACGTCTTGTGGATCTTCTTCGCGGCGGCGGGCGGTGACGGTGGTTGCGTCGAGCGTGAGAGCGCTGGCCGTCTCTTGCGCGGCATGGGCCGACGCCCAAGGCAATGCGCAAAGGCTGCCGAGCAAGAGCAGCCGATACCCCAGGACCGGCATGCTAGAACTCCCGCGCCATTTCGCGATGCACCGTGTCCGGGCAAACCAGTGTCTTGATCCGCGCCAGCAATTCTCGGCTGTCGGCGGGCTTGAGCAGCACCTCGTCGAAGGCCAGGTCCTCGGGGTAACCCTGCGGTCTATGCGGCGGGACCGCTGAGTAAAGCATCACGGGGAGATCGTGCTCACGGTCACGCACGTGTCGCAGCAGTTCCCAACCGTCCATGCCGGGCATCATCTGGTCGCTGATCAGCAGGTCGACCGGTTGCTCCGCCAAACACGCCAAGGCGTCCTCGCCGCTCGCCGCGATGCTGACATCGAAACCATAGCCGGCCAGCAGGTCATAGAGCCATTCGCTGTTCTGCTCGATGTCGTCCACCAGCAGCACGTGTTTGCCCTCGCCATCGAGCGGCGTGACGTTATTGTCGACGATGCCGTTTTCCAGGTCGTGCTCGTCGGCGCATTTCAACTGCAGACGGAAACTGAAGTGGCTGCCCTGCCCCGTGGCCTGGGGTTCGAGGCGGCTGCCCATGCGTTCGAGCAATTGGGTGACGATGGACAGGCCAAGGCCGCTGCCTTCGTAACGCTGCGCGTTGCGGCCGCGGCGAAACGGTTGCAGCAGTTGTTCGAATTCTTGCGGGTCGATGCCGATGCCGGTGTCGATCACGCTGAAGCGCAGTTCCACGGTGTCAGCGGTGGTCCCCCGAGAACAGCTCACTTCGAAACGGATCTGGCCGTCGCGGGTGAATTTCGCCGCGTTCGCCAGGAGGTTCATGAGCACCTGCCGCAACCGCTTGAAATCCGCCTCGACAAGTGGCGGCAGGTCATCGGCCATGACAGCGTTGAAAACGTTGCCCTGGCGCGCGGCGAGAAAGCCCGCCTCGTCTGCGATCTCTTGGAGGAATCCGTACAGATAACCCGGCGCGAGGGTCAGTTGCATTTGCTCCAGCTCGCCACGGGAAAATTCGAGCATCTCGTCGATCAGCTCCAGTTGCTGGCGGGCGCTGCGCTCGATGGTGGCTTGGTAGTCACGGTTCGGCCCAGCGTGGAGCAGGCGCGCGTAGTCGATGATGCGCACCAGCGGCGAGCGCAGGTCGTGGCTGATCCGCGCCATCAACGCACTGCGCGCCACCAGGGATTCGCGCAGCTGTGACGTGCGCAGCGCCACGGTACTTTCCAGGCGTTCGTGCTCGGCCTGGCGTTGTTGGTCGAGGGTGGACAGGGCGTGTTTTTCGCGGTTGCGGCTGCGGGCAACTTCCATGATCAAGGTGCACACCAGCAACACAACACCCGGCAAGGTCGACGATAAATTGTTTTTGCTGTGCGGCGACTGCCAGGGCAACTGTTCCTGCGGGAAAAAATTCCGCATCAGCATTTGCCCAACCAGCAGCCCTGGCACCAGCCAGGCCATCCAGTTGTAGCTAAGCCTTTTGCGCCACGCCATGAATAACGTAGGGAACAACGCGCCGTAGAAACTCAGCAGGGACATCTGGACTATCTGTGCGCCCTGGACTGGATCGACCTTCAGCCACCAGACGCGGCCGAGAATGCAGCCCAACAGCGGCACCCAATAGCTCCAGCCAATGATTCTGGGCAGGCGGGCAACCTGCAACAGCACGCGCATGTAGGCGAGGAAGAGGACGATTGAAAGCGCGCTGGCACAGGTCAGCAGCTCCCGTGTCCAGCCCAGCGCGGTGGGCCAGTAGATCAAGTAACCGTTGATGATGCAGGTCATCAGGATGTAGCTCAGGACCGCGCCCGCATTCACGCTCAGCAGTGGAGAGCGCAGGATCCAGCCGACGATCAGGCCGAACGGCACGACCAGCAGGACGATGCCGAGGGTCAGTCCGTCGCTCAGGTACGTCTGTTGCTGACTGCGCAGCAGCGCCGGTTCGGACCACAGTTCCGGCTCCAACAGCATTTGAAAATTGCTCGCCACTCGGACGAACACCGTGGTGCTCTCCCCCGCCGCCAACGATACCCGGAACGCCGGTTGACGCGCCGCCAGCTGCGGCCATTCCGCCCGGGGATAGGCGGCTCCGCCATGGGTTTCTTGCCCCGGTTGGTAGACGCGGATGTCTTCCAGGCGCGGCGCGCCGACCACCAGCAGGCGCGCACACGTCGCAGCGCTTGAGTTGGTCAGTTGTAATTTCAACCAGAAGGCCGAGCGACTGTAACCCTGCGTCGGCCAGCCTGGGGTCGCTACCTTGAAATCGGCGTCAGGCCGTTGCGCGACTTCTTGCAGGCTCAGGCGTGCCTGGGTGTCCTCGAAAATCTGCGCTAAGGACAGTAGGTCCAAATGATCAGCGCGGCAGATATCCACAGGCTCCGCACGCAGTAGGCCTGTGGATAACAGCGTTATCGTCAGCAATAAAAACTGTAGAAGCCGCATCAGGCGCGCCCGGCCGACTCGGTTTCAACGAGGCCCAGGGCTTGCTGGCGAAACTGGCTGGGCGTCATGCCGATTCGCTGGCGGAAGGCGGTGGTGAAATTGCAGGCGTTGCGAAAGCCCACCAGCTCGGCGACGTCCTGCACGCTCATGGCGCTTTCGCAGAGCAGATCCTGGCCGCGCCGCAATCGCGCGTCGCGAATGTAGGCAAACACGGTCATGCCCAGGTGCTCGCGAAAAATCGCGGTGAGACGTTTTTCATGGGTGCCGACCTTTTGCGCGAGGCTGGCCAGGGACGGGATGTCGTCCAACTGGTTTTCAATCAGTCGCATCGCCGCGCGCAGGACGATTTCGTCGCCTTCCGGTTCCGGATCGGCGGGGCTTTTAGGCATGGCCGGTGGCGCGCGCCAGGTCAATTGCAGGTGGATCTTGATACGTGCGAGCACTTCTTCCGGGGCGCA
This sequence comes from Pseudomonas sp. BP11-1-1, assembly GCF_052112105.1. Classification (NCBI taxonomy): domain Bacteria; kingdom Pseudomonadati; phylum Pseudomonadota; class Gammaproteobacteria; order Pseudomonadales; family Pseudomonadaceae; genus Pseudomonas; species Pseudomonas sp. BP11-1-1. The sequence goes on from NZ_JAUTYU010000013.1 coordinate 6,327, forward strand.
GGATTTGGGAATGTAATCGACGCCACCGACGGTCAAGCCTTCAAGGCGTTCAATCGAGCTGTTGGCCGACGACAGAAAGAGAATGGGCGTCTGCCGGGTCGCCGGAGCCTCGCGCAACAGGCGGCACAGGCTGAAGCCGTCCATCTGCGGCATGTGCACGTCCAGGACGATCAGGTCGGGGCGCAGAGCCAGGGCCCGTTGGTAGCCCTGATAGGCGTCGCTGGCCAGGGAAATGCGCCAGGGCAGGGTTTTCAACAGAACGAGCGTGGCGCGGATGTCTTCGGGGACATCGTCGATCAGCAGGATATGCGGCAACGGCTCGGACGCCGCCGCGCCCCCCGCTGTCGCTGACTGCCTTTGGTCTCGCCCGTTGTCCATTCGCCAGCTCTCTAGTCGTGTTTAGCCAGGCCACTGTCACGAAGTTACCGGGCGAAAATCACGTATCGGGCCGGCAACACGTCGATATAACGGCAGAACAGGCGAGAACTGAAGCTATCAAATTTTTATTGGACGATAAATGGTCATGCCGTCCGGGCGCAAAGACATGTGGCGAGGGGATTTAGCGAGACGTCGCACCGCCCCGCTGGGCTGCGCAGCAGCCCCCAAACCAGGCAACTCGGTGTTTCAGAGGATTGAGTTAACTGCATTGGGGCTGCTACGCAGCCCAGCGGGAGCAAGCTCCCTCGCCACGGATTTGTTGAGTACCTTGAATGAGCAGCGGTCGGTTAGAACTGGTAGCCAATCTGCGCAAGCAGTTGCGGGTTTTCCTGACGCGTGTCGCTTTGCGCTTCACCGCCGGAGTGACGCCAGGCCACCGTGGTGTCGAACGAGAGCGGCCCGTACTGAGCGCGCAGGCCCACACCGCCGCCGGAGATGCTGCGGGTGTTTTTCTCGTCGGCCCACTCGTCGTGGTTGATGCGCACTTTGCCGGCGTCCCAGAACAGGTAAGGCGTGAGCTTGTCGATCGGGTAGCGAAGTTCGATCTGGGTCAGCATGCCTTCGTCGCCCGAACCTTCGCTCTGTGGATAAGCCCGTACGCCATCGATGCCGCCGAGGCTGAAGTCTTCGGAGGAGTCGAGGTTGTCCTGGCTCCATTGGCCGAGGAAACGGGCGAACAGCGTGAAGTTGGCGGGCAGCGCTTGCAGGCGGGCGAGGTCGACGTTGACTTTGCTGAACCGGCCTTCGGTCTGGGCAGTCTGGCGGTCGCCCTCGCGCAGGGCCGAATCGAGTTTCAGGTCACCGTAGGTCAGCGTCGCGCCGCCGTAGGTGATGCCGCCGCCGAGCAAGGTGTCCCTGACGTCGAACTGCAAGCTGATGGGCACCGAGTTGCTGCTTTTTTCAAAGCTCAGGCCGAGCACTTCGTATTTATCTTCAAGTTCTTTGTGCTGGTACTGCCCGGCCAACAGGAGGTTCGCCTGGTTGCTGCGAATGAGCGGATAACTCAAGCCGATGCTGCTGACCTCGGCGGTACCGGTCGCCCCCAGGTCGGCGAATTCAGCGCCCAGGTCATAGGAACTCTGGGCGTAACCCACGTTGCCCCGCAGGCCTGAGGTGCCCAATGGCATCGAGTAGCCGAGGCTGCCGAAATACAGTTCTTCGTCGGTGGCAATCACCGCGGCGCTGAGCTTGTCGCCCAGCATCACCGGACTGTTCCAGTCACCTTGGACCGTCAGGCGGTTGCGCCCCGAATAGCGGTTGCCATGGTTATCCAAGGTGGCCTTGCCCTCGAAGGCCTTGGTCTTGCTCACTTGGGCATTGAGGTCGCCCGTACCGAGATCTTCACCCGGGCGGATGACCGGACGAACCGCCACGCCCGGCAGGTCGGACAGGACCAGGATGCTGCGCTCCAGGCGGTCACGCTCGATCACGTCGCCGGGCTGCAAGTCGTCCAGGAAAGGCTGCGCCTGGGCGGCCAGTTTCGCATCGTCGTTGACGGCGGTGACTTTGCCGTAACGCCCTTCGATCACCGCGATGGTCAGCTCGCCATTGGCCATGCGCTGCGCCGGCAGGTAGGCACGGGCAAACGGATAACCCTGCTCGCGGTAGTAAAGCGTGACCTGCCGGGCGATTTCCCGCAGTTCGTCAAGATCGTGGGCCTTGCCGATGGCTGGCGCGACGACGCGTTGCAGGCTGGCCTCGTCGATGCGGGTGTTGTCGGTGAAGTGGACGGCGTTGAGCTGGACCTTGGCGCCGCCGACTTTTTCCTGAACCGGTTGCGGCGCCTCGACATCCAGGCGAATGCTTTGCGGCAGCTCCTGTTGGGGAATCGGCAGCTCTTGCAGGATACGGCCGGCGTCGGGGATCGGGCGTGCCGGCAGGGTCGCCGCCCAAGCCGGTGCAGTGGACAGCAGCGCCAGACCTGCGGCGCAGGACATCAATTTGTTATGCATTGAATAAGTCTCGAAGAATTCGGGTTGCCTGAGCCCGTGACCGCGTCCGGGGACGCGGCCAAGGGACTCCTTCAAAGGGAAAGTGGGAATCAGGGACGCATGGCCAGACCTGCACCTGGCAAGCGCACACCGCCGCGCACGACGAACACGGTCTGCGGCGGATAGGCCGCACAGGCGCCTCCACCGGATACACCGCCGTCGGCGCAGACGTTGCCGGCCAGTTCCCGCTCGCTGTCGGTGTCCTGGGCCTGGGCAGCCGAATCGCCGTCGCCTTGCGCCAGAACATTGCCTGTAGCGTTGCCCGCACCGTTGCCGCCATTGGCGTTCGCCGGCGCGCCACCTTGATCCACTAGCAGCAGGCCGCCGTTCTCGACCCCGGCGCCGGACCAGTCAGCCGGTTTCGGCTGGGCTGGATTGAGCTCCGGCGCATGGGGCGAAGTCACTTGCGCGCCCACGCGCGTGGCATCGGCGACGCTCTGCTGGATGGCTTCAAGGTCCAGGGACTGCGTCACGGTGACATTGGCGTTGGCTGGGTCGCTGACGATCAGGTAACCAAGGTCCGCCAACCCACCGATGTTGATCTGGTGGGTGCCCACGTCCGGACTCCCAATCGAATACACCGGCTGGCCGAGCATCTGCTTGGTGTCGCCATTCCACAGGCCGCTGGCGTCGAAACCGGCGACACCGCCGCCATTGAACGTGGTTCGGCCATCGAACGGCTTGGTCTGGGTGGTCGCACCGTTGGTCGACACCACCAGCGTCGGTTGCTCGCGGTACACGGCATGAACGCCGTTGCCCAGCGCCCGGCCGAAATTGCTCTGCTGTTCGTCACTGTTGTAGCGGAAGTTGCCGCTGCCACTGCCCACGACATTCACCACGCCGGTGCTGCCGGCGAGGCTGCCGGTGTAGATCACCGCCCGGCCGCCGGCCCCGGTGGACACCGTCACGCCCGCGTCGGCCTTCACGTCACCGCCCGCGGCCACGCCCGCCGAAGCGGATTGACCGGCGTTAAGCACGATTGCATCGGACGCACGGCTGCTGGTGCCGACGTTCTCGGTCAGGGTGATGTTGCCGGTGGTGGTCACCACCTGGACTTTGCCGGTGTTGCCGATGCCGACGATCTGATCCAGCTGGGTGCCGTCCAGTGCGGTCTCGGTCAGCCTGCCGACGGTGACGTCAGTGCGGTTGACGAAATTGACGTCATTCGCCCGGCTGGCGATGTCGCCAACCCAGTTGCTGGCGTTGCGCAGGTCGAAATCGCCACCCTTGAGTGCCAAGCCATCGGCGGTGATGTTGCCGTTGGTGTTCTGGGTGGTCTTGCCCGCGACATTGAGAAACACGTTGCCGCTGGTGGCCAGCGCTTCGTTGATCGCCAGGTTGCCTTGGGTGCCGATGCTCACGTCGCCGGTGTTGTTCACGCCGGTGACGGTGGTCTGCGTGCCGTCGACATGGGTCGCGGTCAGCGTACCGACCTTGAGGTTGCCGCTGTTGTTGAACTGGACCTTGCCCGCGTCGCTGGCGATATCGCCGATCACGTTGCCGGTGTTGCCCAGCGCGTAATCGCCCCCCAGCAGCACCAGGCCGCTGGCATCGAGCTTGGCCCCGGCGTCGCCGGCCTGGGTGGTTTTACCCGCCACTTCCAGGGTGATGATGTCGTCGGCCCGGGTTTGACCCTGGCTGGCGTCATCCTGCGGGCCGTTCTCGATGGTGATGCCTTTTACCAGCGTCAGGTCGTGGTCGGTTTTCAAGCTAACCGCTTCGTCGGAGGTAATCCCCACGGTGCCGTCCACGACGCCGACCGTCAGGTTGCCGTTGCCGGCGAACTTCAAGCTGCCCACATCGGCGGCGATGATGCCCACGTCATGCCCCTTGCCCAGGTCGAAATCGCCTTCGCCGCGCAGGGCCAGTTCGTCGGCGGTGATGGTCGCGCCCGTTGCCTGGGTAGCGCCTTTGCCCGCGTCGACACTGAGGGTCAGGCCCTTGCCGGTCGCGCCGTCTTCGTCGGTGCCTTCGGGATCCTTGAGGGTCAGGTCGCCCAGCAAGTTCAGCACGCCATTGGCGACCAACGCCAGGTCGTCCTTGAGCGTCGCGCCTTCGTCGTCGACGGTGATGTTGCGGGTCTTGTCGTTGCCGATGACGATCTTGTCGAAGCCATCCTGGATATTCGCCAGGTCAGCGTCGGACAGCACCAGCGGATCGTTAGGCCCGGTCACCTCCGGGTCATCGCTGCCACCCACATGGATGTCCAGGCCTGGGGTCTTCTGCTGCAAAGTGAGGCTGCCGCCACCGGCAACACTCGCGGCGATGTCGATTTCATCGGCGCCCAGGCTGGTATCGCCTTGGGTGAGCAATGCCTGGCCGACCGTGAGCGTGTCGGCGACAAGGTTCAGGTCACCGGTCTGGGTCATGCCGGCCACCGGCACGCCTTGCGGGTTCGCCGGGGTCTGGCTGCCGGGAATGGTCACGACGCCGACGGTCAGGTCATCGACATCGGCAAAGCTCACCGTGCCGGTGTCGCTGGCAATCGTGTTGACGTCGTTGGCGGCGTTGTCCAGGTCATGAACGGCACCGTCACCCAGCAGCACCAGGCCATCGGCGACAATGGCGCCGTCGGCGGTCTGGTCGATCTTGCCGCCATTGCTCTGCAGCGCCAGGACCGGGGCCGGCTTGCTGTCATCGTTGCCGGTGCCCGGTGCGTCCGCCACGGTCAACTGGTCATTGATGTGGATATTGCCGGTACCGGCGTCGAGGATAAGGTCGTCGTTGATCCGGGTCGCTCCGATGATGTTGACGTCACCGGTCATGTCCGCGCCACCGATCTTCACGGAAGTGAACCCGTCGCCCAGGGCGCTGATGTCGGTGCCGGTCAGTTCCAACGAACCGGGGGCGTCGCCGGTGCTGCCGCCCACGGCGATGTTTTTGCTCGGGGTGTTGGTTTCAAGGGCAATCGAGCCATTGCCGGTGACGCTGCCGGCGCCGCCGTTGAAGTTGATGTCGTCGGCCTTGATGGCCAGGTTGTTGTCGGTGCTGTTGAGGCTGCCGTTGAAGGTGATGGAACTGCCTTGCAAGCCCTTGCTGCCCGAGGTGTTGGTCTTGATGTTGTCGACATACAGCGAGCCGCCGACCTGCTTGCCCGCGGTCTGGTCGAAACTGCCTGACACGAAGACGAATTTGTACGTGCCGGCCTTGTCAGCCGTGGCTGTATGGCTTTGCCAGTTCACCGCACCGGTGCCGTTACCGGTTTCGTTCAGGATGATCTGGTATTCGCCAGTGTTGACGTTCAACAGATAGCCGAAGACGTCATAGGTATCGCCGCCCGCGACCGGTTTGTAATCGAAACTGACCGACTCCCCTGCCGCCAGGGAAACCGTACCTTCGCTGACCACCGACGGACCACGCATGATGCAACCGGCGGGGGCGTTCTGGCAGTTGGAGTTGTTCTCGGTACCCAGCAACAGCGCAGCGCCGCCGTCCTTGCCCTGTCCGGCAGCGGCGACCGGGGTGAGGGGTTTGTAGTCCATGTTGCCCTGGTCGCCAGGCGAAACGCTCGGTGCACTGCCGTTGGTTGGCGAGGTGGTCGGCAACGTCGGGTCATTCGGCGACACCACGCCATCGACGACGGTGACGCCGGCGAAGAACTGGTCGATGGAGGTCTTCCAGCCGACCAGGCCGTTTTCGAAGTCGGCGTTCAGGAACTGTGAGGCGCCCATCTCAACGGCGCCGTTGTAGACCTGCTCGCCGCTGGTGAAGACTTTTGCACCGTTGATAAAGGTTTTGCCGGCGCCGGTGGTCGTCGCGTACAGGGCGCCCAGGGCGCTGTTACCGCCAACCATGTCGCTGAAAATGATCGAGCCTGAACCGGCGTCCACACGCAGTTCGCGCTTGTTAGCCACCGCATCGGAATCCACCACGCCCGCAAAAACGATGTTGCCACCGTTGCTCTTCAGGCTGACGTCGGTGTTGAGCGCGATCTTGCCGTTGAGGATCAACGCCAGGCTGTTGCCATTGCCCGCGCCGCTGGCATCGATATCACCGTTGAAGAAAATATTGCCGAAGACGTAGCGGCCCGTTCCGACGTCGTTATGTCCGGACTGCAAGGTCAGCGTCCGGTCGCCGCTGATGCTCGTCGGGGTGTAGTCGCCGTTCCAGTGGATGCTGTTGTCGGCCTTGATCGCAACATCGGTGCCGCCGGCCAGGGCCGTATCGATCGCATTGAAGCCGACCGTGGCGTCTATCCCATTGGTGCCACCGGTCAAGCCGCCGTCGCCCGGCCCCACCGTGACGCTGTCCGGATCGAGCAACCACAAGCCGCCCTTGCCTTTTTTAGCCGAGGCATCGGCGGCCTTGCTCACCGCCAGCTTGGCGCCGCTGGTCTCGATCTTGCCGCCGTCGCCGCCCTTGGCGCCGCCGGTGGCTTTCAGGGTGCCGTCCACCCGCGTGACGCTGCCCGGTTTCTTGACATCGGACCAGGCCACCACGGTTCCGCCCTTGCCGTTGTCGGTCGCCGATGCATCGAGCACCGCACCGGCGGCGACGGTGGTCTGGCTGGCCTGTTTGATCGCCGGGTCCTTGCCTTGCCAGCTACCGCCCACAAAAATCTCGCCGCCGCCCTTGGCGCCGGTGGCGTCGAGCTCAGCACCGGCCTTGATGGCCACGCGCTCGCCGGTCACGACGATCTTGCCGCCCTTGGCGGTGTCGGAGGACACATCGATACGCCCGGCGACTTGCACATCGCCCCGGTCGCCCATCAACGTGACCACACCGTTTTCACCGACATCCAGCGAACGGGCTTCGATCAAACCGGTGTTGTTGATAACGGTGCTCGCCAGGGTTTCCGCCGCACGGGCGGTCAGCAGGATTTTCCCGGCATCGGCACGAATGGCACCGCCGTTCTCGATCAACGCCTGAAGCGCACCTTCCTTGACTTCCAACTGCACCGGCCCGCCCAAGTCGAGCGTCACGACACTGCCGGCGCCCAGCAGCACATTGCCCTTGTGCGCGGTGAGGTTGCCTTCGTTGACGATTTTTGCAGCGATCAGCGCAATGGTGCCGCCTTGCGCTGCATTGATGTTGCCCTGGTTGACCACCGATGCGGCGCTGTCGCCGCTGAAACGGTAGTTGCCGGCGAGGAAATCTTCTGTGGACAAGTTAAGCGTGGAGGCCACCAGGCCGCCGACGTCAACCTGCGCACCGGGGGTGAACAGCACACCGTTGGGGTTGACCAGGAACACCTGGCCGTTGGCTTTCAGCGCGCCCTGGATCACCGACACATCCGAGCCCAGGACGCGGTTCAAAGCGATGGAGTTCGCGCCAGGCTGAACGAACTGGACGGTGTTGCCTTTGCCGATGGAAAAGCTCTGCCAGTCGATCCCGAGCTTATCGCTGCCCTGGTGAATGGTCATGCCCGTGCCGTTCTGCTGGATGCTGCCGCTACCCGCCACGATGTGACCGCCGGACGGCAACGCCCCCGCCATGGCAACCGAAGCAAACACGCCGCCGCCCACGCCGATGACGAGGCTCAATGTTTTACGGCTTTTGTCTTTGCCCTGGCTCCTGACCAACTCGGATGCCACCTGCCACGCGCCCATCACGGCATTCCAGACGACTCGGTAAGCTCTATTCATTTTTATTCACTCATCCTTAATACGGCGGGTCGCGCAATGACGACCAGGCGGTTCGCTGTCGACCAATCAAATGGAAAAACGCACCCGGACGGATTGCGGCTCGCAAAATCCCACAGTGCTCCGCGCCATCATGTCGGCGGCCAGCGACGCGCACTTTTGCTTGAGTGCCCATGGCTTTTGATTGACGGGATGGGATGAAAAAATTTTTACGATGGGGTGGCTTGCTGGTCGCCTCGTCGTGGGCGACCTATGCTGAGTCGGTTCAATTTCGACAGGCGGGCCCTGATGATCCAATGCAAACGCGCCTATGAAACAGCCAGCGCCGAGGATGGCGTGCGGGTGCTGGTCGACCGGCTGTGGCCGCGTAGTTGCCCCAAGGATGCCCTGGCGATTGCCGAGTGGCTGCCGGAGGTGGGGCCTTCCCACGCACTGCGCAAGGCGTTCAAGGCGGGGGCGGTTTCGTTTGCCGAGTTCAGGGCGGCCTATCGGCGTGAGCTGGCGGCGCGACCGGAGCATTGGTGGAAGTTGGTGGACGTCGCGCGGGGCGGGACGCTTACCCTGGTGTATGCGGCCAAGTCGACGCTCGAGAACAATGCGGTGGTGTTGGCCCAGTGGTTGGAGGATGAGGTGGATAAGCGGGCGGAGGGGAATTCGCCGGTGTGTTATCTGGATGAGTTCCCGGAGCTCTGAGATGGGCTTGCTTTGACCCGTGGCGAGGGAGCTTGCTCCCTCGCGACTGCGTTGTAGGAGCTGTCGAGTGCAACGAGGCTGCGATCTTTCCCCAGACACTTGAATATCAAGCGAAAGATCAAAAGATCAAAAGATCGCAGGCTGCGCCAGCTCCTACGCAGCCCAGCGGGAGCAAGCTCCCTCGCCACGGGTTATTGATTTGCCTAAGATCGGCGCAGAGAAATCACAAGGAAGACCACCGTAATGCAATCGCCATTTGATCCGTTGGTTCATATCGATTGGAAAACCCCGGGCTGCGATTTGCTCGGGCTGTTGCAGCATTACTATCCCGACATCGATGTGTTCGCCGGTCCGGGGTTCGAGGCGTTGCTGGACGAGCTGTCCAACGAGATGCCCGAGGTCTGCTTCGAAGCCCTGGCGCTGGTGCTGGCTGGCCGGGGTTATGACCTGTGGAACCTGGACGCCGGCGCTGACGATTACCGACCGGTGATCTTCCCTTCCGATCAACGCGAGGCGTTTGCCCAGCATTGGCAAAGCCCACGTGGCGAGCCGAGGTTCACGCCGATTTTGATCGAGCCGCAGAAGCCTGCCGTCACCGAGCATAAGCCGGCCAAACCCAAGCGCGCCAAGCTGAAGTGGTTGCAGGAAGTCCATGACTACCCCGGCCCTACCTACGTGCATGAATACAACTACCGCAACGGCTGGGCTGCAATCACCGAACAGGATGAAGATCGCTGGCTGTGCTTTTTGATCGACTACAACCAGTGGCCGCCCGCCGAACAGGACATGCTCGAACAACGCACCGATGAAGTGGATGGCGCGGACCTGCGCCTGATCGACGCCAACGCCCGGCGCAGCCTGTGGAGACGCCAGGTCAAACACGGCGATTACAGCGCGGATGATCGGTTCAAATACGAGATTCGCCGGGGCGATGCCATCGAGGACTTCGGCCCTGCCGGGCTGCAGTGGCCGGCATTCGAAGAGCTCTGCGTCGTCGTAGACGATGAGATATTCGAGCGCCAGCGCATCTACGAACCCGAGCACCTGACAAGGATCTGGCGGATCACGGCGGACAGCAGCGAGGTGATTTTCGACGACTCGGACGAGCTCACCATCCTGCCTGTCGGCGGGCGTCGATTGTTGTTCATGCAGCACAACGGCAAGTGCTGCTGGGTCTGGAACCAGGACACCCAACAGGCCATCGTCGCCCAGTCGATGCCCGCCGAGGCTTATAAGCTGAGGGCATCGACCGCGTACTTGGGCGGTGACGAGATTCTGCTGTTCAGCGAAGGCGCGCGGCAGAACGTCGAGCACTCGGGTTATCAAGAGACCGTGCTATTGGCGTGGCGCTTCAATTTCATCACCGGCGCCAAATCGAAGGCGACGCTGGACGGTTTCGGCAGTGAGCTGCGCCAGGACACACGTCTGCTCGTCACGCAGCCCAAGCAGGTGATTACGTTGCGCACGTTCCATGGGCAACTGCAGGTAGCGCGCGGGCATGGCGATTGGTGGGTGTGGAGCTACCGCGCCAACACCTTTGGCACACACACGCAGGCCTGGTTTTGGAATCAGCGCAGCAATGAGGTGGTGAAGCTGACCAGCAAGGATATCCCGCGCATCAAACCGGAGATTCGTTATCTGCCGTCGCTGGATCGGTACCTGGCGTTCGAGGCGGATTTTGTGGCGCAGTTGCCGGAGTTTAGCGAGATCGTTGAGACCAAGGGCTGTGAGGTTTTGGTTTTTGAGTGAGGTGGTCTTGTTGCACTGCGACCCTTCGAACGCATGAGCCGTTGTGGCGAGGGAGCTTGCTCCCGCTCGACTGCGCTGTAGGTGCTACGAAGGAGCTGTGTAGGTGCTGTGTAGGAGCTGCCGAGTGAAACGAGGCTGCGATCTTTCCCCAGACACTTGAAATATCAAGCGAAAGATCAAAAGATCGCAGGCTGCGCCAGCTCCTACGCAGCCCAGCGGGAGCAAGCTCCCTCGCCACAGGGGCAGCGGTGTCCTTGAGGGCTCAAACGCGCAGCACCCCACGAAACCCACGCGCCGCGTAATACGACTGCACGCCGTTGTGGTAGATGAACACCCGACCATAACGGTAGTCGCCAAAAATCGCCCCATCGAGCGCACGAAGTTCCGGAGGTGTCGCCAGCCAACTGGACGTCTTGGCATCGAACTCACCGAGCGTCTGCAGGGCTCGGTATTGCTCCTCGGTCAACAGGGTTATCCCCATGTCGTCAGCCATCTCGATCGCGCTGCCCTTGGGCTTGTTCTCCTTGCGCGCATCCAGGGCCGCACGGTCGTAGCAGAGGCTGCGACGACCGGTGGGGCTTTCCTTTGCGCAATCGCAGAAAGTGACGGCGCCGGTCTGCGGGTCGAGACCGATCACGTCGGGCTCGCCACCGGTGGCTTCCATGGCCTGGAGAGTTTTCAGGGCATTGGGGTTGTTTTCGAGCCGGGTCTGGATGTCGGACCAGGGAATGTCTGGGTGACGGTTCGGGTGTTGTTCGAAGCGGGTTTTCAGGGTTTGGATGAGGCTTTCTTGTTCTTGTTTTTTCATGGTTCGGGTGTCCGCGTGTTAATCGGTCATCCAATGATAGTGACTCTGACGGCATGCGTTGAACCAGCAATAGATCGCCGCACTCGCAGCCCTCTGGCAGAATCGCGCCGCGATTAACCTTGAATGAACAAGACCAGTCTTCAGGAATGAAGTCCCGAGTTAACGGAGTAACCCCGATGGTTATAGAAAAAACACAGTGCTTTTTGCAGCTTAGCCGGATGGACACGCATAACCGACTCCGGTTGTTGGCACTGGCGAGCCTACTGCTTGTTGGTTGCTCAAGCTATAAACCCTATTCCCCCAAAGCGGTTGAACGGGACCCTTGCCTGGATGCGGGACCGGTCAAAAGCCAGGTATTCGACCGTTGCGTAGCGGATCGAGAAGCGCGCCAAAAAGTGGCCCTCAGCGCGCTTCTCGACGATGGCCCCTCCCACGAAAAAGCCCTCGTAATCGTCGACCTAGACGAGGAGCACTGTACGAAGTCGTTGTCCCCGGCAGAGGAACAAGCGCTTCCTGTATCGGTGATCGTCAGCTGGAAATTTTCCTCCGAGACGGCCTTGCCGACGCCCGAAGACGCGGCCCGGATGAAGAAGATGGAAGCATTGTTGCTGCCCGCCATACAGGAGAAAGGGTTGGCGAAATGGCTTTGCACCATCACGTCTGAATATCAGCGGGAATGGCTTTTCCTCACGCGAAACCACGAAGATTTTTTCACGCAGGCAAGGACCGCATTAAATGGGACGTACCCAATCGAGATGAGGGTAAACGGAGCACCGTAGCAAAGGCGAAGGGGTACAAACTCGAACCAGAAACCTAGCCGTTTTTTGTGGGAGCGAGCTTGCTCGCGATGACGGTGTATCCACCGACCATTTGGTTGAATGTGAATCCGCTATGCGAGCAAGCTCGCTCCCACAAGCGCGCGTATCGCCAGCTTTGTGTCAGGCGCTGAACTGCTTGATCCAATCAAGGCCTGCCACGGTAGAGCCGGTAGGACGGTATTCACACCCGATCCATCCTTTATAGCCACGCTGCTCCAACTCTGCGAACAAGCCCGCAAAATCCATGCTCCCCGTCCCCGGCTCATGACGCCCTGGGCAGTCGGCAATTTGCAAATGGACGGTTCGGTCATAGAAGCGGGCCAGGATATCCACCGCGTCTCCGGTAAGCCGTTGCGCGTGGTAAAGATCGAGGATCAGCCCGACACTCGGAAAACGCTCCAGCACCTGTTGAGCCTTGCTGAAGTCGGACATGTAATAGCCGGGCATTTCCTGCGCGCAGATGACTTCGACCAGCGGCCGCAAACCTTGGTCTTTGAGGAATTTGACGGCATATTCCAGGTTGCCCCAATAGACCAGCGCGGCATCTTCCTGCGTCGTAACGCCGGACATGATATGGACGTCGGAGCACGCCAGCGCTTTTGCATAACGAGCAGCCTGGAGCAGGCCGCTGCGAAATTCCTCACCCTTGCCGTGCAAGGCCGCAATACCTTTGGTCACGCCAGCCGGTGCGGCGAACTGGATCAGCGGCAGATTGTATTGAGCCAGATGATCAGCCAGAAGACTGGCGTCGAACTCATAGGGCGAAGGAAATTCCACCGCACGAAAACCCGCCGCGGCAGCGGCTTCGATGCGTTGCAGAAATGGCACTTCATTGAACTGAAAACCGAGATGAGCGTTGAACTTGAGCATTGGGTAAATCATCCATCCTGGGAAAAAGAAATCATCCGTTGAGAACAACTTGCGCAGCGCCAGCACCGCCTGTCGGGCGTGGGGCACCGTTCGGATCAAGTTTTTCGCACGGTATTAGATACCTTGATAGCGCGCGCGAAACCTGTTCAAAGCGCCCCCACAATTGATCATCAGCCTCGCAGCATTTTGTTTCACCAGTCCCCTGCAGGCGATGGACGCAATAGTGGCACTTAAGTAGCATTCACCCCCTTCATCGATCCCCTCAAGGATGACCCATGCTCGCCCTGCCTCGCTCCCCTGCCCCCTTGTTAGCGTTGTCCGCGTTGTTTGTATTGCTCGGCGGCTGCAGCGTCCATGGCAGTTACCCCGATGCCATCGAACCGGACGCCGCCAAGTTGCGGTTCGTCGCCAATACCAGCAACGCCACCCTGGATTATTTCGACGCGGCCCATTGCGACGGGCAGACCACGGGCATTCTCAACAACATGCTGCTGAGCGATACCGCGCGGCGGGTGGGGATGAGCGTTCCGGCGCCCAAGGATGCCAGGGGTTATCTGGAGGTCAAGCTCAAGCCCGGCGAGCAGATTCACCTGCGCACCAACATGAACAGCGGTTATGCCGTGTGTGGCAAGGGCTTCAACTTCACGCCCGAGGCCAATGCCGAATACGAGGTGACGTTCAAGTCCGAGAAGAACTTCTGCCTGACTCAGTTGCAACGCTTGCAACGGATCGACGGCAAGGACGTGCGCACACCGATCCCGATCCTGAAAAAGGACTTTCCCGCCTGCGCCGGGCGCAATGCGCTGTTTCCCAAGATCTACCCGGACACTCCCCATCGCTTGGAGCTGATGAATCGAGTCATCGACAAAAGCCTGGTCGTCACGGTGAAGACGGATCCGGCCAAGGAAAAAGTCGAGAGCTATTCGCCAGAGAAGCTGGACACCCTGATCAGCGAACGCAAGGCCAAGCTCGGCTTCGACCTGCCGGCTGACTACTGGACGCTGTACCGGGAAAACCTGAAGACGTTTGGCGATGACATGGCGCAGAACAAGGCGCACTCGATGGAACGCTTCAAGGAGGAATACCAGGCGCGCCTGCGGCAGTTGAAGGACGAGCAGTTGGAACAGTGGGCGTTGCCTAAAACCGCCGATGCCAAGCCGGAGAAAGCCGAGGTCGACCTGGACGTCGCCATGATGGTGGAGTATTTCCGGATCGTGAATGTGGTAACGGTCGAAGCGGTGGGTCATCACCTGGACAGGATGGCGCTGATGGATGAGCGTTACGGGGTGTGCGCGCGGTACGCGGAGTGCTGGAAGCGCAACTAGCAGGAGGATGGGCCACCATCTTCGCGAGCAAGCCCGCTCCCACAGGGGGGCGGCGGTAAACGCAGCATCTGCAAACGCCCGAGCCCCCGACTGTGGGAGCGAGCTTGCTCGCGATGGCGGTGTGTCAGTCGCATTAATGTTGACTGATCCGCCGCTTTCGCGAGCAAGCTCGCTCCCACAGGGGGGGACGGCGGAAGGTTACTGCGCGGTCAACTCGGTCAAAGCACGAACCCGCTGCTGCACATTGATCAAATGCAGCCGCATCGAAGCCCGCGCCGCATCGGCATCACGGCGCGCCAACGCCGCGTAGACCTGCTCCCGCTCACGCACCACCAACGCCCGGTTCTCGCCCGTCACCACCGGCCCGGCCTGTTGCACAACCGCGAGCAATGTATTGCCGACATGGGCGATGGCATCGATGAAGAAACTGTTGCCGGTGCATTGGGCGATCTGCAGATGAAATTCGAAATCGGCCCGGGCGCTGTCGTCATCCGTTGGGTCAAGCGCATTCGCTACGTCGAGCGCTTCACGCATCGCCAGCAATTGCTCCGGCGTAGCCCGTTGCGCGGCGATGCCGGCGGCTTCCACTTCCAGGCTCAGGCGCAGTTCGATGACGGCCAATGCGTCGTAGGCGCCGCCCTTGACGTGCTTGCTGCCCTGGAAATCTCCCGGCCGGGCGGTGTCGACCACAAAGGTGCCAATGCCGTGGCGTGTCTCGACCAAACCTTCGGCCTGCAGCCGGGACATGGCTTCACGGACCACGGTCCGACTGACGCCGCGTTCCTTGATGATGACCTGTTCGGTCGGCAGCTTGCTGCCCGCGGGCAGCTCGCCGGCGAGTATCTGCTGCGTCAGGTCGACCACCAGTTGCTGAGTCATGCTCAGGCGTCGATCGGTTGTGACACGCTCCATTGCACCTATCCATCAAGCCAGACGATCGCGGCATTATAGCCGCGACCTTGCCCCAAAACTCACTATAATGCCCGCTGATCACACTAGAGCACGCCGATGACGGACCAAGCGTTATCTCCATTGAACAAGCCGCGCCGCCTCGCCGAGACACTGGTCGACCGTTTTGCCCAGCGCATGCGCGACGGCATTCTGAAATGCGGCGAAAAGCTCCCCACCGAAGTGCACATCATGGAAGCCGAAGGCGTCAGCCGTTCGGTGGTGCGCGAGGCATTGTCGCGCTTGCAGGCGGCGGGGTTGGTGGAGACGCGCCATGGCGTCGGCACCTTTGTGCTGGACATGCCGGCGCCGGAAGGCTTTACCCTCGGGCCGGCAACGATTGCCACGTTGTCCGATGTGCTCAATTTGCTGGAGTTTCGCCTGAGCCTGGAAGTACAGGCCGCCGGCATGGCCGCCGAGCGCGCCACGCCCGAAGCCCTGGCCGAGCTGGCCCAGGCGCTGGAAGCGTTGTTGCAAGGGCCTGAGAAATCCGGCACCACGATCAATGCCGATTTCCAGTTCCACCTGAAGATCGCCAAGGCGGCCGGCAATTACTACCTGATCGATATCATGAAGCACCTGGGCACCAAGCTGATCCCGCGTACCCGGATGAACTCCGCCTATTCGGGGCAGAGTGATCGCAGCGCCTACCTGCAGGGGATCAATGCCGAACACCAACAGATTTTCGATGCCATCGCCAGTCACAATGTCGACGCGGCGCGGGCGGCCATGTACCTGCACTTGAGCAACAGCCGCATGCGCCTGTGTGAAACCCAACAACGCCAGGCGTTCTACAACGAGTAACCCCCGCAGTTTTGTGGCTGCAGTGACCACAGCATTTGTATCCTCCACCGCCCCCTGTGGGAGCGAGCTTGCTCGCGAAGGCGGCGGCACATCCAATATCATCGGCACAGGCAGACCGCTATCGCGAGCAAGCTCGCTCCCACAGTTTTATTCAGTGTTGACTACCTCTCCCACAACTCAGAAAAAGTTGTACTGGACCCCCACCCGCAACCGCAGTTGCCGATCACTGTCCACCGAGTTGACTTTGATATCACCCACTTCAAAGAACGGTGCCCAGCGCTTATCCCATTTGTACTTGACCACGGCATTCTGCTCATAGTCATCGGTGCCGCCGTTGTAGCGGATGTAATCGGCATCGAAGTAAGTCAGTTGATACTCGTAAGCCCAAGGCCCTTGGTTTGCATAGTTGATATAGACGTCGTAGCGATGGATCGTCTGGTCGTCCTGGCCGTTGTCCGGCACGTCGCGATCGACCTTGTCACGGTCCAGCTTGCTGACGTCGTAGCGATAGCGACCGGCGATGCTCAGTTCCTTGGTGATCTTGTAGCCCAGGCGCATGCCCGTCTTGTAGGTGGTGGATTCCTCGTCGCTTTCCATGGCGAACGAAGGCGTCAGCGTCCAGCGATCATCGATCTTGTGCTGGTAGTTGACGGTAAATTCGTGACCGCTGCCGACGGTGTTGTCGAAAGCGACATCTTCCCGGTCACCAGCGGTCTTGTATTTGAGCTCACCTTCCAGGCCCACACCGTTATCCAGCCTGATGCCGAACTTGGCGCGGTCGGCGTGCATGCGGGTCTTTTCAGCGTATTGATGGCGGACGTTGATATAACCGGTATCCGCCTGAGCGACAACCGAAGTGAACAGCGAAGCGATCGACAAAACTACCAGGGTCTTTTTCATGTTTTTTATTCTTGTAAGTTGAAATCAATAGTTGGGTTGAACGCCAAATCGCAGGCGAGCGCGTGCGCGCATTGAAACGTGCGGTTCAACGTGTTCTGCGGTTTAAAACAGGTACAGCGGGTTAGTTACTTCAAACGGCGATAGGGACTCGTTGTATGTCGCGACTGGCTTGCACCAGCAGGCGTGTGTATTCGTGGGCGGCGCCATCGTTTGCCAGTCGATGACTGTCGAGCGTCTCCACTACCCTGCCCTGCTGCATCACCGCCAGCCGATCGCACAAATGCGCAACGACGGCCAGGTCGTGGGTGACCATCAGATAAGTCAGCCCTTCCTGGCGGCGCAGTTCGGCCAACAGGTTGAGGATTTCCGCCTGCACCGAGACGTCCAGCGCCGAGGTTGGCTCATCCAGCAGCAACACCCGTGGGCGCAGGATCAGCGCCCGGGCAATCGCCACGCGCTGGCGCTGGCCGCCGGACAATTGATGCGGGTAACGAAAGCGAAAGCTGTCGTTCAAGCCGACTTTGCGCAGGATCTCGCTGACCTTTTGCCCACGCCCGTCGATGCCATGGATGCGCAGTGGTTCCTGCAAAGCGGCGTCGATGGTGTAGCGCGGATGCAGTGAAGCGTATGGATCCTGAAAAACCATCTGCACGGTGCGGTAGTGGTCCAGCGGCAGCTTGCGCGTCACCGCCCGGCCGGCGACTTGCAATTGTCCGGTCCAGTGCTGGTACTGTCCGGCCAGGCAACGCAGCACGGTGGTCTTGCCCGAACCGGACTCCCCCACCAGGCCGAAGGCTTCACCTTCGGCGACGCTCAAATCGACGTCGTGCAATACCGCATTCAGTGCCGCGCCCGTGCCGAAACTGAGGTTCAGGCCGGTGATTTCGATCATGCTCATGACAGGCTCCTCAAGGGTTCAACCAGTGTGGGTCGCGCTGCAACACCGGCAGCGTGGCGCGCGGATGGTCCAGGCTGGGCAACGCCGCCAACAGGCCTTGGGTGTACGGATGGGTGGCGTTGTCCAGGTCGGCGGCGGCAATCGACTCGACCACGCGCCCGGCGTACATCACCAGCACCCGATCACAGAAATGCCGCACCAGGTTCAGGTCGTGGCTGATGAAAATCAGCCCGAGGTCACGCTCGCAGACCAACTCTTCAAGCACGTTGAGCACCTGCCGGCGCACCGACACGTCCAGCGCCGATGTGGGCTCGTCGGCGATGATCACCTGGGGATCGGTGATGACCATCATGGCGATCATGATCCGCTGGCCCATGCCGCCCGACACCTCGTGCGGATACAGGTCATAAACCCGCCGAGGGTCGCGGATGTGCACCTTGGCGAGCATATCCAGGGCCCGTTCC
The DNA here is from genome assembly GCF_052112105.1 of Pseudomonas sp. BP11-1-1. Classification (NCBI taxonomy): domain Bacteria; kingdom Pseudomonadati; phylum Pseudomonadota; class Gammaproteobacteria; order Pseudomonadales; family Pseudomonadaceae; genus Pseudomonas; species Pseudomonas sp. BP11-1-1. The sequence goes on from NZ_JAUTYU010000013.1 coordinate 24,615, forward strand.
CGGGCTTGGTGATGGGGCACCTTGTGGTGGGCGAGATAGGCTTCGGCGATTTGCTCGCCAACGCGCACCACCGGGTTCAGCGAGTACTTCGGGTCTTGCATGATCATCGACATGCGCGCCCCGCGAATCGCCTGGATCTGCTTTTCGCTGGCGCTCAGAAAGTCGATATCGGCAAAACGCAAGGTCTTGGCGGTGACCCGCGCCGTCGGTGGATGCAAGCGCAAAAGGCTGCGGCCGACGGTCGATTTACCCGAGCCGGATTCACCGACGATGGCGAGTTTTTCCCGGCCCAGGGTGAACGACACATCGCGCACCGCCAGCGAGGTTTTGCCCGCGTTGCGAAACTCCACGCATAAATCCTGTACGGCCAGTTTTATCTCAGTCATGGGACTTTCCTCAGGATTGGCTGCGGGGGTCGAGGACGTCGCGCAAGCCGTCGCCCAACAGGTTGAAGGCCAGGCTGACCAGCATGATCGCCGCACCGGGCGCCGCCACCAGCCACCAGCTTTCGAGCATGTAGCGCCGCCCGGTGGAGATCATCGCGCCCCACTCCGGCAGCGGTGCCTGGGCGCCGAGACCGAGAAAGCCCAGGGCAGCGGCAGTGAGGATGATGCTCGCCATGTTCATGGTCAGGCGGATGATCACCGACGACAGGCACATCGGGATGATGTGGCGCAGGATGATCCGGGTGCTCGACGCGCCTTGAAGTTGAACCGCGACGACGAAGTCAGCGTTGCGCAGCGGCAGCGTTTCGGCGCGAGCGAGCCGGGCAATCGGCGGCCAGGCGGTGAGTGCGATGGCGATCACCGCGTGCTCCAGGCCCGGGCCGAGGGCGGCAATGAAAGCCAGCGCCAACACCAGGCTGGGGAACGAGATGAAGATGTCGGTGATGCGCATGAACAGGCTGTCGACCCAGCCGCCGAAGTAACCGGAAACGGTGCCGACCAGCAGGCCGATGGGGCCGACGATCACCGTCACCAGCAAGACGATGTACAGGGTGATGCGCGAGCCGTACACCAGCCGGGCGAACACATCGCGACCGTATTCGTCCGTGCCGAACCAATGCGCGCTGCTGGGCGCTTGCAACGCGCCGGCAAGGTTCTGCAACAGGGGATCGTGACCGGCGATCCACGGCGCCAACGCCGCCACCACCATCAAGGTCGAGACCACAACCAGGCCGGCAAACGTCATCGGGTTGCGCAGCAGAAATCGCAGCAGTCGAGCGGCGCTGGCAACCAGGGCTGCCGTACTCGAAGCGGGCAGCGCGGCGCTGCCGGCTGCGCTGGAAGCAAGGGGCAGGTTCATTAGCGGGTCCTCGGGTCGAAGATCTTGTAGAGCGCGTCGCTGATCAGGTTCAGCGTCACGAAGATGAGGCCGATCAACAGCACGCACGCCATCACCGCGTTCATGTCGCCGAGCAACAAACTGCTCGTCAGGTACTGGCCGAAGCCCGGCCAGGCGAAGACGGTTTCGATCAGCACCGCGCCTTCGAGCAACCCGCCGTAGGCCAGCGCAACAATGGTCAACAGCTGCACGCGGATGTTGCCGAAGGCGTGGCCCCAGACGATCTTGCGCTGGGACAGACCCTTGACCCGCGCGGTAATGATGTATTCCTGGGACAACTGCTCAAGCATGAAGCTGCGGGTCATGCGACTGATGTAGGCGACCGAGTTGAAACTGAGGATCACCGCCGGCAGCAGGATGTGCCGCAGTGCGCTGCGAAAGGCTTCCCAATCGCCGGACCAGGCAGTGTCGATCAACAACAGCCCGGTGTGCGTCGGAATCAACCCGTCATAAGCCAGGCCGATCCGCCCGACACCGCCGGCCCAACCCAACCAGGCGTAGAACACCAGGAAAGCCATCATGCCGATCCAGAAAATCGGCGTGGAGTAACCGAACAGCGTGATCAGCCGAGCGACATGGTCACCGGCACGGCCCTGATGGGTCGCCGCGTAGACACCCAGCGGCAGCCCCGCCAACACGCCAAACAGAATGGCCAGGGTCGCCAGTTCCAACGTGGCCGGAAACACCCGGGCGATGTCGGTGATGACTGGATTGCCGGTCAGCAACGCCATGCCGAAGTCACCGTGGAGCAGGTCGCCGAGGTAGATCGCAAACTGCGTCCACAACGGTTTGTCCAGGCCCAGCTCCTTGTAGACCTGGGCATAGGCCGAGGCGTCGGCGTCCGGGCCGACGATGGCCAGCACCGGGTCCAGCGGCATCACCCGTCCGATAAAGAAAGTCAGCAGCAGCAACCCCAGCAGCGTCACCGCCACCGAGCCGCCGCGCCGGGTCGCCGAAGCGGCCCGGGTGGTCCAGATTGAAAAGGATGCAGTCGACATATTCATTCCTGCCTTGGCCTTGGGGCCGTCGATTTCAGCGCTGCTTATAGACGTCGCGAAGGCGCGTGGTGGCGGCGGTGTGGCCGATGTAGTTGCGCACGTCGGCGTGGATCACCACCTCGTCGACCATTTGCGAGACCGGCATGATTGCCCCGGCTTGTTGGTCGTAGAGGGTCTGGACCTGGGCGTACATCTGCCGCTGGCGCTCGGGGTCGCGCTCGCGCTCGGCCTGCTCGATCAACTGGTTGAGCTGCGGGTCGAAGAACGAGGTGCGCCAGCCCTGGAAATTGCTCAACTTGGCTTCGGTGCGGTTGTCCGGGTTGTACACCAGGGCGCGCAGGCTCGAATGCGGATGCCGCTCAGCCCCGCCGCCGCCACGCCCGACGAGGATGTCGAATTGACGGTCGCGCATCGCCCCGTAGATCTGGTTGCCGGTGCCGGTGATGATCGTCGCCTGGATGCCCGCTTGGGCGAGCGTCGCTTGCAGGCTGGTGGCGATATTGATGAACGGTGGATCGGTCAGCGAACGGATGCTCACCTTGAAGCCGTCGGCGTGACCGGCTTCCGCCAGGAGGCGCTTGGCCTTGGCCACGTCCAGGCGATAACCCGGATCGTCCAGGCGCGCCGGCAAGCCCAGTTGCATCGGCCGTTGGTTGATCACGCCGTAGTGCGGCATCACCACGTCGTTGATGCCCTGGTAGTCGATCAACAATCGGATCGCCTGGCGCACGCGGATGTCCTGGAACAGCGGCTGCTGCATGCTCAACGCCACGTAGTACAGCGTGCCCCGGGCGATGCTCTGGATGTGCACGTCATCGACCGCGCCCAGGGCCTTGATGTCGGTGGCCGCCATGCCGCGGGCAACGTCCAGGTCACCGCGCTCGACCATCAGGCGCAAGGCCTGGGATTCGGTCATGTTGCGCATGATCACCCGGCGCAACTTCGGCGCGCCGCGCCAGTAGTCATCGTTGCGACTCATCAGGATCACGTCGTTGGCGCGCCAGATATCCAGCTTGAACGCACCGGAACCTGCCGTATGCGTGGCCAGCCACGCCGCGCCCTGATCGTCGCCGACCTGATGCTGCAAGGCCACCGAGCGATCGACGATGAAGGCACTGGGCGAGGTCGCCAACGTGTTGAGCACCAGCAACGGATCGGTGCTGCGCGGCAGCTCCATGACAAAGGTGTGCGGCCCTTCGGCGCGCATCAGTTTGACGACGTTTTCGGCGGTGAAGCCGTAGGCTTTCCAGGTCGAAGCCAGGGCGCGATTGAGCGTGACCACCCGCTGCAAGGACCAGGCGACGTCTTGCGCAGTGAGCGGCGCACCGGAGTGAAAGCGCACGTCGTCGCGCAATTGAAAGGTCAGGCGCATACGGTCCGGGCTGATTTCCCAGCTTTTGGCCAGGGCGGGAATCAGCGTGTCCGGCTTCGCCGCGTCTTGCTCCAGGAGCATGTCATAGACGTTGGCGTTGACCTCGGCCACTTCGAGCCCCGTCGCGGCAGCCGGGTCGAGGGACAGCAGGTTGATCATGCTCATGCCCACCACCAATTGGTCGGCGGGCGTTTCGCCTTGGGCCAGGCTGACGGGCACCTGCACTGCGCACAGGGCCACGATGACACAGAGCAGCCTGGACAGGCGCTTGGGCCAGAGTTTCATGGTTCAGTCCTTTCTTATATTTATAAAGACTTTGTCGTCCGGGCCGTTCAGCCTCGGACGCAGTGCGCCATCAGTGCCGGGATAATGTATTGGCTTCGATATACGCGAAGTTGATGTCCTCGCCCAACCCCGGCCGATCCGACAGATGCACATAACCGTCGGCATCCATCGGATCGACGAGGCTGTTGAGGTGCGCCGGCACTTCCTCGTAGTCGAGAAACGGGTGCAGCAGGCCACGCTCGTACCAACGACAATTGCTGATCGCCCCGACCACGGCGAGGTTCGCCGCGCCGTTGCCGTGGACTTCGCAATCCATGCCGAACGACTCGGCCAGATGCGCCACTTTCAGGCACGGCCCGATACCGCCGACGCCGGCCACGCCGGCGCGCAGGATGTCACAAGACTTCTGCGTCACCCAACTGGCGCGGCTGTGGAATTTGCCGGCGATGCTTTCCGGGCCCAGCACCGGGATGTCCAGGTTCGCAGCGAGCCAGGCGTAAGACTCGGCGGAGTCTTCCATCATCGGCTCTTCGAACCAGGCGAAATTCAGCTTCTCCAAGGCCTTGCCGATGGTCAGCGCATCCATGCGGCTGTACCAGTGGTAGCCATCGAGCATCAGGGCGATGTCCGGGCCAACCGCCTCGCGGACGGCGGCGCAGGCCTGGATGTCCATTTGCGGATTTGGTGCGAAGGAAATCGGCGGCATCCAGGTGTGCAGCTTGATTGCCTTGTAGCCGCGCTTGACCAGCTTCTCGGCAAACTGGCCGTACTCATCCGGCGTCGACAGACCACCCGGCAAATCGTCGCCGCACATCGTCGAGCCATAGGCCAGGACCTTGTCGCGGTAACCGCCGATGAGCTTGTGCACCGGCAACTTCAGCTTGCGCCCGGCCAGATCCCACAAGGCTTGTTCCACCAGGGCCAGGGCCCGATCGGTGAATTGCCCGGCGCTGCCGCGCTGCCAGTGCGCCAGATCCTGCCAGATGCTCTCACGGTCCATCGGGTCGCGGCCGATCAGCACCTTGCGCACGAAGGATTCGATGATCTGCGGGCGAATCAATTCAGGCGTACCGAAGGCATAACCCTCCGATCCGTCGTCGCAACTGATTCGCAGCAGGGCCATCTTGATCATGACTTCGTCGCCGGGATGGGCGTGGCCGGCACTGTCTTGGGCGCGACGCGACGGGGTGGAAAAGATTTCGACGTTAACGCCTGTGATTCTCATGGGAGGGCCACCGTGTTGTTATTTTTTATTTGTATGTCGTCATACAACGTGATGGATTATTCGAATGTTTCCGCAGGCGTGTCAACCCACAAAGCCACACAAACAGGAGATTTTTTCGTCAACTCATCTTTCTCATGAAGATGACGACTGCAAAAGTTGTCATACCACGCGGTACGTCATCGCTGGGAATCAGCTCGCTCCCTCTGCGGGAATTGTTGGACTAAAGTGACTGGGTCATTGGCGCGACACCCCATGCGGAGGCCGGTATGAAGGACTTCACCATCGAACGCATCGACCACATCGTCCTGCGGGTAACCGACATCGAGCGCAGTCTCGCCTTCTACACCTCGGTGTTCGGCTGCGAGCTCAGGAAGCGTCGGGACGATCTGGGATTGATCCATCTCGGTGCCGGTGCATCGATGATCGATCTGGTGGCTGTCGATGGCCCGCTTGGCCGCCAGGGTGGCGCGGCTGCCGGCAAGCAGGGCCACAACGTCGATCACTTCTGCCTGCGCATCGAGCCGTTTGACGAACCAGCGCTGCTCGCTCATCTGCACGCAGCCGGCCTGGCCGTCGAGAAAGCACAGATGCGTTTTGGCGCGGAGGGTAAGGGATTGTCGATCTATTGCGCCGATCCGGATGGCAACCAGATCGAGTTGAAGGGGCCATCGCTGGAGCCTTGAGCTCCAGCCAGCCTGATGCGGTCAGGCCAAGAGGTATGAAAAAACGCCTATCGCGTGCACTGTTTGGTTAAATCCTTTTCGCGCGCCGACGGCTCCAGATAATGCCCGCCGCAGCCGCGATAATCATCACTCCGATATTTCCGAACAGCCAGATCGCGAAATTGCGACTCTGGTCCGCATCGCTTTCATACAGCGGACCCAAATAGGTTCCGATCAGTATGAAAATCAGATTAAAAGCACCCATGGCCGAAGCGACCAGCAGCAAGACGAACAAGACTCCTTTGATGACCTTCATATGACCTTCCAGAACCAGATGTCCTTGGACTCATGGTAATCCGAGAAGGTACCTTCGATGGAGAAGCCCATTTGTATTCGTGGGTAACTCAACCAGTCCGTCAGCCGGCGACCATTCCAAAGGTCGATGTGATCGCCACTGCGATTGGCAGAGGTTTCATTTGCCCGGCGCCAGAAGTCCTTGAAGAAAATGATTCCCTGCTGCCCTTCCAGGCTGTCTTCAAAGTCTTCGCTTTTGACGGTTTTCATGCCTTGCAAGCCGGGAATCCTGGCTCGACTCAAGGCTTTGGCGAGTTCTTCGGCAGCCAATATGTGCCCTTCGCTCTTGGGATGCTGCCAACAATGACGCACACTCCTGAGCTGGCTCATGTCGGCGCCTGCGCGCCGCAGGGCCACGCCGAGATTGATCGCGCATTGATCGCTAAAGTTCTTGGAACCATTCGTCCTGCAAGGCGCGGCGTCGCCGAATATTTCGGGATGACTCTTCCATAACGTATCAAACGTAAACACCCTGTTCCCCCTGCGGCTTTTGATCCTGGAGGCCTAGCCTAGCAGATGGCGAAACAGCTTCATTTTACCTATCACCCAATCACCCGCGTTTTTTCTCCTAGACTTGCCATGTTTGCAGTTCGCCGGGGCTGGGATGAGCCCGCACGATAAACATAATTCCAAGAGAATCGCCATGCTCAGACCCTTATGGAACGCGCTCGCCTTCACGCTGGCTTTCACCACGCTGGGCACCGCTGCGGCGGACCCCATCGTCATCAAGTTCTCCCACGTGGTGGGCGAGCAGACGCCCAAGGGCCAAGGCGCCTTGATGTTCAAGAAGCTGGTGGAGGAACGCTTGCCGGGCAAGGTCAAGGTGGAGGTTTATCCCAATTCCACGCTTTATGGCGATGACAAGGAAACGGAAGCGTTACTGCTGGGAGACGTGCAGATCATTGCGCGTTCGCTGGCCAAGTTCGAGCAGTACACCCGCAAGGTACAGCTGTTCGACTTGCCGTTCCTGTTCGACGACATTGCCGCGGTAGACCGTTTCCAACAGAGCCCCCAGGGCCAGCAATTGCTCAAGTCCATGGAAAGCAAGAACATCACGGGCCTGGCCTATTGGCATAACGGCATGAAGCAATTGTCGGCGACCAGGCCACTTCGTACGCCCGAAGATGCGCGCGGCCTGGTCTTTCGCGTGCAGACTTCCGCCGTACTGGAGGAGCAATTCAAGGCAGTGGGCGCCAAAGGGCAACCGATGATTTTTTCGGTGGTGTATCAGGGCTTGCGTACGGGCCTGGTCAACGGCACGGAAAACACCTATTCGAATTTCTACAACCAGAAACTCCATGAGGTGCAGAAATACGTTACCGAATCCAACCACGGCATACTTGATTACATGCTGATTACCACGTCGGACTTCTGGAACGGCCTGCCGCCGGATATCCGCGCGGAACTGCAGAAGATCGTGGTCGAATCCACTGCCCATGCCAACAAGGAAGCGGAGCGATTCAACCAGCTGGACAAACAGCACGTCCTGGACGCCAAGACCACCGAGATCATTACCCTCACGCCGCAAGAGCGCAACGCCTGGCGCGACAAGATGAAACCGGTGTGGGCGAAGTTTGAAAAGGACATCGGCCCGGACCTGATCCAGGCTGCCGAAGCGTCCAACCCGGCGCAGTAATACGCGGCACTTGATGTCACAATGCCCCGGCAAGCTATTTTCTGCCTAGACTTGCAACTGTCCCACCGTGCGTTTTGTTGAATGAGCCCGCACGGGCAAAACTAAAAATAAAAGGGAACCCCAATGTTCAAACCTATGTGGAAAGCACTCGTCTGCACGCTGGCCCTCAGCGCGCTGGGCTCGGCCATGGCAGCCGATCCGGTGGTCATCAAGTTCTCGCACGTGGTGGCCGAACAAACCCCTAAAGGCCAAGGTGCGTTGCTGTTCAAGAAGTTGGTGGAAGAACGCTTGCCGGGCAAAGTCAAAGTCGAGGTGTACCCCAACTCCTCGCTGTTCGGCGACGGCAAGGAAATGGAAGCCCTGCTGTTGGGCGACGTGCAGATGATCGCGCCGTCCCTGGCCAAGTTCGAGCAGTACACCAAGACCGTGCAGTTGTTCGACTTGCCGTTCCTGTTCGACGACATCTCCGCCGTGGACCGTTTCCAGTTGAGCCCAGAAGGTCAGAAACTGCTCAAGTCCATGGAAAGCAAGAACATCACCGGCCTGGCCTATTGGCACAACGGCATGAAGCAAATGTCCGCCAACAAACCGCTACGCGAACCCAAGGATGCCCGTGGCTTGAAGTTCCGCGTACAGGCGTCTGCGGTGCTCGAGGAACAGTTCAAGGCCGTCAACGCCAACCCGCGCAAGATGAGTTTCGCCGAGGTGTACCAAGGCCTGCAGACCGGTGTGGTGAACGGTGCGGAGAACCCCTACTCGAACATCTACAGCCAGAAGATGCATGAAGTGCAGAAGTACATCACCGAATCCAACCACGGTGTACTCGACTACATGCTGATCACCAACACCAAGTTCTGGAACGGCCTGCAGCCGGACGTGCGTAGCGAACTGGACAAGATCCTGGTTGAAGTGACCGCGCACGTGAACAAAGAAGCCGCGCAACTTAACCAGAACGACAAGCAGCGCATTGTCGACGCCAAGACCACCGAAATCATCACCCTCACGCCTGAAGAGCGCAACGAATGGCGCGACAAGATGAAGCCGGTATGGAAGAAGTTCGAAGGTGACATCGGTGCCGACCTGATCAAAGCCGCCGAAGCCTCCAACAAGGCACAGTAATGGGTTGGCCGGCGCTGCTGTCGAGGCAGCGCCGGCCTGTCGTCCTCCCTGCAGGAGATGCCATCCATGAACGCCCTTCGGCGCACTTGGGAACATTTCGAGGAAGCTTTCATTGCCTTCCTTTTGGCCGCCATGACGTTGGTCACCTTCGTCTACGTGGTCCTCAACAACCTTTATGCCGTGTTCTATAGCCTTGGCGACAACTGGCCGGCCGCCAGCGAGTCGATGTTCGCCATTGGCGACGGCATCATGGGCATGGCCCAGGCGATGACCTGGAGCAGCTCGCTGACCAAGGCGCTATTTGGCTGGCTGATTTTCTTCGGTCTTTCCTACGGCGTGCGCACCGCAGGACACATCGGTGTCGACGCGCTGGTGAAACTGGCGAGCAAACCAGTGCAACGCTACATCGGCGTGATCGCCTGCCTGTGCTGCCTGGGTTATGCCGGGTTGCTGGCAGTGGCGAGTTTCGAGTGGATCAACACGTTGATGATTGCTGAGATCGGCGCCGAAGACCTCGGCCATTTCGGCATCATGCAATGGCATGTCGGGCTGATCGTGCCCGTAGGATTCGCCCTGGTGTTTATCCGTTTCGCGGAGATTCTCGTACGCATTTTGATGAATCGTCAGACGGGCCTGGGCCTGGCGGATGAAGCAGCGGAAGCGATCAAACTGACCGAGATCGAGGAAGACAAGCCATGACCATTGCCTTCCTGTTCATTGCGCTGTTCGTGCTCATGTTCATCGGCGTGCCGATTGCGATTTCCCTGGGCCTAGCCGGATCGCTGACGATCATTTTCTTCAGCCCCGACTCGGTGCGTTCCCTGGCGATCAAGCTGTTCGAAACCAGCGAGCACTACACTTTGCTGGCGATTCCGTTCTTCCTGCTGGCCGGTGCGTTCATGACCACCGGTGGCGTGGCACGACGGTTGATCGATTTTGCCAACGCCTGTGTCGGCCACATCCGTGGCGGCCTGGCGATTGCGGCAGTGTTGGCGTGCATGTTGTTTGCCGCGCTGTCCGGTTCCAGCCCCGCAACGGTGGCGGCGGTGGGCTCCATCGCGATTGCCGGCATGGTGCGTTCGGGTTATCCACAAGCGTTTGGCGCCGGCATCGTCTGCAACGCCGGCACTTTGGGCATCCTGATTCCGCCGTCGATCGTGATGGTGGTGTACGCGGCCGCGACCGAAACCTCCGTAGGCAAGTTATTCATGGCCGGTGTGGTGCCGGGCCTGTTGCTGGGTGTCTTCTTGATGGTGGCGATCTACATCGTCGCGGTGAAGAAAAACCTGCCAGCCTTGCCCAGGGCAACCTTGCGCGAATGGCTGACGGCGGCACGCAAGGCGGTCTGGGGCCTGCTGCTGATGGTCATCATCCTCGGCGGGATCTATTCGGGGATGTTCACACCCACCGAGGCTGCGGCGGTCGCAGCGGTGTATTCGGCGTTTATCGCACTGTTCGTCTACAAGGACCTGACGTTCCGCGAGACGCCGAAGGTGCTGCTGGAGTCGGCCAAGTTGAGCATCATGCTGATGTTCATCATTGCCAACGCCATGCTCTTCGCCCATGTGCTGACCACTGAGCAACTGCCGCAACAGATCACCGCGTGGGTGATCGAGGCCGGGTTGACGCCAGTGACCTTCCTGCTGGTGGTGAACATCGTGCTGCTGATTGCCGGTGCGTTCATGGAGCCGTCGGCGATCATCCTGATCCTGGCGCCGATCCTGTTCCCGATCGCCATGAAACTGGGCATCGATCCGATTCACCTGGGCATCATCATGGTGGTGAACCTGGAAATCGGCTTGATCACGCCGCCGGTGGGCTTGAACCTGTTTGTCACCTCGGCGGTGACCGGCATGTCGCTGACGGCCACCATCCGCGCAGCCATGCCGTGGCTGATGATCTTGCTGGCGTTCCTGGTGTTGATTACCTATGTGCCGTGGATTTCGCTGGTTCTGCCGAACTGGTTGGGAATGAGCTGATCCTGTGGCGAGGGAGCTTGCTCCCTCGCCACAAAGACGCAGCCGCCACAGCCCTTGGGCGCATTGCGTTATGATCCCTGCTTCCTTCTGAAGCAGAGCTTTTCCTACGAATGTTGCCGTCCCCTTCCGACACACCAACCACCCTACCCTCCGTCCTCGTCGGTCCGCTGCTGCGGCGATTGGAAGCCCGGCGGCTGGTGATGTGGCTGGTGGGTTCACGACCCTTGACGTTGACTTTGCGCCTCGACGAAGCAGGCGATCTCGAGCTCGACGCCACGCGCTGCACGGTGGTGCCCGTGGGGCGGCAGGCATTCTTGCACTTGATCGACGTGCATCTCGATACTGCCCTGGCGCTGGATGTGACGATTGACTACGACCTGCTGGTAGACGGCACGCCCATCGCCGAATGGGCGCCGCACCTGCTGTACGGCGGTGCGAAGTGCCCTAATTTCATGCTGCATTCGCGCATCGGGCAACTGGTCCATGGCTCCTGCCGCAAACCCCACTACCCGGCCAACGACGGTTTGCTCTGTGTCGACCGACTGTTGGCGCAATCTCCCGAGCAACGGCCGGCGTTGTTGATGATGAGCGGCGACCAGGTGTATGCCGACGATGTCGCCGGGCCGATGTTGCGGGCGATCCATGCCTTGATCGAGCGCCTGGGGTTGTTCGAAGAATGCCTCGAAGGTGCGGTGGTTGAAGACAGCGCCAAGCTTTACCAACACCCCGCCAGTTATTACCACCGTGCAGACTTGCTGCCAGCGCTCGAAAGCAACGAAACCCTGCGTGAGCGTTTCTTCGGCGGGGCACGCAAGCCGATCTTCACCAGCAGCAGCGCAGATAATCACCTGGTGACCTTCGCCGAAGTCATGGCGATGTATCTGCTGGTGTGGTCGCCCGTGCCGTGGACGTTGATCGACCCGCAACCACCCGAATTGACCGCCGAACGACGTCAACGCTATGACGTGGAGCAACAACGCATCGAGGCTTTCAGGGCCGGACTTGGCGGCGTGGCCCGGGTGTTCGCGCACCTGTCCTGCTTGATGATCTTCGATGACCACGACATCACCGACGACTGGAATTTATCCGCACAATGGGAGGAAACGGCCTACGGGCATCCGTTCTCCAAGCGCATCATCGGCAACGCGCTGATCGCCTATATGCTCTGCCAGGGCTGGGGCAATAACCCGGACGTGTTTGGCGACGTGATCCAGCAAACCGTGGCGTTATGCGGCACCGCCAAAGACCGCTACCTCGACAGCGCGCCGCAGGACACGCTGATCGACACGCTGCTCGGTTTCCAGCAATGGCACTACGTGCTGCCGAGCACGCCGGCGCTGGTGGTGCTCGACACCCGTACGCGCCGCTGGCGCAGCGAAAACAACCTCAAGCAGCCGTCGGGCCTGCTGGACTGGGAAGCGCTGAGCGAGCTGCAACAAGAACTGCTGGACCATCCCTCGGCGATCATCGTGTCACCGGCGCCGATCTTCGGCGTGAAACTGATCGAGACCGTGCAGCGGGTGTTCAGTTGGTGCGGTTATCCACTGTTGGTGGACGCGGAAAACTGGATGGCCCATCGCGGCGCGGCCCAGGTGATCCTGAATATTTTCCGACATTCACGTACGCCCGGCAGCTACGTGGTGCTCTCGGGTGACGTGCATTATTCCTTCGTCTATGAGGTATTGATCCCACATCGCAAGGGCGGTCCGCGCATTTGGCAGATCACCAGCAGCGGCATCAAGAATGAGTTTCCTCCGGCGCTGCTGGAGTGGTTCGATCGACTGAACCGCTGGCTCTATTCCCCCCGATCCCCCTTGAACTGGTTCACCAAGCGCCGCAGCATGCGCATCATTCCCCACGTCCCGGAACACGCCGAGGCCGGGGAACGCTTGTGGAATTCGGCGGGTATCGGCCAGGTGTTTTTCAATGAGCAGGGGCAACCGGCGGACATCTACCAGCACAACGCCAACGGCCATCCGCCGACACGCATGCTGGCGCCGAAATCGCCCCCAGGCTGATCACTTGCTGGCCGAGGCCATCAGCACGCCGAAGGAAAAGAACGTCAGGCCGGACAACTTGCCGACAACGCGCGTGCCTTGGCGCGTGGATAGCCAGCCCCTGGCACGGCTCGCCATCAGCGCATAGCCACTGTGTATGCCGATGACGAGCAGGCCGTAGGACGCCACCAGCAGGAGAAACTGCGTGTAGTAGTTGCCGGCCGGCTCGATGAACTGCGGGAACACCGCCAGGAAAAAGAACCCGGCCTTGGGGTTGAGCAACTGGATCGACAACGCCTCGACAAATCGCCGCCAAGGACGTGAAGGCGTGTCGTTGAGGGTCGGAATGAAGGTCTTGGTGTTCCACATCTTCACGCCCAGATACAGCAAGTAAGCCGCGCCGATGTATTTCAACACGGTGAAGGCCGTCGCCGACGTCGCCAGGATCAAGCCCACACTGCTGGCCGAGATGCCCGCCACCAGGAAACCGCCCAGGGCGATGCCGAGGATACCGGGCAAGGCGCCGCTCCAGCCATGACGCACCGAGTTGGACAGGGTCAGGACCACGCCCGGGCCAGGGCTGAGGATGGTCAGGGTTGCGAGCAGCAGGAACAATCCATAGCTGGCCATAGTGGCTCCGTTGGCGATTTATGTTTGCAGGCGACAGACACTGTAGACGGATTTCATATTGGCGCAGGAAAAATCTGTGGGAGCGAGCTTGCTCGCGATGACGGAGTGTCAGGTGATGAAGATGCTGAATGTTGGGCCGTCATCGCGAGCAAGCTCGCTCCCACATGGGGATTGGGTGAGGGTCAGAACGCCAGCTGCAGGCTTTGCTGGCCTTCGAGGCTGAGCAAAAACTGCTTGGCGGCGAGGCCGCCCGCGAAACCGGTGAGGCTGCCGGACGTGCCGATGACGCGATGGCAGGGGGCGATGATGGAGATCGGGTTGCGTCCGTTGGCCGCTCCGACGGCGCGGGTCGCGGTCGGCTGGCCAATCTGGATGGCAATGTCGCGGTAGCTGCGGGTCTCGCCGAATGGGATCGTCAGCAAAGCCTGCCAGACCCGCACCTGGAAATCAGTGCCGGCGAAGTCCAGCTCCAATTCGAAACGGCGGCGCTGGCCGGCGAAGTATTCCAGCAGCTGACGCTCGGTCTCCTTGAGCGTCGGGTGATCGTCGTCTGGCTCCAGCGGCCCGAGGCGCACACGATTGAGCCGTTCGTTTTCCCACAGGATCGCCGCCAGCTTCGTGCCTCGGGCAACAAGGATCAGCTCGCCGACGGGGGACGGGATGGTTTTGTACAACGGCAACATCGAATGGAATCCTCGACTCACGCGTAATGGCTCTTGTGGCGAGGGAGCTTGCTCCCTCGCCACAGTTTTGTCACAGCAACCTCATCCCAACAACCCCAACGCCTTAGCCCGCGCCACGGCCTGGGTGCGGCGTTCTACGCCGAGTTTACTGTTGATATGGCTGGCGTGGGTTTTCACCGTGTGCAGCGAAATGAACAATTGCTCGCTGATCTCCTGGTTGGAACAGCCCTGGGCGATCAGTTGCAACACCGCGCGTTCGCGGCTACTGAGGGTCTCGACCGGCGTCATGGATTCGGTAGCTGGCGTCGCCGCCGATGGCAAGGATTCGAGCAGTTGTTGGCGCAAGTCGCTGGGCGGTGCCTGCAACAGTTGCTCGCGCAGCCACTCCGGATGTTCTTTCAACAACCACTCGAAAGGTTGCAGCACCCCGCCGATGGCGGCCTCGAAGGCTTGGGCCAGAGCGCTTCGTGCTTGCGGCTCACGCTCCACAGCGAGCAGCAACGCGACCTTCTGATTGAGCACCATGACGCTGAGCATTTGCCGGCCGGTTTGCTGCGCGTGCTCCAGCAACGCATCGAGGCGCCCTTCGGCCTGCATCGGTTGCCCGCGGATGGATTCCAGCAAGGCCTGTTGCAGTTCAACGTGCAGTGGCAGTTGCGGATGGAATTCCGGAGGCGCGGCAGCCCGTTCGCCAGTGTAGGTCTGTCCCAGTCGCGCCAACCAGGCTTCGGCCAGCTCGGTGCGGCCCTGGGCAAGCCAGAGCTCGCATTTGACCAGGGTGATCATCGCCAGGTAATACACCGGCGGAACGTCCCAGATATGCATCAGGCGCTCCGCCTCGGCCAGTTCGGCAAAGGCCCGGGCGAACTCGCCGTTGTAGCCTTCGACGCGTGCAATCACGCAATGGCCGATCAACACGCTGATGTCACGGCAGGCCCTGGCTTCGGTCAGGCCGGCTTGCAACCGTGCCAATCCAGCCTGGGACTGCATGCGCAGGGTCAGCAGAAATCCCTCATACAGGACCAAACGCGCTCGCACCGCGTACAACCGTTGTGGCGACAAACCCTGCAGACGTTGCAGCCCTTGTCTCACTTCTTCGAGCGCCCGCAGGATTTCTCCCCGGGCTTGCAGTACCCGGGCCCGATCGTAATGGGCGAGGGCCTCGAAGAGCGGATTGCCGACCCGTTGCGCCAGCTCCAGGGAATCCCGGTTCAAGGCACGAGCCCGCCACAGGTCGCCATCGGCAATCGCCAGGTTCGACAGCGTGGACAAGCACATCAGGCGTTGGCCATAGCGTTTTTGCGGCAGGCTTTCCAGGGCTTCGGTGCAATAGCGCAACGTAGCCGCGCGGTCGCCACGCCCTCGGGCAACAATGCCGCTCAGGGCTAGCCATTGCGCGAGCATGGACTTTTGCGCAGTGGCCGATGGGGCTGGCAGGAAGCGGCTCAAGTGTGCGGCCAACTCCTCGGCGGCATCCAGTTGGCAGGCCAGGCCCAGCGCCCAACTGTAGAGCACGATCAACCTCGGGGTGCTGATGAGGAGGCTGTCGGGCAAGTCCATTTTCCAGCGCAGCAACATGCCGACGTTCTGCTCGGCCAGCAGTTGCTCTTCCGACAGGTTCTGCACGAGGTTCGCCGCCACATCCAGGTGCCCCGCCCGCAGCGCCTGCTCCACGGCTTCGTCGATCAAGCCCTGGGCGTTGAACCAACGGCAAGCCCGAAGGTGCAGGGTCGCGGCCGGCACCATGGCCGGCGCACTGGGACGGCTGCGCAACAGGTCGGAAAACAGGTGATGAAAACGGTACCAGTGGCCATGTTCGTCCAACGGCACCAGGAACACTTGGTGCGCGGCCAGGTATTGAAGAATTTCCTGACTGTCATGGGCATCGCGCACCGCATCGCACAGCTCGCTGCAGAAGCGCTCTTGCGGGGCGATGTCATAGAGAAACGCCTGCACCTCGGCGGGCAGGCAATCAATGACTTCCTCCAGCAGGTAATCGCGGATCAGCCCTTCCCCACCGTGCAGGGCCTGGGGCAGCCGTCCGTCATTGCCGGCCTCGGAAGCCGCGAGCAACCAGAAACGCAGCCCGGCCACCCAACCTTCACTGCGCTGGATGAGGCTTTCCAGCGCCTCCCCGCGCAGTGAACTGCTGTGACGCTGGAGCAAGGTCAGCGCTTCGTCATGAGTCAGGCGCAGGTCTTGTTCGTTGAGTTCGAGCAATTGCCGCGACAGGCGTAGCCGTGCCAGGTGCCAGTCCGGTCGCTGACGGCTGGTGACCAGTACCAGCAGCCCGTCGGGCAGGTGATTGAGAAAAAACTGCAGGCAGCGATCCAGCACCGGGCTCTGGGCGAGATGGTAGTCATCGAGCACCAGCAACAAGGGAGTGCGAGGGGACAGATGCGCCGACAGCTCATCGAGCAGACCATCGAGCCATTCTTCGAACGCGAAGGGCTGATGGCGCTGGCGCATTTTCAGCAGGCCCAACGCCCGGCCACCCAGTTGCGGGAAAAACGCCTGGAGCCCTTCGAGCAGCCGCTCCAGGAAACGCCCCGGGTCGTTGTCCCTGGCACTGAGCCCCAACCAGAGGCTATGCCAGTGGGCCGGCAGGCCCTGGCAGAACTCCACCGCCAGCGAGCTTTTGCCAAACCCCGCCGGCGCACTCACCAACAGCAACCGGCCACCAAGCCCGGCACCCAGGCGCTCGCACAACCGCGGCCGCACGACATGGCCGTCGGGCAAGGGTGGGCGGTAGAAGCGCCCTTCCTGTACCGCAATGGCTGCGCGGGAAGAATCCGGAAGTGAAGACAAATCAGTCATGGCCGGCTCTTGTTGGAATGCGGGTGGCGGCGTTGCAGATGTCCGCAGACTAGCCGTAAACGGAGAGGTATTGAAGGGAGTGCTACAAATGGCTACAAAAAGGCTACAAACCAAATGCCTTGGAGTGCTGCTTTTGTGTCGGTCAAAAAAAACGCCCCGAACCAGTCGGGGCGTTTTTTTCGAGGATGCGGCCTCGGGTGGAGCGATTTAGCGAACGCCTTCCTGGCGCAGGGCCGCCGGGGTGAAGTCGCTGGTGGACGCGGTGAAGCCGAAGTCGTAGGCCGATTTCTCTTCGTTCTTCATGCCCAGGGCCAGGTAGCGACCGGACTGCAGGTCATAGATAACCTCCATGGCGTACCACGGCACTTGCTTGTCGTAGTAGTTCTCGGCATGGGCTTCGGCCACGCGCCACAGTTGGCCACGACCGTCGTAGTGATCAATGACCGCGGCTTGCCAGGTGTCTTCGTCGATGTAGAAGTCACGCTTGGCGTAGATGTGGCGCTGGCCTTCCTTCAGGGTTGCGGTCACATGCCAGACGCGACGCAGCTCATAGCGCGCCAAGTCCTGGTTGATGTGGCCGGCCTTGAGGATGTCGGCGTACTTGAGCTGCGGCGAATCGATCTTGTGGCTGTTGGAGGCGATGTACAGCTCTTTCTTGCCTTCCAGCTTCCAGTCGTAACGGTCCGGCGCGCCGTTGTACATATCCAGGTTATCGGAGGTGCGCAGGCCGTCGGCGGCGGTACCCGGGCCGTCGTAGGCGACTTGCGGGGCCTGGCGCACGCGGCGTTGGCCGGCGTTGTAGATCCAGGCCTTGCGCGGCTCCTTCACCTGGTCGAGGGTTTCGTGCACCAGCAGCACGGTACCGGCCAGGCGCGCCGGCGCAGTCACTTGCTGCTTGAAGTAGAACAGCACGTTGCCCGGGTTGGCCGGATCGAAGCCCTTGATCTTGTCGCGGAACACGAACTGATCCTGGAAGTACACGAGGTTGTACGAACCGTTGGGCTGCGGCGTGGCCTGGGTGACCAGACGTGTCACGCTGCCGCCGCGATAGCGGGTGATGTGGTTCCAGATCACTTCGAGCCCGCTCTGGGGAATCGGGAACGGCACCGCCGTCTCGAAATTCTCCAGGCCGTTGCCAGCGCCCACCAGCTTGGTGTTCACGGCGTTTTTCTTGATGGAGGCCAACACGTCATCCGGCACGGTGGCGCCGCGATGGGTCGGGTAGACCGGCATCTTGAAGGTTTCCGGGTAGCGCTTGAACATCGCGTACTGGCCCGGGGCGAGCTTGTCCTTGTACTGCTCGACGTTCTGCGCGGTGATGGTGAAGACCGGTTTTTCACTGGCGTATGGGTCGGAGAGGAAGCCCTTGCCGTCCACGCTGCCGGCGTTCTTGGCCATGGGTTTCCAGGCTGTAATCGAACCATCGGCGTTGCCGGCCATCTCGGCGCCCATCGGCGTCAGGCTCTTGCCCAGCTTATCGGCCTCGGCGGCAGGCACGGCGGCCATGACGCTGGCCGCCAACAGGGATAATCCCAGCGCACCGACTTGCAACAGATTCTTTGTTATTTTCATAGTGTGTCGTCCTGAAATACGGTGCTTAGAAGTTCACGCCGACGCTGAGCGCCACGAAGTCGCGATCGTCCACAGTGGTGTACTTGCCGTCGAAGAAGTTGGTGTAGGCCAGGCTGGCGGTGTAGGTGTTCTGGTACTCGGCATCCAGCCCGAGGCTGACGGCCTTGCGACCTTCCTCGAAGTTGGCGCCAGGGCCTGGCGAGTAGCCTTTCACATCATGGGACCAAGCCACGTTCGGCCGCAGGTTTACACCGGCGAACACGTCGTTGTAGTCCCAGATCGCGCGACCGCGATAACCCCAGGAGTTTGCCGTGGTGAAGCCATCATTTTCGCAATAGCGACTAGCGTTGTTCTGCGCTCCGCCTGCCAGGGTCGAACCGTTCAATATCTCGCATTGGCCATTCGGCAATGGCCCAGGGCCATAGCTTGGATCACGGCCATAACGCGCCTTGGAAGTGCTTTCCAGACCACCGACGTGAGTGAAACCGACCTCGCCTACCAATGTCAGGCGCTCGGCGCCCATGACCTGATCGAAGAAGTGGGTAAAGGTGGTTTGCAGTTGTGTCACTTCCTTGCGGCGATAGCCTGGCTGGTCCGTGTCTGCCTGTCCTGGCAGTACAGAAACATCGGGGTTCAGAGGCGTTAATCCGGAAAACAGGATGTCAGTGGTATTGAGCTGGACCGGTGCATTCGGACGGTAGCTGATTTCGCCGCTCCATGCGGTACCTGTGGGCAATGTGGTCGAGAAGCTCAGGCCATACAGGCGGATATCTTCGGGATACTCGACGTAGTAGTTTGAATTACCTGCGACCACCATCGGTACCATGGCTTGAGCCATGGCAACCGCTTGAGCAAACGGAATGCCAGCGGCCATCAGCGACCCTACCAACCCTGGTCCGCTGGTATAAGCGCTGGCGGGTGCACCATGACCGCTGAAAATTGGCGCACGGCTGTGGTAGTTCATGAAATAAGCGCCAAACTCAGTATCCAGCGGCTCGTACATGTACTTGAAAGACACGCCAAACTGGCCGCTGTCCCGAGCATCCCGGTCGGCGCCACGACGAACCAAAGTGCCTTCGCCATCAACGTCCACTCCGAACGCACCCAAGGTAGGCATCGCAGCAGCTGGAATCGCCGACGCGCTCCTCAGCACTCGCAGGTTACTGTCACAACCATCGGAAATGACGTCCGGCTGCGAGAAGAAAGTCCCGCAATTGTCAGTAACGGTCTGGTCCCACTCCAACTGGTAGAAAGCTTCAGCTGACAAATTGTCGGTCAGGCTCTGGGACACATAGAACATATTGACCGGGATCAGCCCTTCCTTGACCTCGGCGCCCGGACGACGGAACGCGGATACATCGACCGGGTTGATGGCATTGATGCCGTTCTGAATGAAGGTGCTCTCGCCCCAACTAACCACCTGCTTGCCGAGGCGCACCGAGCCGGGCTGATCGGCAATGGCGTAGTTGTGGTAAATGAACGCATCGAGAATCTGCCCGCCGGAAGACTGAGCGCCTTCTTTTCGGTTGCTGTCGCTGATGTCCTTGAACGGACGGCTTTCGTCCTTGAGCTCAAAGTCATACCAATACTTGCCACGCACAAACACACCGGTGTCGCCGTACTTCAGCTCCAGGTCATGGATACCCTTGAAGATCTTCGAGAAGGTTTCCCCACGCTTGAAATTCAAGTGACCGTCATCAGAGGTCTGGGACAAACCATGGCCACCATTGTTGACGCCGATCAGGTTCTTGTTGGCCTTGGCCGTGGACCAGCTCGCGCCGACCGACAGGGACGAATCGAACTGGCCTTCGATTTCACCGATGTTGAAGCTGACGCCGAAAGCCGGGCCGGCGAGCGAGGAGGCAAGACTGACGGCCAGCGGCAATTTTGCCCGGCGCCAGAAAGTGTTTGCTGAGGTCATCGACGCAACTCCATGTGTTTTATTGTTATGGCAGTGGGTATTTCCGGAAACCCTTCGCCGTGCTGGCACGTGCGTCCCATTCCAGAAAACCTTGAGCGGACTATAGCCAGCAGGTAGTACGGCTTGATCCCTCTAAAGTGTGATTTGCAGCCCACGACCACTCTGGAACAGTCCTTCGCCAGGCCGACACCTGTCGGCACGGCAAGGATGGCTGAATTTTCGGTTTTGACAAGACAAGCGCTTGCTTGGTGGGGCTGCCGTGCCCTTTTCGGGCACGGCAGGGACGCTCAGAGCGTCGAGAGGAAGGTGCTGTTGTTGCTTTGCCATTCGGTGATGTCGACGCGGATACGCTTCTTGTCGAGCTTGCCGACGCTGGTCTTGGGAATTTCCGTAACAAGGGCAATCTGGCTCGGGATCGCCCACTTGCTCAGGTGCCCCAGCTCGACAAACGGCTTGAGGTGTTCCTTGAGCTCGCGAGCCCCGATCTCATGCCCTTCGCGAATCACCAGCAAGGCAAACGGCCGCTCGCCCCACTGCGGATCGGGAATGCCGACCACTGCTACTTCACGTACCGCCGCATGACGGCTGATGAGGTCTTCGAGGTCCAGGGAGGAGATCCACTCGCCACCGGTCTTGATCACGTCCTTGATGCGGTCGCGAATGTCGATGAAGCCCATGCCATCGAGGGTGGCGACATCGCCGGTGTGCAACCAGCCGCCGCTCCAGAGCTCGGCGCCCTTCTGTGGTTCATTGAAATAACCTTCGGTGAGCCACGGCGCGCGCAGCACCAATTCGCCCTGGGTCTCGCCGTCGGCGGGCAGGAAGCGGCCCTCGCCATCGACGATCGCCGCCTCCACCAGCGGCCCTGGCACGCCGGCCTTGATCCGGTAGGTGATGCGTTCGTCTTCGCTGCCGGCCATCAGTTCGTCGTTGAGGTGGGCGCAGGACACCAGCGGGCCGGTCTCGGACATGCCGTAGGCGGCGGTGAGCTGGATGCCCTTGGCTTTGGCCGCCTCGTACAGGCTGCGGTTGAGGGCGCTGCCACCGATGACGATTTTCCAGCCGCCAAAATCGGTGTCCTGGGCGCCCTTGGCGTTGAGGACCATCTGCAGGATGGTCGGCACGCAGTGGGAGAACGTGACCTTTTCCTTGCGCCACAGCTCCACCAGGAACTCCGGGTCGTAACGACCGGGGTAGACCTGCTTGAGCCCCAGCATGGTCGCCACGTACGGCAGGCCCCAGGCGTGGACATGGAACATTGGCGTGATCGGCATGTACACGTCGTTGGTGCCCAGCAGTCGCACGCTGTCGATGGCGCCCATGATGGTCGACACGCCCAGGGTATGCAGCACCAGTTGCCGATGGGTGAAATACACGCCCTTGGGGTTGCCTGTAGTGCCGGTGGTATAGAACGTGGTGGCGACGGAGTTCTCGTCGAAATCCTGGAAGTCGTAGACCGGGCTTGCACCGGCCAGGAGTTGCTCGTACTCGCCAACCAGATCTGGCAGGTCGGCGGTTTTTTCCGGCAGGTCGGTCAACAGCAGGGTTTTCTTCACCGTGGTCAGGTGCCCGGCAATCGCCTGGTACAACCCGACGAACTCGCTGTTGACCAGCACGAAGCGGTCCTCGGCGTGGTTCATGGTGTAGAGGATCTGCTCCGGCGACAGGCGCACGTTGATGGTGTGGATCACCGCGCCGATCATCGGGATCGCGAACATGCATTCCAGGTAACGATGGCTGTCCCAGTCCATCACCGCCACGGTATCGCCGGCCTTCACCCCCGCCTCGGTCAGCACATTGGCCAGCCGCGCGACGCGCTCGATCAGCGTCGGGTAGCTGTAGCGCAACTGGTCGCGGTAGATGATCTCGCGGGTTTTCTCGTAACGCGCGCCGGACATCAGCAGCCGCTTGATCAGCAGCGGGTATTGATAGGCGCCTTCGGCTGGAGGAATTACGCGAGTCTGCAACATAAGTGTCCCTTTTCTGACTGCACGGTCTTGGCTGGAAAGTAAGCACTCTAAAGCGCTTCTTCACGGACCAAATCAGCCGAAGGAATGATTTGATCCGCTCGCAAATACCAGCCTTGAGCCATCATCGGGACGGGTTCAGCCCAATCAATGGGCCTCGGTAAACGCCAGCTTCACCCCGATGGCAACCAGCACGGCGCCCATGGTCCGGTCGAACCAGTGGCCCATGCGGGCAAAAGCGGCACGCACCCGTGCCTGGCTGAACAGCATCGCCACCATGCAGAACCAGGCCGCCGTGGCGACTGCGAGATAGACGCCGTAGCCGGCCTGGATCGCCATCGGGGTATGGGGATTGATGACCACGGTGAACAGGGACAGGAAGAACAGCGTCGCCTTGGGATTCAGGCCGTTGGTCACGAAGCCGGCGGTAAATGCGCCGCGAGCGGTGCGTTCGCCGACTTCCTTGTGCAGGTTTTCCTCGCTGGCCTTGGCCGGCTGCGCACGCAATGCCTTGAAGCCGATGTACAACAGGTAGGCGGCGGCCGCCCACTTCAATGCGTTGAACAGCACGATCGATTGGGACACGATCAGGCCGATGCCCAGCAGCGAATATCCCACGTGCAGGAAGATCGCGGTGCCGACGCCCAACGCTGTCCACGTCCCGGCGCGACGACCGTGGGTCACGCTTTCACGCACCACCACGGCGAAATCCGGACCAGGGCTGGCCACGGCCAGCAAATGGATCAGGGCGACGGTGAGGAATTCGGCGAGGTACATGGTGCGGCTCCTTGCGACAATCTCTGTTGAATGAATCCCGTGGCGAGGGAGCTTGCTCCCGCTCGGCTGCGCAGCAGTCACTTGCCTCTGGGGCCTGCTTCGCAGGCCAGCGGGAGCAAGCTCCCTCGCCACGGCAAATGTTCTGATAGGCTCGCCACATTACGCCTTCAGTCCTTTCCATGACAGGTACAGCTGATGACCAATACCGCCCGCGCAGTTTTTCTCGATCACCCTTCCCTGGACCTCGGCGACCTCGACCTCGGCCCGTTGCGCGAATGCTTCGGCGAACTGCAACTGTTCGCCGGAACCCGCCAGGATGAGGTAACAGAGCGGCTCAAGGGCGCCACGGTGGCGATCACCAACAAGGTCGTGATCGATGCAGCCGCGATGGCCGCCAACCCCGAACTGCAACTGATCCTGATCAGCGCCACCGGCACCAACAACGTCGACCTGGTCGCGGCCCGCCGCCATGGCATTACCGTCAGCAACTGCCAGGGCTACGGCACGCCGTCGGTCGCCCAGCATACGATCATGCTGTTGCTGAACCTGGCGACGCGCCTGGCCGATTATCAAAAAGCCGTGGGCGAAGGTCGCTGGCAACAGGCTTCGCAGTTCTGCCTGCTGGATTATCCGATTGTCGAGCTGCAGGGCAAGACCCTCGGACTGCTCGGCCATGGCGAATTGGGCGGCGCCGTCGCGCGGCTGGCCGAAGCCTTTGGCATGAGCGTCTTGCTGGGACAGACTCCCGGACGCCCCGCTCGTCCCGACCGCCTGCCATTGGACCAACTGTTGCCGCGAGTGGACGCCCTGACGCTGCATTGTCCGCTCAACGAGCACACCCGTCATTTCATCGGCACGCGCGAACTGGCCTTGCTCAAACCCGGTACGTTCGTGGTCAACACCGCACGCGGCGGGCTGATCGACGAGCAAGCCTTGGCCGACGCCCTGCGCAGCGGTCACCTGGGCGGTGCGGCCACCGACGTGTTGAGCGTGGAGCCGCCCACCGAGGGCAATCCGCTGTTGGCAGGCGATATCCCCCGGTTGATCGTCACGCCCCACAACGCCTGGGGCAGCCGCGAGGCACGGCAGCGGATCGTTGGCCAACTGAGCGAAAACGCCCAGGGATTTTTCAGCGGTACAGCGCGACGGATCGTCAGTTGATAAACTGCCGCACTTTTTTTCAAGGAGCAGACCATGGATCCGCGCAGTGAAGTACTGCTTCGTCAACCTGAGCTATTCCAGGGTTCGGTCCTGCTGGCTGGCCTGCCCGCCGACGATCTGCTCGGCCGCCTGCCCGAGGCCCATGGTTGGTGCTGGCACGCCGGCGATCAAGCGGCCCTGGATGCGCGCTTCCCGGAGCGCAGCCATTTTGGCGTGAACGTACCCGAGCGAGGGTTCGACACCGCCGTGGTGTTCCTGCCCAAGGCCAAGGACCTCACCGACTACATCCTCAACGCCGTGGCCGCGCGCCTGGCCGGTCGCGAGGTGTACTTGGTGGGGGAAAAACGCAGCGGCATCGAGGGGGCTTCCAAGCAGCTCAACCCATTCGGCAAGCCACGCAAGCTCGACAGCGCGCGGCACTGCCAGCTCTGGCAAGTCACCGTCGCCAACGCGCCCGAGGCCAAGCCGCTGGAAAGCCTTGCACAGACGTATGAGCTGCCGTTGGCCGAAGGTCCGCTGAAGGTCATCAGCTTGCCGGGGGTATTCAGTCACGGGCGGCTGGATCGCGGCAGTGCGCTGTTGCTGGAGCACTTGGACAAGCTGCCCAGCGGCCACCTGCTGGACTTCGGCTGCGGCGCCGGCGTGCTGGGCGCTGCGGTCAAGCGCCGCTACCCGCACAACACCGTGACGCTGCTGGATGTGGATGCCTTCGCCGCCGCCAGCAGTCGCCTGACCTTGGCCGCCAACGGCCTGGAAGCCGACGTGCTGACCGGTGACGGGATCGACGCCGCGCCCATGGGCCTGAACGCGATCCTGAGCAATCCGCCGTTCCATGTCGGGGTGCACACCGATTATCACGCGACGGAAAACCTGCTGCGAAAAGCCGCCAAACATCTGAAAAATGGCGGCGAACTGCGGTTGGTCGCCAACAGTTTCCTCAAATACCAGCCGCTGATCGAAGAGCACCTCGGCACGTGCACCATCAAGGCCGAAGGCCAGGGTTTTCGCATCTACCGGGCCAAGCGCGGCTGAAGCATCCTTGAAAAACAGCGCTTGCCCAATCGGATTTGCCTAGGCAGAATCCGCACCGTCCTAGGGGAGTAGTCTCCCGCGAGCGCCCTGCTCGCCCGGCATACGTCAACATACTTGGTCAGCAGACCATGGCGTATGCGGCCCAAGCGTCCACGCAGATGGTCGCTGGGTTTGACAAGACCTATGACACGCACACCTTACCCGGGGCGGGAAGGCTGTACGTGTCATAGCCGTGTCGACCCGCCCCTCTTAGGAATTTCCTGATGCTGGACTCTCTACTCGTACCTACCGCCATCGTTGCGCTGGCCGAAATCGGCGACAAGACGCAACTGCTCGCGCTGATCCTTGCCGCTCGCTTTCGCAAACCCTGGCCGATCATCGCCGGCATCGTCGCCGCGACCCTGGCCAACCACGCGGCAGCGGGCGCGGTGGGTGCCTGGGTCAGTGGGTTCTTCTCCGACTCGGTGTTGCATTGGATATTGGCGGCAAGCTTCGCGGCCACGGCATTGTGGACCCTGGTCCCGGACAAGCTGGACGATGAAGAGGCCAATACGGCTCGCAGGTTCGGGCCGTTCCTGACCACGCTGATCGCGTTCTTCCTGGCGGAAATCGGCGACAAGACCCAGATCGCCACGGTGATGCTCGCCGCGCAATACCCGGAACTGTGGTTGGTGATCATTGGCACCACCGTGGGCATGTTGATTGCCAACGTGCCGGTGGTATTGGCTGGCAACTTCGCCGCCGAGAAACTGCCCCTGGCCCTCATCCGCCGCCTGGCCGCCTCGGCGTTTTTCATCCTGGCAATCGTGGCGGTTTACAAGGCGATGCAGAGCAGTGGGTGGGTTTGATTGATTTGAATCAGACTTGCCGCGTTATCGTTCTTCGCGAGCAGGCTCGCTCCCACAGGGGACTTCGTTGTCCTTGTGGGAGCGAGCTTGCTCGCGATGAGGCCAGCCGCCTCACCGCGTGACGATGCTTACTTCTTGGCCTGCTGGTAAAGCGGCATCACCTTCGGAATCGCCGCTTGCAACGAGGCGATCCGGCTGCTCGACGATGGGTGGGTGCTCATGAATTCCGGCGGAGCGCCTTCCGAAGCCTTGGCCATCTTGTTCCACAGGGTGATCGCGGCGTTCGGGTCGTAGCCGGCGCGGGCGGCCAGTTCGAGGCCGATCAGGTCGGCTTCGTTCTCGTTGCCACGGCTGTTGGGCAAGGTCATGCCGTAGTTGGCCACGGTGTCGGCCAGCGCCAGGCTGTCCTGGCCCAGGCCGAATATCGCGCCGGCGCCCTGCTTGGCCATTTCGATACCATAGGCCTTGGACATGGCTTCACGGCCATGCTCGCGCAAGGCATGGGCGATTTCATGGCCCATGATCGCGGCGATTTCAGCGTCGGTCAGTTTCAGCTGGTCGATCAAGCCGGAGTAGAACATGATCTTGCCGCCAGGCCCGCAGTTGGCATTGAGCTCGTCACTCTTGATCAGGTTGACTTCCCAGTTCCACTGCGCCGAATCCGGGCGGAACACAGGCGCCTGGGCAATCAGGCGGTCGGCAATGACCTGGAGACGCTTGGCATCGCTGCTGGTCTTGTCCAAAGCGCCCTGGGCTTTCGCCTCGCCCATGGTTTTCTGATAGGACTGGGCGTACATCTGGTTGACCTCGGCGGTCGACAGCATGCTGAACATGTACTGCTTGCGCTCCACCCCCACGGCTCCGCCGCTGGTGGTGTTGACCGATTGGCAACCGGCAAGCAGCAGACCCGCACTCAGCGCACTTACCATCAAAATCTTGTTCATCTATGAAGCTCCCTGGAAACGTGCGCGTATCCTAGGCGTTGATTTGTATCGGCGCCAGATACACAGCGCGAGGATTACAGATTTTTCTGAAAGGCCCGACTCCCGGTGGGAGCGAGCCTGCTCGCGAAGGGGTTGGGACTGTCGCCACAACCCTCAAGCCGGCGTCAGGCACTCCGGCCCATTGAGTTTCGGGTCGTTGACCATGTTCGCCAACACCCGCTCGCGCAATTGCCCCGGCTCGCTCGCCAGCAGCCCTTGCAAGGCATGCAACGGTGTCTCGGGATCAAGCCAGAGGCGTTGGCCTTCTTCGTCCAGAATCAATGGCCGACGCTGGCCAGCCGCCGGTTGGGTGATGACTGCCGTGCTCAACCACACCTGTTCCTGCACCGGATACGCTTCCCAGATCGCCGCGAAAAACAGCGACGAACCCTCTCCCGGCGTCAGCCAGTACGGGCGTTTACGCGATCCACCGCGCCATTCGTAGAATCCGTTGGCCGGCAGCAGGCACCGGCGCAAACGCAGGGCCTCGCGGAACATCGGTTGCTCGGCGACGGTTTCGGCCCGGGCGTGGGCGGGAGTACGGGACAGATCGGTCAGCCACGGCGGCGTCAGCCCCCAGCGCGCCCGGGCCAATTCGCGCTGGCCGTCGGCGCCAACCCGCAGCATCAGCACCGAATCGTTGGGCGAAATGTTCCATTGGGCCTTCTGATCGACGGGGAAGCCGGGCAAGGCCGCGAAGGCGGGATTCCAGCGAAACAGGGCATAACGTCCACACATGGGGAAACACGGCTCTCATATCAAACGGCGGCCAGCCTAACAGACCAGCGTTCCGGGGTAACTGTCCGGTTCATCGCCGGGCACCGGCAGCGCGGCATTGTAGGCGGCGATCAACTCCCGGGCGTATTGCGCCTGTTCATCGTCCACCGCCAGCCCCAACAGCCCGTGCATCGGCAGCTCCCCCGCGCCACCCACCAGGTCACGGCCCACCAGATGTGCCGTGATGCCTTCGCTGGCGAGCATGCCTTGGAGCAATTCGCCTTCCATCAGGTTTTCCAACTCGTAGATTCGCTGCATGGCCACCCCATCATTCGTTTTCGCTGAAGACCTCGAGGTGCCACTCCTCACCGTGGACTTGCAGTACGAAGGTAATCGGCCGACAGCAGACCTGACAGTCTTCGATATAGGTCTGGTCGCCACCGGAAAGATCCAATGAAGTCTCTACCTCTTCCCCACAATACGGACATTCATACTCAGCGGCTTCCAGCATCGCGGTCTCCCAAGTGACTTGTGCGTATAATCGCCGGTCTATTTGCAGGGCTATTTTCGTCTGGCTTATTTTCCAGGCCGTGCCCTGTCGTATTTTCGATCGAACCTTTACTTACCCTAGCCGTTTCCAACAAGAGAGCATGATGGGCGAATTCGATGCCATCCGACCTTACGACGACAGTGAAGTCCCAGCAGTGCTGGCACGGCTGCTCAGCGACAAGGCGTTTCTAGATATCCTCACCCACTTCCGCTTCCCGCGCCTGGCCGGCGCGTTCGGCTGGATGCTCAAACCCCTTATAGCGCAGAAGTTGCGTCGAGAGTTCGCCGGTGTGACATCGGTCGCCACGTTGCAGGACAAAGTGGAGTTCTATGTCGACCACACCATCGAGCGCGCCACCGATGGCGTGACGTACACCGGGGTGGAGCAATTCAAATCCGGCAACGCTTACCTGTTCATCGCCAACCACCGCGACATCGTGATGGACCCGGCGTTCGTCAACTACGCCGTGTACCACGCCGGCCTGCCGACCCCGCGTATCGCCATTGGCGACAACCTGCTGCAGAAGCCGTTCGTCAGCGACCTGATGCGCCTGAACAAGAGTTTTATCGTGCACCGCTCGATCACCGGTCGCCGGGAAAAAATGGCGGCGTACCAGTTGCTGTCGGCGTACATCAACCACTCGATCCGCAACGATTGCGCCTCGATCTGGATCGCCCAGGCCGAAGGTAGGGCCAAGGACGGTGACGATCGCACCGAATCAGCGATCCTCAAGATGTTCCACATGAGCCGCAAGGACGAACCGTTCGGCGAAGTGATCCGCTCGCTGAACCTGACGCCGGTGTCGATCAGCTACGAATACGATCCGTGCGACCAGGCCAAGGCCCGCGAGTTGTACATCCGCGCCACTACCGGGACCTACACCAAGGCACCGGGTGAGGATGACGTCAGCATCGCCAAGGGCATCACTGGCTATAAAGGCCGGGTCCATGTGAACTTTGCCGCGCCGATCACCGAGCTGTTCGAGGACACCAAGCAACTGGCAGCGGAGATGGACCGGCAGATCCTCGG
The DNA here is from genome assembly GCF_052112105.1 of Pseudomonas sp. BP11-1-1. Taxonomy (NCBI): domain Bacteria; kingdom Pseudomonadati; phylum Pseudomonadota; class Gammaproteobacteria; order Pseudomonadales; family Pseudomonadaceae; genus Pseudomonas; species Pseudomonas sp. BP11-1-1. The sequence goes on from NZ_JAUTYU010000013.1 coordinate 54,273, forward strand.
CGGTTATCGCCTGTTCCCGGTGCATTACCTGGCCTATGCCCAATGGGCCGACGCCGACCCGCAGCTACAGGTCCCGACGGCCGCCGAAGTGTTCGGTGCCGAAGAACTGGCGAAGGCCCAAGAGGAATGGCAGCGTCGACTGGATGAGTGTCCGGTGGAACAACGACCGTTCCTGGTGCTGCAATATGCAACGCCGGTGCGTAACCAGTATCGGGTCAAGGCGGGGCTGGCGCTTTAAGCGACAGCCCTTAGAGCGAGTGACCTGTGGCGAGGGGATTTATCCCCGCTCGAGTGCACAGCACTCGCAAGCCCTTGGGCTAGCCATAGATATCGGGTCTGCTACGCAGCCCAGCGGGGCGGTGCGACGTTTCGCTCAATCCCCTCGCCACAGATTGCTTCATCAGAGCTTTGTGCTGAACCACGACATCAACAGCGCCACGCCCAGGCAAGCAAAACCGAAGCGGTAGAAAAACCGGTTCATGCGTTGCGTCGCCAGGTCCAGCAGCGCTTCGAATCGTTCATTGCTTTCGCCGCCACGCGCTTCGAGACAGGCCCGCGCCCGCTGCTCGCGGCGGCGCGTTGCGTGCAATACCCAGCCACCCGGGCAGGCAAACAGCAGCGCGAGCAGGTTGATCAGTTTGGCGGGGTGGGCAGCGAACAACGAAAACAGTTGCAACGACATCACGAACCTCAAGCGAAAAACGGACGCCTTGCGCCCAAGACCTATAAATCAGGGCGCGGATTCTACCGAAAGCCTGGCGCGCTGCGCGGCTTTTTCCGACCGGTAACGATGTCGTTCAATACTGAATGCGTTTGTGGCGAGGGGATTTATCCCCGCTGGGCTGCGAAGCAGTCCTAAAACCGGCCACCAGGGTGTGTCAGGCGAATCGCATCCAGTTCTTTTGGGGCTGCTGCGCAGCCCAGCGGGGATAAATCCCCTCGCCACAGGGGCGGGCTCAACTTTCTAATTTCATCCGTCACGGTTTCGTCATAAGGATAGGCCACCCTGTCGCCCTCCAAACCTGCACGGAACCCGTCATGCTGCACGCCGAAAACCAGGATCGCCTCTACCTCATCAGCCCGAGCGACGAACAACAGAACCTCGTCGACAGCCTGTCCTTCAACGTCCAGGACCGGCACTGGCTGGTGTATTGCGCCCTCGGCGGCCATCCACATGCTGATCTTCCGGAGACAGACCTGCTGACCGGGATCAGCGTGCTGGAGCTTTATTCCCAGGCCGCCTGAATATCTCATCCATAAAAAAACCCTGTGGGAGCGAGCTTGCTCGCGATGGCAGTGATCAGCCAACATCAAAGTGGCTGACATTCCGCTATCGCGAGCAAGCTCGCTCCCACAGGGATATGGGGCTTGTTACTTACTCTGCCAACACCTGACCAATGGTCGGGTCCTTGAACAGACGGGTCAGGGCATCGCTCAACACGTCGCTGACCAGCTTGGTATTGGTGTCCTGGTTCGGCGCCATGCCAAAGCGCTGGTCCAGCGAAGCGCCGTAACGACCGCTGTAGCGACGGTTCGCGTTCTGCACGTCGGAGCGGAAGGTCGCGCCGATCGTTGCTTCGGTCACGTACATGCCTTCCTTGGGCGACTGGTATTTCAGCTCCGCCAGGGTCACGGTCAGTTGCGGCGCGTTCATGGCGTTCGCGGTCGGGGTGAAGCCCAGCAGGCGCACGGCCGCCTCGGCCTGGGCCTGCAACTTCGGCAGGATCTGCGCGCCCTGCACCGTGATCACGCTGGTTTCAGGGTACAACCCACCGCGGGTGCCGAGGGTCGGCGACGGACGACCGTCCACGACACGCACCACGACCGGCTGGCCACGGCCCACCGGCGCCAATTGGGCGTTGAGCTTGGGTTCCGGGTTAAGTTGCTGCGGGCTGTGGGCACAGCCGACGAGGGTCAGACTGGTCACGGCGATCAAACCGAACAACAGGCGTTGCAACATGCTCTTCTCTCCAGAATCGGGCACAAACAGGCCGGCAGTATAGCGGTGCGCCATCGCGGCGAACCAGCGTCGCAGCATGAATACCGAGATGTCTGACAAGGGCCACCGTGGGCGGTTCCTGTCACCCCGTTGTCACCTTCCTTAAACCAGCATGTCATGGCCGGCTGTCAGGCTGTCCACAAGTTCCCTCGACACGGTATCCGACCATGCGTTTTCTGATCGATCTGTTTACCCCCCGTCCCCATCATCGCTGCTTTGCCCTGCTGGACCGCGCCGGTCGCTGCCAGGCGTTCAAGCAATGCAGCTTGCAACCCATGGGCGAAGGCTGGGTGGAAATCGAAGAGATCCGCCTCAACTGGCTGCACCAGCCCCTGCCCGTCGAAGCGCGAGTGCAACCGCCCCGCGCACGCGCCCGTAGCCGGCAACTGTTGGCCGTCTGACCGGAAGGCTAATAAAAGTCATAAAACACGACCATTTCCACGCGTTTCTTCGTTACAATCTCCCCCCGATTATAAGGACGTCTCCTGATCGGGCCTCGCAACATCGCTGATGCGCTTGTATTGGCACTTCGCACCGCCCACAGAGAGCCGCCCACACAGATCGAGTGAAGCTGGCGCGCTTGCTGTTCCCGGGCAAAATCTCCGCTTTTCACGAATCTGCAGAGCTGTCATTACGCTCGGTCACTGAGCTGTCTGCCCGTTTTGCCTGTCATGTACTGCATGAGGGCAACCAAACCGGGCGCGGTGCCAGGCTGGGACAGCCCTTTTTTGAGGTTCACGTCTTCAAAAGAGCGTGAAAAAACGGGTTTTCACAACTTCACAAGAGTGTGGCGAGCAAATGAAGAGTTTTGCGTCTGAACAAGCACCATTAGCGTCTGGAACAGCCCAACGACACAGGACCGGATATCGTTCAATAACCGGCGCCTGAAGCCTGTCCGCTACGGATTTGGTTGCACGAACGGATGTCTCGGCCATAAGTCGAATTGCCTGCCCGGCGCTTAAATGAGTTCATGTGACTCTTGAGGCCGTGCTGCATGCATCCGCAGTGTTGCGAAAAATTGCGAAGATTCGGACATGGCGATTCCTGGCCATGGATTCCTGGGGCGCAACTGACTTGCCCCGCTTCCTGGCCGCTATGCCGACAATTTGGTGCTGCAGATTTTTGGAGACGCGTTAAATGGCGCATAACGAAGCAGTCGATGTAGTTCTGGTAGGGGCCGGCATCATGAGTGCCACCCTGGCCGTGCTGCTCAAGGAGCTCGACCCCGCGATCTCGCTGGAAGTCGTCGAGCTGATGGATTCCGGTGCCGCGGAGAGTTCCAATCCCTGGAACAACGCCGGTACCGGCCACGCCGGGCTGTGTGAGCTGAACTACACGCCCCAGGCCGCCGACGGCACCGTCGACATCAAGAAAGCCGTGCACATCAACACCCAGTTCGAAGTATCGAAGCAGTTCTGGACGTACCTGACCAGGAAGGGCACGTTCGGCTCGTCGAAATCCTTCATCGCCCCCGTGCCGCACTTGAGCTTCGTGCAGGGCGAGAAAGGCGTGGAGTTTTTGAAGAAGCGCTTCGAACTGATGCGCCAGCATCACGCCTTCGCCGACATGGAATACACCGAAGACAAGGGCCAGATGGCCGAGTGGATGCCGCTGATGATGCCAGGCCGGCCGGCTGACGAAGTTGTCGCCGCCACCCGCGTCATGAACGGTACCGACGTCAACTTCGGCGCCTTGACCAACCAGTTGCTCAAGCACCTGGGCAGTGCGCCGGACACCCAGATCAAATACTGCAAGCGCGTCACCGGCCTCAAGCGCAACGGTGATGGCTGGACCGTGAGCATCAAGGACGTCAATTCCGGCAATACCCGGGAAGTCGACGCCAAGTTCGTCTTCCTCGGTGCAGGTGGCGCCGCGTTACCACTGCTGCAAGCCTCAGGCATCGAAGAGAGCAAGGGCTTCGGCGGCTTTCCGGTCAGCGGCCAGTGGCTGCGTTGCGACAACCCGGAAGTGGTCAAGCACCACCAGGCCAAGGTCTACAGCCAGGCCGCCGTGGGCTCGCCGCCAATGTCGGTGCCGCACCTGGACACCCGCGTGGTCGACGGCAAGAAGTCCCTGCTGTTCGGGCCATACGCCGGTTTCACCACCAAGTTCCTCAAGCACGGCTCGATCATGGACTTGCCGTTGTCGGTACGCGCCGGCAACATCGGCCCGATGCTGGCCGTGGCCCGGGACAACATGGACCTGACCAAGTACCTGATCAGCGAAGTGATGCAGTCCATGGAACAGCGCCTGGAATCCTTGCGCCGCTTCTACCCCGAGGCGAAAGCCGAAGACTGGCGCCTGGAAGTGGCCGGCCAACGGGTGCAGATCATCAAGAAAGACCCGAAGAAAGGCGGCATCCTGCAATTCGGCACCGAGCTGGTGGCGGCCAAGGACGGCAGCCTCGCCGCCTTGCTCGGCGCTTCGCCAGGTGCTTCGGTAACCGTGTCGATCATGCTGGAACTGATCGAGCGTTGCTTCCCGGAAAAAACCAAGGGCGAGTGGGCCACCAAGCTTGCGGAAATCTTCCCGGCCCGGGAAAAAGTGCTGGAAACCGACGCGGCGCTGTATCGCAAGATCAATGCGCAGAACAACATCGCGCTGGAGTTGGTTGAAGAAAGCAGCGAGACCCAAAGCTACGCTTGATTCGATCGGCTAAAAAAACGCCCCGTTCTCCATGAGAGCGGGGCGTTTTTTTTTGGACCTCGTGGCGAGGGAGCTTGCTCCCGCTGGCCTGCGAAGCAGGCCCCTGAATCAATCAGCCACGCGCCTTCTCGATCAATTCAATGTATTCCTGGGCATTGCGCTGATCGCGAACCAGCGTCACGAAATCATTGCCATGTTCGTCCTTGCCGTTAAGGTCGTAGCCCGCCTCGGCAAAAAACACCAGGAAGCGCTCGAAATCATCGACACGCAGCCCACGGTAGGCCTTGATCAGTTTGTGCAGCGACGGCGACGTGGCATCGATCGGTTCAAAATTGAGGAACAGCTTGATCTGTTCATCGCCAATCTCGTCACCAATCACCTGTTTCTTGTCTTTACGCATTGCCGGCTCCAGCTCGCACAGTTCACGGGGCGGGCAGTTTACCCCTGCCGGGCGTCGCGGCTCAACGCGGGCGTGCGGTGCCAGTGTGCAGGTCGGCCCAGATGTGACCGTTGGCGTAGCTGAGAAACTGCACGTAGACCGTGTCGTTGCGCAGCAGATCGATGACGACTCGGTACTGGGCCTGTGGATAAGACAGGGTCAGGGTCTTGCTTGCCTCGTCGAACACCGGTTTCTTCAGGCTTTTGCTTTCGCCATCGAAATTGAGGATGACCTGGCTGATGGTCGCGCCCTTGTTCAGGGGTTTGCCTTTGAGCCGCACCATCAAGGGCGAGGTGACCGGGATCGGTTGTTGATTGGACGGTCGCTGGTTGCCCAGCACCACCGAATACTCCGTGACTTGCAGCAACTGCTGCTGTTCGGGCTGTTCCTGGCGCGCCACCAGGTCATCGGAGGGCAGGAACTGGCTGTGCATCGGCGCAGCCATGGCTGTCATGGGCAGGCTGGCTATCAATAGCAGAGTGGCGCAGCGGTGGATCGATACACGCATGACAGGCTCCAGAGACTTGGCTGGGCACGCTAGCATCCGTGGAAAAAATAAGCGACCCGGGTCAATACATCCAGGTGTCTGGCGCGGCATACTCAGAGGACAATCTGCGTGACCTCACTGAGGTACGCTTTCGTGGCGAGGGGATTTATCCCCGCTCAAGTGCGTAGCACTTGCATTCAGCCTGGCGATACAAAAAGCCGGGGCCGCTTCGCGACCCAGCGGGGCGGTGCGACGTTTCGCTAAATCCCCTCGCCACAGGACCCCATGTTCCATTTACGTCATGTGGAGTATCCATGTCCTTCTCCGCCCCACCGCTGTTTGCCGCCTGGCGCCAAGCCTGGCGTGCCGGTTACACCCTTGAACGCCTGCGCGGCGATCTGGTGGCCGGGCTCACCGTGGGCATCATCGCCATCCCCCTGGCCATGGCACTGGCCATCGCCGTTGGCGTCCCGCCCCAGCATGGCCTGTACACGGTGCTGGTGGCGGCGCCACTGATCGCCCTGACCGGCGGCTCGCGTTTCAACGTGAGTGGGCCGACGGCTGCCTTTGTCGTCATCCTGCTGCCCATCACCCAGCAATACGGATTGGGCGGCCTGCTGCTGTGCACGATGCTCGCCGGCTTGATCCTGATCGCCCTGGGATTGATGCGCGCCGGGCGGCTGATCCAATACATCCCCTATCCCGTGATCCTCGGTTTCACTGCCGGGATCGGCGTCGTGATCGCCACGCTGCAACTCAAGGACCTGTTGGGACTGACCACCGCAGGCCACGCCAAGCACTACATCGAACAGCTCGGTGAGCTGGTCGTCGCGTTGCCCAGCGCCCATCTTGGCGATGGCATCATCGGCGCCGCGTGCCTGGCCGTGCTGATTGCCTGGCCGCGCTGGGTACCCAGGGTGCCGGGGCATCTGGTGGCCTTGCTGGTGGGCGCGCTGTTGGGACTGGCCATGGAGCGCGGCGGATGGCCGATCGCAACATTGGGCGAACGCTTCAGCTACGTCGTCGATGGCATCGCCTATCCCGGCATCCCGCCTTTCCTGCCGAGCTTCGACTGGCCGTGGAACCTGTCGGACAGCCAAGGTCATGGGCTGGTGCTTTCCTATGACCTGTTCCGCCAATTGCTGGGGCCGGCGTTTGCCATCGCCATGCTCGGTGCCATCGAATCATTGTTGTGCGCGGTAGTGGCGGACGGCATGACCGGCAGCAAACATGACCCGAACGCCGAGCTGATGGGCCAGGGCCTGGGCAATCTGGTTGCGCCGCTGTTCGGCGGCATCACCGCCACCGCCGCCATCGCCCGTAGCGCCACCAACGTGCGCAGCGGCGCGACCTCACCGCTGGCGGCGATCATCCACAGCCTGGTGGTATTGGTGGCGATTGTGCTGCTGGCACCGCTGTTCAGCTACTTGCCCATGGCCGCGCTGGCGGCATTGCTGGTGATGGTGGCCTGGAACATGAGCGAGGCCGGGCATGTGCTGCACACGCTGCGTATAGCGCCGCGCAGCGATGTGCTGGTCCTGTTGACCTGCCTGAGCCTGACCGTGCTGTTCGACATGGTGATGGCCGTCGCCGTCGGCCTGTTGCTGGCGGCCGGACTGTTTATCAAGCGCATGAGCGAACTGACCGACAGCGCCGAGCTGCCGCGCCATGTCCATAAAGCCTTGCTGGACATGCCCGAGCATGTTCGCTGCTATGCCATTCGCGGGCCGTTGTTCTTTGGCGCAGCGGAAAAAGCCCTGGACGTGCTGCGCAAGTTCGACCCGGGTGTTCGGGTGGTGGTCGTGGAAATGAGCGCCGTACCGATGCTGGACATGACCGCCCTGGCCGCGTTTGAAAATATCCTGAGGGATTACCGCAAGCAGGGCATCGGCCTGATCCTGGTCGCGACCGCGCCGAGGGTACGCCTGAAACTGCGCCGCGCTGGGATACACCGCGAGCAGCGTCAATTGGCGTATGTGCAGACCTTGGAACAGGCGCGGGTCAAGAGCGAGCATTGGTTGGCCAGTCGTATGGCCCATTGAAGACGCGCCCGACCTGTGGCGAGGGGATTTATCCCCGCTGGGTTGCGAAGCAGCCCTAAAATCAGGCGACTCGGAGTGTCAGGTTAATCGAGTCGATTGTTCTAGGGTCGCTTCGCAACCCAGCGGGGATAAATCCCCTCGCCACAAAAGCCTCCTCACCACAGGTCGATCAGTCGAACTGAGCGCGCATCCAAGCGTGGTATTGCGCCACGCCGGGCTCGCCTTCGCGAGGTGCCCAATGGGCCAGGTCGCCCTCGCCCACTGGCCGATAAGGGCCGGCCTTGCATTCGAACATCAGGCTGTCGGCTTCGAGCACCACCAGGCCGTGGTAGACGCCAGCCGGCAGGTCGACACCAAGGCAATCGCCGCCGGCCTGCAGGATTCGCTTGTCGAGCACCGTACCGCTTTCGTCGAAGATCAGCACACCGAGCCGGCCCTTGAGCACCAGCAGGGTCTCAGCCTTGTCGGCGCTCAAATGGCGATGTGGCGGGATGTAGGTCGACGGCTGCAAGCCCACCGCCATGCGATGGCAAGGCTCGTCCATCTGGTGGAAGTTGTGATGCTGCCGCCCGCGTGGGCTGGCCGCGGCTTTCCCGGCCAGTTCATCGAACAGGGCTTGATCCAGGAACGCCGGCCCAGTCATCTATTACATCCCCTTGACCGCAAAGATACCGTTGGCGTTGCGCCAGTAGCCTTTGTAGTCCATGCCATAGCCAAAGATGTATCGGTCGATGCACGGCAAACCGACGAAGTCGGCCTTCAGGTCCGGACGAGCCTTGCGGTCGTGATCCTTGTCGATCAGCACGGCGGTGTGCACCGCGCGGGCGCCGGCGTGTTTGCAGAAATCGATGATCGCGCCCAGGGTATGACCTTCGTCGAGGATGTCGTCGATGATCAGTACGTCGCGGTCGATGAACGAGACTTCCGGCTTGGCTTTCCAGAACAGGTCGCCGCCGCTGGTTTCGTTGCGATAACGGGTCGCGTGCAGGTAGGACGCTTCCAGCGGGAAGTTCAGATAGGTCAGCAGCTTGCCGGAGAAAATCAGCCCGCCGTTCATCACGCAGAACACGACCGGATTGCTTTCGGCCAACTGATCGTTGATTTGCGCACCGACACGGGCGATGGCCGCTTCGACTTCAGCTTCGGTGTACAGGCAGTCAGCCTCTCGCATGACTTGACGGATATGCTCGAGATCAGCGGACATGGCGCTCTCCAGGGGTGGCAGTTCGGAAAAGCCGGCAAAGGTACGCATCCCGCCCGGCCAGATCAAGCATTTGTGGACTAACGTTCTGTATTGTCTATAGGACAACACCCTCGGATAGATTAATCTAGGCCGGTTTTTTTGCCCGCCGCCGGAGCCTTCCCCATGCCCATCCTCGAGATCCGCCATCCGCTGATCAGACATAAACTCGGCCTGATGCGCCGCGCCGACATCAGCACGAAGAACTTTCGCGAACTCGCCCAGGAAGTCGGTGCCCTGCTCACCTACGAAGCCACCAAGGACCTGCCGCTGGAGTCCTATGAAATCGACGGCTGGGCCGGTACGGTCCAGGTCGAGAAAATCGCCGGCAAGAAAATCACCGTGGTACCGATCCTGCGCGCCGGCATCGGCATGCTCGAAGGCGTGCTCAGCCTGATCCCGGGGGCCAAGGTCAGCGCCGTGGGCGTGGCTCGCAACGAGCAGACCCTGCAGGCCCATACCTACCTGGAAAAACTGGTGCCGGAAATCGACGAGCGCCTGGCGATGATCATCGACCCGATGCTCGCCACCGGCAGTTCGATGGTCGCCACCATCGACCTGCTGAAGAAAGCCGGTTGCCGGGACATTCGCGCGATGGTGCTGGTCGCCGCCCCCGAAGGCATCAAGGCCGTGGAAGATGCCCACCCGGACGTGACCATCTACACCGCGTCCATCGACCAGAAACTCAACGAACATGGCTACATCATTCCGGGCCTGGGCGATGCCGGCGACAAGATTTTCGGCACCAAGCAGAAGGACGCCTGAGCATGCAGGACGAGTTCAACGATCCGCTCTGGCGCCAGGTGCTGTCCGGCGCCCAGATGCTGTTCGTCGCCTTCGGCGCGCTGGTATTGATGCCGCTGATCACTGGGCTGGACCCGAACGTGGCGCTGTTCACCGCCGGCCTGGGAACGATCCTGTTCCAGGTCGTCACCGGACGCCAGGTGCCGGTGTTTCTCGCCTCGAGTTTTGCCTTCATCACGCCGATCATCCTTGCCAAGGGCCAGTTCGGCCTGGCAGCGACCATGGGCGGCGTGATGGCGGCCGGTTTCGTCTACACGTTCCTGGGCCTGGCGGTAAAGATCAAGGGCACCGGGTTCATCGACCGCCTGTTGCCGCCAGTGGTGATCGGGCCGGTGATCATTTCCATCGGCCTGGCCATGGCGCCGATTGCCGCCAACATGGCGATGGGCAAGGCCGGCGATGGCACTGAGCTGATTCATTATCAGACCGCGATGATGATTTCCATGCCGGCGCTGCTCACCACCTTGATCGTAGCGGTGTTCGGCAAAGGCATTTTCCGCCTGGTGCCGATCATTTCCGGCGTGCTGGTGGGTTTTGCCATGGCATTTTTCTTCGGTGTCGTGGACACCGCAAAAATCGCCGCCGCGCCATGGTTCGCCCTGCCGGCGTTCACCGCACCGGAGTTCAACTGGCAGGCAATCCTGTTCATCGTGCCGGTCGCCCTGGCGCCGGCCATCGAGCACATCGGCGGTGTGATCGCCGTGGGCAGCGTGACCGGTCGTGACTACCTGAAAAAACCCGGCCTGCATCGCACACTGCTCGGCGACGGCATTGCCACCACCGCCGCCGGCCTGTTCGGCGGCCCGCCCAACACCACCTACGCCGAAGTGACTGGCGCGGTGATGCTGACCAAGAACTACAACCCGAAGGTCATGACCTGGGCGGCAATCTTTGCCATCAGCCTGGCGTTCATCGGCAAGTTCGGCGCGCTGCTGCAGAGCATCCCGGTACCGGTGATGGGCGGGATCCTGTGCCTGCTGTTCGGCTCGATCGCGGCGGTGGGCATGAACACGCTGATCCGCCACAAGATCGACTTGGGCGAAGCCCGCAACCTGGTGATCGTTTCAGTGACCTTGGTGTTCGGCATCGGCGGCGTGCTGGTGGGCACCGGCACCGGCCCGGACGACTTCGGTCTCAAGGGCATCGCGCTGTGCGCCGTGGTGGCGATCGCGTTGAACCTGTTGCTGCCGGGCAATGACGGTTGGAAGCAGAAGAAGGCGGATGAGCCGCTGATCTGAAGTACTTTGTTGTCAGTCAGAAAGCCATCGCGAGCAAGCTCGCTCCCACAAGGGGATCTGTTGTGAACACAAATTTTGTGAACACTCGCGATCCACTGTGGGAGCGAGCTTGCTCGCGATGAGGCCCTAGAACCTCACAAAGCTATCGGCGCCCGCTCGCAGAGAGTACTCAACGCCTGCGCCCACTGCGGATCGTCATTGAGACACGGCACCAACACCAACTCCTCCCCTCCCGCTTCGCGAAACTGTTCACGGCCACGGTCGCCTATTTCCTCCAGCGTCTCGATGCAATCGGCGACGAACGCCGGGCACATCACGAGGACCTTCTTCACGCCGCTCTTGGCCAGTTCCTCCAGGCGCGCTTCAGTGTACGGTTCGATCCACTTGGCACGGCCCAGTCGCGACTGGAACGACACCGACCATTTTCCATCCGCCAGGCCCATGCGATGGGCAAACAGCTCGGCGGTGCGGATGCACTGGGCGCGGTAACACGTTGCCATGACTTCCGGCGGCGCGTTCTTGCAGCAGTCGGCATCCTTGAAACAGTGGAAACCCGTGGGATCGAGCTTGGTCAGGTGCCGTTCGGGCAGGCCATGGAAACTCAGCAGCAAGTGATCATGGTCCTGCATCAAGTACGGCTTGGCGCTGGCGACCAGCGCATCGAGGTATTCCGGCTGGTCGTAGAACGGCTGGAGAATCGAGAACTGCACATCGAGCTTCTTTTCGCGCACGACCCGCTTGGCCTCTTCAACCACTGTGGTCACGGTGCTTTCCGCGAATTGCGGATACAACGGCGCCAGCGTGATGTTCTTGTGGCCCTGGCTCGCCAGCCGTACCAGGGTGGATTCGAGGGAGGGCTCGCCATAACGCATCGCCAGTTCCACCGGGCCTTGAGTCCATTGACGGGTCATGGCTTGCTGCAAGCGCCGGCTGAGCACCACCAGCGGCGAGCCCTCCTCCCACCAGATCGACGCATAGGCATGGGCCGACTGCTCGGGGCGCTTGATCAGGATCAGCGATACCAGCAACCGACGCACCGGCCAAGGCAAGTCGATGACGTACGGGTCCATCAGGAATTGATTGAGGTAGCGGCGCACATCGGCCACCGAGGTGGAGGCAGGCGAACCCAGATTCACCAGAAGCAACGCGTGATCGGTCATGCAACATCCTATTTCAAAGGCGACCCGATAAATCTTCCAGGGCCGCAGGCAAATCAGTGAACCGGAATGAAAAACCCGCCGCCTGTAATCGGGCCGGCGTGGCGCGCTGGCCGCCCAGCAACAGTAATGACAACTCACCCAACGTGACTTTCAACGCCAGCTCTGGCATCGGCACCACCGCCGGCCGATGCAATACGCGCCCCAGGGCCTTGGCAAAATCGCGGTTGCGCACCGGATTCGGCGCGCAGGCATTATAAGGACCGCTGGCATCATCGCGGTGCAGAAGAAAATCAATCAGGGCGATTTGATCGTCGATATGAATCCACGGCATCCACTGCCGACCATCGCCGATACGCCCGCCCAGCGCCAGCTTGAAGGGCAATAACAGCCGCGACAAAAAGCCGCCCTCGGCAGACAGGACCAAGCCGGTGCGAACCAGCACCACACGCAGGCCCATGGCCTCGGCCCGCTGCGCGGTTTCCTCCCAGGCAATGCACAACTGGCTGGCGAAATCCTCGCTGACCGGCCCCGATTCCTCGGTCAACTCTCGCTCGCCGCCGTCGCCATACCAACCCACCGCGGAACCGGAAATCAGTACCTGCGGCTTCTGTTCACAACGCTCCAGCCATGCGAGCAAAACCTCGGTCAGCGTGACGCGGCTGCTCCACAGCAACATCTTGCGCTTATGACTCCAGGGGCGGTCGGCAATGGGCGCCCCCGCCAGGTTGACCACCGCGTCCACGGGCTCGCTGATCTCGTCGAGCTTGGCGACGCCGCGTACCTGCGCGCCGCAAATTTCAGCCACTTGTTCAGGTCGACGACTCCAGACCGTCAAGTGATGCCCCTGCTCCAACCAGTGCCGGCAGAGCTGCCGTCCGATCAAACCAGTACCGCCGGTCAGCAATATGTGCATGAGGTGTACCTCTCATCGCGTTTTACCCGGCCCATTAGTCTATTTTTATAGGTAGAGATTGTTCATATCGGACAGGCCCTGTTTCTAACAATAGGACAACCTGTCGAAACGCGAACGGTAAAACTTATACCAAAAATCAAAATTGTACAGGATTAAACGACGGCGTAGTCTGTACAGAAAGTTAAACGAGGCCCTCATGACTGTACCTATCGCAATCATCGGTACCGGCATCGCCGGGTTATCAGCCGCCCAGGCCCTGACGGAGGCCGGGCACGTCATCCAACTCTTCGACAAAAGCCACGGCAGCGGCGGTCGCATGTCGAGCAAGCGCAGTGACGCTGGCGCCCTGGACATGGGCGCACAATATTTCACCGCCCGCGATCGGCGCTTCGTCACGGAAGTCCAGCGCTGGCAAGCCAACGGCTGGGCGGCGGAGTGGAACCCGCAGCTTTATCATTATCAGGAGGGGCAAATGAGCCCCTCCCCCGACGAACAGACCCGCTGGGTCGGAACCCCTCGCATGAGCGCCATTACCCGCGCCCTGCTCGGCGAACTGCAGGTGCAATTCGCCTGCCGCATCACCGAGGTGTTTCGCGGCCAGGAACACTGGCACCTGCAGGACGCGGAAGGGTTCACCCATGGCCCCTTCGGCCAGGTGATCATCGCCACGCCGGCGCCCCAGGCCACCGCGTTGCTGGCGGCCGTGCCGAAACTGGCCGGGGTCGCCGCCGGGGTAAAAATGGACCCTACCTGGGCCGTGGCGCTGGCCTTCGAACATCCCCTGGATACACCTATGGAAGGCTGCTTCGTACAAGACAGCCCCCTCGACTGGCTGGCGCGCAACCGCAGCAAACCGGGGCGCGACAGCAAGCTCGACACGTGGGTGCTGCACGCCACGAGTGACTGGAGCCGCCAGCACATCGACATGCCCAAGGAAGCGGTTATCGAACATTTGCACGGTGCTTTCGCCGAACTGTTGCACAGCGCGATGCCAGCGCCGAGCTTCAGCGTGGCCCATCGCTGGCTGTATGCGCGCCCTGCCGGCAGTCATGAATGGGGCGCACTGGCGGACGCGGACCTGGGTTTGTATGTGTGTGGCGACTGGTGCCTGTCCGGCCGGGTCGAAGGCGCCTGGCTCAGCGGCCAGGAGGCCGCTCGCCGCTTGCACGCCAGTCTTCAGTGAATCGTGTCATCCCGTACCGCTCGCTGCTGTCGCAAAAGACAGCAGCCCATCCCGCGCCAATGTGTCATGAACTCCGCTCGTTCAATTCGCGGTTGACTTGTGCCCGTTCGGACCTATGATGAAAATATTGTACAGAAAACAAAAACTGTACAAGATTAAGCCATCAGAGGTCGCCCATGCCCAGCGAAGCCCATGCCAAACCCAGAATTGCCATCAGCGCCTGCCTGATGGGCGCTGAAGTTCGCTTTAACGGCGGGCATAAACAATCGCCACTGTGCAGTCGCACGCTCACGGAATACTTCGATTTCGTCCCGGTGTGCCCCGAGGTCGCCATCGGCCTGGGCATTCCCCGCGAGCCGATTCGCCTGGTGGGCAACCCAGAGCATCCTGACGCGGTCGGCACGGTGAATCGCGACCTCGACGTGACGGGACCGTTGGCCGAATACGGACGGCAGATGGCCGGGGAGTTGGAGGGTATCTGTGGCTATATCTTCATGCAGAAATCCCCTTCCTGCGGGCTGGAACGGGTCAAGGTCTACGATCACAACGGCGTGCCCCAGGACGGCGGTGGACGAGGCATCTATGCCCAGGCTTTTTGCGAGCGTCATCCGGACCTGCCGGTGGAGGAAGATGGCCGCCTGAATGACCCGGTGCTGCGGGAGAATTTCCTGACGCGCGTGTTCGCCTATGCGGCCTGGCAACCGCTGCGCCAGCGAGGCCTGACCCGACGTGACCTCATCGAATTTCACTCGCGCTACAAATACCTGCTGATGGCCCACAACCCAGTGCAGTACAAGGCACTGGGCAATTTGTTGGGCAACATGGGCAAGGGCGATCCCGACGAACTGGGCGCACGTTATTTCAGCGCCTTGATGGCCGCCTTGAAAAAATGCGCTACCCGCCGTACCCACACCAACGTACTCCAGCACTTGAGCGGCTATCTCAAGCGCGCCATCGATGCCGATGACAAGCAGGAAGTGCAACACCTCATCGCGCAATATCGCCTCGGCATCGTGCCGCTGGTGGTACCGCTGACACTGCTCAAGCACCACCTGCGCCAGCACCCCGACCCTTATCTGGCGCAGCAGGTGTACCTGCAACCTCACCCGGAAAATCTCAGCTTGCGAAACGCCATTTGATGAACACGAAACCTGATTCAAGCGCCAGCGAAGACCTCGGCGTCGATTTTGCCGAGGCACTGGCGCAGGGCTGGCTTCCCATCCGCGAAGTGGCCCGGCAAACCGGCGTCAATGCCGTCACGCTGCGGGCCTGGGAGCGACGCTACGGCTTGATCGTGCCGCACCGCACCGCCAAGGGTCATCGCCTGTTCAATGCCGAGCATGTGCAGCGGATCCAGAGCATCCTCACCTGGATCAATCGCGGCGTGGCGGTGAGCAAGATCAAGCCGTTGCTCGAGACGCCGCAACCACCCGAAGAGCCCGTGCAGGACGAATGGCAACGCCAGCGCCATGCCTTGCTGCTGGCCGTGACACAACTGGCCGAGCGTCAGGTCGACGACCTGATCAACCAGGCGATGGCGCTGTATCCGCCGCGGACAGTCTGCGAACAGTTGTTGCTGCCCTTGCTGGCCGAGTTGCAAACGCGCTGGCAAGGCCAGTTCGGCGCGCAACTGGAGCAGGTGTTTTTCCACACTTGGCTGCGCAGCAAATTCGGCAGCCGGATTTATCACAACAACCGCCAGCTGCGTGGCGCGCCGTTGCTGCTGGTCAATCAATCGCAATCACATCAGGAACCCTGCTTGTGGCTCACCGCCTGGCTCGCCAGCAGCGCCGATTGCCCCGTGGAAATACTTGACGGGCCGCTGCCTGCCGGAGAGTTGGCCCTGGCGGTCGAACGCCTCAAGGTTCGCGCCGTGCTGGTGTATTCCAACCACGCCCTGGACCTGTCCCAACTGCCCAGGCTGCTGAATGCAATCGACTGCCCGATCATCATCGCCGGCCCGGCCGCGTCGATCCATCAAGCCAGGTTATCCACAGGCGTCTCGACGCTGGACGTGTCCTGGGCCGAAGACCCACTGGCCGCTTACCGCGAGCTGAGCCGCAGAGAACTCCTGTAGATGAAAGACCGCATGCAACTGATCTGGCTGCGCAGCGACTTGCGCCTGCACGACAACACCGCCCTGGCGGCAGCCGCAGCCGCGGGCCCCTGCGTGGCGGTGTACCTGATGAGCCCCGGGCAATGGCGCGCCCATGACGATGCTCCCTGCAAGATCGATTTCTGGCTGCGCAACCTCGCCTCGTTGAGTGCGGCGCTGAACACATTGAACATTCCGCTGCTGATTCGCCACGCTTCGCACTGGGACCAGGCGCCCCAGGTGCTGGCAACACTGTGTCGCGAATTGAATATCAGCGCCGTGCATGCCAACGAAGAATACGGCGTGAACGAAACCCGGCGTGATGGCGAGGTTGCTCGAACCCTGAAGGATCAAGGCGTGGCGTTCCACGGTTACCTTGATCAACTGCTGTTCCGGCCCGGCAGCGTCCTGACCAGGACCGGCAACTATTTCCAAGTGTTCAGCCAGTTTCGCAAGGTGTGCTACCAGCGCTTGAACCTTTCGCTACCCAATCTGGTTCCCGCGCCGACCGGACAAGCCCGCACGGCCATCGCCAGCGATCCGGTGCCCGCACACGTCGAAGGTTTCGCACCTCCCAGCGAGGCGCTACGTGCCCTCTGGCCTGCCGGCGAGAACGAGGCCCGACGGCGGCTGGACGCCTTTATCGATGAACACATCGATGAATACCAGCGAGCGCGCGACTTCCCCGCCCACCCCGGCACCAGCCAGCTTTCGGCCTATCTGGTGGCCGGCGTTGTTTCACCACGCCAGTGCCTGCACGCTGCGCTGCAAGCCAACCAGGGCGAATTCGAGAGCGGAAGTGCCGGTACCGTGGCCTGGATCAATGAATTGCTCTGGCGCGAGTTCTATAAACACATTCTTGTGGGCTATCCACGCGTGTCGCGCCATCGCGCGTTCCGCCCGGAAACCGAAGCGCTGGCCTGGCGCAAGGCTCCCGACGAATTGGAAGCCTGGCAGCAGGGCCGCACCGGCCTGCCGATTATCGACGCGGCCATGCGTCAATTATTGGAGACCGGCTGGATGCACAACCGCCTGCGGATGGTGGTCGCCATGTTCCTGACCAAGAATTTGCTGATCGACTGGCGCGAAGGCGAACGTTTTTTCATGCGCCACCTGATCGACGGGGACTTGGCCGCCAACAATGGCGGCTGGCAGTGGAGTGCTTCCACCGGCACGGATTCCGCGCCCTGGTTCCGCATCTTCAACCCCTTGAGCCAATCGGAAAAATTTGATCGCGAGGGACTATTTATCAAACGATGGATACCTGAACTGAACGATCTCGACGGGCTACGGGTCCATAGCCCAAATGCACAAGGCAATCTGTTTGACGCGGTGCAATACCATCGGCCGATCGTCGACCTGGCCGAATCCCGAGCACGTGCGCTGACAGCCTTCAGGCATCTGCCAGCGCGACAAGACATGGGATGACATGGATGGCCGATCACCGAACATGAAATTGTTGAAGACCGGATGCAATCAGTTGTGAAGGCTATGTAGTCTGACTAATCGAAGGGGCCATTAAAGGCATTGTGCAGGATGCACGGTCCAAGCCTGGTTCATTTCAAATCAAGGCTGTGCGCAAAAAGGGGAGAACGATGGCGCGAAAATATTGGCTGACCGGTGCCAGTAATGGACTGGGGGCTGCGTTGGCCGAAGCGATTCTTCAGGCCGGAGGGCAGTTGGCCGTGAGTTCCCGCGTCGCGCCCTCTTGCGAGACCCTTTCACAACAATTTCCCGGCCAGGTGCTGATGGTGCCGGGCAACTTGACCGACAGCCAGACCGTTCGAGAGATTGGCCAGCGGCTTGCCCAGGAATGGGGAGCACTGGATACAGTGATCATCAATGCAGGCACGGCTGAATACGTTGCCGGCCAACCCACCGATAGCACACTGATTGAACACATCATTCGCAGCAATTTGCTTGCAGCGAGTTTCTGCATCGAGACGGCGCGACCATTGTTACACCAGGGAGCCGAGCCGCATCTGGTGGGCATCACCAGCCCGGTCACTTACTTGCGACCCTCGCAAGCCGAGGGCGACGGCAACGCGATGCGCCAAGTATTCGAGTCAGTGCGTGCCGACCTGGCCTCCAAGGGGATCGACCTCACATTGGTCGTCCCTGGCTTCGGCAATTCGGCGACAGGTGTCGATGAGGACTTTTCAGTGCTGGCCCGATGGACCGCTGAAACGGCAGCGAGCCACATACTGACGCAACTGGAGGGACGCCCCCACGAGATGGCCTTGCCTGCTGTCTCCATGACGAAGCTCTGGCCGTTACCGTCATCAAGCGACCCCACCCAAGGCGACATCGCCGCCTGCCAAAAAGCAGGACAATCCCCGATCAAGGGACAACCCTGATCGGCCCGGTTGCCTTACACTGCGCCCCATGAAAACCATCCCTCTCGTTGAACTCCCCGCGCCGGTCGTCACCTGCTCGACCTGCGCGGCGTGCTGCTGCCAGCTCGAAGTCATGCTCATCACCGACACCGGCGTTCCCGAGCGGTTTATCGACACCGACGATTGGGGAGGGGAAGTCATGCTGCGGCTCGACGATGGCTGGTGCGCAGCGCTGGATCGCGACAGCATGATGTGCACGATCTACGAGAGGCGTCCGCTGATTTGCAGGGAATTCGAAATGGGTGCGCCGGAATGCCTGGAGGAGCGACAGGGCATCACGACGGCGTATCGGTAGGAAATCCGCGTTTATTGGGGGAGTGGGCTTGCTCGCGAAAGCGGCGGTTCAGCCAGCATTGATGTGACTGACACTACGCATTCGCGAGCAAGCCCGCCCCCACAGGATCGAGTGTTACAACGGCATCGTGTAGTGCAGCGCGTAGCTTTCCACACCGTCGTTGGTCGACTTGATGCCGGCGTTGGAGTAATGAGTGGCGCGGATGCCCACTTCATGCCCACCCTTGAAGCGCAGGCCGAAACCGATGCGATCCTCGAACTGGAACGCCGTGCCCAGCTTGTTGCTTTCCACTTCGGTGTTTTCAAACAACGCAACGCCCACGCCCGCCTCGATATAAGGCTTCACATTCTGACCGGCAAATTCGTACACAAATACCGGCGAAAACGACAAGCTATGGTTGCTGGAGGTCTCATCCCCCTCCCAGTACGTGTAGGCACCGCTCCAGTAACCGGTCAGGCGCCCCACGTCGCTCTGCAACCAACTTTTGTCCCAATCGAATTGCATGCCCAGGCGGTAGGTCATGGTCGAGTCGCCAGTCTGGCCTACCCCGAACTCGACGCCCGCTGCCTGCGCGGTGTAAGTGTGCCCCAGCAATGCAGCCGCAAACGCGGCAAAGCAGAATAAGCGCTTCATTAGAAACATCCTTTTCCGACAGCCTAGTTAGTTTTTTCTTACAACAGACAGAGCTATAGAAATCGGCGCCAAAACAGAAGTTCAGCTCGATTTACACAATTTTCACGTTTTTTTTACAGTTCGAAGTTTCGCACAATGTCAGACGAATCCCATAGAGTCGGTAGGATTTTTCTTAAATGTAGCGGATCCGAACTGGTCCAGAATTGCGCTTCACTGGCCGGCCCGTGGGCCAGTAGATTCCGTTCGGCCAACAGGCGTTGAAGTTGCCGAGCCACGGCGGCGCCCGTGTCGATCAGGCTGATATGTTCAGGAACCATCTGCTTGAGCAACGGCTTGAGGAATGGATAGTGCGTGCAGCCGAGGATCAATGTGTCGCAACCGGCCGCCAGCAAGGGAGTGACGTAGCCTTGTAGCAATTGAAGCAAGGCCGGGCTGTTCAAGTCACCGGCCTCGATCAATTCCACCAGCCCTGGGCAGGGCTGCGTGATGACCCGCACATCCGTGGCAAAACGATCGAGCAACGCGGCGAACTTGGCGCTCTGTAAGGTGCCCGTGGTTGCCAGCACACCCACGATGCCGCTTCGTGTGGCGGCGGCGGCGGGCTTGACCGCTGGCTCCATGCCGACGATGGGCCACTCGGGGTAATCGCGACGCAGGTCGGCCACGCCGGCTACCGTCGCAGTGTTGCAAGCGACCACCAGCGCCTTGGCGCCTTCGCGCTGGAGAAAGCCCGCAATGATCGCGCAGCGCTCGCGAATGAATTCCGGGCTCTTCTCGCCGTAAGGGATATGCCCGCAGTCAGCGATATACAGGAGAGATTCATTGGGCAGCAACCGACGGATCTCACCCAGCACCGACAGCCCGCCGACCCCGGAATCGAACACACCGACCGGCGCTTCACTCATGTCGGCTTGCCACAGACGCTGCAACCCGGATCACGCTTGACCCGCAATTCGCGAAAACGCGTGCCCAAGGCATCGATCAACAGCAAGCGCCCCACCAGCGGCTCACCAAAACCGGCCAGCAGCTTCAAGGCTTCGAGCGCCTGGAGGCTGCCCACCAACCCCACGAGCGGGCCAAGTACGCCGGCCTCGCTGCAGGTCAATTCAGCTTCGCTGCCGTGACCGTAGAGGCAGTGGTAACACGGACTTTCGGCGCGACGCGGATCGAACACCGATAACTGTCCTTCCAGACGAATCGCCGCGCCGCTGACCAATGGCTTGCCCGCCGCCACACAGGCAGCGTTCACCGCTTCGCGCGTGGAAAAATTGTCCGAGCAATCCAGCACCACGTCCACCGCCGCCACGGCATCTGCCAGGCTGTCTTCGTCCATCGCAGCCGTGTGAGGCACCAGCCGGACCTCGGGATTGATGGCGGTCAGGCGCCGCACCGCCGATTCGACTTTGCTCAGGCCGACGCTGTCGGTGTCGTGGATGATCTGCCGCTGGAGGTTGGTCAGGTCGACCGTGTCGAAGTCCGCCAAGTGCATCTCGCCAACGCCAGCGGCGGCGAGGTACAACGCCACCGGAGCGCCGAGGCCGCCCAGCCCGATGATCAACACGCGGCCCTGCTTGAGGCGCAACTGCCCATCGATGTCGACGTGTTGCAGCAGAATCTGTCGGCTATAGCGCAGCAATTCCTGATCGTTCAGCACGGCAGGCGTCCCAGGCTGATGCGTTCATGATTGCCCAGGTCCTTGCGACTGTGGACTTCGGCGAACCCTCGGCCGCTCAACAGGTCGCGCACCGCTTCAGCCTGGTCGTAACCGTGTTCGAGCATCAACCAGCCGCCCGCCTCGAGATGATCGGGGGCCTGGTCAACGATCGCGCGCAAGTCATCAAGCCCGTCCGGCCCCGCGACCAGCGCACTGGCCGGCTCGAACCGCACGTCGCCCTCGGCCAGGTGCGGGTCGCTGGCGGCGATATAGGGCGGGTTGCTGATGATCAATTCGAAACGTTTGCCCTCCAGGGCGCTGAACCAGTGACTGCTCGCCACCGTCACGTTGCGCAGGTCCAGGCGCTGACGATTGCGTTCGGCCAGGGCCACCGCTTCGAGCACCCGATCGACCGCCGTGACTTTCCAGGCCGGGCGCTCGCTGGCCAACGCCAGGGCTATCGCGCCGCTGCCGGTGCCGAGGTCCAGGACCCGGGCCGGCGTGGCCGGCAGCAAGGCCAACGCGGTTTCCACCAGCAGCTCGGTGTCGGGGCGCGGGATCAGCGTATGGGGCGCCACCTCCAGGTCCAGTTTCCAGAAGCCCTGCTGCCCGAGAATGTAGGCCACCGGCTCACCGGAGCGACGGCGACGCAGGTACTCGGAAAACAACAG
This sequence comes from Pseudomonas sp. BP11-1-1, assembly GCF_052112105.1. Classification (NCBI taxonomy): domain Bacteria; kingdom Pseudomonadati; phylum Pseudomonadota; class Gammaproteobacteria; order Pseudomonadales; family Pseudomonadaceae; genus Pseudomonas; species Pseudomonas sp. BP11-1-1. The sequence continues at coordinate 76,168 of NZ_JAUTYU010000013.1, forward strand.
CGCCGCCTCGCTGGGTACGATCCGCTCGGGCCAGGTGTGCAGGAAGCTGCGGGACTTGCCCAGCGCAGCGGCCAGCAGCAACTCGGCGTCCAGCCGTGGCGTGGGCGAATCCGGCAGCTCGGCGGCGCGTAACAGACTGGCAATGATGGTCATTTATTCACCTGTGCCTATTCGCCAATCGCGGCCAACTGGTCGGCCTGGTATTCGGCCAGCAAGGGCTCGATCACCGCGTCGACACCACCGGCAAGGATTTCATCCAGGGAATACAGGGTCAGGTTGACGCGATGGTCGGTGACCCGGCCCTGGGCAAAGTTGTAGGTACGGATCCGCTCGGAACGATCACCCGAGCCCACCAGCAATTTCCGCTCGCTGGCGATGGCGTTGGCGGCGGCGCTGGTCTGCTGGTCGTTGAGCTTGGCCGACAACCAGGACATCGCCCGCGCGCGGTTCTTGTGCTGGGAGCGCTCTTCCTGGCACTCGACCACGATGCCCGAGGGCAAGTGCGTGATGCGGATCGCCGAATCGGTCTTGTTGACGTGCTGGCCGCCCGCGCCGGAGGAGCGGTAGGTGTCGATCCGCAGGTCCGCCGGGTTGATCTCGATGGCTTCCTGTTCGTCCGGCTCGGGCAACACCGCCACGGTGCAGGCGGATGTGTGGATGCGGCCCTGGGATTCGGTGGCCGGCACACGCTGTACGCGGTGGGCGCCGGATTCGAATTTCAGCTTGCCATAGACGTTGTCACCCTCGACCCGGGCGATGACTTCTTTATAGCCGCCGTGTTCGCCTTCGTTCTCCGAGAGGATTTCCACACGCCAGCCACGACGCTCGGCGTAGCGCGAGTACATGCGAAACAGGTCGCCGGAAAAGATCGCCGCCTCGTCACCACCGGTGCCGGCGCGGATTTCAAGGAACACGTTGCGCCCGTCGTTCGGATCCTTGGGCAGCAGCATGCGCTGCAGGTTGCTTTCCAACTCGACCAGTTGCTCCTTGGCCTCGCGCACCTCTTCCACCGCCATTTCGCGCATGTCCGGGTCGCTGTCCTTGAGCAGCGCCTGGGCGCCCTCGAGATCGCCTTGCACCTTGAGCAACTGTTTATAGGTCGCGACAATCGGCTCGACTTCCGCGTACTCCTTGGAGTAGGTCCGGAACTTGTTCTGGTCGGAAATGACCTCGCCGTCGCCCAGCAAGGCGGTCAGTTCCTCGAAACGGTCCTGGAGAATGTCCAGCTTATTGAGCAGTGACGCTTTCATTGCGATTTTTTATCCGAAAAGCTATCCGGTGAAGCCTCACCGAGGGCGAAAAGTTCCTGGGCCATGGCCAACGCATCGAGGCGGCCTTCGGCGGTCAGTTTCTTGAGCTGGACGCTGGGCGCGTGGAGCAGCTTGTTGGTCAGGCCACGGGCCAGTTGCACCAGCACCTCTTCGGCACTGCCACCGTTGGCCAGCAGGCGCTGGGCCTTTTGCAATTCTTCGTCACGCAGCCGTTCACTTTGCTGACGATACGCCTTGAGCACGTCCACCGCCGCCAGCTCGCGCAGGCGCACCATGAAATCCTCGGCGCCGACGGTAATCATCTCTTCCGCCGCCTGGGCCGCGCCTTGCCGGCTCTTCAGGTTTTCGGCAACCACTTCGTGCAGGTCATCGACACTGTAGAGGTAAACGTCGTCCAGTTCGCCGACTTCCGGCTCGATGTCACGCGGCACGGCAATGTCGACCATGAAGATCGGCTTGTGCTTGCGCAGCTTCAAGGCGCTTTCCACCGCGCCCTTGCCTAGGATCGGCAACTGGCTGGCGGTGGAACTGATGACGATGTCGCTGTGTACCAGCTCGGCGGGAATGTCGGACAGCAGCACCGCGTGGGCGCCGAACTGTTCGGCCAGGGTGCTGGCGCGCTCCAGCGTGCGGTTGGCGACCACGATGCGTTTCACGCCCAGGTCATGCAGGTGGCGGGCAACCAGGGTGATGGTCTCGCCGGCACCGATCAGCAACGCCTGGCTGCGCTGCAGGTCACTGAAAATCTGCTTCGCCAGGCTGACCGCGGCAAACGCCACGGACACCGGGTTCTCGCCAATGGCGGTGTCGGTGCGCACTTGCTTGGCGGCATTGAACGTGGCCTGGAACAGCCGCCCCAGCAGCGGGCCGACGGTGCCTGCCTCGCGCGCCACGGCGTAGGCCGACTTCATCTGGCCGAGGATCTGCGGCTCGCCCAACACCAGCGAATCAAGCCCCGAGGCGACGCGCATCATGTGACGAACGGCCGCATCATCTTCGTGCACATAGGCGCTGGAGCGCAGCTCTTCAAGACTCAAATCATGGTATTCGGCCAGCCAGCGCAGCACTGAATCGGCCGAAACGTGATCCTGTTCTATATAAAGCTCGCTGCGATTGCAGGTGGAGAGGATCGCAGCTTCGCGGCTGTCGGTGAGTCGGCAGAGCTGCTGCAGGGCCTCAACCAGCTGCTCAGGCGTAAAGGCCACGCGCTCGCGGACGTCTACTGAAGCAGTCTTGTGGTTAATACCAAGTGCAAGGAAGGCCATTCAAGGTCGCTGATGGTGACGTGAAGCCGGCAATTGTCCTACTTCGCCAGATCCAGAACAACCACCCCCGACTATTGTCACAATTACCTGTGCCTATAAAGCATCCGCCGAGACTCGGTTATGTTTGACCGATGGCTTGTGTCATGATGATCCGACCGCAGGTTAGTCGTCCTCTTCCTATATGAATAGATCCTTTGCGTTGCTCCTCGCTTTTGCCTTCCTCGGCGGCTGCCAGTCCATGGCCCCCGTTTCGACGGACGGTACGCCACCGGTCGAAGACAGTTCCCCGACCCCCGAAAAGCCCAAGGTCTACGGCTCGTTCAGCGAGGAGACCATCTTCAGCCTGCTGAGTGCCGAGCTGGCGGGCCAGCGCAATCGCTTCGATATTGCGCTGGACAACTACGTCACCCAGGCCATCAATACCCAGGACCCGGGGATTTCCGAGCGCGCGTTTCGCATCGCCGAATACCTGGGCGCTGACCAGCCTGCATTGGATACTGCGCTGATCTGGGCGAAGAACGCCCCGGACGATCTGGAAGCGCAACGCGCCGCCGCCATACAACTGGCACGTGCCGGACGCTATGACGATGCCATGACGTATATGGAAAAAGTCCTGCAGGGCAAAGGCGATACCCATTTCGACTTCCTGGCGCTGTCCGCCGCCGATACCGACCAGGAAACCCGCGCCGGCCTGATGAAGAGCTTCGATCGCCTGCTGCAGCGTCATCCGAACAATGGACAACTGATTTTCGGCAAGGCCCTGCTGCTGCAACAGGACGGCGACTCCCAGGGCGCCCTCACCCTGCTGGAAGACAACCCGCCAGAGGCCGGCGAAGTGGCGCCCATCCTGTTGCGTGCACGGCTGCTGCAAGGCATGAACCGCGGCGACGAAGCCCTGCCGCTGATGGAAAAAAGCATCAAGAAATATCCGGACGACAAACGCCTGCGCCTTACCTATGCGCGCATGCTGGTCGAGAACAACCGCATGGACGACGCCAAGGTCGAGTTTTCCAGCCTGGTGCAGCAGTACCCGGAGGATGATGACCTGCGTTATTCCCTGGCACTGGTCTGCCTGGAAGCCAAGGCTTGGGAAGAGGCCAAGGGCTACCTGGAAGACCTGATCGCGCGGGAAAGCCATGTCGATTCGGCCCACCTCAACCTCGGTCGCATCGCCGAGGAGCGCAACGACCCCGAGAGTGCCCTGATCGAATACGCCCAGGTCGGCCCGGGCAATGATTATCTCCCGGCGCAGTTGCGCCAGGCCGACATCCTGATGGGCAACGGCAGGACGGCCGAGGCCCAGAGTCGCCTGGCCATCCAGCGTGACACCCAGCCGGATTATGGTATCCAGCTTTTCCTGATCGAGGCCGAGACCCTGTCGGCCAACAACCAGGGCGACAAGGCCTGGGGCGTGTTGCAACAAGCCTTGAAGCAATACCCGGACGATCTGAACCTGCTGTATACCCGCGCCATGCTGGCGGAAAAACGCAATGACCTGGCCCAGATGGAGAAAGACCTGCGCCTGATCATCCAGCGCGACCCGGACAACGCCATGGCCCTCAACGCCCTTGGCTACACCCTGTCGGATCGCACTACCCGCTACGATGAAGCCAAGGTGCTGATCGAGCAGGCCCACCAGATCAACCCGGAAGACCCGGCGGTACTCGACAGTCTCGGCTGGGTGAACTTCCGCCTGGGCAACCTCGACGAAGCCGAACGCCTGTTGCGCCAGGCGCTGGAGCGCTTTCCCGATCAGGAAGTCGCCGCTCACCTGGGTGAAGTGTTGTGGGCCAATGGCAAGCAACGCGAAGCCCGGCAGATCTGGGACAAGTTCCTCAAGGAACAGCCCGACAGCCCCATCCTGCGCAGCACCATCAAACGCCTGACCGGATCAGAGACTCTTTAAGATTATGTTTTTGCGCCATTTCATCGTTTTCAGTTTCATCGCCCTGCTCGCCGGTTGCGCGGGCTTCGGCGCCCGTGAATCCGTCCAGGGCCAGGGCAACCAGGCCCAGTGGCGCGAGCACAAGCAACAATTGAGTGGCCTCGATGGCTGGCAGATCGACGGCAAGATCGGTATTCGCGCGCCAAAGGATTCGGGCAGCGGCACCTTGTTCTGGCTGCAGCGCCAGGATTACTACGACATTCGCCTCTCCGGGCCGCTGGGCCGTGGCGCCGCACGCTTGACCGGCCGGCCGGGCCAGGTTTCGCTGGAAGTCGCCAATCAGGGGCGCTACGAGGCGCCAACGCCTGAAGCGCTGCTGGAAGAACAATTGGGCTGGAAACTGCCGGTGTCGCACCTGACCTGGTGGGTTCGCGGCCTGCCGGCACCGGACAGCAAAAGCCGCTTGACCCTCGACGCGGACAGTCGCCTGTCCAACCTGGAGCAGGACGACTGGCAGATCGAATACCTCAGCTATGCCCAGCAGAACGGCTATTGGTTGCCCGAGCGCATCAAGCTGCACGGCAGCAACCTCGACGTCACGCTGGTCATCAAGCAATGGCAGCCGCGCAAGCTGGGGCAATGACATGAGCGCAACACGCTTGACGCTGCCCTCTCCGGCCAAGCTCAACCTGATGCTGCACATCCTCGGCCGGCGACCGGACGGCTACCACGAGCTGCAGACAATCTTTCAGTTCCTGGACTACGGCGACGAGATCACTTTCGCCGTGCGCGACGATGGCGTGATCCGCTTGCACACCGAATTCGCTGGCGTTCCCCACGACAGCAACCTGATCGTCAAGGCCGCGAAAAAACTCCAGGAACAATCCGGTTGTTCGCTGGGCATCGATATCTGGATCGAAAAAATCCTGCCCATGGGCGGCGGCATCGGTGGCGGCAGTTCGAATGCGGCGACGACTTTGCTGGGCCTGAATCATTTGTGGCAACTGGGCTGGGACATGGATCGCTTGGCGGCCCTGGGCCTGACGCTGGGCGCCGACGTGCCGGTTTTCGTGCGTGGCCACGCGGCTTTTGCCGAGGGTGTGGGGGAAAAACTCACGCCGGTAGAACCCGAAGAACCCTGGTACTTGGTGCTGGTGCCGCAAGTATCTGTAAGTACAGCAGAAATTTTTTCAGATCCACTGTTGACACGTAACTCTCCTCCCATTAAAGTGCGCCCCGTTCCCAAGGGAAACAGTCGAAATGACTGCTTACCGGTGGTAGCAAGGCGTTATCCAGATGTTCGTAACGCATTGAATTTGTTAGGTAATTTTACCGAAGCAAAACTCACCGGAACTGGAAGTTGTGTGTTTGGGGGCTTCCCAAGCAAAGCTGAAGCTGATAAAGTCTCGGCCCTTCTGACAGAGACCCTTACAGGGTTTGTAGCAAAAGGAAGCAACGTTTCGATGTTGCATCGCAAGCTGCAAAGCCTGCTCTAAAAGGAATCGAGTGCTGGGCACTCGCAGCAACAGATACAGGGGCGTCGCCAAGCGGTAAGGCAGCAGGTTTTGATCCTGCCATGCGTTGGTTCGAATCCAGCCGCCCCTGCCATTTTCCTATACTCATCCAGGTATACCCTCAGCCTTCAGGTACTGCGCGTGTCCAAGATGATGGTCTTTACGGGGAACGCCAACCCCGATCTGGCTCGGCGTGTCGTACGTCAGCTGCATATCCCTCTCGGTGACATTTCTGTCGGTAAGTTCTCCGACGGCGAAATCACTGCCGAGATCAATGAAAACGTTCGCGGTAAAGACGTCTTCATTATTCAGCCGACTTGCGCTCCGACCAACGATAACCTGATGGAACTCGTCGTGATGGCTGATGCCTTCCGCCGCTCCTCGGCTACTCGTATCACTGCTGTTATTCCTTACTTTGGTTATGCCCGCCAGGATCGCCGTCCGCGTTCCGCACGTGTGGCTATCAGCGCGAAAGTCGTCGCCGATATGCTGACCGTAGTCGGCATCGATCGTGTACTCACGGTCGATCTGCATGCTGACCAGATTCAGGGCTTCTTCGATATTCCCGTGGATAACATCTACGGCTCCCCAGTCCTGGTGGATGACATTGAAGATCAGCGCTTCGAAAACCTCATGATCGTGTCCCCGGATATCGGCGGCGTCGTGCGTGCACGGGCCGTTGCCAAATCCCTGGGCGTTGATCTGGGTATCATCGACAAACGCCGTGAGAAAGCCAATCACTCCGAAGTGATGCATATCATTGGTGACGTCGAAGGGCGTACCTGCATTCTGGTCGATGACATGGTCGATACCGCCGGCACCCTGTGCCACGCGGCCAAGGCCCTGAAAGAGCATGGCGCTGCCAAGGTCTTTGCCTACTGCACACACCCAGTGCTGTCCGGTCGGGCGATCGAAAACATTGAAAATTCCGTGCTGGACGAGCTGGTGGTGACCAACACCATCCCGTTGTCCGCTGCAGCACAAGCCTGTGCGCGTATCCGTCAACTGGATATCGCACCGGTGGTTGCCGAGGCGGTTCGCCGCATCAGCAATGAAGAATCGATCAGTGCGATGTTCCGCTAAGGGCCCTGCCCTTTCCTGAATGTCTCGTTGACGAAAAGCGCCCCGCCCCAACACTCATGTTGGGGCGGGGCTTTTTTGCCCATACCGCTTTGGCGTCGGTCGCAGACGTCATTCGGAAATGGCTATTTTGGAGATACAACATGAACGATTTTACTCTGAATGCTGAAGTGCGTTCCGACCTGGGGAAAGGTGCGAGCCGCCGCCTGCGTCGTCTCGCAAGCCTGGTTCCAGCTGTAGTCTACGGTGGCGAAAAAGCCCCTGAGTCCATCAGCATGCTGGCCAAGGAAGTTGCCAAACTGCTCGAAAACGAAGCGGCCTACAGCCACATCATCGAGCTGAACATTGGCGGCACCAAGCAAAACGTCGTGATCAAAGCCCTGCAGCGTCACCCGGCCAAAGGCCACGTGATGCACGCTGACTTCGTCCGCGTTGTTGCCGGTCAGAAGCTGACTGCTGTTGTTCCAGTGCACTTCATCAACGAAGCTGCCCCGGTCAAGAAAGGCGGCGAGATCTCGCACGTGACTTCGGAAATCGAAGTTTCCTGCCTGCCGAAAGACCTGCCTGAATTCATCGAAGTCGACCTGGCTGACGCCGAAGTCGGCACGATCATTCACCTGTCCGACCTCAAGGCTCCTAAAGGCGTTGAGTTTGTTGCCCTGGCTCACGGTGATGACAAGGCTGTTGCCAACGTCCACGCTCCACGTGTTGCTCCAGAAGCTACTGAAGAAGGCGCTGCAGAGTAATTTCACTCTGTCGCCGGAGTGACCGGAAACATCGCGGACTGGAACGTAGCGAGACAACGGGCAAGAACGCGAAGTTTACTTAACGGTAGATCCGCAATTTTCGTTCGTTGTCGCCACACCGTCTGACGCGACATGTTATCCACCACTCCAGGAAGGGCCCCTATCGTGACTGCCATCAAACTGATCGTTGGCCTGGGTAATCCAGGCACCGAATACGAACAGACCCGGCATAACGCAGGGGCCCTTTTTGTTGAGCGCATCGCGCACGCCCAAGGCGTCAGCCTGGCCGCCGATCGCAAATATTTCGGCTTGACCGGGCGCTTTTCGCACCAGGGTCAGGATGTTCGCCTGTTGATTCCCACCACCTACATGAACCGCAGCGGCCAGGCCGTGGCGGCATTGGCCGGTTTCTTTCGCATCAAGCCGGAAGAAATCCTGGTGGCCCACGACGAACTCGACCTGCCTCCGGGCGTCGCCAAGCTCAAGCAGGGCGGCGGCCATGGCGGTCACAACGGGTTGCGCGACATCATCGCGCAACTGGGTAATCAGAATACCTTTCACCGCCTGCGGCTCGGCATCGGCCACCCGGGCGTTGCCAGTATGGTTTCAAACTTTGTCCTGGGTCGTGCGCCTCGCGCCGAACAGGAAAAACTCGATGCCAGCATCGACTTCGCCCTCGGCGTGCTGCCGGATATCCTCGCCGGTGAATGGAACCGCGCGATGAAAAACCTGCACAGCCAGAAGGCCTGACACTTATCCGAGGGGAAACACCATGGGATTCAATTGCGGCATCGTCGGCCTGCCTAACGTCGGCAAGTCCACCCTGTTCAACGCCCTGACCAAATCAGGGATCGCGGCCGAGAACTTCCCCTTCTGCACCATCGAGCCGAACAGCGGCATCGTGCCGATGCCCGATCCACGCCTGGAAGCCTTGGCGGCGATCGTCAATCCCAAGCGTATCCTGCCGACCACCATGGAATTCGTCGACATCGCTGGCTTGGTGGCCGGTGCGTCGAAAGGCGAAGGCCTGGGTAACAAGTTCCTGGCCAACATCCGTGAGACCGATGCCATCGCCCACGTGGTGCGCTGCTTCGAAGACGAGAACGTGATTCACGTTTCCAACAGCGTCGACCCAAAACGCGACATCGAAATCATCGACCTGGAACTGATTTTCGCCGACCTCGACAGCTGCGAGAAACAACTGCAGAAAGTCGCTCGAAACGCCAAGGGTGGCGACAAGGACGCCGTCGTCCAGAAAGGCCTGTTGGAACAGCTGATCGCCCACTTCACCGAAGGCAAGCCTGCGCGCAGCCTGATGAAGAACATGAGCACCGACGAGAAACAGGTGATCAAGGGCTTCCACCTGCTGACCACCAAGCCGGTCATGTACATCGCCAACGTCGCTGAAGACGGTTTCGAGAACAACCCGCACCTGGACGTGGTCAAGGCCATTGCCGAAGAAGAAGGCGCCATGGTCGTTCCGGTCTGCAACAAGATCGAAGCGGAAATCGCCGAGCTGGACGACGGTGAAGAGAAAGACATGTTCCTCGAGGCCCTGGGCCTGGAAGAGCCAGGCCTGAACCGCGTGATTCGCGCCGGCTACGAAATGCTCCACCTGCAGACCTACTTCACCGCCGGTGTCGAAGAAGTCCGCGCCTGGACCGTTCGCGTGGGTGCTACCGCCCCGCAAGCCGCCGGCGTCATCCACACCGACTTCGAGAAAGGCTTCATCCGCGCCGAAGTCATCGCCTACTCGGATTTCATCCAGTACAAGGGCGAAGCGGGCGCCAAGGAAGCCGGCAAATGGCGTCTGGAAGGCAAGGAATACATCGTCAAGGACGGCGACGTGATGCACTTCCGCTTTAACGTCTGAAGTGAAAAAAACCGCGTGGCAGCGTCTGTCTGCCACGCGGTTTTTTTGTGCCCGTCAACTCAGCAAATGCCATTGATCGACATCTGGCGCCACCCCGATCAGGCCTAATTCGGCGTCGGGCGCCGCTGCGGGAGCAAAGACCATGTTGTCTTCGCCAAGGCTTTCCCGCCAGTCCCCAGCCAGTGCGATCTGGAACGAATGGCCTTGGGCGTCCGCTTCCGCATCCTTCAGGTAAGTGCGGTCCAGTGCCTCGTTGTAAACCAACTTCAGCGTAGTGTCCGTACCCTCTCCGAAACCGGTGTAGCCCAGCGCCGACACATCGATCTTGTCGTCAACCGTGAAGCCTTCGATCAGGTCGGCAAAGCTCTGGCTGTCAGTCCGGTAGCTGTCGTCGGTGGAGAGATAGCGGAATACGTCGGCGTTTTCACGGTTGTCCGTCCACAACGAAATGTCGGCCCGGTCTCCGCCGTTGAGACGGTCGGCGCCCGCGCCGCCGATGATGACATCCGCTCCGGCGCCGCCGTTGATACGGTCATTGCCGTCGAGGCCACGGATGATCTCCGACAGGGCAGAACCGTTGATCGTATCGTTGGCAGACGTCCCTTCGACGGTAGGCGCGGTAAACACCAGGTTGGTGCTGTTCAACTGCCCGACCAGATTACCGTCCAGGGCCAGTTCAAAACGTTGCCCGGCGGCATCGGCGTCGAAGCTCTTGAGGTACGTGCGAGTGCCGTCCGCGCTCGCCTGGATGGCCAACGTACCGTCATGCCCGTCGCCAATCCCGGTGAAGCCCAAGCCGATCAGGTCAATGCGGTCCTCAGAGACATCGAAGTCCTGGATGCGGTCGCTGTTGTTCAATGTGGCGGTGCGGAAACTGTCGCCCAATTCGGCAAAACGGAAAATGTCCGCGCCTGCGCCACCTTGCAACACGTCACGTCCGCCGTCGCCCTGGAGCACATCGTCGCCCGCCAGGCCATGGATGATTTCGGCGGCATCGGTGCCGCGCAGGATTTCCTCGCCAGCGTACCCATCCACGTGGAGCTTGCCATCCTGGCTGCCGAAGCTGGTGTCCAGGCTGCCGTCGGCGTTCAGGCGGATGACATTGAAATCTCCGCTGTTCGTGCCGGCAGCCAAAATCCGGCCATCCGCTTGTACCGTCAAAGCCACCGGCGTGTCGGCCTCGAAGGTCACCGAGCCATTGCTGCCAAAGCTGCTGTCGAAGGATCCGTCAGCGTTGAGCCGCGCCACGGTAGCCAAGCTATCGCCCTCGCCATGGCCCATCACGATGATCTTGCCGTCAGCCTGCACGGTGACCACCGAGTCTTCGCCAAACCCCATGGTGGCGTTCAAATGCAGGACGCCATCATCACCGAAACGGGTGTCCAACTGACCGTCGGCGTTGAAACGCTGCAAGGCGAACGTCGGATCGCCCACACCAGCGGCGTTGTAGGCAGCCCCGACCACGACGCTTCCATCCGCCAGCACGGCAGTTGAGATCCCGCCGTTGAAGAACGGATCTTCGGAAATATCGACGGTCAGCACGCCATGGTTGCCAAAGCCGTCGAACAAGCTGCCGTCATTGCCAACCTTGGTCACGGTCGCCTGGTCAAACCCGCGGGCACTGACCTGAAAGGTGCCGTCCGTATTGGCCGTCAGGTCGATATCCTTGAAGTCATGGCCGATGTCGACCGTCATGACGCCGTTCTGACCAAAGCCAGCATCGCGCGTCCCGTCGCTGTTATAGCGCTCCACCTGTATGCCGGTGTTCAGCGCCACAGCGACAAGCACCTTGCCATCGAACTGCACCGCCGTCAGCTCATAGCGGGACGCTGGCGCTGTCGTGGCCGGTACCATGTCGACGCCACCGTCATGAAAGCCGGTATCCAGGCTTCCATCCGCATTCAGGCGGATAACGGAATGGTTCTGTTCGTAACCGTAGCTTTCCTCACCTGGCGCCCCGGGGTATCCCCATGCCAGGTACTCGGTATAGCCGCCAATCAATATCTTGCCGTCCGACTGGACAGTGATGCTCTGGGCATCATCGAACTGGCCGGTGAGGTCGACCTGGACAGTGCCCGGGCCGGTTCTCACGGTATGGGAATCCACTTTCGTACTATCGAAGGTTGTCATGGTTTAGTCCTTTAAATAAATGCCGGATTCGTCACTCTGGAAGAGCCACAACGCTTTGCACGCTTCCGATCATTGGCTTGACCGGTGGCTTGCAGCCGTCAGCAGGCTGGATGGCCCTTTTGCTCGGAGGCATCAACGAGCGGCAAGTTCACTTCTGGCTGGGGGATGACGACAGATGGCCAATAACCCTCCCCTTCCCACTTATTTCCCTAGGCAATCGGCTCCCCTGTAGGCAACTTCCTAAGGAAGAGGAACGCGCCTTTATAGGACGTTTCTGAATTTTCAGAACGGGCGGTTTGCCTATGGTATCTGCCCTTCGCCGTGAGCCAATCTGGTCCCCTCGACAACAAAAAACCACGCGCCATGAGCGTGGTTTTCCAGGGGCATCCATGACTAACCCACTCCCGACCTTCTTCGACCACAGCCGCCACACCCTGCGAATCTCCGGCGTCGACACTCACCTCGACGTCCTGGCCTTCACCGGCGAAGAACACCTGAGTCGTCCCTACCTCTACCGCATCGAATTCACCTGCACCGAGCGCGACCTGGCGGCCACCGACGTGCTCAACCGCTGGGGTTATTTCAACCTGTACGCCGTGCCGCCACCGCCGACGCCCAAGGGCTTCAAGCCGCCGGTGATCAAGCCGTTGCGCGCCTTTCATGGGGTGATCTCAGGCTTCAAGCGCCTGTCCGGCTCCAACGACGAAGCCCGCTATGAAATCACCTTGCAACCGCGTTTCGCGCGGCTTGGGCGCGGCAAGCAGTTTCGCATCTACCAGCAGCAGTCGGTGCCGGAGATCGTCGAGCACATCCTGCGCACGCGCCACGATTTTCGTGGCGAGGAGTTCTATTTCAACCTGGTGCGCCAGTACCCCCGGCGCGAACAGGTCATGCAATACGACGAGAGCGACCTGGCATTCGTCGAGCGCCTGCTGGCCGAGGTCGGCATCTGGTACCGCGTCACCAGCGACGATCGCCTGAACATCGACGTGGTGGAATTTCACGACGACCAGCGGCACTACCAGCGCGGCGTCACGTTGCCGTGCCGCCCGCCGTCGGGCTTGTCCGCCGATGGCCAGGATGCCGTCTGGAACCTGCAGACCGCCCACCGGATGGTCGAGCAAAGGATCAACTTTCGCGCCTACCATCACCGCGAGGCCCATGCCTTTCTGGACGGTGAAGTCGACCACACCCGAGGTGCCAAGGGCACCTACGGCGAGGCCTATCACTACGGCGACCCCTACACGGTGCTGGGCGAGCGCTACGCCCTGGACGAGGACCTGCAAAGCGAAAGCGGTTTCTTCTACGCCCGTCTGCGCCATGAGCTCTACCTCAACGACCAGACCCGCCTCAGCGGCACCACCAGCAGCGCCATCCTGGCCCCGGCGCAGCGCCTCGACATCACCGGCGGCCCGCCGAAGGCCTTCGAGCCCGGCGCGGTGATCGTCAGCCTGCGCACCGAAGCGGCCCGCGACCGCAGCTTCGTCGCCCACTTCCAAGCCATTCCCTACTCGGAAACCGTGTGCTTTCGCCCCGCGCTGCTGCCCAAGCCGCGCATGAGCGGCACCCTCCCCGCCCGCGTCAGCCACCCGGTGGTCAACCCGCCGTACGCCGACCTCGACTTCGAAGGCCGCTACAAAGTGCGCTTCCTGTTCGACCGCGACACCTGGCAACCCGGCCGCGAAAGCGCCTGGCTACGCCTCGCCCGGCCCTACGGCGGCGACACCCACGGCCTGCACCTCCCGCTGCAGGCCGGCACCGAAGTGGCGATCGCCTTCGAACACGGCGACCCCGACCGCCCCTACATCGCCCACGCCCTGCACGATGACCGCCACCCGGACCCGGTCACCGCCCGCAACGAGCGCCGCAACGTCCTGCGCACCCCGACCAACAACAAACTGCGCCTGGACGACACCCGCGGGGAGGAACACATCAAGCTCAGCACTGAACACAGTGGCAAGAGCCAGTTGAACCTGGGGCATTTGGTGGACGCCGCGCGCAAGAAACGTGGGGAAGGGTTTGAGTTGCGCACCGATGGCTGGGGGGCGATTCGGGGTGGCAGGGGGGTGTTTATCAGTGCGGATGAGCAGGTCAAGGCCAAGGGTGACGTCCTGGAAATGAGCGCGGCGACAGACCGCTTGCAGCAGGCCGCCGACCAGCTGGACAACCTTTCCAGCGACGCGCAGGCGAGCCAGGCCGAACCCGCCGACGTGCAAGCGCAACTGGCCTTGCTCAGGCAAGACCTCGAACAGCTCAAAACCTCCGTCCTGCTGCTCAGCGCTCCGCAAGGCATCGCGCTGACCAGCGGCAAACACCTGCAACTCGCCGCGCAACACAACCTGATGCTCAACGCCGGCGGCCAGGCCGACCTCAGCGTGGTCAAGCGCCTGTTCATCGGCGTGGGCCAGGGGGTGAGCCTGTTCGTGCGCAAGCTGGGCCTCAAGCTGATCGCCAACCAAGGGCCGGTGATGGTGCAGGCGCAGAACGACCGATTGGAACTGATGGCGCGTCATGGGCTGGACATCAGCAGCACCGAAGACGAGATCCGCATCGTCGCGAAGAAAAAGATCACCCTCAACGCAGGCGGCAGCTACATCACGCTGGATGAGGGCCTCATCGAGTCGGGGACGCGGGGGGACTTTGTCGTGAAGTCGGCGAATTTCGAATATGTGCAAGAGGCTGCCGAACAGGCCGCACCGCTGAAAACACTGCCTGAGCTGGCTGAACACGACGCCAGATCCGCAGCGCTAACGGACTTCTCCGGTTGATCCCCTCCACGAAACCAAAGGCCAAATAAACCATGCTCAACTCACTGCTTCGCCTTTTCGAACGCTCCGACAATCGCAGGGGTTCAAGACCCGATCAAGCGGGTCCTCCCATCTGGCCGACGCCGGATACCAGGCCCATCAACGCCCCTTCGCCGCTTGAACATCAGGATGTCGGGCTGTCGCCAGTCAACACCTGGAGCCATCCCTTCAAGGACAGAAACCACCCATTGCTGCACTTGACTCAACTGGCCAAGGCCACGGCGGGTTACTTCCCACTGGGGCGCAATGGCCTCTGGCATGGCGGCGTGCATTTCGACGCGGGCACCGCAAGCCAGTTCGATCAATCCAGCGTGCACTGCCTGGCCGACGGAGAAGTGGTGGCGTATCGCATCGATCAACACGCACCGACCACGGCCTACCAATTCAACAAGCTCGTCGTGAACAAACCCTTCTCGCGAAATTTCGTGCTCGTGCGCCATCTTTTGCAGCCACCGAAAATCAAGGGCAGCCCGGACACACCGCCCAGCCTGATCATCTACAGCCTGTACATGCATTTGCAGGACTGGGCGGCTTACCAGCAAGACCCAGCCCTGACGCGCCCGGGTTTCTGGCCTGAGGGGCAGACCCGTTGGGTGAAGGAAACGGTACAAGACATATTCTACGGTCGCTCCGAACAACGCGGCCTGAACGTGCGCAACATGGCCCGTCAAGGCAAGGTGCTGACATTCCTGCCTGCCGGCGCCGCGGTAACTGTCAGCGGCGACGGTGAATTCCGCAAACTGGAAAACACCCTTGGACCGGAGGTTTTGATCGATGCCGAAGGTGCGCTGCGCGGCTACCTTTCTGTCTATTTTCTGGAGCTCATTTCTGCAAATCAGTATCGCGTCAGGAGCCGTAGCTCGCTGAATGTGCGTGCCGAAGCGAATCTCCTCAGTGAAATTCTTTTGGAATTGCCGCCGGGCACCGAAGTGACTATCAGTGGCGAAGGCGAATTCCGAAAGCTGGAGCGCGTCAACCAATACGTCCATTACCCCTCGCTGCGAGGGGAGCTGGAACCGCTGGCGCATGATCGAGTGGTGGTGCTGGACGAACCGGTGCCTATCAAGGCCGGTGATCTGATCGGCCACATCGGCGAGTACCAAAGCTACAACGCGGATCGCCCGGAAAACAAACTGCACCTGGAAGTGTTCAGCGAACAAGACGCGCGCGCCTTCCTCAAAGCCAGTCGCGCCTGGGCCGAACGGTTGCCCAAGCGCGACAAGACTTGGCTGAAGCTCGCCAAGGGCACCCCCGTATTGGCGCATCAAGATGATTACAACACCACGCGCCCCCCACATTTAGCGAGAGCCAACCGCTTCAGCGACGCCGACCTGTTGGTTCCCAAAAGCCTGCTCGATGACTTACCGGACAAATACAAGATCGCCGTCTTCGCCACGCCTGAACGAAAAGCACAAAACTGGTACCGCCTCGATGGCCTGCTGAACGATGGCGACAACGCTGCGCTGGACGGCTGGGTGTGCGAAGAAGTTGGCGTGACGCCATGGGTCAATCCCTGGTCATGGGACGGCTACGAAGTGATCTTCGACTACTCGTCCCCCCGAGAACACCTGGCCTCATTCCACCGCGCCGTAGACCGTTTCAGCGGCGCGCAACTGGAACGCTACGGCCCGATGGCCGACGCGGGCGACAAAGGGCCGGTCCAGCGCCGACTGTTCGACATCATCGACCGCAACCACGACGGCAAGATGACCGCCGAAGAGCTGCAAACAGCCCTCAACGTACCGGCCCACGCCCAATCGATCTCACAACTGATCGTGCTCAAGGAAAGCGAATGGTTCCACCGCCCGCAAAAGTGGGATGCGTTGGACGAACTGCTCGGCCATAGCGGCTCGACGCCGCATGTGAACTGGTTGGCGGAGAAAGAGCGGATCAAGGCGTTGTGTTGGTGGGATGAGGTGATGGAGAAGGTTGGGCTGCCGGAGGACGGGAAGGTTTATCACTTTCATCCGGTGGGGATTGGGGGCAATTTTTCGGCAGCAATTGATGACAATGATCTCTCGTGGTTGAAAGTGCCTTTTGGGCAGCTCACCTTCGACGTAGAAGGTAATGACATTGAGGACCCGAATAATCCTTTGTATCGATACTTCAGTCGAGTAGTCCATTGGCCAGGCGGTGCGTCGGGCATAACGATTGGTCGCGGATATGATCTTGGGCAAAGGCCAAATGCTTTTACTGATCTATCGGCGGCAGATATTGAACAACCTTTGCATTCATGGCTTATCGGGGGTATAGGGCTGTCCGGCCCAGCTGCACGAGATTATCTAAAATCCGCACCGGAAGAGATCAGAAGGCAGACAATTTCGAGAAAGCAGCAGTACGATCTTTTTATTCCAGTTTACAAGCACATGAAGGACGAAGTTATACGGATTTCCAAGGCTCAATTCAATATAGACGAGTATGGCCAATTAAACTGGACAAAAACAGATCGTCGCATCCAAGACATCGCAGTGGATTTGATATACCGCGGCGACTACACACCCATTACTAGAACCTATATTCAAAAACCGATAGTTGACAATAATCTCTCAAAAATTAGAGAAGTGCTTTTTGACAGGAACCGGTGGCTGAGCGTACCAGCTGATCGTTTCAATAAACGAAAAACTTATCTAGATTAAGCGGAGTCACCCTATGGGCAATATAGCAACCTTATTAACCATGCTGGCATTTATCTCTTCTGAAGCGGTAGCCGAAAACCGTGAACTTTATGAGCAAACCTCCACCATTATCAATAATGAAATATTAAAGTACTCACTAAGCAAAAAAGGTAACTGCGCAGTATTCCGTATCCTCAGCGCAACAAACCTAGAAATAAAATCGGTAAGAAAAATGTGCAGCTATGAAGGGCGGTCCTTTTGGGATCAGGTAGCAGACGCGCACTTCTATAATATTTCGTTCTCAGGCGCCGGAATTAAATTCTACCTCAGCATTACTCCTCTCTATCCGGTCAACGAACAAATATATGAATGTATCGCCCCTATAAAAGCGAGCGAATTATTACCGATAATTTGCACCCCCCCCGAAAAATCACCCCTAGAACGCTGAAGCGAAGCACTTACCTTCTACCGGCGTCAACGCGAAAGACAGTTTAAATAACCCCCAGCGGGGAATTTTCAGAACACCAAATTTAAAGCGAGAGTCCGTTCACAGCTGTTTACAAACGCGAGTTGATCAGCGCAAAAAATATTCAACAGACGTTCGGCGCAAGGAGAAGCAACAAATGAGAAAATTGGTCATTGCTTTTATTACCTTGAGCCTAATTAATTTTGCGGGTGCCGACATGCTAAATTATTCAGCAGTAGCCGACGCCACTTCCGGGAGAGTTGGGAATGTCTTGGCTCGATACTTAAGGATGTTTGAAGATGCGTGTCTTTATATCGAAACATTGAGTCTCGACGGCAATTGGAGCGCGACGTCCCGAGCGAGTGTGTGCGACCTTGAAGGTCAATTGTTCTCATCCGACTTTACTTATGTTGGATTTCAAGACATATCTTTCGAGATAGATGGAATACACCTCACTTTAAGCACTACACCACTGGGGCCTATAGGAGAAGAAACAAGAAAATGCTTTATCCCGGTCACAAATGGGCAAATCGGTAGACTGCAGTGTTCAAAGGCAGAAAGCGCATAGAGCATAAAAATTTCCGGAATAACCAAATGAAAGCAACCCAACTCTTTGGCGGAGCACTCTTAGCCATGTCTTCAACGTGTATAGCTGACATAAACTACATGCGCGCCGCGACAATAATCTCACATCGAAGCAATGAAGTGGTATACAGATATGTCCGCCTATATGAAGATCCTTGCATATACATTGATACTTTGGCGCCTCGAAAAGACTGGAAAATCGTAAGCACCAAAACGGTATGCGCGTATGAGGGTAAGGATTTCCACCAGGGATACGCATTTGCCGAGCCCAGCGATCTAAACATTCGAGATGGGATTTTTTATCTTAAACTTAAACTTGTAACTCTTCCGCCTACTGAGATGAAGAAATTGAAATGCCAAATTAATCTTAACAACAAAGGCAGCCATACTCTGAAATGCGCCCCCATAAAATTTTAATAGCGAATCACAAGACAGACCACAACGAGCAAGCAGGGAAAGTTCAAAGATGTTTAAAGTGCCGTCTATACCAGCCACTGACATTAAACTTGCTAGCAGCCAAAAATTCATCACCCAATCCATAGTTGCACTCAGACCGACGCCACTACCACGGAGAGTTTATATGCACAACCACCTCATATAAAAAGTCGACAGGCACCAATAAGGAATCGGTTTTAACAAGGAGCAAAACATGAAAAACATCATCCGAATCGGCGACAAAAACTCAGGAAACGGCACCGTCCAATCAGGTTCAACCGTCATGAAATTCGGCGGTATCGGTGTCGCTCGGCAGGGCGATCCGGTGGATTGCCCGGTGCCGGGGCATGGGCGCACGGTCGTTGCCGAAGGTCATCCGACGTTCAAGGACAATGGCGTGCCCGTCGCCTTTGCTGGGCATCTGTGCGCCTGTGGCTGTGCACTGATTTCATCCATGCCTGGCGTGGGGGCCCGTTAATCATGCCGGTGCGAATGGATGACATCCCGGTCTTGGCGCCTAGGCCGGTACGGCCACGGGCCAGGCTTTGGCTTGGGTTATTGGTGTTTTGTCTGTTGTTGGGAGCTGTGGGCGTTTTGTCGCTCGGCCCCGAAGCGTTGCACCAGAATCCTGAAGTTTCCTGGGGCCTGGCTTTGGGCGTGCCGTTGCTGGGGTGGTGTGCCCTGGGTTTCGGGCGGACGTTGCTGTATCTCGGCGAACAAGCGGTGGCCGATGGTTGGGATCAGGCGCGACAGGCGGACCTTGTCCAAAAAAACCGTCAAGGAAGGCGATTGCTACAGGTGTTGAAAGTCGACTTGCATACCGCCCTGCGCGCGCCCGGCGACGAACCTGCAGTGCAGTTGGAGGCTTTGCAGAGTGGCATAAAGGCGCAAACGATGCAGCCTTCGAGGCTCGTTTCGTCATCGTCATGCCACAGTCGTTTACCGGGCGATAGGGCTGAAGATCTCGAACCGTTGTTGCTGCGAACGCTGCAACAGGTATTGGAGGAATTGGCCCCTACCTTGGCCCAGTTGCCTGACTATACGCGGCTGGGGTTGCTGTTGGACGTCGATAGCGGCTTGTCGCGTTCCGGGTGGGACCGGACGTGGGAGCAGGCATGGCAAGCGTCCGCTATCCGCCAGGCACCGGTTCTACTCGAAGGCAATGGCTTGGATGCGTTGGATCAATGGCTCGATCAGCGCTTTTATGAGGAAGCTGTGCTGCTGGTCATCGGATTGCAGTTTGCACCGAGACAACCCGAGGGCACGGCGGAAGTGATCGCCGGTTTGTTGCTCAGCAATCAGCTGGCGCAAACCAACGTGGCACCCGTGGCTTTGCTCCACCGCCCGGAGCAGGAGCGCCAACCTTGTCCCGACGCGCTGCATGCTGCCGCGACACAGGCAAGTGCCTGGGTACCGGTAGAGTTCAAGGCGATCCGGCAGGTCTGGCGGGCGGGTATTGATGCGCAACGTCATACAGCCGTGGACAGCGTATCCACCCAGCTATCGATACCGATGCAGCATGAGCATGGTCTCCATGACTTGGACGCAATGCTGGGGAACCCAGGCAAAGCTTCGCCATGGCTGGCGATTGTCGCGGCGACGCAAGCCATTCAGGTTGGCGCGGGACCGCAGTTCATTTTCAGCGGCAATGGCCGCGCTGACGCCAGGCTTTGGGGCATGGCATTGACGCCTGCGCCTTCCCTCCCGGAATAGGAAATTCGAATGCAGCTGCGAAGTTTTATACGTGTGTGGACGGTGGCCAGCGGGTTGTTGCTGATTTGTGCAACCTTGGGCGCTGTGATGTGGCGATACCCTCAGTCGCTGGGCGTTCAGCCTGATAGCGACCTTCAGGCGCTCGGATTGCTGGGAATATCCACGATGGCGCTGGTATTGGTGTTGTTCCTGGGTGGATTCAATTTTCTAGGCAACGTCTTGGGTCGTTCGGCTTATCGAAAATATCAGACGGACACCAGCCCGCCACCGACGCTCAATAAGGTCGAGCCCAATTCGATGAATGAAAAGTCGTTGATTGAGCTGCGCGAAACCCTCCACCACCAATACGGCCCCCTCTGGCGCCACAAAGTCCGCCTGCTGCTCATCGTCGGCGAACCCACCGAAATCACCGCCATCGCCCCGCAGCTGGCGAAGAAGAAATGGCTCGAAGGCCAGCGCACTGTGCTGTTGTGGGGCGGCAGCCTCCAAGAGAACCTGGAAAATCCGTTGCTGGATCATTGGCTTGGCTTACGCCGTTGGCGCGCCTTGGATGGCGTGGTCTGGGCGCTGACCCCAGAGCAGATCGCCGATGCAGTGGCGCTGGCCAAGGGCATGCGCCATTTGCAGGGGCTGGCCCGTCGGATGCGGCGGCAGGTGCCGTTGCACCTGTGGCAGGTGTGCGAGGCGACGTGGTCGCAGGAGGGGCGCGAGCGTCAGCCGGTGGGGTGTCTGCTGCCGGCGAAGGTCACCCCAGCGATGCTGGAAGAATGCCTACAGGAGTTGATCAAGCCTTTGCGTCACCAGGGCATCGTGCAGATGAAGCTCAAGAAGCAACTGCACCACGATTTTCTGCTGCGCCTGTCGCGGGATTTGCAGGCCGATGGCATTGCCCGTTGGCGCCAGGCGCTCGCGCCGTCGTTGAGTGGGTTCAATCCGGGGGTGAGGCTGCGTGGGCTGTGGTTCAGCCAGCCGCTGCGCGAGGTCCGGAGCGCTGACGGCGAGCATTTCTGGTGGCCGGATCCGGTGTGGCAGGGCGTGCAGCACGACAAGGCTGTTGGCGCGCGGCTGGGCTGGGGTGCGCCGCGGGTCGTTTATGCGTTGTGCCTGGGGTTGGCCGTGGTGTGGGGCGTGGGAATGGCGCTGTCCTTTGTCGGCAATCGGGCGCAGATCGTTCAGGTGCAAGCGGTGTTGGCGGGGCTGGACGCGTCGTCGCGGGCCGATGAGCAATTGCTCGCCTTCAACGAGCTGGTCCACGTGCTGGCGCGCCTGGATCACCGTGCCGTGGCCGGTGCGCCATGGCATCTGCGCTTTGGCTTGAACCGCAATCCCGTCCTGCTTGAAATGCTCTGGCCGCGTTACGTCGAGGCCAATCATCGCCTGGTGCGCGACCCGGCGGCGGCGCGCTTGCGCGAGCAACTGGAGGCGTTGGTCAAGCTGGCGCCGGGCAGTGCCGAGCGCGTCGAGCGCTCGGCGGTTGCCTACGATCAGCTCAAGGCGTACCTGATGATGGCGCGCCCGGAAAAAGCCGAGGCGGAGCTTCTGGTCAAGACGCTCGCCCATGCCGAACCCACCCGGGAAGAGGTTGCCCCCGCGCTCTGGCGAACGCTGGCGCCCGGCTTCTGGCAGTTCTACGCCGAGCAATTGCCCGCGCACCCGGACTGGCGCATCGAGGCCGATCCTCGGTTGGTGGCGCAGGTGCGCCAGGCCTTGCTCGATCAACTGGGCCAGCGCAATGCCGAGGCCAGCCTGTACCAACAGGTGCTGGATGACGCCGGCCAGCATTATTCGGCCCTGGGCCTGGCGCAGATGGTCGGCGACACCGAGGCCGCCGGGCTGTTTTCCAGCAAGGCCAGCGTGCCGGGGGTGTTCACGCGCCAGGCCTGGGAGGGTCAGGTGCGCCAGGCCATCGACGACATCGCCCAGGCGCGGCGTGAGGAAATCGATTGGGTGCTCAGCGACAGACCCGGCGAGGTCGATCCCCGGTTGACGCCGGACGAGCTGAAGACGCGCCTGACCGAACGCTATTTCCAGGATTACGCCAGCGCCTGGCTCGGGTTTCTCAACAGCCTGCGCGCCCGCCAACCGAAAAACCTGGACGGGGTGATCGAGCAACTGACGCTGATGAGCGATGTGCGTCAGTCGCCGCTGATCGCGTTGATCAATACGCTGGCTTACCAGGGGCAGGCCGGCACTCGCGGTCAGGCCTTGGGCGACTCGCTGATGAAGTCCGCGCACAAGCTGATCGGGCCGGACCAGGCACCGGTGATCGATCAACTCGTGGATCTGCCCGGTGGACCGCTGGACGCCACTTTCGGACCGTTGTTGACGCTGCTGGGCAAGGGCGCCGAAGACCGAAACGCCAGCGACCATCTGAGCCTGCAGGCCTACCTCACCCAAGTAACCCGCGTGCGCCTGAAGCTGCAACAGATCAGCGCCGCCACCGACCCCATGGAAATGACCCAGGCGCTGGCGCAGACGGTCTTCCAGGGTCGCGGCATCGACCTGACCGACACTCAGTCCTACGGCCGATTGATGGCCGCCAGCCTTGGCGCGCAATGGGCCGGCGTTGGCGAGACGCTGTTCGTCCAGCCGCTGGATCAGGCTTGGCAGCGGGTGCTGCAACCGTCGGCGGCGGGCCTCAACAGCCAGTGGCAGCGCTCGATCGTCGAGCACTGGAACGCGGCGTTCGCCGGGCGTTATCCGTTCGCCGCGACGGCCAGCGATGCTTCGTTGCCGATGCTGGGGCAGATGATCCGCGCCGACACGGGGCGCATCGAGCGCTTCCTGCACAGCCAGTTGAGCGGCGTGCTGCGCAAGGAAGGCAACCGCTGGGTGGCCGATCCGCGTCATGGTCGCGGCTTGCGGGTCAATCCGCAGTTCCTGACGGCAATCAACCAACTCGGCGACCTGGCCGACGTGCTCTTCACCGACGGCGGCCTGGGCCTGAGTTTCGAGCTGAGCGGCAAAGGCGTGCGCGATGTGGTGCAGACCACCTTCATCCTCAACGGTGAAAAACACGAGTACTTCAACCAGAAGGAACGCTGGCAGCGCTTCGGCTGGCCGGGGCGCAGCGACTATCCCGGGGTCAGCCTGACCTGGACCAGCGTCCACACCGGCGAGCGGTTGTTCGCCGACTACGCCGGCACCTGGGGGCTGATCCGCTTGCTGGAACAGGCCAAATTTACGCCGCTGGACGATGGCGACAGCCGCTACCGCATGGTGCTCAAGGTCCCCGATGGCCTGGGCCTGACCTGGCACCTGCGCACCGAACTCGATGCCGGGCCGATGACGCTGCTGAAGTTGCGGGGGTTCAAGTTGCCGGGGCGGATATTCCTGGAGGGACGCGGGGCGGCGGAGGGATAGGCTCGAGCACCAAGACTCAGTGCTCTAATCAGACGCACTGAGTCCTCTCCAAACGTTACCTGCGCCCAGCCGCAACTAGAACAGATAGCCCATGTAGATAGCCGCGCCGCCACCGGCCTGCAAACCGGCGTTCACGCCGGCCATGACCACCGCGCCCTTGGCCGAGCGTGCCAGTTGGCGGTTGACCGTGGTCGACGCGATGAGCGAGGTCGCCGGATTGGAGCTCAAGGCCACCGACAGCGCCAACAGCTTGGGATCGAGTCCGAACAGCAGCGCTGTGGCCGAACCACCGACCACCAGGCCCACGCCCACTTCGGTGTACATGCAAGGGCCGGTGATGTCGTCGCTGGTCAGGTCGCGATCCACCAGGGCATCGCTGACAAACACCTTGCCGGTGCTGGGGAACGCCTCTGCCGCACCCGCCCCACTTACGCCCTTGCCTTTGATCTGGATATTGATCTTGCCGAAACGTGGCAGCCGCGCGCCAAACCCGACACCCACGCCGACACCGCCATAGCGGTAACTGACGTCCTCGCCCTGGGGCGAACGCAGGATGATCGAGCCGCCACTGCCCGCCACCATGACCACGGTCAGACCGCCACCGCTGGCGGTCTGGTATTGCCAACGACTTTCATTGACCGGAATAGGGATGTTGTAGCTCATGCGTTCAAAGTCCTTTAAGTGAATGAGCCGTACCGCGACCGCGCTGGTCGGATGGTTTTCAGCAACCCGACCAGGGTGAAGAACAGCCCCATGGCACCCAACAGCACTGGCGTCCCCCACAGTGCTCCTCGATCCATGACGAGGGGGTTGTCGGTCGGCTGCTCGGGCAAATAATAAACTCGCACCGGCTGCCCCGGCTCATAGCCGAAGATGAAGCCACCCTGGGGATAGGAGATTTTTTCCCCTTTTCCAGTGGTGAACGCGATTTCGGGGTGAGAACCACCGGCGTTCAGCCGACTAACGATGCCATCGGCGGTCTGTGCCTGTGCGAGAAAATCGCGTCGCTCGAGGGTGAGGTTGACGGCAATGCCCAATAAGCCAACGCCAATCAGGGAAAAAAGCAGGCCCAGCAGTATGGTCCCGAGGCGTGACGGGGTGTCGTTAGCCATGGCAGGTCTCGGTATTCGTCCGTGAAGAAGGGCCCGCAGGATAGCAAAAAGCCTCCCTGCTGACCTTTTTTTACCTTGAAACTTTCACCTTGAACCGCCCAAGCACACGCTGCATCAACGAGGCTCGCTCGGAGAGATCCTTGGCGGCGATGGCACATTCGTGGGAGTTCGACTGGTTCTTCTGGGTCACCTCGTCAATCTGTTCGAGCCCGATGCTCGCCTGTTGCAAGCCTGAAGCCTGCTCGCTGGAGGCCTGGTAGATCAGCGAAACCAGGCTGGAGACTTCGCTGGTCCCGCTGACGATATTCTTCAGCGATTCGGCGGTACGGCCGGCGATGATCATGCCGCGCTGGGTCTTGCTCGAGGAATCGGCGATCAGCGCAGCTGTCTGCTGGGCCGCCTCGGCGCTGCGGGCGGCCAGGCTGCGCACTTCGTCCGCCACCACCGCGAAACCACGGCCGAGTTCACCTGCCCGCGCAGCCTCGATCGCCGCATTGAGCGCGAGGAGGTTGGTTTGCGCGGCAATGTTATCGATGGTGGTGATGATGGCCGTGATGTCCTTGCCCGAGTTATCGATTTCGGCCATGGCGGCGATCAGCTCACTCATCAGCTTATCGCTCTCCCCCGCATCGGCGCGTGAAGCCTGGGATTGCTCATCGGCTTTCTTGGCATTGGCGGCGTTGTCCCGGGTCTGGGCGGCCATTTGCGTCATCACCGCACTGATCTCGGTGATGGACGAGGCGGAATTGGAGGCGCCCTCGGACAGTGACTGGCTCAGGTCGGTCACCTGCGTCGAGCTGCCGGTGATCTGGGTGGCGCTGGCCTGAACTTCGGAAATCAACTGGTTCAGGTTGCTGACCATTTTCTCCAGCGACTTGCCCAAGGTGTCCTGGGGCGAAGACAGCCGGACCTGCAGATCCAGGTCACCTTCGGAAATGCGCTCCGCCACCCTCACCTGCCGTTGCAGGCTCTCGGACATATCGTTCAGGGCAGCCGACAACTGCCCGACTTCATCTTCGGACTGCTGCACCAGTCGCCGCGAAAAATCCCCGAGGCTGATGGTCGCGGCCAAGGCAGCCGCCTCGCGAATCGGCCCGACGATCTTGGCGGCGGCATACCACAGGGCGGCCAGGGCCAACAATGAAATGACCAACCCTACCGACACCTGCCAGATACTGTTGTCGAGGCTGCGCGCCTGTAGCTCCTGCTCCAAGGCGATGGCCTGGCTCATGACCACGGCCTTGGGCAGGCGAATCAACACCGCCCAGGGTTTGCCGGTACGGCCGAGCACAATCGGCATCAGCACTTCGATATTCTGGGTTTGCGCATTCAGCAGGCCATCCCCTCGACCGCCCTGGATATCGCCTAGCACCTTTTCCCAGGAATCGGGCAAGAGGGCCTTGATAGGCTGGCCGATCAGGTCGGTACGCTGGCTGTCCGCGACCACCAGGCCCTGGTTGCTCAGGATCGACACCGTGCCTTTGCCGCCATAGAGGTCGGCAGACATCTGCTCGCTGAGTTTCTGGATGAAGGCGATGTCGAAGTCAGCGCCAACCACCCCGTAGAATTTCCCTTCGGAGACGATGGGCACCGACAAGGTGGTCAGCCAGACATTTTTCCCCTGCACCACGTAAGGAATGGGGTCCAACACGCTTTCCTTCAGGGTGTCGCGCGGGCCGCTGTACCACCCGCCCTTGAGCACACCATTGGCATGGCGGTCGGCCGAGTCATACTCGACCAACGGTTGCACCGCGACATGACCATCGGCGCTGCGCGTCCAGTAAGGCGTAAAACGTCCGGTCACGGGGTTGTTGCCGTCTTGTGCGTTGCGGAACCCGGGGTCCTGCCCGTCCAGCGCATTCGGCTCCCAGCAGGAATAGGTGCCGTTGAAGTCAGGGTTGTCCTTGAGCACATTGAGCAGCACGCTGTTGATCTGTTCACGGCCCAATGCCAGGGGGCTTTGCGAAGCCTTGCTGGCGGCAAAAGTATTGGCCATTGTGCGTGCTGCATCCAATGCATTCTGCAGCTTGGCCTGGATGGCGTTGGCACGGGATTCGGCCAGGTTCTGGATTTCCCGGATGGTTGATTTTTCAACCAGCGCACTGACCTCGCTCGCGACATATTGCTCATTCGACCGGGCAGTAAAGAGCCCGTAGACAACCAGGCTGACAGACGAAACAAACAGGCATGCGCCCGCCGTGACACAAATGCGTGCCTGCAACGACGTGAACTTCATATCATTCCCCACCCGATTCTATTTTTCGCGCCGCCATGAAGAACGCCGGCAGCCACCGCGTGCACGACTCGGCGAATACGACTGACGCTGCTTACGTCATGCACCGAAGTGGATGGCCGGGCATGGCGATACAGCTGGTTATTGGTTGAAACGTGGGGAGATGGCGCGCAGATTCACTCTATGCGTCCGAGGGACGATAAAGGACATTCAACGTCAGGAGCCGAAGACCTCCGGAAACGAAGGCCTTCGCGGAAAGAATGTGAATCCGCTATCCAGTCACCGTAAGCGACCCCTGGATATTTGCCGCAGAGTCCATTCCAACCATTTGCCACGCAGGCAAATTAGCACGAGCGGTATTTGTACAAGAGCCAACTTAAGGCTCATGTAGATCGAGACTTTAGTACCGGTTATTCATGACTCGAGCCGCCAAGAGCTCGGTGTTTCCCAAGAACACCGAGCCGTCTGGCTGAAGGCTGCTCAGGCCTTTTTTGTCCTGGGCAAAAAGATCGCCAACACCCCAAACAACGGCAGGAACGAGCACAGCCAGTACACGTATTCAATGCCACGAATATCTGCCAGATGCCCCAGCAGCGCGGCGCCAATCCCGCCGAAGCCGAACATCAGGCCGAAGAATACGCCTGCGATCATCCCGACGTTGCCCGGCACCAGTTCCTGGGCATACACCACGATCGCGGAGAACGCCGAGGCCAGGATGAAGCCGATTACTATGCTGAGAATGCTGGTCCACAGCAGGTCGACGTGAGGCAGGATCAGGGTGAATGGCGCCACGCCGAGGATCGAGAACCAGATCACCGCCTTACGCCCGATCCTGTCGCCGATCGGGCCGCCAAAGAACGTTCCCGCCGCCACCGCGCCTAGGAACAGAAACAGGTGCAACTGCGAAGAGGCCACCGACAGGTCGAACTTCTCGATCAGGTAGAACGTGAAGTAGCTGGTGAAACTGGCCATGTAGAAGTACTTGGAAAACACCAGCAGCCCCAGCACCACGAGCGCACCGAGGACGCGCCCCTTGGATAACCCGTGGGTCGCTGCCTGGCCTTGCTTGAGCTTGAACAGGTTCAGGTGATTGGCGTACCAGCGGCTGATGCGGTACAGCACGAACAAGGCAAACAGCGCGAACAGGCCGAACCAGGCCACGTTGCCTTGCCCGTAAGGGATGATGATCGCCGCCGCCAACAGCGGGCCGAAGGCAGAGCCGGCGTTACCGCCCACCTGGAAAGTCGACTGGGCCAAGCCATAGCGCCCCCCGGAAGCCAGCCGGGCCACCCGCGACGCTTCGGGGTGGAAGGTCGACGAGCCGATGCCGATCAACGCGGCGGCCAGCAGGATCAAGGCAAAACTGCCGACCATCGACATCATCACGATGCCGACCAATGTGCATACCGTTCCCGCCGGCAGGAGCCAGGGCTTGGGATGCCGATCGGTGTGATAACCCACCCAGGGTTGCAGCAGCGAAGCGGTGAGCTGAAAGGTCAACGTGATCAGGCCAACCTGGGTAAATGTCAGGCCGTAGCTGTCCTTGAGCATCGGATAGATCGACGGCAAGACCGCCTGGATCAGGTCGTTAATCAGATGCGCCAGCGCCACCGCACCAATGATGCGCATGACCAGTGGGCTGCTTTGGGGCGTCGCGGCTGCCGACGTCATGTCGGCCTGGGTATTGCTGATAGCCATGGGAGTTTCCATACGGCGGGTGGGTGCACGAGGCAGGCGCATCAATGTGCCATTTTTCACCGTGGCAAGGCTATCCCCTTAGCTTGCTATCGACCTATAAAAAACAAGGTGATAGCGCAACGCCATGGTCTGAATCTTGCCTTGCTAATGCTCTAAGACGTGATCCCCTTACAAAGGGGATCGAGAATGGGAAGTTTCGCTACAGAGCAGGCCTACAGAGCCGGCCTGGACAACTTTCGAGGCCTTTTAAGAGAACACCCGTTTCAGCACCTGTGTAAAAACGCACAAATTCGGTGCAGGGTGTTCAGGGGAGTATGGGCATGCAGGCTTTTCTATCACCGGGAATCCGGTTGCTGGGGCATTTTGGTTTCGCCCGTAAATTCCAACTGTTGTTCCTGTTATTCATCTTGCCGCTCATGGGCAGCTTGTGGCTCATCGGCCAGGATTACCGCGACAAGCTCAGCCTGATTTCCGGGGAGCGCGCCGGGGTGCGTCAATTGCTGGCGCTGGATAACCTGGACAATCTGCTGACCGCCCAGCGCAATCGCGCGGCCCGTTGGCGCGCCACCGAAACCAATCGACAACCCACTCCTGCGACGCTGGCCGCCATGGCGGCGTTCGACGCCGTGCAGCCGGCGCTCAACCAGGCCGCCACCGACCTGGGCGCCACTTTGCAAACCGAAGGCGCCGAAGCCGATACCCTCGCCCGCTACCAGGCTTTGCAAACCAGCCTCAACGGCCTGGATTCCAAAAGCCTGGGCAGCGTGGGCTGGTGGCCGGACGGCTATGACCGTTTCACCGCCGCCCTGGGCGCGTTGCAAGCCCTGCGCGAACAGATCGTCATGGACAATCGCCTGACGCTCGCGTCCTGGCTGGAAACCTACCTGCTGACACAAATCTCGACCCAGCAGACACCCGACCTGATCGAACGTGTCGGGCGCCTGGCCAGCGTTGGCCAAGCCTCGGTGGTGTCAGGCCAATTCACGCTGCAGAGCCGCTTGCAACTTCGTGACCTGCGCAGCCGCATTGGCGACGCACGGGACCAACTGGTCAAGACCGGTGCACTTCTGGAAACCCGCCTGCCGAGCGAATTGCAAAGCTGGGCTGGTCAATTCCAAGGCAGCCTGAAGAATCTCGACAGCGGTTTGAAAGTCTTGGATGACGGCGTGTTCGGCGGCTCCATCAACCTCAAGCCGGAAGGCTTCGAGAAACAGATGGACGCCCTCCTCGTCGATCTGGCGACCTTGCGCCAACAATCATTGGTCGCGCTGGATACCCGCCTGGACCAATACCATGGCTCGGCCATCCGTCAGTTCACTCTGGTGGCCATTGTGCTCGGCTGCCTGCTGCTGGCCGCGCTGTATCTCTTCGTTTGCCTGCAAGCCTCTATCCGCCGCAGCGCCAGTGGCATCACCCTGCTGGCCGAAGCCTTGCGCGATGGCAACCTGAGCCTGCAAGTGCCGGTGCAGGGCCGGGACGAACTGGCAGCGATCAGCACCGCCCTCAATGTCGCCGTGGTCCAGTTGCGCAACAGCCTGTTGGGCGTGGATCACGAAACACTGCAACTGAGCGACGCCGTGCGCACCCTCAACACGCATTCCAGCGGCGCCCTGGGTGAAGTCGAGGCGCAGCAGATGCAGATCAGCCAGATTGCCGCCGCCGCGACACAACTGGCCGCGACCTCCCAAGGCGTCGCGAAAAGTTGTGAACAGGCGTCAGACAGCGCCCAGCAGACCCGCCGCATCGCGGCCGACAGCAGCCGCGACAGCCAACGCACCACGGCGAGCATCCAGCAGCTCAACCAGCGGCTCAACGAGACCGCCGCCGCGCTGGGCCGGGTCAGCGAACAGGGCCAGCAGATCCAACTGGTGGTCGACACCATTCGTGGCGTGGCCGAGCAGACCAACCTGCTGGCGCTCAACGCCGCCATCGAAGCCGCTCGCGCCGGAGAACAGGGCCGCGGCTTCGCCGTCGTGGCCGACGAAGTGCGCAGCCTGTCGCAACGCACCCAGTCCTCCACGCAGCAGATCGCCGGCACCGTCGACAGCCTGCGCGCGACGGTCAACGAAGCCGTCAGCCTGATGGAAGCAGCCTGCGGCCAGGCCCAGACCGACGCCCAAGCGGTCACCGGCCTTGGTGAACGCCTCGGCGAAATTGCCAGCGCCGTGCAAAGCGTGACCGATACCCTGGCGCAGATCGCCACTGCGGTTGATGAGCAAGCCAGCACGGCTGACGAAGTCAGCGGCAATATCCAGCAGGTCGACCAGGCCGCCATGCGCCTGCTCGAAGGCGCCCGCGCCGTGAACCTGGCGGCGGATACCTTGAGCCAAGGCAGCCAGGCCTTGAGTGCAAACACAGGGAGATTTCAACTCGGTTGATGGGCGTTTGTCGCAGGGATGGATAAGCGGTTGAAAGTGCAGAGAAATATTTTTGATTTGCGCTTGACACATCTCCACCGCAAGGGAATAATGCGCGCCACTTGGCTACATAGCTCAGTTGGTTAGAGCATAGCATTCATAATGCTGGGGTCCGGGGTTCAAGTCCCTGTGTAGCCACCAAGTACTAAAAACGGCTTATCGAAAGATAAGCCGTTTTTTTATGCCTTGAGAAAAATAGTGGGTGTCAATGCGATGCCCTCCCATAGTCCATCGCCGGGTTCCGGATTAATGCCGATTCCCGTGCCGACCACGCCGAAGCACAGCTTCACTGTTTCTGGAGCGCTCCCGGGCAACAGGTCATTTGGAAGAGATTGTGTCGGCCAGTCCAGGGTCACTGCCTGGAAACGCGCCATGGAAGTGCATAACGTCGCCCAGGCCTAGCCTTGCTTGTGGGACTTCGGAAATTCGCGCAGCAGATATCAAATTCAGGTCGTCAGCTTGGCAGACGTCCGCCGGAGCCGCATACCGGGGTCCGGTGAATAACGACCGATCACCAGAAGCAAGGAATGAGGGGCAATTATCTCCCCTCGGCCGACTCTGCCTCTGCAATGCCTTGGGCTCGCTGACGGAACTGACTGGGCGCCATGCCTAGTCGCTGTCCGAACGCAGTGGTGAAATTGCAGGCATTGCGGAAACCAACCAGTTCAGCGATATCCTGGACGCTCATGGAACTCTCGGCCAGCAACTCCTGACCGCGACGCAATCTCGCATCACGAATATAAGAGAATACGGTCAGCCCCAGATGTTCGCGGAATATGCGAGAGAGCCGTTTCTCATGGGTGCCGACTTTTTGTGCTATCTCAGCCAGGGCAGGCATGTCGTCCAGATGATCCGCAACCAAACGCATCGTCGCGCGTAGAACGATCTCATCATCTTCCAATACTGGCTCTGCCATGTTGCCTTGGCCGACCGGCCGTTCACGCCAAGTCAGTTGCAGATGGATGCGGATGCGCGCGAGCACCTCCTCGGGTTCGCAGGATTTCGATATGTAGTCGACCCCGCCCAAAGTCAGCCCTTCCAGACGCTCGACAGGACGGTTTAATGCAGACAAAAAGAGGATGGGTATCTGCCGAGTCGGCGGTGCCTCACGCAGTAGCCGACACAGGCTGAAGCCGTCCATCTGTGGCATGCATACATCCAGAACGATCAAATCCGGACGCAATGCCAACGCCCGCTGATAGCCTTGGCCGGCATCGCTGACCACAGAAAGACGCCAGGGCTGTGCCTTCAGTAGGGTAAGCGTCGCGCGGATATCCACCGGGGCGTCGTCGATAAGGAGAATGTGTGGTAACGGATCGGGTGACATAACCGCGCGCCTAACCATTGCCGTCTGCTTTTTGTACCGCTCGTCGTCCATTCGCTACATTCTCTTAGTCTGTCATCAAGCGGGAAAGTAAAGATGCTGCAAGCCTTTGGCCCGGATGGTTAAGCCTATTTGGAACCTGGGGAATATCAGGTACCACAAGACTCCCGTGCTTCTTGCAAAAATCGCTCTTTATGGAACTCCCCCAGAACATTGAAAAAACGCCGATTTGTAGATGTTTGCTCGTGAAAACAAATCCATCTAACAAACCAGCGTCCCTGCACGCGATGTTAATCCTTTCTTAACCCAAGAGCTTGTTTCCCGGTAATTGTGAAAAAATTTTTGCTTTTATCCGCTGCAGCAAAAGCGCTATCCGCTATTGCAAAGGCCCGGGCAAATTTTGGCGTTAATAATACGGCGTTCCTGACTTACGCCTGAAAAACCACGACCGGAACAATAGCGCCGAGACGCGAGCAAGTAGTGGATACAACTTGTCGATGTGTGATTTTCCGTAAGCGTTAGGCCCAGGCCTCGAAGATCAGGTGATCTCGATACCTCGGGGCAGCAGACGATAAAAACGGACGGAAGAAGGGCATCAACATTATCCGATTCCAACTCCACTAATTTGATTGCTGTAAAAAGTGAAATGACTAAAAAAGCAACGATCATTAGCTTCGTCATGAGTGGAGGGGTTGGCTCACGCCTATGGCCTTTGTCGCGTGAAGACTTCCCGAAGCAGTTTCACAACCTGTCCGGCCAGGGTTCCATGCTTCTGCGGACCGTCAAACGCATGAGCGCACGAGAAGGAGACGCCCCTGTCCCGGTCTACCTACTCGCCTCGGAACGTCACGCGAATCGCATCAGCCGAGACCTTAGCGGTGTCGACCTGTTGGGCGGGCGGGCGATTTTCGAGCCCGTGGGACGCAATACGGCCGCCGCCATTGTGCTGGCGGCAGAGGTCACGCTGCGCGAGCACGGTGATGATCTGGTTCTCGTCGTGCCGTCCGATCACGAAATCACCACGGACCGCGATTTCTGGAACACGGTGCAAACAGGTACGGATGCAGCCATGGCCGGTCGTATCGTCGTATTCGGTGTTCAGCCGGACAGGCCTGAAACCGGTTATGGCTATATAGAAGTCGGTCCGCAGAACCGGAACATCCATGACGTTATACGGTTCGTGGAAAAGCCCGATGAGGCGACTGCGATCCAATACCTTGAATCAAAGAACTTCCTTTGGAACTCCGGCATCTTTCTGTTCCGCGCCAGCACGATGCGGGATGCGTTCCGGGCGCATGCGCCGAATATCTGGGACGGAGCCGTGGCAGCGCTCGACAACGCGGCAAGCAATGTCTTGGGTACCTACCTGCCGCGCAACCTCTACGAGGATGTGGAGTCCATTTCCGTCGACTACGCCATTATGGAAAAATCGAAGGACATTGCACTGGTTCCGGCACGCTTTCGCTGGAACGATCTAGGGTCGTGGCAATCACTTCTCGAAGTCAGCTCAACCGACGGCAGTGGTAACGTAATTGTTGGTGATGTCATCGCCATCGATTGTGAGAACAGCTATCTACGCAGCAATGGTCGCCTGCTTTCCGCCATCGGCCTTCGCGATCTCGCAGTCGTGTCGACCTCTGATGCAACATTCGTTGCGCCTGTCGCCGAAAGTCAGAATGTTCGCAAGATCGTCGAACAGCTGGAAAGAACCGGCCGCCTTGAAGCTAAATTCACGCCGGCGCAGGACCGCCTGCCACAGATTGGCGCCTATGAGAGACGGGTCCGCCACTGGTTGTTCGAGGAGACACTGCCGCTCTGGTCGACCACCGGTGTAGATCGTCACTACGGCGGTTTTCACGAAGCACTGACCTTCGATGCCACTCCCATCACCAGGCCCAAGCGGATGCGCACCACAGCACGGCAGATCTACGCCTTTGCAGTGGCGCATGAAATGGGTTGGGATGGCCCGGCCTTTGAGCTGATCGATCACGGCATACAATTCATCACCGCCAATGGCCGGACGGAGCGTGGCGGCTGGATCAAGACCTTCAACCCTGATGGTACGGTGCTCGACGGGACAGAAGATGCCTATGATCAATCTTTCGTGCTGTTGGCACTGGCGCATGCGCATCGGGCCGGCCATCCGCAAGCACTTGGCCTTGCCACGCAAACCTTTGCCTTCCTTGAGAGAAATCTTGCCGACTCCAAGCTTCGCGGCTTCCTGGAAGTGCCAGGGGATACTGGCCTGCGCCGATCCAACCCGCATATGCATTTACTTGAATCGTTTCTCGCATGGTACGACGTGACGGGGGACCGAAATTATCTTCAGCAGGCCGCGCGGGTTGTCGACCTGTTCCGGCAGCACTTCTTCGACACTGAGACATGGACTCTCGGCGAATATTTTACCGAGGACTGGGAGCGCGCACCGGGAGAAAAAGGCGAATGGACGGAGCCGGGACACCATTTTGAATGGGCCTATCTTTTGTCCAACTTCGCTGCGGCGTCCGGCCAGAAAGATGTGATCCGCCACGCGCGCAAACTCTACGCCTCAGCCATCGCGAATGGGCTGAACCGCACCACAGGACTTGCCTATGGCGCTGTTTCCCGCCATGGCCTACCGCTTGATACCCATTCGCGCAGCTGGCCCCAAAGCGAGGCTGTAAAAGCGGCTATTGCACTCGATGGCAATGGCGGACCAGACCTCAAGCCGGAAGTCGAGGCACGGGTGGGGCGTCTATTCCGCTGGCATATCGAACAAGCCCCGAAAGGCCTGTGGATTGATGTGATCGATAAAAAGGGCAGGCCAAGGGCCGAAGATGTACCCGCCTCGATTTTCTATCACCTCGTCAGTGCTCTTACGCAATATCTCGACTATGTGGCAAGGACTCAACTGCGACCGCTGAGACATGCGCCTCCCTCCAACGAGCTCCTCAACAAGGCGGCCAATGGGCTATCGCAAGCCGTACAACCCCTGTCGGCTCCCCACGACCCACCGACCGCACTCGTGGTGCACCCCTGAGCCTGTGCAAGGGAAACCTGGCACTGAGGATATACCGTTCGAAAGAGTCGCTCGCCGTCCAAGGCCAGCTCTGGAGTGTTATGCGGATCCTGCATTTTTATAAGACGTATTGGCCGGAAACTTTTGGCGGTGTCGAACGCTCGATCCATGCTATTGCCAACGGGGCTGCGAACTACGGAATAAAATCCGATGTGCTGTCTCTCAGTAGAGATCCCGATCGCAGCAGCATTGAGTTCAGTGGCCATATGGCCCATAAGGCAAAGCTCGATTTTGAATTCGCCTCCACTGGCTTCTCGCGGGAAGTAATCGCGCATTTCCGTGAGTTGGCCGCAACGGCCGACATCATTCATTATCACTTTCCTTGGCCGATGATGGATTACGTTCACTTGGTCTCCTCTACAGGAAAACCGACAGTAGTCACTTATCATTCAGACATCGTAAAACAGAAATTTTTGCTGCGACTTTATACGCCGCTGATGCATCGTTTTTTGTCAAGCGTTGACCGTATTGTCGCCACGTCGCCCCGCTATCTCGAAACGAGCAAGGTCCTGCAACGCTACAAATTAAAGACAACAACGATACCCCTAGGATTGGATGAAGCCGACTATCCACCAGCGACGTTGGAAGAGAAAGCAAAGTGGCGTTCTCGATTTCCCGGGTCGTTTTTTCTGTTTGTTGGCGTGCTGCGCTATTACAAGGGACTTCATATCCTCTTGGAAGCTGCGACAAAGTTCGACTCTGACGTGGTCATCGTTGGAAACGGTCCGATGGAAAGGGACCTGAAGAGGCAGGCCGCGACACTTGGGCTGAAGAACATACACTTTGTCGGCGCACTGTCTGATCGAGAAAAGGTCGCGCTGCTTGAAGAATGCACGGCTTTTGTCTTCCCATCCAACATGCGTTCGGAAGCCTTTGGCCTTTCGTTAATCGAGGCAGCCATGTTCGGCAAGCCGATGATCACCTGCGAAATAGGCACAGGCACCAGTTTCGTAAATCTGGATGAAAAAACCGGCTTGGTGGTCAAAGCGAATGACGTTCAAGCCCTCGCCGATGCCATTAATAGAGTCGCTCGTGAGACGAGTGAATCAGAATGCTTTGGGAATGCTGCTCGCCGCCGCTTCGAAGAAAATTTCTCGGGAAATATCATGAGCCGCGCTTACGTAGAGGTATATCAAGATATGGTGTCCGGAGGGAAGCCAAAAGAGTTATCCACACCGGCGTCTCTCCCTCTCTCGCTTCCCGAAAGAGCTTGAATACTTTGGTTGCCTCATCCCATATGAGGCTGAAAGAAACCATTGATTTGACTACGCAAGCGCGTTGTCTATCGATTTATCCAACGTGACAGCACTATAGTTGTTTGGAATTTTATGGAATATTTAAAAAACGACCTCGCGGTGAAGCGGCCCGAGCTCCTAATCGTTTCCAGTTATCATCGGGCGTGTGGTGTTGCACAGTACGTTGAGTTCTTGGAGATCCCGTTGCGGCAACAGGATGACTTCGATATAAAAATTGCGCCTTTGCCTGTCGATCTTCTCAGGTCCCAATCATCCTATGCAAAACGGGCGGCACGAGCTGAATTCAATGCCATTTTGCAAAAGGTCGAGCGCGCGGATATTACTAACATCCAATTCGAACCTGGACTTTTAGGTTTCACACCCAGCCAAATATGGCGCAACCTAAACGCCATAATAAGCAAAAGCAAAAAAGTGATCATCACCTACCATACAGTCCCGCCTCTGGACAGCCCGCGGCTTCACTTCAGCCGGCGCGGCGCAATCGACTATTTACGGGCATGGCGAGGTAATTACGTATTTAACAGGTTACTTTCGAAAATCCGCAAGGCTCCTGAAAAATTTCACCACATCGTTCAAACCCCACGCGAAGCAAAGAACTTCGCATTGCTCGGAGTCCGCAAAAGTACTATTACGCACCAGCCACTGGCGTTCATCAGCAGGGGCGTTCGGGAGCAAATGGATCACCATGACGCCAAGTTGAAAGTTTCAGAACAGATGAACATCAACAGCAGCGCCACGTTGATAGGTTGTTTCGGATTTTTGTCACCCTATAAAGGCATCGAAATCGCAATCAGGGCATTGAGCGCGCTATCCGATGAGCACCACCTACTCGTGGTAGGCGGTTTGCATCCCGAGGGAATCGACAAGGGAAGCGTGAAAGCGCCCTATATTCAGAAATTACTGAAAGTGATCGAGAAACAGGGATTGAGCAAGCGAGTTCATTTTTGCGGTGCACTGGATAACGAAGAATTCAACCGGGTCATGTTAGCGTGCAACGCGGTAGTGCTGCCCTACGCGGAGGTTGGCCAGACATCGTCAGGACCAGCCGCTCTGGCACTTGACATGAGCCGCCCCTTATATTGCTCCCGCACAAAGTGCTTCGGCGAGCTGAATCGGTACCAACCCGACGCGGTGTCTTTTTTTGAAATCGGAAACTATATGGAGCTGGCGGAAAAATTGCTGCTCGCCGACGGTGAAACGCCTA
This sequence comes from Pseudomonas sp. BP11-1-1, assembly GCF_052112105.1. Taxonomy (NCBI): domain Bacteria; kingdom Pseudomonadati; phylum Pseudomonadota; class Gammaproteobacteria; order Pseudomonadales; family Pseudomonadaceae; genus Pseudomonas; species Pseudomonas sp. BP11-1-1. The sequence continues at coordinate 114,218 of NZ_JAUTYU010000013.1, forward strand.
ATCGTATCAACGCTCGGAAAAGCTATCTTGAAAAATACAGCGTCGAGCACCGCTCAGCAAGTTACTTGGCTGCTGCCAAGCAGCTGATAATGGAGAACTGAACGCGATGCTAAAGCGCAACCAATGGCGATGGATTGAACGTGATTTTTTCGCAGATGTGCGTGTACTCGTGTCGCAGCGAAAACTGGCGTGGCAGCTATATTTGGCGGATATTGCGGAAAATAAACGCAATTCCGGAATGGGGCTCATCGCCCCTTTCATATCGGTATTAATCCATGTTCTCCTGTTGGGCTCAGTGATGGCGCTTGTTTTTAACGAGCCCTTGGTAGAGTTCATACCATTCTTCGCCGTATCATTTTCCATCTGGCAAGGCATTTCCATTTTCGTCTCGGATATATCCTACTCAAACGACAAAGCCATGCGCTACATATCGTTCCCCAGTGTTTCGGGCTTCATCAGCAATCTTGCTTCAACTTACGAGTTTACCGTTGCCTTGCTGCTCAAGATTTGCGGATCGTTTTCCATTATTGTTTTTGTGAACCCGGCAATCGTACTCGCAGCTAACTATTTGGCTTTCATTGTGGGTCTGTTTTTACTGACGCTGGTGCTGTTCACCTGGTCTCTTCCCTTGGCGTACCTCTTCGACAGAGTCAGGATTTTACGGGGACTTTTGCCACAAATACTATTTGCGACCTATTTATTGACTCCGATTCTTTGGTCACCCGATCGCCTTATGTCTCACCGATGGGTTGTGGAATTCAATCCCATTTTCCACCTCATAGAACTGGCTCGGGCCCCCATTATCGATGGTGTTTTCCCCACGACCTCGATCTTCATTAGCCTCGGCTTGATAGTGTTGGGAATTGTCATGTCATATCTCCTTTTTCCGATAAATCGCTGCCTTGTTGTCTACAGGTGGATGTCCTAGCATGAAAGCAGCAGATATCGTAGTTCGAATTAGTGACGCCACTGTTGAAATTCCTTTGAGGGGAGTCAAACAAGAGGTTGTTGGTAAAGATCCCCGAATCATCCGACGGAAGAACGGGGCCGTCGTATTAAGGGCGTTGGAAAACATATCCTTAGAAGTCCGCCGGGGCGAACGTATTGGCATTGTTGGCGGAAACGGTAACGGAAAGACCACCCTTCTCAAACTCATCGGAGGAATGCTACCCGTGGTGTCAGGTTCGGTGGAGGTTCATGGATCTGTACGTACCTTACTCACAATCAGCGCAGGCACAGTGCCCGCCCTGACAGGGAGACAAAACGCCAAGATGCGTTATGCCCTTCTTGGGATTAGAAGCATCACAGAGTCGGAATATGTTTCTGACGTTGAGGCTTTTTCAGACATTGGAGCGTTTTTCGACATGCCCTTGGGTACCTACTCCCCAGGCATGTACAGTCGTATTCAATTTGCCATGAGCACGGTAGAGCCGGCGGATATTCTTCTGTTAGACGAATGGATTGGGGTTGCTGATCAAAACTTCCAAAACAAGGCAAACGATCGTCTTGAAAATTATATTCAGAAGAACGAAGGCTTTTTGTTTGCTTCACATAATGAAGAGTTGGTGAAGCGTATGACAAATCGTACCATCCGCCTTGTCAATGGCAGGCTTGAGACGGGTCAGCATTTGGAGTGAAGCGTGGCACGCTGCCCGAACCAAGGAAACATTAGTATTTTATGAACTATCCGACGCGAAACGAGGGGAACGATTTGGCCGGCAATAGGATAAAAATGTTAATCAAAGGGATGAGCAACATAGCGAGGATCGCACTGCGGGGGTGGGATGCCATCAACAAGATAGACCTCTCCGTTCGGCAGATCGATCGAAAGCTGAACGAAATATGTTCGACCCTTCCAAACGGTCACAGCGTTTCTTACCTGGGTCGTGATCTCTGCCTGGTTAGAACACGATGGGGAGGATACGTGGTCGTGCCATCCTACAATGTTGACGTGGCAGTAGGGATTATTCGTGACGGCGTGCATGAACCTTGGACAACCCGGCTTGTGCAAGAAACGCTCAAGCTCGGCGATACCTATGTCAACGTGGGGTCAAATTTTGGTTACTACACTAGCCTGGGCGGTTTAATTGTTGGTAACAAGGGCAAGGTGCTCTCATTTGAAGCGAATCCCGCAGTTTTCGCTATTTTGCTAAAAACGATAATGTACGCTGGCATCCCCGATCGAACGACGGTATTCAATCGCGCAGTTTTTCGGGAAACAGGAGAGCATTTCAATTTCACCTTTGATTACCAGTTTGCTGGCGGAGGTCATCTTGAACTCAACGCAATAGAACAACCGTGTATGGGAGACCCCTTCTGGTCAAAAGACTCTGTACCGTCGATTCTCGGCCATAACGGCCAATGGTTGCCCGGCAAAGGCATCATGAATAAATTTGAAGCCAAGACATTGGCGTTGGACGACGTTATCGGCGAAGGCCCGGTTGACTTACTTCATTGTGATGTCGAAGCGGCTGAGCCCTATGTGATAACGGGCGCAAAAACCATGATAAGAAACTCTCCTCGATTGAAGATCATTTTCGAGTGGTCAAGCTACAGCTTCGACCACGGTACGGACGAATATCGCGAAGCGGTAAATGATATGTGGACCCTGCTGATCTCTGAAGGTTTTTCTATTCGCCGGCTAATGCCATTTCTTCACGCCGATGGCGCCATCGAGCTCTCCGAGCGACTGACTTACGCAGAGTTCATTGCAGGGGAACATGGCGATTATTTTGCCGAACGATCTTCGCAGCAATAACTGAATCGGCCCCAACGCGCGGCGCAACGCTGTTCACCCAAGGCAACAGATAAATCTGTGGCGGGGGATCTAATCCCTCGTCACGATGAGGCGGGCACTGCCTCAGATAAGCAGCGCTGCACCGACACCCGTTTCTTTGTTCTGATCCCCACTGATTTGCACCCCACGCCTCGTATCGCTACAGTCGGCCTCAATATCCCTGGCCCACGGATGGAGCGACACGTGCTTTCAGACCTCAGACCGAATCTTAATCGCCTGTCAGCCGTTTCGCTGTTGGCTGTCGCCCTGACACTCGCCGCCTGTAAGACTCCGCTCTCCTCCACGCCTCCCTTGCCCAGCGCACCGGAGATCGCTTCCGGCTACCGCACCGATCTGCAGACTCGCCACGCGGACAAACACATGGCCGCCGCGGCGAACCCGCTGGCTGCCGAGGCTGGCCGGGAAATGTTGCGGCGCGGCGGCTCGGCCATCGACGCGGCAATTGCGATGCAGGCGGTCTTGACGCTGGTGGAGCCGCAGTCTTCCGGCATCGGCGGCGGTGCGTTCATTGTGCTGTGGGACGGCAAGGCGGTGCGCACCTATGACGGTCGCGAAACCGCTCCGGCCGGCGCCAGCGAAAAGCTGTTCCTCCAGGCCGACGGCAAACCCATGCCGTTTACCGCCGCGCAGATCGGCGGGCGCTCGGTGGGCACGCCGGGCGTGTTGCGTGCGCTGAAGCTGGCCCATCGCAAGCATGGCCGCCTCCCGTGGGCGACGTTGTTCGAACCGGCAATTGCCCTGGCGGATCAGGGTTTCAAGATTTCTCCACGGTTGCACTCGATGATCGCGGCCGATGCTTCGTTGCCAGGCTCGCCCGACATGGCCGCGTATTTCCTGAACGCCGATGGCAGCCCTAAGGCGGCCGGCACATTGCTGAAGAATCCGGCATTGGCTCGTGTCTTCAAACGCATTGCCAGCGAAGGGCCGAATGCCTTGTATGAAGGGCCAGTCGCCGAAGAGATCGTCGCCAAGGTCCAGGGTCACGCCAACCCCGGCAGCCTTTCACTGAAGGATCTCAAGGGCTATGCCGCCCGGGAACGTGCACCGTTGTGCACCGACTACAAACGCTGGCAAGTCTGCGGGATGGCGCCACCGTCGTCGGGTGGAATCGCCGTGGCACAGATCCTCGGGACGCTGGAAAGCCTCGAACATCGTGACGCCCGCTGGGCCCTCGCGCCGTTGAAGCCGCACACGTCCGACAAACCCGCCGGCATCGAGCCCGCACCCGAAGCGGTGCACCTGATCGCTGAAGCTGAACGCCTGGCCTACGCCGACCGCGCCCTGTATGTCGCCGACTCGGACTTTGTTCCGGTGCCGGTCAAAGGGCTGGTTGATCCGGGCTACCTGGCCAGCCGCGCCAACCTGATCGGCCCGCGCAGCATGGGCGTAGCCAAACCCGGGACGCCGCCGGGCATCCAGGTCGCCTACGCCCCGGACCGTTCGCCGCTGCGCATTTCCACCTCGCAAGTGGTGGCGGTGGATGACCAGGGCGGCGCCGTGTCGATGACCACCACCGTGGAGTCGGCGTTCGGCTCGCACGTGATGGTCCAGGGTTTCATGCTCAACAATCAGATGACTGACTTTTCGTTCATACCCGAAGAAAACGGGCAGAAAGTCGCCAACCGCGTCGAACCCGGAAAACGCCCGCGTTCGTCCATGGCGCCGACGCTGGTGTTCGACCGTCAGAATGGCGAACTGCTGGCTGCCGTCGGTTCCCCAGGCGGCTCGCAAATCATCGAATACGTGGCCAAGTCGGTGATCGGCCTGCTGGACTGGAACCTCGATCCGCAAGCCGCTATCAACCTCCCCAATTTCGGCAGCCGTAATGGCGCGACCGAGCTGGAACAAGGGCAGTTCAGCCCGGCGCTGGTCCAAGCCTTGAAAGACAAAGGCCACACGGTGGGCGAAATCGACATGACCAGCGGCACCCAGGCGATTGTCCGAGTGCGTGATGCACAAGGAAAAGCCTCGCTGGCTGGCGGGGCCGATCCAAGGCGCGAAGGTCAAGCGCTGGGCGACTGATCAGGCTCGATTTGCGGCTGGTAAACCAGCAGGTCTCCAGGCTGGCATTGCAAATAGCCGCAAATGGCTTCGAGGGTCGCCAGGCGTATGCCCTTGACCTTTCCTTGCTTCAACAAGGAAAGGTTGGCCTCGGTGATGCCAATGGCGGCGGCAAGGTCCTTGGACTTGACCTTGCGCATCGCCAGCATCACATCAAGTTGAATAACAATAGGCATGGGTATCTCAAACGAAAGTTCGGTTTTCTGATTCGACTTCACTGGCCTGGGACAATATCCGGGCGATGATCGCAATGCACCCGGCAATAAACAAAGCGACAAAAGAAGGTGCGGTAATGGAGATGCTCAGTATGTGCTGGCCGGCGGGGGCATTCATCGTAACCCACAGGCTCAGCAGCGGTTCGCACAGGAAATCCAGAAACACCCATAGCGCTACTGCACGACCGGCTTTGCCCAGCAGATTGGCAGCTTCGCTGGAGAAATACTGTCCCTGCGCATAGCGGTTGAAGAGCTGCCGCAAATTGACCAACCCTGCCGCCAGCGCCAACAACGGGATACTCGACAGGAGGATCGCGCCGAGGCTTTGCCAGCCAGTCATCGACATTGCGTCCTCGGACAGACTCGACAACATACGTCGGGACAGCGAAAAACCCAGGCCGTACTCTGATTCGATATCAGGGAATAGCCAGATCACAGCGTTGATAATCATCATGGCAGCAACAAAGATCAGCGTAACGGCAGCCATGCGTTGGCTATAAAGAGCAAGGCGATTCGAAGGCATGTGTGGCTCCAACAGAACGAAAGGAGCCCAAAACATAACCAATTAATTATCAATTTACGATAATTAATTGGTGCATCACAATAATTTGAAACACATTACGTCGACAATTGATTGGCAAACTGGCTCACCGCATCCACCACCTTCTTCGCCCCATCCTGAATCTCGACGATCACGCTCCCCGCCTCGGCCGCCAGAGCCAGGCCCTGTTCCGCCTGGTGCTGGCCGTCGGTCATCAGCGCGACGGCATTACGGGCCATGTCCTGGTTCTGGCGGACCACGCCGACGATTTCATCGGTGGCCTGGCTGGTACGCGAAGCCAGTTGCCGCACTTCATCGGCCACCACGGCGAAGCCGCGGCCCTGTTCACCGGCCCGGGCGGCCTCGATCGCGGCGTTGAGCGCCAGCAAGTTGGTCTGCTCGGCGATGCCGCTGATGGTCTTGACGATGGTGCCAATCACCAGGGATTGCTCGTTCAGCGCTTCGATGCCTTGGCCGGCAGTCTGCATGTGCCGGGCCAGGTCGCGCATGACATCCACCGCCTGGGTCACGACGGTGGTGCCGCGTTGGGCGCTGTTGTCGGTCTGCAGGGAAGTGCTGTAGGCAATGTTGGCGGCCTCGGCGACGGCTTTTTCCTGGTTGACCTGGTCAGTGATGTTGGTAGCGAACTTCACGACTTTGTAGAGACGATCGTTGGCATCGACCACGGGGTTGTAGGACGCTTCGAGCCACACCTCGCGACCGTTGCTATCGATACGCTTGAAGCGCCCGGCAACGAACTCGCCGCTGTTCAGGCGCTTCCAGAAATGTTGATAGGCCGGGCTGTTGTATTCCTCGGGCTCGCAAAATGTACGATGGTGCTTGCCCTTGATCTGCGCCAGGCTGTAACCCATCGCATTGAGGAAGCGGTCGTTGGCGGTCAGGACGTGTCCGCCCAGGTCAAATTCAATCACCGCCGTCGAACGCACCAAGGCACCAATCAGGTTCTCATGCTCGCGGGAATTTTCGATGGTGCGGGTCAGGTCGTTGGAGTACATCGAAAAATAACGAACTCGTCCCTCAGCATTGCGCACCGGCTGAAGGATCGAGCGCAACCAGGCCTCTTTGCCATCGCCTCGTGTCAGGCGCACGGCGCCCGAGAAATGCTCGCCACGGGTCAGGGCGGTCTTGAAACGAATCTGGAATTCATTGGACTTCAAGTAAGCCGGCACCAAGTCTTCGATGGATCGCCCTATCAGGTCTTGGCTCTTGTAATGCATCTCGTCGAGAAAGTTCTGATTGACCGACTGCACGCGCCCTTCCGCATCCAGGGTCAGGCCGAGCATTTCACGGTCCAGGCTCTCTTTCACTTGCATGAGACTGGAAAATTCTTGGCGAAGAGCAAGCAGCTCCTGCTTCAGGCGATTGTTGAACATGGCAAGCTCCGGCAGGCAGGAGAAATTCTGCTATTCCCTTTGCCATCGGCCCGGCGATCTTTTTCTAAAGAGTGCCGCCGGTCGGTCTGGAAAATAATCAGGTCGTGCTCGAACGCCGCTCCGTCTCCCATGGTCATTGGATTGTTCTATTGTTTGCGCCTGACCGCCGATGCTTCGTCGCTCCAGATACCCATAACCATAAAAAATCGAGGTAATTGCCGTGACCACCGACATTGAAGACAGCCGTTCCGCCCGCTTCGCGCTGCGCTGTTCCAGTTTTGCCGAGCGCTGGTTCCCTGACTCCTGGGTGTTCGCCGCGCTGGCGGTGCTGGTGGTCGCGCTGGCGACACAGCTCATCGGCGCCACGCCCACCGCGGCAGCCATGGCCTTCGGCGATGGGTTCTGGAGCTTGATCCCGTTCACGATGCAGATGGCCTTCGTGGTGATCGGCGGTTACGTGGTCGCCAGCTCGCCACCGGCCGTCAAATTGATCGATCGCCTGGCGCGCATTCCCAAGAATGGCCGCAGCGCCGTGGCCTGGGTCGCGCTGATTTCCATGATCGCGTCGCTGCTCAACTGGGGCTTGTCGCTGGTGTTCGGCGGCTTGCTGGTTCGGGCCCTCGCCCGTCGCGCCGACTTGAAGATGGATTATCGTGCCGCCGGCGCTGCCGCCTATCTGGGCCTGGGAGCGGTGTGGGCGTTGGGGTTGTCTTCCTCGGCCGCTCAACTGCAGGCCAACCCGGCCAGCCTGCCGCCGTCGATCCTGTCGATTACCGGCGTCATTCCGTTTACCCAGACGATCTTTCTCTGGCAATCCGGGGTGATGCTGCTGGCGCTGATCGTGATCTCGGTAATCATCGCCTACGCCACCGCTCCCGGCCCCAACAGTGCCCGTGACGCCGCTGCCTGCGAGATCGACCCCAGTTTCAGCATGCCGGCGCTGCAACCGCGAACCCGACCCGGGGAATGGCTGGAACACAGTCCGCTGCTGACGATTGCGCTGGTGCTGCTGGCCGCCGGCTGGCTGTTCCATGAGTTTTCGACCAAGCCGGCGATCAGCGCCATTTCCGGACTCAATACCTACAACTTTTTGTTCATCATGCTCGGGGCCTTGCTTCACTGGCGGCCACGCAGCTTTCTTGACGCCGTGGCCCGCGCGGTGCCGACCACCACGGGCGTGTTGATCCAGTTTCCACTGTACGGCTCGATCGCCGCGCTGCTGACCACGGTCAAGGGCAGCGATGCGCAGACGCTGGCCCACCATATCTCGACCTTTTTCGTACAGATTGCCTCCCATGACACCTACGCCTTGTTGATGGGCGTCTATTCGGCGGTGCTGGGCTTTTTCATTCCCTCCGGCGGCGGCAAGTGGATCATCGAGGCACCTTATGTGATGCAGGTGGCCAACGATCTCAACTATCACCTTGGGTGGGCGGTGCAGATCTATAACGCCGCCGAAGCGCTGCCAAACCTGATCAACCCGTTCTACATGCTTCCGTTGTTGGGCGTGCTCGGCTTGAAAGCCCGGGACTTGATCGGCTTTTCCTTCGTGCAGTTGCTGGTGCATACGCCGCTGGTGCTGGCGCTGCTGTGGGCATTGGGGACGACGTTGAGTTATCTGCCGCCAGTGATGCCATAAAGCCATAAAAAAGGGCCGATTTTTCAATCGGCCCACTTCTTCTTCGGCTCCGTCTGTTTCAGTATGGATACACCCTGTTTCGAGGGGCCCACGCTGAAAAGGATCTGAGCATGTTCAAACTCGCCGCACTTCCTCTTGCCGCCCTGGCCTTGAGCGCCACCGCCCAAGCCGCCGACATCGACGTCAACCTTGGCAGCACCGAACGCGTCACCCGTCTCTTCGCTTATCCCAACAACTGCAACGTCATTTGTTTCCGCAACTGGACACTCGAGCAGACCGTCGAGCATTACCTGACGCAAAGCGTCCAGCGTGACGGCTACGACGCGGCCAAGGTCAGCGTCAAAAGTGACAACGGCACCGTCTATGCGAATATCAGCGGCGTGCCGAAGAGCTACGGCCAGCCGCTGAAGAACCTGCTCGATGCCGGGGACTTGGCGTACAACGGCGCCAGCAAACTCAACAATGATAAAAAATGGGCCTACAACTGGTACCTGTTCCTGCCGTTGGGCATGGCCCTGGACAACCGCAAGAGTGTCGAACTGCTGCACTTCCCACCGGATTATTCCCTGACCCAGGCCCAGGATTACCTGGAATCGGCCACCACGGATCGCTGGGCCACGCTGCTGACCGCCAACGGTATTGCCGCGCCGAACACACCGGCTTACCAGACCATCATCGACATCGCGCCCATCGCAGCCCCGTCCAATGCCGGCAGCACGCTGGCAGGGCTCTACAGTTACTTCAACGATTACCAGACCACCATGGTCAAGCAAGTCACTCAAGGTGCCAAGGGCACATCGTTGCCAATGGTGGCCTTCGGCGCGCCCGTCCGGGACTGGATCAAGACCCAATACGGCCAGACCGTCGCCGTGCTCGGCCTGGCAACCATCGAGCCGGCTCCGGGCGCCAAGGTTCCGGTCCTTGGTTCCAACCATCCCAGCTATATCTGGTACGCCGCTGACCCGGCCAGCTACGACGGCGACGAAGCCAAGGCAGATGCTGCGGGCTTGAAAGTGATGGGCCAGGACTTGAGCGCCGCCTGCTGGCAGGCCGGCATGGGCAGCAAGCCAGGCACCGACCCGAGCACACTCTTGAACCAGTGCACGCAAACCTGGCAGGTGACGCAAAAAGAGAAAACCTGCGAGTTGTTCTACACCTCGGTTCGTAAACTGAGCGAGGCGGACGCACAGAAGAAATGTGAGACACCGCCAGTCAAGTCGGAACTGCAACAGCTGAAAGTGCCAATGCCATTGCCCGCAGAAGCCGTATAACCCCTGACAAGCCCTCCCGTGCAAGCCTGCGCTCACACGGGAGGCGCTTACAGCACCTGTCAGAGTTGACAGTAGAAACAACCCACGGTTTGGAGGAATCTATCGGCGTTCTCAACGACCGTTGGCAGGACGCCTGCGCTGAAAAGTCGAGTGCTTGGCACCGACAAGGACTGTCATGACCCAGTTCAAAGCTGATCGCACTGGCCCAGGGAATCGGGACTGCGTTTACCTGGAAACCCAGCTCAGCAGCCACCAGGGCTACCCCTCAATGCACGATTTTGAAGTGCACCAGACGAACGATGGGCGCGGCAACGGAATTGTCGCACGCAAGCAGTTCGCCTCCATGACGCGGATGTGCAGGGTGTCGGGACTGCTGGTCAGTCGCCGACGCCTGCACACCTTGCAGATCCTGCCGAACGTCCACATGTATGACCCACACTTCGCCGGGCTGCTGCTGCATTCATGCAACCCGAATGTCTTCCTGGACATGAGCGAACTGTGGCTATGGTCACTGACCGACATCCGCGAAGGCGATTGCCTGACGATGGACTACGCCAGCACCGAACAGAAGCTGTATCGGCAATTCGCCTGCCGGTGTGGTTCGTCCAACTGTCACGGCTGGATCACCGGATATGACGAATCGCCCAACGAGCAAGGAATGGAGTTCCTTCGGCACTGGCGGCGTCGCTGTCATCGCAACTGAAACGCCCTGTTCAGGGTGCGTCTACCGGGCGCAAGCGATACTGCGGCGGCAGTTGTTCGAAACCGCTGATCGTCGTGTCCAGGCTTTTCCAGCGTCCATCCTTGATGCCGTAGATGCAGCCGTGGATCGACAGGCTTTGTCCCCTATGCCAGGCATTCTGCACGATGCTGGTATGGCCGACGTTCGCCACCTGCTGGATGACGTTGAGTTCGCACAAACGGTCCACGCGCTCTTCTTCGGTGGGCAGCTTGGCCAACGCATCGCGATGTTCGTAGTACAGGTCGCGAATAGAACGCAGCCAACCGTCGATCAGGCCCAACTGGCGATCCTGCATCGAGGCACGTACGCCGCCGCAGCCGTAGTGGCCCGTCACCAGGATGTGCTTGACCTTGAGCACATCCACCGCGTACTGGATCACCGACAGGCAGTTCAGGTCCGTGTGCAACACCACGTTGGCGACGTTACGGTGCACAAACAGATCACCCGGCAACATACCGACGATTTCGTTGGCCGGCACCCGTGCATCGGAACAGCCGATCCACAGGTATTCGGGGGTTTGCTGACGAGCCAGCTTGGCGAAGAAGTCAGGATCCTCCTGCTTGATCGCATCGGCCCAGCGTGCGTTGTTATCAATCAGATCTTGTAATTCATTCATGCTGTCCAGCCTCGATAGAGAGTGCGCAACTGTGACAGACGACCGCCGGTCGAGGTCACGTCGGCGACGCATTGGAATTCCTGGCCGCGCAGCCGGTCGACTCTTAGTAAGGCCCACAGTATGAGGAATTGCCATGAATGATTCACGACGTCCCTTCGATGCGACGCAACCGGAGCCTATCGATGACAATGAAGACCGCATGGGCTCGATGCGTGAGCTGGAATTCGACGATGACGAATACGATGCCCGGATCGGTGATGAATTGCCGGAAGATGAGCGCGAGCATCTGCTACCGGAGGAGCGTGTCCGTGAAGCCGGTATGACAGGCGCCTCGATGGATGACCGCCAGCCGACCGACGATGACATGAGCCCGGAAACCCTGATCCATGAAGACGGCGCCCGGGACGCACTTGAAGCCGGCGAGGATGAACAGGCCGATTGGGACCTGAGCGTCGTTGGTGAAAACGATATTGGTGGAGGCGATGGGCTGGACGAAGCGGAAATGGCCGATATCGATCCGCTCGATGGCAAGCGTTGACTCGACCCTGTGGAGGCGAGCCTGCTCGTCCAGTTGCATTTATGTTGGATGTAGCGCCGCCATCGCGAGCAAGCTCGCTCCCACACGGGTTTTGTGGTTGACCTTAAACCTGACAAACGCCGCCAATCCCCTGTGGGAGCGAGCTTGCTCGCGATGGCGGCAGTCCGGTCGACTTAATCCACCAAGGTACACGCCATGACCACCGCATCCTCGCGCCCGCCCACAGCCGGGTAATAATCGCGCCGCCGTCCAACCTCGTTGAAGCCATAGCGCTCATAAAGCCGAAACGCCGTGCGATTGCTGTCGCGTACTTCCAGGAAGCATTCCCGGGCCTCGGCCTTGTAGGCGATCGACATCAGGTGTTCCAACAGCCGCAGGCCAAGGCCTCGCCCTTGGTTTTCCGGTTTGACCGTGATGTTGAGCAGGTGCGCCTCATCCAGAATGATCTGCACCACGCCGTGACCGACCTGCTGCTCGCCTTCGAACATCAGCCAGATCTGGTATTTGCCCAGCCCATCAAGAAATATCCCCCGGGTCCAGGGGTGGCTGTAGGCTGCGTATTCAATCTTCAGCACAGCGTCGAGGTCCGCCTCGGTCATCGGGCGGAACGATACAGCGTCACTCATTCGATTCTTTCCAGCGCGCCATCAGCCGGCGCATGGCTTGCCAGACGTCAGCCTTGTGCCGTGGCGTTTCCATTAAAAGTTCCAGCCCGGGCAACGCCCAGGCCGAGCCCAGGCCTTCGACCTGCAGTTCGCGATTGAACGCCTCGGCATCCGCCTCGCCGGCAAACTTCACCGCCGGCAGGCCGATCAGCCATAGGCACACGCAGGGCTCGTCTTCGAGCCGCGCCGAAACGAATCCCTGGACGAAATCCCGCGCCGCCTCAGGCCCCTGATCCATCGTGCCCCGTGACAACAGCGGCCAGCGCACCGGTTCACCGATGATCTGAGGGCTGTCCGGCAGGCCGGCGGCGCGCAGCATGTCCTTGAGCAGCAGGTAAGCGGGATCGCGGCTTTGGAACGGATCACCTGTGGGTAATTCCACCAGTAACAGGCAGCGCCCGGCGCGCAGCAACTGCAGGGCGAAGCGCGGCGGCGGTACGTGGGCAACCTTGACCGGGGCCGGCGTTTCGTCGGCCTCTTCTACCGGTTTGGCGTTCGTACGGGTCGAGGCCAGGCTCGGACGCGGGACTTCGATTTTCGGCCGCTCGGCGACAGGCGCCACCGGTTCGGCAACGGTCTTGGCCGCAGGCGCCACTGGTGCCGGCGCGATCTCCACCGGCTCAGGCGCTTCCAACAGCTCAGGCCGCGACGGGGCGGCAAAGGGCAATTCGGTACGCGGCAGCCAGTTGACCACCTGCATGGCGGTCAGATAGGCGCGGCGACGAGACTCGATAAGCAAGGGTCGGCCACTTGTGGATAACTGAAAGTGGCAGCGATTCTACCGCCCTTCGGCGCGGATCGCTTCCCTGTCGCTTCATTAGTTGTTCAATACACGACGACAGTCCGTCCAAGGGGTGAATCGCAACCGGCCCGATGCAGTACAATCGCCGCTTTTAATTGCCAACCCGACGGCCATTGCGATGATCGAACCCAAGCGCGTCTTGCGCGCCCTCGCCGAACACTGGGCATTGCTGGAACCTTTGTGCGAGCACTTCGACCAGGGCACCCTGAGCCTCAACGAATTGCGTTCACAGCTGGCCGCCCAACAACTGGACAGCACGCCCCAGGACATCACCAACCTGCTGGACGTGTGGATCCGCCTGGACATCCTCGTGCCGGTGGCGAAAAGCCCGAACCGTTTCGAGCTCAACGCCCAGATCCATGATTTCCTTGCATACCTGCGCCGCGAACACCGCCTGGGCCTGTGCCTGGAGATCGAAGCGTACCTGCGCCACCTCGAGCGCCTGGCCGGCTACATCCAGGACGCCTTTGACGTGCGCGACGGCAACGACCTGGCCCGCCAGTTGCGCCTGCTGGACATGCGCGTGCGCGACGTCCTCAAGAAACTCGCCAACGACGAACAGGCGTTGGTCGCCGTCGCCGAACGGGCCAAGACCAGCGACCGGCAGATCCCGCTGCGCCAGCGCTATGCCGAAGTGCTAGCGACCTGGGACGAATATGTCGAGCCGATGATCCAGTTGGTGAACGCCGACGGCGCCTTCGAGCAAGGCGTGCGCAAGGTCGAGAATGTGCTGTTGCGCATGCTCACCGAACAGCAGCGCCTCGGTCACCTGGTGGACGACGACATGTTGCTGCGCACCCACGCGCGCATCCTGGAAATGCAGACCAGCGCCCAGCTGACCCTGCGCCATGCCCGGGAACTACTTCTGCCGCTGCGCGAAGAGGCTCGCCGCCACAACGCCGTGACCCGTGGCGCCGCCCTGGCCCTGGCCGCCATTCGCCGCAAAGGCATCGACGCCGTGCCACAAGCGGCCATGCCGCTGTTCACCCGGCCGCAAAGCACCTTCCTGGGCAGCGCCAGCCAGGTTGAAGCCTACGTCTATGCCCTGGCCCGCTTCGAACCGAAACCGGCGCGCTTCCCCAAATCCCACAAGACTCACAAGGGTGGCGAAGCCCCGCGTGCACCACGCACCGTGCGCGAGATGGTCGAGCGTTGCGAAGACGCCCTGCCGATGCCGGACTTGATGACGTGGCTGCTGGAGCAGGAACCGGACGGCGCCACCGACGAATTGCTGTACTGGTTCTCGCGCCTGTCGCGGGAAAAACGCTTCAAGCGCGAGCGTCTGGAACGCCGCGACTACCACACTCACGAGCATCAGGTCAGCCTGCGCTCCTTCGCCCTGCTCTCGGCCGGCGACACCGCCGCCGAGGATTCTGCGAGCATCCCCCATGCATCTTGATCTATCCGAACTGTCCCAGCTGGCGCCGATCTTCCGCGAGCTGTTCAAGGGTTATCACGTCAGCCGCCGCGACCCGGAGCTGTACGCCCAACTGTCGAACTTCCAGGACCAGTACCGCACGCTGTTCAAGGCCTTGGGCTTCGAGCTGGTGTGCGACACCCGTGGCTTCTACTACTTCGTGCCGGACCTGGCCGCCGCCGCGGTGAACAAGACCGCCCAGCGCCTGGCCCTGTTCACCTTCATCCTGGTCGAGCACCTGGCCGACCAGGGCCGCGACCCGATCGCCGTGCTCGACGGCGGCAGCCTGGGCCGCGATGAGCTGCCTTCGCTGCTGGAAAAATACCGCGACTTGTTCATCCAGGCCGAAGTGCAGACCCAGGAAGAGCTGGAAGAAAAAATCATGCGGCGCATGACCCAACTGGGTTTTGCCAGTGAAGAAAACGGTGTGTACCGCTTCCTGCCGCCGATGCATCGTTTCCTCGACGTCTGCCTGTCAGTCCAGCAGGACCGCGACCTGGCCGCCAGCCTGCACAGCGTGTTGCCGCTGCCGGCGCCAGTGCTCATCGATGAAGACAGCGACGAAAAACTGCTGCAGACCGATGATCCGCTGGACCTCAGCGAATTTGAAGGTGAAAGCGAAGAAGACGCACTGGCCCGCGCCATTGCAGAAGAACAGGAGACCGACGCATGAGCAAGGAACGCTACGGCATCCGCCGCTTTGCCCTTTTGAACACCGCTGGCTACAGCCTCGGCTTGTTCCCGCTGGAAGAACCGCTGTCGGTGTACGGCGCGAACAACCTGGGTAAATCCGCCTCGATCAACGCCTTGCAGTTCCCGATCCTGGCGCGCATGTCGGACATGAGCTTCGGCAAGTACAGCCTGGAACAATCCCGGCGCTTCTACTTTGCCTCGGACACCAGCTATATCCTCGTGGAAGTCGCCCTGCCCCATGGCCCGCACGTGATTGGCGTGGTCGGCCGCGGCCCTGGCGGCGGTTTCGGTCACCAGTTCTTTGCCTATGCCGGCAAACTGGACCTGGCCCATTATCAGAAGGACGACACCTGCCTGCGGCAGAAAGAGCTGTTCACCAACCTGGAACGCGAAGGCCTGAAAGCCTACGAACTCAAGCCGGATGAACTGCGCCGCCTGCTGGTCGGTGGTCACACCTCGATCCCGCTGGACCTGACGCTGATCCCGCTGCGCTCCACCAGCGAGCAAAGCCTCAAGACCTTCCGCGCGCTGTTTATCAACCTGCTGCATATGCGGGAAATCACCGCGGCCAAACTCAAGCAACTGTTCCTCGATGCGTTCGAGCACAGCCTGCGCTCGGGCAGCGTGGACTACATCGCCGCGTGCGAAGAAGCCTTCCGCGACGTACGACGCATGGAGCAGGACTACAACTCCCTGGTGGCCGCCGGTCCGCTGGTGGAAGCCCTGGCCAATGGCGTGAAGCAGCGCGATATCCTGCGCGGCAAATTGCATCGCCTCTCGCCGCTGCTCGACTCGCTGCTGGGCACTTGGTCGGACTACGCCAGTGCGCGCAAGGAAGAGCTGACCATCCAGGCCGAGCACTACCGCAACGAGCAGGATTCGCTGCAGAACGACCAGCGCGGCGGCACCCAGGAGCTGATGCGCCTGGAGCGGGAAATCAGCGGCATCCAGCGCTGGATCGGCGAACTGTCGGTGCTCAAGAACCGCTTTGCCCTGGTGGATGACGTTAAGGTGCTGGAACAGGCATTGCTTGCCGCCAAGGACGCCCACGACGAATTGGCCGGCGCCTTGGCCCAGTCCCGGCAATTCAGTGCCGAAGATTTGGAAGAGCGCCTGCGGGACCTGGAAAAGCGCCTGAAGTCGGTCAAGCAACAACTCGATCACGCCGACAACAACAGCTACGCCCGTCTGCGGGAAGAATTCTCCCAGCAGGACGTGGAACGCCTGATGCGCCTGTTCAACAGCGCCCTGTTCAGCCTGCCGTTGGGCGAGCACGGTATCGCGCTGGACGAGAATGGCGACTGGGTCAAATCCATGGAGCTGATCCTCGACGGCTTCAAGGGCGAGCGTTTCGAAGTGCCGGGCCTGTCCATCGACCTGTCCCACATCGAGCCTCCGGCCCTGCAAGCCTTGGCCGACCGTGCCGCGCTGCGTGACCAGAAAGAGCGTCTGGAAAAAGAACTCAAGCAGCTCAAGACCCAACAAGCCGTGGCCGCCGACCGCGCCGCGAGCAAGACCCAGACCGAGGCGCTGTACCAGCAGGTCCTCGATGCCCAGAAAGCCCTGGAAGATTTCCGTCGCACCCAGACCTTGAGCGCCGAAGAAGGCGAGAAACTCGAGCAACTGGCGCAGATGGAAGCCGCCCAGGACGAGCTCAAGCGCTCCAGCGATGCCTTCACCGAGCGCGTCCAGCAGTTGTCCGCCAAGTTGCAATTGGTGGGCCGGCAGATCGCCGACATGGAAGCCAAGCAACGCACCCTCGACGACGCCCTGCGCCGTCGTCAATTGCTGCCGGCGGACCTGCCGTTTGGCACCCCGTTCATGGACCCGGTCGACGATTCCATGGACAACCTGCTGCCGCTGCTCAACGACTACCAGGACAGTTGGCAAGGCCTGTTGCGGGTCGACGGCCAGATCGAGGCGCTGTACGCGCAGGTGCGCCTCAAGGGCGTGGCCAAGTTCGACAGCGAAGACGACATGGAGCGGCGCCTGCAACTGCTGATCAACGCCTATGCCCACCGCACCGACGAAGCCCTGACCTTGGGCAAGGCGCGCCGTGCGGCGGTGACCGACATCGCCCGGACGCTGCGCAACATCCGCAGCGACTACGACAGCCTCGAGCATCAACTGGCGCTGTTCAACCGCGAGATCAACAAGCGCCAAGTGTCCAACCTGCAGAGCTTCCGCATCGTCCTGGCGCCGAACAAGGAAGCGCTCAAGCACATCGACCAGATCATCCACAGCGCCGGCCAGTACGAGGAGGGCGAGACGCTGTCGGTATTCGACCTCAGCCAGAGCGCCGAGCAGGACAACAAGAACGAAGAAGCCAAGGAATACCTGGCGCGTCTGGTGGCGGCGAACCACAACCAACTCGGCCTCAAGGACCTCTTCGAACTGGCGTTCGAGATCACCAAGGTCAACGGCCAGCCGGTGATCCACACCGACATCGACGGCGCGGCCTCCAACGGCACCACGATGACCATCAAGGCGCTGACCAACATGTACTTGTTGCTGCACCTGATGGACCGCGAACAGGCCGGCCGCGTGCGCCTGCCGTATTACCTGGACGAAGCGGCGGACATCGACGAGAAGAACCAGGCGGCACTATTGGAGACCAGCCTGCAGTTGGGCTTCGTGCCAATTCTGGCGAGCGTGAAGCCGCAGGTCTGCGCCAGTGTCGCCATCGACCTGGAAGGCGGCAGCGGCCCGAACGGCATCTACATCGATGAAGCGGACTGGAAATACATACGTCGTCACGATGCGGTGAAAGCTACGGTGAATGTACAGGCGGATGAGCCGGAGCTGGATTCGGTGTGATGTGATTAGCTGGATGTGAAAAGGCCGCGATCCAATGGATCGCGGCCTTTTTGTTGCAACAAGCTTACTTGCCGAGACTGATCTTCGGCGCCCAGGTCAGCCATTCATCTTCGAACTTGTCGAACAGCGGGAACGTCTGCTCCGGCCTGGCCGGGTTACCCATCCGCTCGCCATCCGGCGTCGCAAAAGCAATACCGCCCTGGATCAGCGTCTCCAACGACTCGGTCCGCACCGTCGCTCCCTTGAACAGTCCGAAATCCAGACCGAACCCGCTGCTGTTCCAGAAACGCGTACCGCTACGCACCAGTGGCGCGTACTTGGGTTCTATCAGGATGTGGATAAGCACCCGGTCCGCCGTCTGGCCCAACTCGTAGCGCGTCACTTTGCCTACCGTAATCTCACGGTAAGTCACTGGCACGCCAATCTTCAAAGACCCCCGTCGAGCAGCGCTCAACACCAAGCTCAAGCCGGCCTCCGGGATGGCACTCTCGGGTGGTTCGGCCAAGGCTACGAAGTTTTTCTGCGGCCCGAGGTTTTTCACGGCAGGCTGCACTTCGATGTACTGGCCGGTCACCAGGGTTTCCAGGTTCGAGGTCTTCATCAAACCCAACTCCGGCTTGACCACCCAGAACTGAGTCCCGGTGCGGGCGATACGCTCAGGCACTTCGGTGATGCGTGCGGTGACCAGCACCGACTGCATGTCGGCGCTCAGGTCCACGCCTTCAATCTTGCCCACATCCAATCCCTTGAACCTGATCGGTGTACCGCTGCGCAACCCGTCGGCGCGATCGACCTTGATCGTCACAACGGTGCCCCTCTGCTGCGCGGCTTCGCGGTCCGCATGCAAACGGAACCGTGGGATGCGCCTTTTCAGCGGCACGTTCGGCTCCGGTGTTTCGAAAGCGATGCCACCGGCCATCAAGCTTTGCAGCGATTCGCTCTTGACCTGGATCCCGCCCGTCAAACCACCCGTGAGCGTGACGCCGCTGGCGTTCCAGAATCGCGTCGAACCGTTGACCAATCCCTCATATTCCTTCTCGATATGCACACCGATGATCAGTTGTTTCTTCTTCCGGGAAAACTGATAGCTCTGCACCGATCCGACCTTGACCTGCTTGTAGAGAATAGGACTGCCGACCTCCAACGAACCGAGATTCTCGGTCAACAAGACCAGATGCAGCCCGGGTGAACGCAGATCCAGCGGCGGCGCCTTCGCCCTGGCCTCAAACTCGCGCTGAGGGGCGCCGCCCTTGTCGCCGGGTCGCACCGCGATGTAGTTACCTTTCACCAGCGCTTCCAGGCCTGTGATACCCGCCAGGGAAATCGACGGCTTGACCACCCAGAACTGAGCACCGGCCACCAGGTAATCTTCGGCCAACGGATCGAGCGTCAGCTCTGCGCTGGCACTGGCCAGGTCAGGATCGACTTTCAACGTCTTCAAGCTACCGACCTGGATGCCCTTGTACATCACCGGCGTACGGCCAGCCTGCAGCCCTTCGAAGTCACTGAGCTTGACCTTGACGCGGATCCCGGCAGCGGCCGCATCGAAATCCTCGTACAGGCGAAACGGCAGGCTTGGGTCGGTGGGAGGGCTGTCCTTGCGGTTCTCCGGCGTGGCGAATGCGATACCCCCGGCGACGATGCTGGCCAAGGACTCACTGCGTACCTTGACCCCCGACAGGTTGGCATCGATGCTGATGCCGCTGGCATTCCAGAACCGTGTGTGTTTGCGGACCAGGCTGGCATAGGTCGGCTCGATGAAAACCTTGATTTCTACAGTGCGTTGGTCCTCGGACAGTGAGTAGCTTTTCACCTGTCCGACTTGGATCTGCTTGTAAAAAACCGGACTGCCACGGTCCAGCGAGCCCAGTCGGTCGGCTTTGATCGTCAAGTGCAAACCCGGCTTGGCGTCCGACAACGGTGGTTCTTCGGCCAAAGCCTTGAACTTGCGGGTCGATTCACCCTCCCCAGGACTGATCGCAACATAGTTGCCTGAAACCAGCGTCTCCAGTCCGGTAATCCCTGCCAGGCTCACGCTTGGCTTGACCAGCCAGAAACGGGTGCCGGTCTTGAGGTATTGCTCGACATCCTTGTTCATCTCGATGGTTGCAATGACGCCCTTCGAGTTGCCTTCATCGTCGAGCGTGAGGTCTTTCACTTTGCCGACCGTCATGCCTTTGTAGACGACCTCGGTCTTGTTGACCTGAATACCCTCACCGCTTTCAAAACGCACATTGATTTCGATACCGGTATCGTTGTAAGCCCGCCAGCCGAGCCAGCCGCCGATGATCAAGGCGATCAGTGGCAATACCCAGATGGCCGACCAGTTCGAAGCCGGTCGGGTTTTAGCGGTAGGCAAATCATTCATGGTCGTCATCCGACTCCGTGTTATCCCAAATCAGTCGGGGATCAAAAGTTACTGCGGCAATCATCGTGAGAATCACCACACTGGCAAATGCGATGGCACCGAGACCGGCTTCGACACTGGCCAACCTCCCGAAATTCACCACGGCCACCAGGATGGCGATTACGAAAATATCCAGCATCGACCAGCGGCCGATGAACTCGATAAAACGGTACATGAGGATGCGCTGGCGCGCGGACATGGGTTGGTGACGTTGCACGGAAAAAAGCAACAAGGCGATGCCCACCAGCTTGAAGGTGGGCACAACAATGCTGGCAACAAACACCACCGCAGCAATCGGGATCATGCCGTGCTGAACCAGTTCGATGACCCCGGACATGATGGTGCTGGGCGCACCTTGGCCCAACGAGTTGATCGTCATGATCGGCAGGACATTGGCGGGAACGTAGACGATCGCTGCCGTGATCAATAGCGCCCAGGTCCGCATCAGACTGTTTGGTCGACGAGGGTGGATTCGGGCACCGCAACGGGTGCAAGTCTGTTTATCAGCGCCCGATTCCTGTCGATTCAATTCATGACACTCCGTGCAAATCAGGATGCCTGCATCAATTGCTCGCATGGGTATCCCCTCCTGACAATGCCTGCCAGATCTGATGCGGTGACATCACCACCTCCAGCCAGACCTGAACCAGCAACAAGCTGACAAAACACACCAGGCCCAGTCCCACGGTAATCGCCGCCATATCCGCTAGCTTGACGATGGCAACCAGCACGCCCATGAGATAAACCTCGAGCATCCCCCAGTCCCTGAGATGGTGATAAATGCGATACAGCAACAAGCCGTAACTTCGTCCGATGTTCCAGCGAATGGTCAGCAGCACAACCAACTGGCAGAGCAGCTTAAGCAGTGGGATCCCCATGCTGCTGAGGAAAACCACCACCGCTACGCCCTGCATCCCTGTATCGAACAGACCGACCACGCCGCTCCAAACGGTGTCCTGGGAGGATTGCCCGAGTAAATTGAGCTGCATGATGGGTAGGAAATTTGCCGGTATGAACAACAGCAGCGCGGCGATAACCAGAGCGAGACTGCGCTCCACTACATTGTGCCGGTGAGCGTAGAGCTCATATCCACAGCGAGGGCATTCGGCTCTTTCGCCATGGGCCAGCTTAGGCTTGCGCATCAACAGATCGCATTCATGACACGCGACCAGATCGTCCAGCGGCAGATCTGACAACCTATCAACGTCTGACGAATCGGGCATAAAGCGCTCTGGCTCAACTTAGGTGCGGCTATTCTAGTGCTCCAGCTCGAAAATAACTGTGCAAATTTATTACGAGCTTTCGCAGGCTTTTATAACGAGCAAAACAAAACCCCTACCTGCGTCAGCAGATAGGGGTTTCGGAATTTAATCTTGACGATGACCTACTCTCACATGGGGAAACCCCACACTACCATCGGCGATGCATCGTTTCACTGCTGAGTTCGG
>NZ_JAUTYU010000014.1:0-128263 GCF_052112105.1 Pseudomonas sp. BP11-1-1
CGCCCCCCCAACCCGGCCCCCAAACTTCGCGAAGGCTGGCGAACGGTGTACGCCACGGTGCGGCCTTATGTCGCTGGGCGGCTGGCCATTGGTGGCAAGTCCATGGGCGGGCGCATGGCGAGCCTGCTGGCCGATGAGCTGGGCGCCGAGGCGCTGGTCTGCCTGGGCTATCCCTTCTATGCGGTGGGCAAGCCGGAAAAACCACGGGTCGAGCATTTGGCGGCATTGAAGACGCGAACCTTGATCGTCCAGGGCGAGCGGGATGCGTTGGGGAATCGAGAGGCGGTGCAGGGCTATCCCTTGTCACCGAGCATCGAGGTGATGTGGCTCGTGGCGGGGGATCATGATCTGAAACCGCTGAAGGTTTCGGGGGTTAGCCATGAGCAGCATTTGGACGCGGCGGCGCAGGGAGTGGCTGGGTTCTTGTCTCAAGATTGATGGCGCTCGTGCGGGCCTCTTCGCGAGCAGGCTCGCTCCCCACAATTGGAATGCATTTCAATGAGCCGCCTAGAACCCCTGTGGGAGCGAGCTTGCTCGCGATAGCGGCCTGCCAGACGACAAAAAACCCGGAAGCTTTCGCTATCCGGGTTTTCAGTTGCCAATTGAAATCAGCGGTTGAACCGCTCCACCAACGAATACTGCGTGTTGGCCGTGCGGGTCAGCTCCTCGCTGAGCAGCGCCGAGCTGTGGGCCTGGCCTGAGGTCTGGTCGGCCAGTTCCGAGATGTTGCTGATGTTGCGGCTGATCTCCTCGGCCACCGAACTCTGCTCCTCGGTCGCGGCAGCAATCTGAGTGGTCATGTCGGTGATATGCGCCACCGCTTCGCTGATGCCCACCAGCGCCTGGTCGGCTTCCATGACCCGCGCCACGCCTTCTTCGGCCTGGCGGTGGCCGGCGTCCATGGTCTGCACGGCATTGTTGGCGGTCTGTTGCAGCTTGGCGATCAAGGCATGGATCTGCCCGGTGGACTCGCTGGTGCGTTGGGCCAGTTGACGCACTTCATCGGCGACTACGGCAAAACCGCGTCCCATCTCGCCGGCCCGGGCCGCTTCGATGGCGGCGTTGAGGGCCAGCAGGTTGGTCTGGTCGGCGATGCCCTTGATCACATCAACCACGCCACCGATTTCATCGCTGTCCTTGGCCAGTTGGGTCACGGTCTGTCCAGTCTCGCCTACCACGACCGACAGGCGCTCGATGGCCTCGCGGGTTTCCCCGGCGATGTCGCGACCACGCCCCGTGAGGCGATTGGCCTCCTGGGTGGCATCGGCGGTGCGCTGCACATGGCTGGCGACTTCCTGGGTGGTGGCGGCCATCTGGTTGACGGCAGTGGCGACCTGTTCGGTTTCCACGCGCTGGCGTTCCAGGCCGCTGGAGCTGTCGTGGGCCAGGGTATTGGATTGCCGGGCTTGCGCATTGAGATGCTCGGCGGTGTCCTGCAAGCGGGTGAGGCAGGTTTTCAGGCGGGCCTCCTGGCTGAGGATCGACATTTCCAGGCGTGCCTGAACGCCACGGCTGTCGGTGTACATCCGCGCGATCAGCGGGTCGGAAGTGGTCTGTTCGGCCAGGCGCAACAGACGCTTGATGCCACGTTGTTGCCATTGCAAGCCCAACAGCCCCAACGGCACGGACAGCAGGGCGGCCAGGGCAAAGCCCCAGGAAGAGTCAAGGAAAGCACCGACGACGAAGCTCAACTGGCTGACGAGGATGAATGGCAGCCAGTCTTGCAGCATCGGTACCCATTTATCGCTGCTCGGAACCGCGGACTTGCCCTGGTTGATGCGTCGATAGAGTGCTTCGGCCCGGGTGATCTGCTCGGCCGTCGGCTTGACCCGTACCGACTCGTAGCCGACCACCTGGTTGCCCTCGAAAATCGGCGTGACGTAGGCGTTGACCCAGTAATGATCGCCATTCTTGCAGCGATTCTTGACGATGCCCATCCAGGGTAATCCCTGTTTCAGGGTGTTCCACATGTGTGCGAACACGGCTGACGGGACGTCGGGGTGGCGCACCAGATTGTGCGGTGCATGGATCAGCTCTTCCTTGGAAAACCCACTGATTTCAACGAACGCGTCGTTGCAGTAGGTAATCACACCCTTGGCATTGGTGGTGGAAATCAATCGCTGCTGGGCCGCGAAAGTCCTT
Organism: Pseudomonas sp. BP11-1-1; assembly: GCF_052112105.1. Taxonomy (NCBI): domain Bacteria; kingdom Pseudomonadati; phylum Pseudomonadota; class Gammaproteobacteria; order Pseudomonadales; family Pseudomonadaceae; genus Pseudomonas; species Pseudomonas sp. BP11-1-1. Next base: position 2,143 of record NZ_JAUTYU010000014.1, read on the forward strand.
TCGCGTTGTGTGACAGGCTGGTTGTTACGCATGGTATGTAGTCCGCAAGGCTTTGAGAGGTTGTCGGCACCGTCAGCTTTTAATTGAAATAATTCTGCCCGGCGGTATCACGCCAGCATCGGGTAGGTAAATAGGGCGAAATGAAGCAGGTTCAAGCCAAAGTGCGTGGCAATCGCGGCGCCCAGGCCGCCGAATCGGTAGGCCAGTCCATAACCGATCCCGGCCAGGCCCGACAACAACACCCAGTGCCATCCCGCGCCAGCATGCACCAGGCCGAACAACAACGAGGACAGGATCAGCGCCAGGGATTCGCCATGACGTAGAAGCTTGAAGCACCGGCTCAGGCCTCCTTGAATGTAGCCACGAAACAGCGCCTCCTCCACCAAGGTCACCAATAAAAGATTATTGAGTACCCAGAGCCAGGCCTGGTCCGGCCACTTCGGCGCCCATTCGATCATGCCCAGCAGCAGGGCCCCACCCAAGGCCAGCGTGGTGCTCAAGCATAGCCCGAGCACCGTGGCGTAGACGAACCCGCGAAACGGCCGCCGGCCGACGATCCACGGGCAGGCCAGCAGCAGCCAGAAGCCGATCAGCGGCTTGTCCTGGTTCAAATACATGGCAAACCGTGTGGCGTCATCGGTCAAACGTTGTGCTGCGATGGCCCGCCCGTTGAAAAAACCCGGCATCCAGTGCAGCGCCAGCGCGATCGCCAACACCAGGAACAAACAATGCCCGAGAAACTGCCCGACGGGCATCTTTTGTTGGCGAACCGCATACCCGGCGAACAGCAACAGCGCGATTGAGATGGCTGCAGTCCAGGTGAGATGACCATAGGCCAGGGCCATGGCATAGCCGGCCGAGAGAAGGGCCAGGTACGGCCAAGGTAGGGCGGGCATATCAAATCCTTTGAGGCGGAAAACTGTCGAGGCTTGTCGACGCCGGCGGGATTATAGGCAGACCCATACGAAAACACCGCCCAAATGAGACGGTGTTTTCGTAAGACGCTTCTTTTTATCCTGTAATTAATTGCCGTAGGACAAAGTGCAGGATCCCGCCGGCCTTGAAATATTCCACCTCGTTCAAAGTATCAATCCGGCACAGCACTTCGATCCGCTCCTGGCTGCCGTCTTCGCGGGTAATGACCACGGGCAGGTTCATGCGCGGCGTCAGCTCGGTGTCGCTCAGGCCGAGGATGTCCAGGGTTTCCTTGCCGGTGAGGTTCAGGCTCTTGCGATTCTGATCAAGCTTGAACTGCAGTGGCAATACGCCCATGCCCACCAGGTTGGAACGGTGGATGCGCTCGAAACTCTCGGCGATCACCGCCTTGACCCCGAGCAGGTTAGTGCCTTTGGCGGCCCAGTCCCGGCTCGAGCCGGTGCCGTATTCCTGTCCGGCGATCACCACCAATGGCGTGCCGGTCGCCTGGTACAACATTGCGGCATCATAGATCGACATGCGTTCGCCGTTGGGGATATAGACCGTGTTGCCGCCTTCTTCCCCGCCGAGCATCTCGTTGCGGATACGGATATTGGCAAAGGTACCTCGCATCATCACCTGGTGGTTGCCCCGTCGCGAGCCGTAGGAGTTGAAGTCCCGAGGCTCCACGCCCTGTTCGCGCAGGTAACGGCCGGCGGGGCTGTCGGCCTTGATGTTACCGGCCGGGGAGATATGGTCGGTGGTCACCGAGTCCCCCAGCAGCGCGAGTACCCGCGCCCCTTCGACATTCTTGACGGTGGGTGGTGGCCCGCCAATGTCATCAAAAAACGGTGGATGTTGAATATAGGTCGAGTCGGCTTGCCAGACGTACGTGGCGGCTTGTGGCACCTCAATCGCTTGCCATTGCTCGTCGCCGGCGAACACGGCGGCATATTCCTTGTGGAACATGCCGGTGTCGACTTTGGCCACGGCGTCGGCGACTTCCTTGCTGCTCGGCCAGATGTCCCGAAGGTAGACAGGGTTGCCGTCGCGATCATTGCCCAGCGGTTCGCTGCTGATGTCGATGCGCACGGTGCCGGCCAGGGCGTAGGCGACGACCAGCGGCGGTGAAGCCAGCCAGTTGGTTTTCACCAGCGGATGCACACGGCCTTCGAAGTTGCGGTTGCCCGACAGCACCGACGCCACGGTCAGGTCTGCTTTCTGGATGGCTTTCTCAATCGGGTCGGGCAGGGGCCCTGAGTTGCCGATACAGGTCGTGCAACCGTAACCCACCAGGTCGAAACCGAGCTTGTCGAGGTATTCGGTCAGGCCCGCGGCGTTGTAGTAATCGGTGACCACCTTCGAGCCCGGCGCCAAGGAACTCTTGACCCAAGGCTTGCGGACCAGGCCTTTTTCCACGGCTTTTTTCGCCAGCAACCCGGCGGCCATCATCACGCTGGGGTTAGAGGTGTTGGTGCAGGACGTAATCGCCGCGATGACCACCGCGCCGTTTTTCAGCCGATGGGTCTGGCCTTCGAATTCATATTCCGCTTCACCCACCTGATCGGCATTGCCCACCGCGACGCCTCCGCCGCCCTCGCTTTCCAGGCGACCTTCTTCCTTGCTGGTGGGTTTGACTTGCAGCCCGAGGAAGTCACTGAAGGCCTGGCCGACATTCGGCAGTGCCACCCGGTCCTGTGGACGCTTGGGGCCGGCGAGGCTGGCTTCGACGCTGCCCATGTCCAATTCCAGCGTGTCGGTGAACACCGGTTCCTGACCGGGCAGGCGCCACAGCCCCTGGGCCTTGCAATAGGCTTCCACCAGCTTGACGGTTTCCGTCGGACGGCCGGACAGGCGCAAGTAGTCCAATGTCACATCGTCCACCGGGAAGAAGCCGCAAGTGGCACCGTATTCCGGGGCCATGTTGGCAATGGTGGCGCGGTCGGCCAGGGGCAGGTCGGCCAGGCCATCGCCATAGAACTCGACGAATTTGCCCACCACGCCTTTCTTGCGCAGCATCTGCGTGACGGTCAGCACCAGGTCGGTGGCGGTGATGCCTTCACGTAGCTTGCCGACCAGTTTGAAGCCAATGACTTCGGGGATCAGCATCGACACCGGTTGGCCGAGCATTGCCGCTTCGGCCTCGATCCCGCCGACGCCCCAGCCGAGCACGCCGAGGCCGTTGATCATGGTGGTGTGGGAGTCGGTGCCCACCAGGGTGTCGGGGAAGGCGTAGGTGCGGCCGTCTTCCTCTTTGGTCCAGACGGTGCGACCCAGGTATTCGAGGTTGACCTGGTGGCAGATACCGGTGCCAGGTGGCACCACGCTGAAATTGTCGAAGGCGCTCTGGCCCCAGCGCAGGAACGCGTAGCGTTCACCGTTGCGCTGCATTTCGATGTCGACGTTCTGCTCGAATGCCTGTCGGCTGGCGAACTTGTCCACCATCACCGAGTGGTCGATCACCAGGTCAACCGGTGACAGCGGGTTGATCCGCTGGGGATCGCCGCCGGCCTTTTCCACGGCGGCGCGCATGGCGGCCAGGTCGACCACGGCGGGGACGCCGGTAAAGTCCTGCATCAGCACCCGCGCCGGGCGGTATTGGATCTCGCGGTCGGAACGACGCTCTTTCAGCCAGCCCGCCAGGGCCTTGAGGTCGGTGCCGGTGACGGTTTTTTCATCTTCCCAGCGCAGCAGGTTTTCCAGCAGCACCTTGAGGGACATGGGTAATTTGTCCAGGTCGCCCAGGCTTCGCGCTGCATCCGGCAGGCTGAAATAATGGTAGGTCCTGGCATCGACTTGCAGTGTCTTAAGGGTTTTCAGGCTATCAAGGGACGGCATTGAAATCACTCCTTTGAGTCCGCACGGCTACGGACTGACGGAACGGACAGAGCCTTTAACCTAGCCCTGTTTTGAGCGTATGACTAATCACTGGACTCTATAGGAAGGTTCGCGGTTCCGAACTCCGCTATCATGCGCCGGTTTTCGTGACAGGCTTTGCTACGGGGTTTCAATGAATACGCTTTTTATGCACTGCCGGCCGGGCTTCGAAGGCGAGGTCTGTTCCGAGATCGCCGAACATGCCGCGCGGCTCAACGTGGCCGGCTACGCCAAGGCCAAGCCGGCCAGTGCCTGCGCCGAATTTGTCTGCACGGAAGAGGATGGCGCCGAGCGGCTGATGCGCGGGCAGCGTTTTGCCGAGCTGATTTTCCCGCGCCAGTGGGCCCGCGGCACGTTCATCGAGTTGCCGGAAACCGACCGCATCAGTGTCATCCTGGCCAACATGGCGGCGTTCCCGACGTGCGGCAGCCTGTGGCTGGAAGTGGTTGACACCAACGACGGCAAGGAGCTGTCGAACTTCTGCAAGAAATTCGAAGGCCCGCTGCGCAAGGCCTTGATCGGGGCCGGCAAGCTGGTGGACGACCCGCATAAGCCGCGTCTGCTGCTGACTTTCAAGAGCGGTCGCGAAGTGTTCCTCGGCCTGGCGCAAGCGGATAACTCGGCCATGTGGCCGATGGGCATCCCGCGTTTGAAGTTCCCCCGGGAAGCGCCGAGCCGCTCGACGCTCAAGCTCGAAGAGGCTTGGCATCATTTCATTCCCAAGGACCAGTGGGACGAGCGTTTGCACAGTGACATGACCGGCGTGGACCTCGGCGCCGCGCCGGGTGGCTGGACCTGGCAACTGGTCAACCGTGGCATGTTGGTCACGGCCATCGATAACGGCCCGATGGCAGAAAGCCTGATGGACACCGGCCTCGTGCAGCACTTGATGGCGGACGGTTTCACGTTCAAGCCCAAGCAGCCGGTGGACTGGATGGTCTGCGACATCGTCGAGAAGCCGGCGCGCAACGCGGCGATGCTGGAGGAGTGGATTGGCGAAGGGCATTGCCGCGAGGCCGTGGTCAACCTCAAGCTGCCGATGAAACAGCGTTACGCCGAGGTCAAGCGCCTGCTCGAACGCATCGCCGAGGGCTTCAAGGCCCGGGGCATCAAGGTCGAAATCGGCTGCAAGCAGCTGTACCACGACCGTGAAGAGGTGACGTGCCATCTGCGGCGGTTGGATACCAAGAAGCCGAAGTCCCGCTAATCCTTTGAAGCCAGTGAAATCCTCTGTGGGAGCGAGCTTGCTCGCGATAGCGGTGGGTCAGCTTGCATCAATGTTAAATGTGTCGACGCCATCGCGAGCAAGCTCGCTCCCACAGGGTGCAGTGTCGAACCAGGGGTGACCGAGCGCCGACATTGCGCGACAATGCCGGCCAGTTCCAGGAGTAGAGCATGAGTGAAATGAACGACACGCCGGTCGACGGTACGCTGGATGCCACGGGCCTCAATTGCCCGGAGCCGGTGATGATGCTGCACCAGCACATCCGCGACCTGGCCCCCGGTGGCCTGCTGAAAGTCATCGCCACCGATCCCTCGACGCGCCGCGACATCCCCAAGTTTTGCGTGTTCCTGGACCACGAACTGGTGGCCCAGCAGGAGAGCGCCGGCACCTATCTCTACTGGATCCGCAAGAAGCTCGCTTAACCCGTCGAGCGGCTAAAGCGGATCTGCTTGCGCGCGCTGCGTGCCAGGCGGATCGACAGCATCAGCGCCGCGCAGCTCAAGCCTGCAATCAAGCCTTGCCACAATCCGCTCGGGCCGCTGGGGGCGCCGAGCCAGTCGGTCAGGCCCAGGGCGTAACCCACCGGCAGGCCGATGCCCCAATAGGCGAACAGGGTCAGGATCATCGTCACCCGGGTGTCCTGGTAGCCGCGCAATGCACCCGCCGCCGTGACCTGGATCGCATCGGAAAACTGGAACAGCGCCGCATACACGATCAGCATCGACGCCACTTCGATCACTCTCGGATCGGCGGTGTAGATCGCGGCGATAGGCTCGCGCAGGGCGAACATCAGGCTCGCTGACAGGCAGGCGTACGCCAGGGCCGTGCCCATGCCGACGCCTGCGGCGAAACGCGCTTCCCGGGGCTGGCTGCGCCCCAGCGCCTGGCCTACCCGTACTGTCACGGCCATGCCCAGGGAGTAGGGGATCATGAACACCAGCGAGCTGAAGTTCAGCGCGATCTGATGCCCGGCCACCACCGTGGCGCCGAGGCTGCCGATCAGCAGGGCGATCACAGCGAAAATGCTCGATTCGGCGAACACCGCGATGCCAATCGGCAGGCCGATGCCCAGCAGACGCTTGATCACCGACCATTGCGGCCAGTCGAAACGAGTGAACAAGCGGCTCGATTGATAGGCCGGGGCCCGGAATGTCCAGACCGCCATGCCCGCCGCCATGAACCACATCACGATGGCCGTGGCCCAGCCACAACCGACCCCGCCCATGGCCGGGACGCCCAGGTGTCCATAGATGAAGATGTAATTGAGCGGAATGTTCAGGCCCAATCCGCATAGCCCCAGCACCATTGCCGGTCGCGTACGACCCAAGCCGTCGCTGAAACAGCGCAGCACGTAATAGAGCGCCACCGCCGGCAGACCGGTGCCGATGCCCCGCAGGTATTCCATGCAAGGGCCGATCAGTTCCGGATCGACTTTCATGATGTGCAGGATCGGCTCGGCGCTAAACAGGGCCAGGGTCGCGATCAATCCCACCACCAGCGCCAGCCACAGCGCCTGGCGCACCAGCGGTCCGATCTCGTCGAACGTACCGGCGCCGAAGCGCTGGGCCACTTTCGGTGTGGTTGCCAGCAGCGTGCCGGTCATCAGCAGGAACACCGGCACCCAGATCGAATTACCCAGCGCCACTGCCGCCAGGTCCCGTGGGCCGACGCGGCCGGCCATCACCGCATCGACAAAACCCATGGCGGTGGTCGCCAATTGCGCCACCATGATCGGCAAGGCCAGGGCGAGCAGCGTCTTGAGCTCCAGGCGAACCCGGGCCGGGCGGGAGAGGGCGTTGGGGGTATCGATGACGGGATTCACAGGCGCAGCGTCCGAAAGATTGAACACAAGGCGGCGAATTCTACGCCTTGACGCAGTGGTCAGGAAAAAACCTGTGTTGGGGATTTGTAATCACTCTCTCTTGGGAGGATTTGGCGGGTGAATACCTTGTGGCGAGGGAGCTTGCTCCCGCTGGACTGCGAACCAGGCCCGATTACCTTGACGACTGCTGTGCAGCCGAACGGGAGCAAGCTCCCTCGCCACAATGAAGCAATGGGCTGGCCCATCGAGGCGAGGAACGCCTACACTGCCCATCCCGCCAAAGGAGCTCCGCCATGCTGATCGTTGCCGACGAAAATATTCCCTTGCTCGATGCGTTTTTCCAAGGCTTCGGTGAGATCCGCCGGGTGCCGGGCCGAGGGATCGATCGGTCGATGGTCGAGCACGCCGATGTGTTACTGGTGCGTTCGGTCAGCCAGGTCAATCGGGCGCTGCTGGAAGGCAGCCAGGTGCGTTTCGTTGGCACCTGCACGATCGGCACTGATCATCTGGACCTGGATTATCTGGCCGAGGCTGGTATTCGCTGGGCCAGTGCCCCGGGCTGCAACGCCCGTGGGGTGGTGGACTATGTGCTGGGCAGCCTCATGACCCTGGCGGAAATCGAAGGCGCGGATCTTGCGCAGCGAACTTTTGGCGTAATCGGCGCGGGGCAGGTGGGTGGGCGGTTGATCGAAGTGCTCAAGGGCCTGGGCTGGACTGTGAAAGTCTGCGATCCGCCTCGCCAGGCCGCGGAGGGCGGTGATTATGTGAGCCTGGAGCAGATCGTCGAGCAGTGTGATGTCATCAGCTTGCATACGCCCTTGACCCGCGATGGCGAGCAACCGACCTGGCACCTTTTTGACGAGCAACGATTGAACCGCCTCAAGCCGGGCACTTGGCTGATCAATGCCGCGCGCGGGCCGGTCATCGACAACAGCGCGTTGCGCGAGGTACTGCTGGAGCGTGAAGACCTGCAGGCCGTGTTGGATGTGTGGGAGCAGGAGCCGACGGTGGATGTCGACCTGGCCGACCTCTGCGTGATCGCCACCCCGCACATCGCCGGCTACAGCCTTGACGGTCGCCAGCGCGGCACGGCGCAGATCTACCAGGCCTTGTGCGATTTTCTTGGGCAGCCAGTCGAAGTCAACCTGGCCGATCTGCTGCCCAGGCCCTGGCTTGGAGGCATCACCCTTGACGCCGACACCGACCCGGCCTGGGCGCTGGCGGCGCTGTGCCGGAGCGTGTACGACCCACGCCGTGACGATGCAGATTTTCGCCGCAGCCTGATCGGTACGGTGGCCGAACAGCGCAGTGCTTTTGATGCGTTGCGCAAGCATTACCCACCACGTCGGGAGATCGACAGCTTGAAGGTGCGTATCGAAGGGCAATCGGCGGCCTTGCAGCAGATCGCGACGGCGCTGGGCGCTACTGCCATTTAAGCGTGGAGTGCTCTTGTGGCGAGGGAGCTTGCTCCCGTTCGGCTGCGAAGCAGTCGTCGCTTTTCGGCGCTCGTCCAGGCAATGGGGTTGCTTCGCCCGAAGCGTCGGACCGTCCCAGCGGGAGCAAGCTCCCTCGCCACAAGAATCTGCAACATCAGCAGGTATAAAAAACCCGACATCAAGGTCGGGTTCAATTGAAGACGGGCTGTATCACTTTTGTTCGGCAGGTTTGACCAGTCGTTTTTCCAGCTCGCTGCAGGCTTTCTGGATCATGTCTTCGGTGATCGGAACCTCGCGCCCTTGGGCATCGATGAACGAGCAGCCCAGGGACTGGTCCGGTTGCGTGCGGATCACTTGAATCTTGTCGTCGCTGCTGTGTTGCAAGGACATGGCCTGTCTCCTCATCAGGTTGCGTGCCTATCGTAGTGTCGCCAGGTGACCGAGCCATGACACTCCTTGAAGGTTCATGACGACAGCCCCACTCAACCAGAAACACGCATGCGTTTCCAGCCAGACGTTAGACCGATAACATCTAGGCATTAGTATCGGTGGTCATATTTAACCTGACTCATTTCGGTTCACGTTGGTTCCGCTGCGCTTCGGTGCTGTCGGCCGACCTCCTTTGTGCTCCATTATCGGACGATCTTGATGCTTTCTTCCCGACATCGCCGCGCCATACGCCTGGCCAGCGGCTTCATCGCTCCCTATCGCAAGCAGGTCGCCGGAGCGTTACTGGCCCTGATCGTCACGGCGGGTATTACATTGTCCATGGGTCAAGGGATCCGTCTGTTGGTGGACCAAGGCTTCATGACCCGTTCACCGCACCTGCTCAATCAGTCCATCGGCCTGTTCATGGTGCTGGTGCTTGGCCTGGCGATCGGTACGTTTGCACGTTTCTACCTGGTGTCATGGATTGGCGAGCGCGTGGTGGCCGATATCCGGCGGCAGGTGTTCAATCACTTGGTGTATTTGCACCCGGGCTTCTACGAGAACAACCGCAGTTCGGAAATCCAGTCACGGCTGACCGCCGACACGACCTTGCTGCAATCGGTGATCGGTTCTTCGCTGTCGTTGTTCTTGCGCAACGCCTTGATGGTGGTTGGCGGCATCGTGCTGCTGTTCATCACCAACCCCAAGCTGACCAGCATCGTGGTGATTGCCTTGCCACTGGTACTGGCGCCGATCCTGGTGTTCGGCCGCCGAGTGCGCAGTCTTTCGCGCCAGAGCCAGGATCGCATTGCTGACGTCGGCAGCTACGTTTCCGAAACCCTGGGCCAGATCAAGACCGTGCAGGCCTATAACCACCAAGTCCAGGATGAGCAGCGATTTTCTGTGACCGTGGAGCAGGCCTTCGAGACGGCCCGCAAGCGCATCGCCCAGCGTGCCTGGCTGATCACGCTGGTGATCGTGCTCGTGCTGGGGGCCGTGGGGGTGATGCTCTGGGTCGGCGGCATGGATGTGATCGCCGGGCGGATTTCCGGCGGTGAGCTGGCGGCGTTCGTGTTCTACAGCCTCATCGTCGGCAGCGCCTTTGGCACCCTGAGCGAGGTGATTGGCGAGCTGCAGCGGGCGGCCGGCGCGGCGGAGCGCATTGCCGAATTGCTGCGCTCGGAAAATATCATCCAGCCACCGGCTTTCGGTCTCGTGACCTTGCCCGAGCGGGTCCGGGGTGACCTGCGTCTCGAAGGCGTGCGTTTTTCCTATCCATCCCGGCCAGATAGCTATGCGGTCGATGGTCTCGACCTGAGTATCAAGGCGGGCGAGACCCTGGCCCTCGTCGGACCCTCCGGCGCGGGCAAGTCAACGGTGTATGACCTGCTGCTGCGCTTCTACGATCCGGCGCAAGGGCAAATCCTCATCGACGACGTGCCGTTGACCTTGGTCGATCCGCTGGACCTGCGCCGTCATTTCGCCCTGGTATCGCAAAATCCAGCGCTGTTTTTCGGCACGGTGGAAGAGAACATCCGCTACGGCAACCCGCAGGCGACGTCCGAGCAGGTGCGCGAGGCGGCGCAGATCGCCCATGCCCACGACTTCATCGAAAAGATGCCTGACGGCTACCAGACCCACCTGGGCGATGGCGGCCTCGGATTGTCCGGCGGTCAGCGCCAACGCCTGGCTATCGCCCGGGCATTGTTGGTGGATGCGCCGATCCTGCTCCTGGACGAAGCCACCAGCGCCCTCGATGCGCAAAGCGAACACCTCATCCAGCAAGCCCTGCCCAGCCTGATGAAAAACCGCACCACCCTGGTCATCGCCCACCGCCTGGCCACGGTGAAAAATGCCGACCGGATCGCCGTGATGGACCAGGGCAAAGTGGTCGCCGTGGGCACCCACCAGGAGTTGGTTGCCAGCAATGCGTTGTATGCGCGGTTGGCGGCGTTGCAGTTCAACGTTGGCTTGGATTCGGCAGCCGACTGAGCGCGCGTCCACACGAATCCCCTGTGGGAGCGAGCTTGCTCCGGGCGGCGTTCCGACGATAGCGGTGGGTCAGCTTGCATCCATGTTTAAGGTGCCGACGCCATCGCGAGCAAGCTCGCTCCCACAAGGTCCAGCAACCGACCAAGTAACCGACCAAAAAAGCCCGCATCTTTCGATGCGGGCATTTTTTCTTCTCAGGAACAGCGTCTCGCTAATACTCACTGATCATCAAAATACCGCTCATGCCAGTCCACCAGCGGCTGCGGCGAGTTGAGTTTCTGGCCGTAGATCACCGAATAGGACAGTACGTTCTGCACGTACTGGCGGGTTTCGTCGAAGGGAATGCTTTCGACCCAGACGTCGAAGCTCAGGTGGTCCGCGCCGCGCAGCCACTGGCGAACGCGGCCAGGCCCGGCGTTGTACGCGGCGGAGGCGAGGACGCGGTTGCCGTTGAATTGGCTGTGGACCTGGCTCAGGTAGGCCGCGCCAAGCTGGATGTTCTTGTCCGGGTTCAGGACTTGCTGGGGCGATGCCAGGGGGATGTTGAACTTGCGGGCGGTCTCCTTGGCGGTGCCAGGCATCAACTGCATGAGACCGCTGGCACCGACACCGGAGCGGGCGTCGTCCATGAAGGCGCTTTCCTGCCGGGTGATGGCGAACGCCCAGCTCGGATGCAAGCCGCGGATCTTGGCTTCGCGCACCAGCGTGTCGCGGTGCGCCATCGGGAAGCGGATGTCCAGGTCATCCCAGTACTTGGCCTGGCTGATGGTGCGGATGGCCGGGAAATACCATTTCAAATCGTAGGCCAGTTTTGCTTGGGCGACCATTTCGTCCCGGTTGAAATGCCGGCTGACGTGATACCACTCGCGACGCCCATCGACGATGTCGCCCCGGGCGTGAAACTCCAGCGCTCGGCGGACGCCGGGCGTATTGCGCACCTTGTTGATCAGCGCCTGGCTCATGAGCAGTGGCTTGTTGGTCAGCGAGTAGGGTGACTGGGAGCGGTCAGCGGCCAGGAACCCATAGAAGTCCCGTTCGCGGGCCAGGTGTTTATAGAGTGTCAGCGCTTCGGGATTCTGCGGCTGCGCCAGTTCCAGGCTGCGGGCCTGCCAGTAGCGCCAGCGATTGGTGGAGGCCAGCGACTCGGGCAGGCGACGGGTCAGTTGATAGGCATCGTCCCAACGGGCCAGGCGCAGCAACAGGCGCAAGCGCCATTCCGACACGGTGTCGTCCCGCAGTTCCGGATCGTATTTGGTCATGACGTCCAAGGCGCGACTGTCGAAGCGCTTGGCCAGGGTCAGGCCGATTTCCCGAGCAATGGCGACTTTCTCATCCCGGGAGAAACGCATGGTGCTGGCGTAGCCGTCCAGCAGCGTCATGGCTTTTTCCGGGTCCTGGCGCGCCAGGCGACGCAGGCCAAGGCTGACGATGTCGGACATCGGCTCATCGGCGGGCGTGAAGCGAGAAGGCTGGTTGAGCAACTCGGGCTTCTGCGCGACGTCGACGAGCAATTTGCCCCGGGGAGCCAGGGTGGTCAGGCCGCTGACCAGACTGTTGGCCAAGGGGTAATTGCGCGCCTGGGCGGCCAGCTTGGTTCGCTCCCAGCGTTTCTGCTCGGTCAGTTGGCCTTGTGCAGCCCACACGCCAAACAGCGCATCGCAGGTGGCTGGCTGGGATTTGCCGCTGAGCCAGAGTTTTTCCGTGGCGGCGTAGCCTTCGGCCTTCTGCCCGTGTTCGAGCTGGTATTGGGCGTTGAGGCAGTCCAGTTCGGTGAAGTTGAGCTTGGGGTCGTAGTATTTGACGAAGGTCGCCCAGTCGCCCCGTTCCGCCAGCCAGCGCAACCAGCGCAGCTTCATCCAGTTGGCCTGGGGCAGGTCGCCGTGCTCGGCGAGAAATTTCTCGATTTCGGGATTGCTCGCGCTCTTGAGGCGAGCGGTCAGTTCGTCATAGGCCAGGTACGGCTCCAGCGGATAATCGCGCAGGGCCTGGCTGTAGCGAAAATAAGGGCCTGAATCACCTTTGGCCAAGGCACGTTTGGCCTCATCGTAGTACTGGCGCTGGGTAGAGATATCCACCGCCTGGGCGGATTGAACGGCAGTGGCACACACAAATAAACAAGATAAGACACTGAAAAGGCGACTGCGCATGATACGTCCGGGCAGAAAAAAACATGACAAGCCCAAGGGGAAACCGAGGGTAACTGGCTGTAGCTTAGCCTTTTGCCAGCAACCGGCGAAAGCTTTGCGGGGCCGTTGGCAAAACTTCGCGACATTTGTTGTACAGAGTGCTTCGGCGACGAAATTGACGGACCTTTGAGGTCTCTTCTCAGGTAGAATGCGCGCCCAGTTTTTGGAGAAGCTCATGACCCTGCTCAAATTCAGCGATGTGTCCCTTGCTTTCGGCGCGATGCCGTTGTTGGACAAGGTGTCCTGGCAGATCGCCCGTGGAGAGCGGGTGTGCATCATCGGCCGCAACGGCACTGGCAAGTCCAGCATGATGAAGCTGGTCAAGGGCGACCAGAAGCCTGACGACGGCTCTGTCTGGCGCGCGCCCGGCCTGAAAATCGGCGAATTGCCCCAGGAACTGCCGGTGGCCGACGAGCGGACCGTGTTCGACGTGGTCGCCGAGGGCCTGGATGGCGTCGGCGCGTTATTGGCCGAATATCACCACCTGAGCCAGAACATCGTCACCGATGCCGACCTGGACAAATTGATGCATGTCCAGCACGACCTCGAAGCCCGCGATGGCTGGCGCCTGCAGCAATTGGTCGACAGCACGCTGAGCCGTTTGCAATTGCCCGCCGACAAGACCTTGGCGGAGCTGTCCGGTGGCTGGCGTCGTCGCGTCCTGCTGGCCCAGGCCCTGGTGTCCGAGCCGGATCTTTTGCTGCTCGACGAACCGACCAACCACCTGGACATCGGCGCCATCGCCTGGCTTGAAGAAGCGTTGAAAGACTTCCAGGGGGCGGTGCTGTTCATTACCCACGACCGTTCCTTCCTGCAGAACCTGGCGACCCGCATCCTCGAACTGGATCGTGGCGGCCTGATCGACTGGAACGGCGACTACGCCAGTTTCCTGGTGCACAAGGAAGCGGCGCTGGCAGCGGAAGAAACCGCCAATGCGTTGTTCGACAAGCGCCTGGCCCAGGAAGAAGTCTGGATCCGCCAGGGCATCAAGGCCCGACGCACCCGTAACGAAGGGCGCGTGCGTGCCCTCAAGGCGTTGCGTGTGGAGCGCAGCGAACGTCGCGAGCGCACCGGCAAGGCCAATATCCAGCTGGAAACGGCAGATAAATCCGGCAAGCAGGTCATGGTGCTGGAGAACGTCAGCTTCGCTCACCCGGACGGCCCGTTCCTGATCAAGGATTTCTCCATGGTCCTGCAGCGCGGCGACCGGATCGGCCTGCTTGGTGCCAACGGGACCGGCAAGACCACGTTGCTCAAGCTGATGCTCGGCGGCCTGGTGCCGACCAGTGGCAAAGTGGAAGAGGGGACGAAGATCGATGTCGCCTACTTCGACCAGTTGCGCCATCAGTTGGACCTGGAAAAGACCGTGATCGACAACGTGGCCGAAGGTCGCGATTTCATCGACATCGATGGCCAGAGCCGCCACGTATTGAGTTATCTCGGCGATTTTCTGTTCAGCCCCCAGCGTGCCCGTACGCCGGTCAAGGCACTGTCAGGTGGTGAGCGCGCCCGTCTGTTGCTGGCCAAGCTGTTCAGCAAGCCAGCGAACCTGCTGGTACTCGACGAACCGACCAACGACCTCGACGTGGAAACCCTCGAGCTGCTGGAAGAGGTGCTGTTGACCTTCAACGGCACCGTGCTGATGGTCAGTCACGACCGGGCCTTCCTCGACAACGTGGTCACCAGCACCCTGGTGTTCGAAGGTGAAGGGTTGGTTCGCGAATATGTCGGCGGCTACCAGGATTGGCTGCGCCAGGGCGGCTCGCCGCGCCTGCTGGGCGTGACGGAGAGCAAGTCGGGCAAGGCCGACCTGAATTCGGCGGTCGTCAAGGCCGAGCCGGCGCCGGTTGCCACCGCTGCCGCGCCGGTCCCGGCGAAGAAAAAGCTCAGCTACAAGCTGCAGCGTGAGCTGGAAGCCCTGCCAGGCGATATCGACGCGAAGGAGCAGCAGATTGCCGCGGTGGAGGCCGAGATGGCCGACGCGGGATTCTACCAGCGGCCTGCTGCCGAAACCGCCAAGGTTATCGCGCAGTTGGAACAGCTGCAGACCGAGCTGGATGCATTGGTCGAGCGCTGGGCCGAGCTGGACGCTTGATCTCTTGAGATAGAAATCCCGGTCCCTGTGGGAGCGAGCTTGCTCGCGATAGCGGTAGATCAGCAGCATTGATGCTGACTGTCACACCGCTATCGCGAGCAAGCTCGCTCCCACAAGGTCAGGGTCTGGGGTTTATGTGCGCTTGATCAGGTGCACAGCCAGCACATCGCAAGGCGCGCCATGCAGCACATCGTTGGCGGTGGAGCCAAGCAACAATGCCAAACCGTGGCGGCCATGGCTGCCGACGACGATCAGGTCGCAGCCCTGTTCCTTGGCCAGGTGATGGATCTCCTGGCGCGGCTGGCCGTAGGTCAGGTGGCTGTTCTCCTTTTTCAGCGCAGGATATTTCACGATCAGCCGATCAAGACGCTCCTTGGCTTGATCGAACTGCTGCTGTTGCAACTGGGAAAGATCCATCGGAACGTCACCGCCGAAGGCCATGGCCATCGGTTCGACGATGTGCACCAGCGACAGTTTGTTTTCCCGGCCTTCGCACAGGGCGAGGGCTCGCTTGACGACTGGATCGCATTCTTCAGTAAGGTCGACGGCGACCAGGATGTGTTCGTAGTACATGGAAAGCACTCCAGAGAATGGCGATACGGTAAGTATGGCTGGTTTCAAGCGCATTGACGGCGACGCAGGTCAACGGGCTCATCAGAATTCGGGAGTACAGATATGACGGTCTGGATAGTGGTGTCAATCCTGTTGGTGGTATTAAGCCCCCTGGCATGGTTGCGGCCGTCCCGTGCACAGAACGGGCGCATGGCCCTTCGCATGGAGGCGCGACGCCTCGGGCTGGCCATGCAATTGACTCCGCAGGACTGGCCTCACTGGCTTGGCCAGCAGCCGCCAAACCCGTGTGCGCAATACCACCGAGCCCGGCGGGGCAATCAGCCGGCCAGTTGGAGTTATTGGCAAAAGGCGCCTGGTGTGTGGGTGAATCAATGGCAGGAAACCTGCCAGGATGAGTCGTTGCTCCGTCATTTCAGGACATTGCCAGCCAATGTCTACAAGGTCGAGGCTGACCGGCAGATGATTGCGCTGTACTGGGGCGAAAAAGGCGACGCCAGTGTCTTGCAGGACATTTCAGCGGTGCTCAAGGCGTTGGCTTGACGCATAAAAAAGCCCGACAGATTCATCGGGCTGGGTGGCCAGGCAGGCCGGTAAACATGTCTTCAGGTCGTTCATTCGAAACGACCTTCGCATAAAGCGCTCAAATGCTTTGTCACCAGCGTAGTCGGTTGAATCCGTTGCGGTTGGAATTAGGGCGACTTTTCTAATTATTGATTCTATGAATGGTTGCTCATGCAGCGCCGTGTTGCGGATCCGTGCGGTACGGAAATGACCGGGGAGTCCCGTTCAAACGCTTGTTTAGGGCGATTGACAATTGTCGGAAATTCCGTGAAGGTGACGTACCCAAATCAAACGGGCGTATGAATTGAGCGTTTGTATCGGAACGCTCCTACAGACCCCGACTATCGCGTTGACGGGTGTGCCTGGCGGATTGGCGTAGCATCGACGGTAATGTCAATGCCGAACCAGTGGTCAGCGTCCAACGTGTACTGTTCAGCTTCCATATCGTGGAGATCAGTTGATGATTTACGAAGGTAAAGCCATCACGGTTAAGGCTCTTGAAAGTGGCATCGTCGAATTGAAATTCGACCTCAAGGGTGAGTCCGTCAACAAGTTCAACCGTCTAACCCTGAATGAATTGCGTCAGGCCGTGGACACTATCAAGGCAGATGCTTCGATCAAGGGTGTGATCGTCAGCAGTGGCAAGGACGTGTTCATCGTCGGCGCCGACATCACCGAATTCGTCGACAACTTCAAGCTGCCCGATGCCGAACTGATCGCTGGCAACCTCGAAGCGAACCGTATCTTCAGCGACTTCGAAGACCTCAACGTACCGACCGTCGTGGCCATCAATGGCATCGCCCTGGGTGGCGGCCTGGAAATGTGCCTGGCGGCGGATTACCGTGTCATGTCCACCACGGCCAAGATCGGCCTGCCGGAAGTCAAGCTGGGCATCTACCCAGGCTTTGGCGGTACCGTGCGCCTGCCGCGCCTGATTGGTGCCGACAACGCCATCGAGTGGATTGCCGCCGGCAAGGAAAACCGTGCCGAAGACGCGCTGAAGGTCGGCGCCGTAGACGCCGTGGTTGAACCAGGCAAGCTCCAGGAAGCGGCGCTTGAGACTGTCAAACGCGCCATCAGCGGTGAGTTCGACTACAAGGCCAAGCGCCAGCCGAAGCTTGAAAAACTCAAGCTCAACGCCATTGAACAAATGATGGCCTTCGAAACCGCCAAGGGTTTCGTAGCCGGTCAGGCGGGCCCGAACTACCCGGCGCCGGTCGAAGCGATCAAGACCATCCAGAAAGCCGCGAATTTCGGTCGCGAAAAGGCCTTGGAAGTCGAGGCCGCCGGCTTCGTGAAACTGGCCAAGACCTCCGCCGCGCAGAGCCTGATCGGTCTGTTCCTCAATGACCAGGAACTGAAGAAAAAGGCCAAGGCCTATGACGAAATCGCCCGCGACGTGAAGCAGGCCGCCGTGCTCGGCGCCGGCATCATGGGTGGCGGTATCGCCTACCAGTCGGCGTCCAAAGGCACGCCGATCCTGATGAAGGACATCAACGAACACGGCATCGAGCAGGGTCTGGCGGAAGCTGCCAAGCTGCTGGTCGGCCGCGTCGACAAAGGCCGCATGACCGCCGCGAAAATGGCTGAAGTGCTCAACGGCATACGTCCTACGCTGTCCTACGGCGATTTCGGCCATGTCGACCTGGTGGTCGAAGCCGTCGTCGAGAACCCGAAGATCAAGCAAGCGGTACTGGCTGAAGTCGAAGACAAAGTCAAAGAGGACACCATCCTCGCCTCGAACACCTCGACCATTTCCATTTCGCTGTTGGCCAAGGCCCTCAAGCGTCCGGAAAACTTCGTCGGCATGCACTTCTTCAACCCGGTGCACATGATGCCGCTGGTGGAAGTCATCCGTGGCGAAAAATCGAGCGAACTGGCGATCGCCACCACCGTGGCCTACGCCAAGAAAATGGGCAAGAACCCGATCGTCGTCAACGACTGCCCGGGCTTCCTGGTCAACCGCGTGCTGTTCCCGTATTTCGGCGGTTTTGCCAAGTTGGTCAGTGCCGGCGTGGACTTCGTGCGCATCGACAAGATCATGGAAAAATTCGGCTGGCCGATGGGCCCGGCGTACCTGATGGACGTGGTCGGCATCGACACCGGCCACCACGGTCGCGATGTCATGGCCGAAGGCTTCCCGGACCGCATGAAGGACGACCGCCGTTCGGCCGTCGACGTGCTCTACGAAGCCAAGCGCCTCGGCCAGAAGAATGGCAAGGGCTTCTACGCCTATGAGACCGACAAGCGCGGCAAGCAAAAGAAAGTCGCCGACTCGTCGGTGCTGGAAGTGCTCAAGCCGATCGTCTACGAGCAGCGCGAAGTCACCGACGAGGACATCATCAACTGGATGATGATCCCGCTGTGCCTGGAAACCGTGCGTTGCCTGGAAGATGGCATTGTCGAAACCGCCGCCGAAGCCGACATGGGTCTGGTCTACGGCATCGGTTTCCCTCCATTCCGTGGCGGTGCGCTGCGCTACATCGATTCGATCGGTGTGGCCGAGTTCGTTGCCCTGGCTGACCAGTACGCTGATCTGGGCGCGCTCTACCACCCGACCGCGAAGCTGCGTGAAATGGCCAAGAACGGCCAGAGCTTCTTCGGTTAAGCGCCCAACGACTAGAGCGAGAGAACATTTATGAGCTTGAATCCTAGAGACGTCGTGATTGTCGACTTCGGTCGTACGCCGATGGGCCGCTCCAAGGGCGGCATGCACCGCAATACCCGCGCCGAAGACATGTCGGCGCACCTGATCAGCAAACTGCTGGAACGCAACGTCAAGGTCGACCCCAATGAGGTCGAGGACGTGATCTGGGGCTGTGTGAACCAGACCCTGGAACAGGGCTGGAACATCGCCCGCATGGCTTCGCTGATGACCCAGATCCCTCACACCGCCGCTGGCCAGACCGTCAGCCGCCTGTGCGGTTCGTCCATGAGCGCGCTGCACACTGCCGCCCAGGCGATCATGACCGGCAACGGTGATGTGTTCGTGGTCGGTGGTGTCGAGCACATGGGCCACGTGAGCATGATGCACGGTGTCGATCCGAACCCGCACATGTCGCTGTACGCGGCTAAAGCCTCGGGCATGATGGGCCTGACCGCGGAAATGCTCGGCAAGATGCATGGCATTACCCGCGAACAACAGGACGCCTTTGGCGTGCGCTCCCACCAACTCGCCCACAAGGCGACCGTGGAAGGCAAGTTCAAGGATGAAATCATCCCGATGCAGGGTTACGACGAGAACGGCTTCCTGAAGCTGTTCGACTACGACGAAACCATTCGTCCGGAGACCACCCTGGAAAGCCTGGCGACCTTGAAGCCGGCCTTCAACCCCAAGGGCGGCACCGTGACGGCGGGTACTTCGTCGCAGATCACCGACGGTGCCTCGTGCATGATCGTGATGTCGGCCCAGCGTGCCCAGGACCTGGGCATCCAGCCGATGGCAGTGATTCGTTCGATGGCTGTCGCGGGTGTGGATCCGGCGATCATGGGCTATGGTCCAGTACCGGCCACGCAGAAAGCCTTGAAGCGTGCGGGGCTGAGCATTACCGATATCGACTTCTTCGAGCTCAACGAAGCTTTCGCCGCACAGGCCTTGCCCGTGCTGAAAGATTTGAAAGTGCTCGACAAGATGAACGAGAAGGTTAACCTGCACGGCGGCGCGATCGCCCTGGGTCACCCGTTCGGTTGCTCCGGCGCGCGTATCTCCGGCACGCTGCTCAACGTCATGAAGCAGAACGGCGGCACGTTTGGGGTGTCCACCATGTGCATTGGCCTCGGCCAGGGCATCGCCACTGTCTTCGAACGCGTCTAAGCGTTGCGTTGATGGAAGCCGGGGCCAAGTGCCCCGGTTTTTGTTTTTCGGGTTTAGTAAAAAAGATTTTGTTTTTATTTTGAAAAAATTTGAGTGAGGGCCAACGCATGCCGATACAACCTGGGCTCTACCAACATTACAAAGGTCCGCAGTACCGCGTTTTCAGCATCGCGCGGCATTCCGAGACCGAGGAAGAAGTGGTCTTCTATCAAGCCCTGTATGGCGATTACGGCTTTTGGGTGCGTCCCTTGAGCATGTTCCAGGAGTCGGTCGAGGTTGACGGTGAACAGGTGCCACGCTTTGCTTTGGTGCAGGCCGAGGAGAGCATTTTTTCCAAGCCTTGAGGCCGACCTGGGGGAGACCCCGCCCTTGACCTCACCTTGCAGCCACTATATATAGCGGTGCCGCGTCAGGCGCCAACCGCCTTTCACTTTTTAGAATTCAGGAATTTTCTGATCCATGGGCAAATCGCTGGTCATTGTGGAATCCCCGGCTAAGGCCAAGACCATCAACAAGTATCTGGGCAACCAATACGTGGTGAAGTCGAGTATCGGCCATATCCGAGACCTGCCCACCAGCGGTTCGGCTAGCGCCAGCAAGGAGCCTGCCGCCAAGCGCGGCAAGGCGGCCGCTGGTGAAGCGCCGGCGCTGTCGCCGAAAGACAAGGCGCGCAAGCAGCTGGTCTCACGCATGGGCGTCGATCCGGAACATGGCTGGAAAGCCAAGTACGAGATCCTCCCAGGCAAGGAAAAGGTCATCGAAGAACTGCGTCGGCTCGCCAAGGATGCCGACACCATCTATCTCGCGACGGACTTGGACCGCGAAGGGGAAGCCATTGCCTGGCACCTGCGCGAAGCCATCGGTGGGGATGACAGCCGCTACAAGCGCGTGGTGTTCAACGAAATCACCAAGAAGGCCATCCAGGAAGCCTTCTCCCAGCCCGGCGAGCTGGACATCGATCGGGTCAACGCCCAACAGGCGCGTCGCTTCCTTGACCGCGTCGTGGGCTACATGGTCTCGCCCTTGTTGTGGGCCAAGATCGCCCGCGGCCTGTCGGCCGGTCGCGTGCAGTCGGTTGCGGTGAAGCTGGTGGTGGAGCGCGAGCGGGAAATCCGCGCGTTCATTCCAGAGGAGTATTGGGAAGTCCACGCTGATCTCGGCACCGCCAAGGGCGCTACCGTGCGCTTCGAAGTGGCCCGCGAGAAGGGCGAAGCCTTCAAGCCGCTCAATGAAGCCCAGGCCATGGCGGCACTGGAGAAACTCAAGGCTTCGAGCTACAGCATCGTCAAGCGCGAAGACAAGCCGACCAGCAGCAAGCCTTCCGCACCGTTCATTACTTCCACCTTGCAGCAGGCCGCGAGCAACCGCCTGGGCTTCGGTGTGAAGAAAACCATGATGATGGCCCAGCGTCTGTACGAAGCGGGCTACATCACGTACATGCGTACCGACTCGACCAACCTCTCGGCCGATGCCGTGGCGATGGCGCGCACTTATATAGAAAGCGAGTTCGGCAAGAAATACCTGCCGGACACGCCGAACGTCTACAGCAGCAAGGAAGGCGCCCAGGAGGCTCACGAAGCGATTCGTCCATCCGACGCCAATACCGAGCCAAGCAAGCTGTCGGGCATGGAGCGCGACGCCGAGCGTCTCTACGAGCTGATCTGGCGCCAGTTCCTGGCCTGCCAGATGCTGCCGGCGCAATACCTGTCGACCACCGTCAGCGTCGGTGCTGGCGACTTCGAGCTGCGCGCCAAAGGCCGCATCCTGAAGTTCGACGGTTACACCCGCGTCATGCCGCAAATCACCAAGCCAGGCGATGACGATGTCCTGCCGGACATGGCCCAGGGCGACGTGATGAAGCTGATCAAGGTGGATCCGACGCAACACTTCACCAAGCCGCCAGCACGATACTCGGAGGCCAGCCTGGTCAAGGAAATGGAAAAACGTGGCATCGGTCGTCCTTCGACCTACGCAGCGATCATTTCCACCATCCAGGATCGCGGCTACGTGACGTTGCACAACCGTCGTTTCTATTCGGAGAAGATGGGGGACATCGTTACCGAGCGTCTCTCCGAAAGCTTCTCGAACCTGATGGACTACGGTTTCACCGCGGGCATGGAAGAGAACCTGGACGATGTTGCCCAGGGCGAGCGGGACTGGAAGAACGTGCTCGACGAGTTCTACGGCGATTTCAAGAAAAAACTCGAAGTGGCCGAAAGTCCGGACGATGGCATGCGTGCCAACCAGCCGGTCATGACCGATATTCCGTGCCTGACCTGCGGTCGTCCCATGCAGATCCGTACCGCTTCGACCGGCGTATTCCTCGGTTGCTCGGGCTACAGCCTGCCGCCGAAGGAGCGCTGCAAGGCGACGGTCAACCTCGTGCCGGGTGATGAAATCGCTGCGGACGATGAGGGTGAGTCGGAATCCCTGGTCCTGCGCGGCAAGCACCGTTGCCCGATCTGCAGCACGGCGATGGATGCTTACCTGTTGGATGAGAAGCGCAAGTTGCACATCTGCGGTAACAATCCGGATTGCGCCGGCTACGAGATCGAGGAGGGCACTTATCGCATCAAGGGCTATGAAGGCCCGAGCCTGGAATGTGATAAGTGCGGCAGCGAGATGCAGCTCAAGACCGGCCGTTTCGGCAAGTTCTTCGGCTGCACCAACCCGACCTGCAAGAACACCCGCAAGCTGCTCAAGAGCGGTGACGCGGCGCCGCCGAAGATGGATCCGGTGAAGATGCCCGAACTCAAGTGCGAGAAGGTCAACGACACCTACATCCTGCGCGACGGTGCATCCGGTCTGTTCCTGGCAGCCAGTCAATTCCCGAAGAATCGTGAGACTCGGGCACCGTTGGTGATTGAAATCCTGCCGCACAAGGACGAGATCGATCCGAAGTATCATTTCCTCTGCGACGCACCGCAGAAGGATCCGGACGGCCGCCCCGCAGTGATTCGCTACAGCCGCAAGACCAAGGAGCAATATGTACAGACCGAGGTCGACGGCAAGCCTACTGGCTGGAAGGCGTACTACGACGGCGGTAAATGGACCGTTGAAGACAAGCGCTGACTGAGCGATGTAAGGGGTTTTATGGCGAGGGAGCTTGCTCCCGTTGGACGCCGTAGCGGTCCCTTGCAATTGCAGGCAAGTAAAAGGCCGCATGACAACCCGTAGGTTTTCATGCGGCCTTCTTGTTTTTGGCTTGCAGTGGCTTTGGTTCATCCACGACACTGTCGCACCTGCGTGACGCTTTTATTTCGTTGGGGAGAATGCCGCCATGGCCCACGAACTCTATACCCGCACCAACCAGAAGATTTATTTCGCCGGCCTGTCGCTTGAAGCGCTCGCCAGGGCCGAGGAGGGGCGCACCATGAATTCCCCGGCGCTGATCCAGGCGGGGCGTGAGTCAGTGCTGTTTCACCTGTATGGCGCGCTGTTGGGTCTTTGCCATGAAATCGCCGGTTTCTATCGCTTGCCCCAGGCAAGTGCTTCGCGCGCCGAGCTGATGTTGACGCGTGAGGTGCTGGAAACCGTTGCGATCCCCGAACTGGCTGAAATGGTCGAGCTGGCCCAGAACCCGGAAACCTGGCTGGCCAAGCTGCTGGCGGCCCATGCGGCACTGTTCCAGCCACCACGGGCCCCTCGCCAGCCAAAGGGGGACGTGACCCAGCCGTTGATCATGGCGGTCAATCTTGATGAGCAGGAGTCCGAACAGCCGTTGAGCCGGGAAGAGCTGGAAAGCTGGCGCCAGAACCTGAAAAGCCTGGCAATTCGCTTTCGAGAGGGGCTGAATGAATGCTGAGTTTTCACTCGGCTTGCAATGTTCGCTAACGACACTTGGTCAAGATCCCGAGCGAAGCCTGACCGATGACTATATAATTCCCGCCTTTCGTGGAGAACAGACTTTTATGCCAACGTCCTTTCTAGAAATCGTCGAACTTCCTGACGGCCGCATCGAGCTGCGCAGGGCTGAAGACGAGGGTTCTCTGGTTACCCTGAACTTTTCCGAAGATGCCAAGGTGTTCCTGCAAGGCCAGCACGTTGAAGTCGCCAAGGCGATGCTTAGCGTGGGCGTGCAAATGGCGGGCCGCTTGGTTGAAGGCGAATTCAGCAAGGAAGAGGGGCCACGGGTTCTTCATTGACCCCGTTTGTCGGCTTTTTGAAGTCGATTTACCAACCCGGCTTCTCTGTCCTGGAGAAGCCCTGCGTTTGTCTTAGCCCAATCGAATGTTCAGGCTCTGCGCGTCCCCGGTACGAGCGGCGCTGATCAATTGCTGACGAGCGGTCGCAGTCAGTGGATTGAGCCAGCTAACCACCGTATGGCTACGACCCAGGCGTAACGCTTCGCAGGTTAATTGCTGCGCGCTCTGGCTGCCGCGAGGTTGCAATAACAGGATTCGCTCGCGATTAAGCCCCGCGTCCCGTAGCCAGGCCTGGGTAACGCTGGCAGGCGGCGCAATCAACGTCAACCAGCGAGCATCCTGGTCCTGGCTCAGTTCCCTCAGGATCGGAGCCAGCAGGTTCAGGCAATTCCCCGCCGCCCCACGCAACGACAGTTCGCTGAACGCCTCGGGCTCGACGCCCCAAGGCGACTCGATGACCTCTTTCAGGACTGGAGCCAGCGGTTGGGCCATGAAAGCCTCGAACAGCGGAAGTTGTGTGTGTTGTGGTGTGTGAGGAAATTGCATAAAGCCTCCTTTAGCGGCGAATGACGCCAACGCTCAAGCCTTCGATGACCAGATCCTGATCTTTCAGGTCCACTTCGATGGGGGCGAACTCCGGGTTTTCGGCAATCAGCCAGACCTTGCTGCCATCGCGCTTGAAGCGCTTGACGGTGACTTCGTCGCCGATTCGAGCTACCACGACCTGGCCGTTGCGGGCTTCGCGGGTGGTATGGACAGCCAGCAGGTCACCGTCAAAAATGCCGATGTCCTTCATGCTCATGCCATGCACGCGCAGGAGGTAGTCGGCTCTCGGATGGAAGAATGAAGGATTGATGTTGCAGGATTCCTCGACGTGTTGCTGGGCGAGGATTGGAGCGCCGGCCGCTACACGACCGATGATCGGCAGTGTGGTTTCGTCAGCCTTGGCTTCGAAGCCCGGGATGCGAATGCCGCGCGATGCTCCCGGCGTCATTTCGATCGCACCCTTGCGGGCCAACGCCTTGAGGTGCTCTTCGGCCGCGTTGGGCGACTTGAAGCCCAGTTCCTGGGCGATTTCCGCACGGGTCGGCGGATAGCCGTTGTCTTCTAGGCAGCGTTTGATGAAGGCCAGAATCTCTGCTTGGCGTGGCGTCAGCTTTAGCATATCGATCGCTCTGTCTTTTTATACAGTGACTGGGATTATATACAGTGAACGGCGCTTGGCAATCATCCTTTTTCAGCAGGCCGCCAGACGGTTGGCTTGGCCGCTCGGACAGGCATGGCTACAGCCTGCGCAAGGTGTGGTTAAATAGCTGACCGGTCGTTCGCAAAACGTCCCGGCAGACTTGACAACGCGAAGGCTGAAACGTATGTTTCAAACAAGTGTTTGTCAGGCGGAGTAGCCATGGCCCAGTCGGAAACCGTTGAACGCATTCTCGATGCTGCCGAGCAGTTGTTCGCGGAAAAAGGTTTCGCTGAAACCTCTTTGCGTCTGATTACCAGCAAGGCCGGGGTAAACCTGGCGGCGGTCAATTATCACTTCGGCTCGAAAAAAGCCCTGATCCAAGCCGTTTTCTCTCGGTTCCTCGGCCCGTTCTGCCTGAGTCTCGATCGCGAGCTGGAGCGACGCCAGGCCAAGCCTGACGTCAAGCCAACCCTGGAAGAACTGCTTGAAATCCTAGTCGAACAGGCGCTCGTGGTTCAGCCACGCAGCGGCAACGACCTGTCTATTTTCATGCGCCTGCTGGGCTTGGCGTTCAGCCAGAGCCAAGGCCACCTGCGACGTTACCTGGAAGACATGTACGGCAAGGTGTTCCGCCGCTACATGCTGCTGGTCAATGAGGCTGCGCCGCGCATACCACCGATCGAGTTGTTCTGGCGCGTGCATTTCATGCTCGGTGCGGCGGCGTTCAGCATGTCCGGCATCAAGGCTCTGCGAGCCATCGCGGAAACCGATTTCGGTGTGAACACGTCGATCGAGCAAGTGATGCGCCTGATGGTACCTTTCCTGGCCGCCGGCATGCGCGCCGAAAGCGGTGTCACCGACGAGGCAATGGCGGCAGCGCAATTGCGTCCTCGCAGCAAGTCGGCTCCGGCGCTCGCCAAGGCATAGCAGACGGGTGGGCGTGGCTGGCTACATCCGCTAAGCTAGCCGCCCATGCCGATTCTCCTTTCAAGTTCGTTTCAATTTTCATCGCCGATGCGCGAATTGCCGGGCATGCAGCCTGGCGGTGTCGTCGTGCAGGCGTCGCCGTGGACGCCCATCGTTATTAAGGAATTGCTATGACCGCTGGCCTGCAAGGCTCGTTGATGGTCGACGTCGCCGGTACCTGGCTGACGGCCGAGGATCGCCATCTGTTGCGCCAACCCGAAGTGGGTGGCTTGATCATTTTTGCTCGCAACATCGAACACCCGCGCCAGGTGCGCGAGCTGAGCGCGGCGATCCGCGCCATTCGCCCCGACCTGTTGCTGGCGGTTGACCAGGAAGGCGGGCGGGTCCAGCGGCTGCGCCAGGGTTTCGTGCGCCTGCCGGCAATGCGGGCCATCGCCGACAACCCGAACGCCGAATATCTCGCCGAACAGTGCGGCTGGATCATGGCGACCGAAGTGCTGGCGGTCGGTCTCGATTTGAGTTTCGCCCCGGTGCTGGACCTCGATTACCAGCGCAGTGCCGTGGTCGGCAGCCGCTCCTTTGAAGGTGATCCCGAGCGTGCCGCATTGTTGGCCGGAGCCTTCATTCGTGGCATGAACGCAGCGGGGATGGCGGCCACAGGCAAGCATTTTCCTGGGCACGGCTGGGCCGAGGCAGACTCCCACGTTGCCATTCCTACTGACGAGCGCAGTCTCGAACAGATCCGCGCCCATGACCTGGTGCCGTTTGCCAAGCTGGGCAAGCAACTGGCGGCCGTGATGCCGGCCCACGTCATTTATCCTCAGGTGGACGCCAGCCCGGCAGGCTTCTCCCACCGTTGGCTGCAAGACATCCTGCGGGGCGAGTTGCGGTTCGATGGCGTGATCTTCAGTGATGATCTTTCCATGGCCGGCGCCCATGTGGTAGGCGATGCCGCTAGCCGCATCGAGGCCGCGCTGACGGCCGGTTGTGACATGGGCCTGGTGTGCAATGACCGCGCGGCCGCCGAATTGGCCTTGGGCGCTGCCCAGCGCTTGAAGGTCAAGCCATCGGCGCGGATCGCCCGCATGCGTGGCCAGGCCTATGCGAGTACCGAGTACCGCCAGGATCCACGCTGGTTGACAGCCATCGGCGCGTTGAAAGCCGCCCAACTGATTGATTAAGGACGTTTGTATGACCGTTTACGCAATTATCGGCGGCACCGGCCTGACCCAGCTGGAAGGCCTCACCCTACGCCAGTCCCTGTCGGTGGATACGCCGTACGGCGCGCCATCGGCCGACGTGCAGATTGGCGAGTACGCCGGGCGCGAGGTGCTGTTCCTGGCGCGTCATGGTCATCCTCACCGTTTTCCGCCGCACCAGGTGAACTATCGCGCCAACCTCTGGGCCCTGAAGCAGGCCGGTGCCGAAGCCATCCTGGCGGTCAACGCGGTGGGCGGGATCCACGCCGCGATGGGCACTGGGCATTTTTGCGTGCCCCACCAGTTGATCGATTACACCAGCGGTCGCGAGCATACGTATTTCGCCGATGACCTGGAGGCGGTGACCCACATCGACTTCAGCTATCCCTACAGCGAATCGCTGCGCCAGCAATTGATTGCGGCCCTGGCCGCCGAAGGCTGCGCTTATAGCAGCCACGGCGTCTACGCCTGCACCCAGGGGCCGCGCCTGGAAACCGTGGCCGAGATTGCCCGTCTGGAACGCGATGGCTGCGATATCGTCGGCATGACAGGCATGCCGGAGGCGGCGCTGGCGCGTGAGCTGGAGTTGGACTACGCCTGTCTGGCGCTAGTAGTGAATCCGGCGGCGGGCAAGTCCACTGCGGTGATCACCATGGCTGAGATCGAGCAGGCTTTGCATGACGGAATGGGCAAAGTGAAGTCGACCTTGGCGCGGGTGTTGATGGCGGGCTAAAACAGTCCGGGGAATAGTTGGGAGCGAGCCTGCTCGCGAAGGCGGCGGCTCAGCTCGCGAGAATGTTGAAGGCTGGCGGCCTCTTCGCGAGCAGGCTCGCTCCCACACGAAAACGGTTTTAGCGCTTCTCCAGCTTGTCCGGCAGGGGGGCGAATAGCGCCTCGATGTCTTCGTTCTGCAATTTCCAATCTCCCGCCACGCGTCCGTCCAGCACGCCAGCCGCCAGGTCGGACTTCTCTTTCTGCAGCAGTTGGATCTTTTCTTCCACCGTGCCGCGGGCAATCAGTTTGTACACGAAAACGGGTTTTTCCTGACCAATGCGATAGGCGCGGTCGGTGGCCTGGTTTTCGGTGGCGGGGTTCCACCACGGATCGTAGTGAATCACCGTGTCGGCTTCTGTCAGGTTCAAGCCTACGCCACCGGCTTTCAGACTGATCAGAAAGATCTGACGCTTGCCGCTCTGGAATTCCTTCACCGGTGTGCGACGGTCCCTGGTCTGGCCGGTCAGGATGGCGTATTCCACGCCGCGCTTTTTCAGTTCTTCTTCGATCAGCGCCAGCATCGAGGTGAACTGTGAAAACAGCAGCACCCGCCGGCCTTCTTCAAACAACTCCTCGAGCATTTCCATCAGGCTGTCGAGCTTGCCCGAGCTGCTGCCTCGGGCCGGCAGGGCGGCATCGCTGATCAGGCGCAGGTCGCAGCACACCTGGCGTAGCTTCAGCAGTGCCTCGAGGATGATGATCTGGCTGCGCGCCACGCCTTTGCGGGTGATCTCGTCGCGCACTTTCTTGTCCATGGCCAGGCGCATGGTCTCGTAGACGTCCCGCTGGGCGTCGCTGAGTTCGACCCAATGGATGATCTCGGTCTTGGGCGGCAGTTCGGTCGCGACTTGTTCCTTGGTGCGGCGCAGCAAGAAAGGTTTTATCCGACCGTTGAGGTGTTGCAATCGTACGTCGCTGCCGCGCTTTTCGATCGGCACGCGGTAGTCGCGGTTGAAGCTTTTGATGTCGCCGAGCCAGCCCGGCAACAGGAAATGAAACAACGACCAGAGTTCACCCAAGTGGTTTTCCAATGGCGTTCCGGACAGGCACAGCCGTTGCCGGGCATCCAGTTCGCGAGCGGCCTGGGCGGCTTTGCTGGTGGGGTTCTTGATGTACTGGGCTTCGTCGAGGATCAGTACGTGCAGCGGCTGTGCCTTGAGGCGTTCGACGTCCTTTGGCAGCAGCGCATAAGTGGTCAGGATCAGATCGTAATCGGCCAGGCGCTCGAAGTGTTTCTTGCGCCCGGCACCGTACAGGGCCAGCACCTTGAGCTGCGGGGTGAAATGCGATGCTTCATCGAGCCAGTTCGGAATCAGGCTTGTCGGCATCACCACCATGCATGGGCGGTCCAGGCGGCCTGCGTGTTTTTCGCTGAGAATGTGCGCCAGGGTCTGTAGGGTTTTACCCAGGCCCATGTCGTCCGCCAGGATGCCGCCCACCTCCAATTGCCGTAGCGACTGCATCCAGCTCAGGCCTTCGAGCTGGTAGGGGCGCAGCGTTGCATTCAAGCCCTTCGGGGCGGTGGCGGTGTAGTCCTTGATGTCGCGCAGGCGTTGGGCGAGGCTGCGTATGTGTTCGCCACCTTCCCAGCGCAGCGGCATGTCCTGCAACGGATTCAGGCGCAGGGCGTCGGCGCTGTTGAGCCGCAGCTTGGTGGTGCCGGGCTCTTGCAGGTAGAACTCGCCGAGGGTCGCCAGCACCGGTTTCAACCGCCCGTAGGGCAGGGCCACTTGCTGTGGGCCGAACTCCGAGTTGGGACGGTGCGGCAAGTTGACCAGGATGAGTTCGTCATCGCGGCGCCTGGCCAGGCGTTCCGGGTTGAACAGCTCGATGTGCGAGCGCATCAGGTTCAACAGGATCGGCAGCAGGCTCAGTCGCTCGCCGTTGACGATGATCCCCAGCTCCAGGTCGAACCAGTCCCGCTCCGGCGTTTCTTCGACCGTTGCGTACCATTCGTCCACTGCCGTCAGGTCGAAGCCGAAATCCTCATCGATCTGCAATTCCCAGCCCTGGGTGCGCAGTTTCGGCAGGTCGTTGAGGGTAAAGGTCAGCCAGGCACTGTCGTTGACCATTTCGTACAGTTCGCCTGCGCTCTCCGGCAAGGCTTTGCTTTGTCGGGTCGCGATTTTGAAACCGAGGATTCGCAGTTGTTCGCGGTAGGATTGTTCCACATCGGTGTGGCGTTTTATCCGCAGCGTCTGGGTTTCCTGGCGAATCAGTACGTCGGTGTTGCGCTGGCCGCTGACGTATTCGTCCAGGTAGCTGAACGACAGCGCGGCGCGGTGCTGGATGTAGCGCTGCATCTTGCCGTTGCGCGGCTCGAAGGCGCTGAATTCGATGCTCGCTAGCCACAGGCGGGGCACCGGTTGCACGTTGTCCACCAAGACCTGCGGCGGCGCCTTGGGGCTGCGGCTGTCCAGCACCGCCTGGAGTTTTTCCAGCATCTGGGCGTCTTTTTCAGCGGCAGGGTAGGCCAGGGTTTCCTGGACTTGCAGCAGCACCGCCGCGCAATGCTTGCAATTGATGCGCACCGGACAGGAGCACGCCGCTTCAAGCAGGATCAACGTGCCCTTGGCTGACTCCTTGAGACGAATGGTCTGACGATAAACGCTGCCACCGGAGCCTTCGCAACTGGCAATGATCGTGCTGTCGCCGGCTTCGACGATCCTGACGCGGTTTTCCAACGCGTATCGGCGCCCACGCTCCAGGCTTTGTTCCTTGAATCGATTGACCCAGGAAGGTGCCAGGGGTTTGCTCAGGGGCGAGGGCATAGGCGCGCCGATCAGTCCGGAATGACATCAGGTGCCTGGCGTGGTGCAGGCGCGGTCAACGAGGTGATCTTGATCAGCAAGCCGAGATGGCCGTTATCGAGGAAGTTCAACTGGCCGTTCTTGGTATGGCTCTCCTGTTTCAGGCGTTCGCTGGCGGTGACCAGGCCATTGGCGTCGATCTGGTTGATCCAGAAGTCGGCGTCCACGTCGGTGAAGCGGCCGAGCTTGAGCTCCAGGGTGCCCTCGATGGGAAACTGGCCGAACTGTTCGGCGCCGTCGCTGACCGCGATCTTGCTGCCTTGTTCGCCCAGGTTCTGTTGCCAGGCCTTGTGCATCAGCACGGTGTACTGGCCGCTGGCGTTGAGTTTTTCGACGATATTGCCCATTGCCGGTGTCCGCAGGCTGTCCGCGCCCAAGCGTCGTGCGCCGGCGTCCCAGTCTTCCGGTGCGGCGCGGCTGATGATGGTGGGCTCGGCATTCTGCCGGACCAGGATCATTTCCACCTGATACAGATCGTCGGCCAACGCCAGGGGGGCAACCAGGGTCATCAACAACATCAAGGAGTGAAACAGGCGCATTGGGCGTCCTTCAAGCAGTGGTCGGAGTGAGGCGCTCGAACAGCGCCTCTACGGTATTGAAACGCTCTTCCGGGCGTTCCATGGGCACCATGAACTTGAACATCGTGGCGCCTTCGAACTTGTAGCGTTTGGGCTGGCCCTGGATCAGCTTGATCAGCACCAGTGGATCGACCGGGGTCTGGGCTTCGAACTCGATACGGCCGCCGTTGGGCCCGCCGTCGACTTTCTTGATGCCCAGTTGCTCGGCCTTGAGCTTGAGCAGCGTGGTGCGCACCAGATTCTTGGTCGGCTCCGGCAGCAGGCCGAAGCGGTCGATCATTTCCACCTGCAGATCCTTCAAGCCTTCCTCGTCAGTGGCCGAGGCGATGCGCTTGTAGAGGATCAGGCGTGCGTGGACATCCGGCAGATAATCTTCCGGGATCAGCGCCGGCACCCGCAGGTTGATCTCCGGCCCGCCGCCCAGTGGTTGGTCGAGGTTTGGTTGTTCGCCCTTGCGGATCGACTTGACCGCCCGTTCGAGCATTTCCATGTACAGGGTGAAGCCCACTGCCTGGATCTGGCCACTCTGGCCGTCGCCAAGCAATTCGCCGGCGCCACGGATTTCCAGGTCGTTGGTGGCCAGCACGAAACCGGCGCCCAGGTCCTGGGTATTGGCAATGGCTTCCAGGCGCTTTTCCGCGTCCGGGGTGATCTGCTGGCGCGGCGGTGTCAGCAGGTAGGCGTAGGCCTGGTGGTGACTGCGTCCGACCCGGCCGCGCAACTGGTGCAACTGGGCCAGGCCGAATTTGTCGGCGCGCTCGATGATGATGGTGTTGGCGCTCGGCACGTCGATGCCGGTCTCGATGATGGTCGAGGCGATCAGCACGTTGAAGCGCTTGTGATAGAAGTCGCTCATCACCTGTTCGAGCTCGCGCTCGCGCATCT
Source organism: Pseudomonas sp. BP11-1-1 (assembly GCF_052112105.1). NCBI lineage: Bacteria > Pseudomonadati > Pseudomonadota > Gammaproteobacteria > Pseudomonadales > Pseudomonadaceae > Pseudomonas > Pseudomonas sp. BP11-1-1. The sequence goes on from NZ_JAUTYU010000014.1 coordinate 34,572, forward strand.
GCCCGTGACCGATGCCGATGCGGGCCTCCGGTACCAGCTCGGCCAGGTCGGCGGCGCATTTCTCGATAGTCTTCACATCGTTGTGCAGGTAATAAACCTGGCCGCCGCGCAGCAGCTCACGCAGCAGGGCTTCCTTGACCGTGCTTTTGTTCTGCTCCATGACGAAGGTGCGCACCGACAGGCGGCGGGCTGGCGGTGTGGCGATGATCGACAGGTCGCGCATGCCCGACACCGCCATGTTCAAGGTGCGCGGGATCGGCGTGGCGGTCAGGGTCAGGATGTCGACTTCGCTGCGCAGGGCCTTGAGCTGTTCTTTCTGGCGCACGCCAAAGCGGTGTTCCTCATCGATGATCACCAGCCCCAGGTTCTTGATCTTCACATCGTCCTGCAGCAGCTTGTGCGTGCCAATGACGATGTCGATCTTGCCCTCGGCCAGGTCCGCGACGGCGGCGTTCACTTCCTTGGCGGACTTGAAGCGGCTCATCACTTCCACGGTCACGGGCCAGTCGGCGAAGCGGTCGCGGAAACTGTTGTAGTGCTGCTGGGCGAGCAGGGTGGTCGGTACCAGGATCGCCACTTGCTTGCCGCCGTGCACGGCAATGAACGCGGCGCGCATCGCCACTTCGGTCTTGCCGAAGCCTACGTCGCCGCACACCAGGCGGTCCATGGGCTTGGGCGCAAGCATGTCGGCGCGCACGGCTTCGATGGTGGTCTGCTGGTCGACGGTTTCTTCGAACGGGAAACCGGCGCTGAAGGTTTCGTAGTCGGCTTTCGGGTCGGCGAATGCATAGCCCTCGCGCGCGGCACGGCGGGCATAGATATCCAGCAACTCGGCCGCCACATCGCGCACCTGTTCGGCGGCCTTGCGCTTGGCCTTCTGCCAGGTTTCCGAACCCAGGCGATGCAGCGGGGCCAAGGCGTCGTCGCTGCCGGTGTAGCGGGCGATCAGGTGCAGGTTCGCCACAGGCACGTAGAGCTTGGCGCCCTCGGCGTATTCCAGGGTGAGGAATTCGGCGGCCTGGTTTTCGATCTCAAGGGTCGCCAGGCCCAGGTAACGGCCTACGCCATGATCGATGTGCACCACCGGCGCACCTTCGCGCAGTTCGGTGAGGTTCTTGATGACCGCGTCGTTGGCGGCGTCGGCGCGTTTCTCGCGGCGGCGACGCTGCATCACGCGCTGGCCGAACAACGGGCTTTCGGCCACCAGGGCCAGGGCGGGATCGTCAAGGACCAGGCCGTCGTTAAGCGGCGCGATGGTGATCGCCAGGCGATCCTTGCCCGCGACAAAGTCAGGCCAGCTGTCGACGGTCTTCGGGCGCAGCTTCAGGCGATCAAGCAGTTCCAGCAGTACTTCGCGGCGGCCTGCGGACTCGGCGGTAAACAGCACGCGACCAGGGAATCCGTCGAGGAAACCGGCCAGGGCCGCCAGCGGTTGCGTGGCCTTGGCTTCGATCGCCAGGTCCGGCAAGGGCTTGGCGGGGAAGCGTTCACGACCGACGCCGGTTTCCACGTCCTGCTGGCTCGCCACCACGCGCGGCCAGCTCTTGAGCCGGGCGAAGCAGTCCTCCACCGGCAGGAACAGCTCGGCGGGCGGCAATAAAGGACGGGACGGATCGACGCGACGTTCTTCGTAGCGATTGCGCACGTCGTTCCAGAAGTTTTCCGCGGCCTGCTCGATGCCCGGCAGAGAAAATACCTGGGTGTCCTGGGGCAGATAATCGAACAGCGTGGAGGTTTCTTCGAAGAACAACGGCAGGTAATACTCGATGCCGGCCGGGGTGATTCCGCTGCTCAGGTCCTGGAAAATCGGGCAACGGCGGAAATCCACGTCAAAACGCTCGCGAAAACGCGCCTTGAAGCGAGTCACCGCGTCTTTTTGCAGTGGGAATTCCTTGGCCGGCAGCAGGCGGATCGACTGGACCTTGTCGATGGAGCGCTGGTTCTCCGGGTCGAAGGTGCGCAGAGTCTCGATTTCGTCATCGAACAGATCGATGCGATACGGCAGTTTGCTGCCCATCGGGAACAGGTCGATCAACGCCCCGCGCACCGTGAACTCGCCGTGCTCGTACACGGTGTCGACGTAGCGGTAGCCGCTGGCCTCAAGCCGAGTGCGCATCTGCTCGACGTCGAGCTTCTGGCCGATGTCCAGAACCAGGCTGCTGCCCAGCAGGAATTGGGTCGGCGCCAGGCGATGTAGGGCTGTGGTGATCGGCACTACCAAAACGCCATGACTGAGCTCCGGCAGCCGATAAAGGCTGGCGATGCGCTGGGAAATGATGTCCTGGTGCGGCGAAAAAAGGTCGTAGGGCAGGGTTTCCCAGTCCGGGAAATGCAATACCGGCAAATCCGGGGCGAAGAAACCCAGCTCCTGCTCGAGCCGCTCGGCACTCTGGCTGTCGGCGGTCAACAACAGGGTGAAGCGCTTTGCAGCGCTGGCGGCCTCGGCGATAGCCAGGCTCAGGGCGGCACCGGGCAGGTTGCCCCAGTGCTGTTTACCTGCCGCGGCAGGGAGAAGCGGAAGACGCAGAACGGGCACGGAAGGTTGAGCTCCAGCGTTGCGACAAAGTCGACAATTGTAGCGGCTGAAGGGCCCGGCTGTCAGTCGCGGACTACGCTGCTAGAACGCAAAACCACGGCGCGACGGGCGCGCATTGCTCCGGCGAGGACTCGGCGGCATAATGTAGCCCCTTTTTTCAGCCCCTACATGTGGAAGGTTACCGTGACTCAGAAGCCCGACCAGTGTCTTGGTGAATGGATTGATCGTGAAGCACTCGCAGAAGCGATGATCCCTCTCATCGGTCAGCTCTACCGCAATAACAACGTGGTGAGCTCGATCTATGGCCGCAGCCTGATCAACCAGTCTGTCATCGCGATCCTCAAAGCCCACCGCTTTGCTCGCCACCGTTCTTCCGACGACAGCGAACTCTCCGTCCACGAAACATTCCCTCTGCTCAAGGCCATGAGCGAGCTCAAGCTCGGCGCGGCCTCGGTGGACCTGGGCAAGTTGGCGTTCAAATTCCGCAGCGAAGCCAATGGCCGTAGCGCCGAGCAGTTCGTTCGCGAAGAAATGGCCGATGTGGTTGGCCAGCAAAACGCTTCGCCGCGCAAAGGCACCGACGTCGTGCTGTACGGCTTTGGCCGTATCGGCCGCCTGCTGGCACGCATCCTCATCGAGAAAACCGGTGGTGGCGACGGCCTGCGCCTGCGCGCCATCGTCGTGCGCAAGGGCGCCGAGAACGACCTGACCAAGCGTGCCAGCCTGCTGCGTCGCGATTCGGTCCATGGTTCGTTCAACGGCACCATCACCATCGATGAAGAAAACAACACCATCACCGCCAACGGCAACCTGATCCAGGTGATCTACGCGAAGAATCCGACCGAGGTGGACTACACCCAGTACGGCATCAAGAACGCACTGCTGGTGGACAACACCGGTGTATGGCGTGATGCCGACGGCCTGGGCCAACACCTGGCCTGCCCGGGTGTCGACCGCGTTGTCCTGACCGCGCCTGGCAAGGGCAAGCTGAAGAACATCGTCCACGGCATCAACCACGGCGACATCACTGCCGACGACAAGATCGTTTCCGCCGCTTCCTGCACCACCAACGCCATCGTGCCGGTGCTCAAGGCTGTGAATGACAAGTTCGGCATCATCAACGGTCACGTCGAAACCGTTCACTCGTACACCAACGACCAGAACCTGATCGACAACTTCCACAAGGGCGATCGCCGTGGTCGTAGCGCGGCGCTGAACATGGTCATCACCGAGACCGGTGCCGCCACTGCTGCTGCCAAGGCCCTGCCTGAGCTGGCTGGCAAGCTGACCGGTAACGCGATCCGTGTCCCGACGCCGAACGTATCGATGGCCATTCTCAACCTGAACCTTGAGAAAGCCGCCACCCGTGAAGAGATGAACGAGTACCTGCGCTACATGGCGCTGCACTCCGATCTGCATAAGCAAATCGATTTCGTCAACTCGCAGGAAGTGGTGTCCACCGACTTCGTGGGCTCCCGCCACGCCGGTGTTGTCGATGCTGAAGCGACCATCGTCCAGGATAACCGCGTTGTCCTGTACGTCTGGTACGACAACGAGTTCGGCTACAGCTGCCAGGTGGTTCGCGTGATGGAAGACATGGCTGATGTGAATCCGCCTGCGTTCCCGCGCTAAGCCTTAGCTGCAAATGAAAGCGCCCCGACTTGTCGGGGCGTTTTTTTTGTCTGGGTTTTCTGTTGCTTGGGCTGGCCTCATCGCGAGCAAGCTCGCTCCCACATTGGACCGCATAACTCAGCAACAACTCGATCAACTGTGGGAGCGAGCTTGCTCCGGGCGGCGATCCGACGATGGCGATCTGTCAGGCGCTGCCCACTACCGAGGCCTGCGCCGTGCGCAGTGCATGCCGATTGCCCTTGAACAGCACCAGGGTCGCAATCAATCCCAGCACCGCCGCGCCGCTGAGCCAGATTCCCGGTGCCGCCTTGTTGTCGAGCACATGGATCAGGTAGGTGCAGGCCGCCGGGGTAAAACCGCCGAAGGTGGCGGTGGCCAGGCTATAGGCCAGGGAAAAACCGGTGGTGCGCACTTCGACCGGCATGATTTCCGTCAAGGCGACCACCATGGCCCCGTTGTACGATCCATACAGGAAGGACAGCCACAACTCGACGATCAGCAAATGGCTGAAACTCGGGTTTGCCACCAGCCAGGACAGCGCCGGGTACGCGGTCAGGATCGCCAGGATCGTCGCACCGAGCAGCAGGGGTTTGCGGCCGATCTTGTCGGAAAACGCCCCCATCACTGGCAGCCAGAAGAAATTCGACAAGCCGATGCACACCGTGACCAGCAAGGCATCCAAGTCCGACAGATTCAACTCGGCCTTGCCAAACGTCGGCGTGTAGGCCGTGATGAGGTAGAACGACACTGTGGTCATGACCACAAGCGCCATGCCGGCCAGGACGATACCGAAGTTCTGACCGATGGAACGGGTGATTTCCGACAGGGTAGGGCGATGTTTTCTTGCCTGGAATTCAGGCGTTTCCTCCAGCGAGCGGCGAATCATGAAGATGACCGGCACGATCAGGCAACCGATGAGGAACGGCACGCGCCAGCCCCATTCGCCCATCTCCTGTGGGTTCAGCCAGTGATTGAGGCCAACACCCAGCAGGCCGGCGAACACCACCGCAGCCTGTTGGCTGGCGGACTGCCAACTGACGAAGAAACCCTTGCGCCCCGGCGTGGAAATTTCCGCGAGGTACACCGATACGCCGCCCAGTTCCACGCCAGCGGAAAAACCTTGCAGCAATCGACCCAGCAACACCAGCAACGGTGCCGCCACGCCCAATGTGGCGTAGCCCGGCACGCAGGCAATCAGCACCGTGCCAGCGGCCATCATTGCCAAGGTGATGATCAAGCCTTTGCGACGGCCATGGCGGTCGATGTAGGCGCCGAGAAAAATAGCCCCCAGGGGACGCATCAGGAACCCCGCGCCGAATGTGGCCAGGGACAGCATCAGCGACGCGAAGGCGCTGTCGGTCGGGAAGAATGTCTTGGCGATGGCCGTGGCGTAGAAGCCGTAGACCATGAAGTCGAACATCTCCAGGAAGTTGCCGCTGACGACGCGGAAAATTGCCTTGCCGTTGCTCGTGTTGGAAGACATGGGTAGGTACTCACTCTGGCAAATCTTGTATGAAAACGCAGCAGCCCCTGTGGGAGCGAGCTTGCTCGCGATGGCGGTGTGTCAGTCACCTTGATGCTGACTGTTGCGCCGCTATCGCGAGCAAGCTCGCTCCCACAGGTTTTTTGCATGCGCTGTAGCCCATAATGGCCGGCGCGGTTTTGAGGGGAGATGAAGATTTGTTAACTGGACGTTGGATAGGGCTTGTGATGCTGGCGGGCGTGTTATCCGCCTGTGGCAACGGCGATACCCTGGAGCGCTTCGACGGCCCGACCATGGGCAGCCGCTATTCCATCCAGTACGTCAGGCATATCGCCACGCCCGGTCCGAAAACGGTGCAGGACGAAGTGGAACAGATCCTCGCCGAAGTGGATCGGCAGTTGTCCACCTATCGCAGTGACTCGGACATTGAGCGCTTCAATGCGCTGCCTGCTGACAGCTGCCCGGTGATGCCCGGTCCGGTCCTCGAATTGATCCGCATGGGCGAGCAACTGTCATCGCAAAGCGACGGTGCCTTCGACCTGACGGTTGAGCCTCTCCTGAACCTGTGGGGCTTCGGTCCGCAGTCCCGGGAAGAAAAGGTGCCAAGCGCCGAGGCCCTGGCTCAGGCTCGTCAGCGCGTTGGTCATAAACATCTGCGCATTGAGGGCGACCGGCTGTGCAAGGACGCCGCCGTGGAAGTTGATTTCAACAGCATTGCGGCGGGGTATGCCGTCGACCGCATCGCCGCCAGGCTCCAGGCCCTGGGCATCGACAGCTACCTGGCCGAGGCCACCGGTGAACTCAAGGCCGTCGGGCACAAGCCGGATGGCTCGCCCTGGCGCATCGCCCTGGAAGAACCACGGGACGATCGGCAAGTGGCCGAGCGGGTCATCGAGGTCAACGGCTACGGGGTTTCGACGTCGGGCGATTACCGGAAATATTTCGAACAGGGCGGTAGGCGGTATTCCCACACTTTTGATGCGCGCACGGGGGCTCCGGTCCTACACAACCTGGCGTCAGTCACGGTAATTCATCCTTCAGCAATGATGGCCGATGGACTATCGACGCTGTTGCTGATTCTCGGTCCTGAACAGGCTTGGGACTATGCCCAGAAGCACGGCATCGGGGTATTTTTCGTATTGCGGGATGGGGAGCGTTTCGTCAGCCGCACCAACGACATCTTTGAACGGATGACCCGTGGAAAAACCAATGACCACTGAAGTGGGATTACCGTGGCGAGGGAGCTTGCTCCCGCTTGAGTGCGAAGCGCTCACAAAAGGGGGCCGCAGCCCAGCCCAGCGGGAGCAAGCTCCCTCGCCACGATGATCTGGGCAAATCTTAAGTGAACGCTGACAGCGTTTTGAAAGCCTACCTGTGGCGAAATAGCGCAGGCAAAACTAGCCTACGACGCGACCAAGGGGTAATGTGCGCGGCGTTGACGCTTCTATAGACTGTGGCCGGGCTCGTGAACCGGCCCCAAATTGTTCCTTCATGCCGCCGGCCGGCATGATTTAGCCGTCGGTGCCAAGCGTGGCATCGCGGCCTGTTCTGAGGAGTACGCATGGCTGTCTACAACTACGACGTGGTAGTACTGGGTTCCGGCCCTGCTGGGGAAGGCGCGGCAATGAACGCGGCCAAGGCAGGGCGCAAAGTGGCGATGGTCGACAGCCGTCGGCAGGTTGGCGGCAACTGCACCCACTTGGGTACCATCCCGTCCAAGGCCTTGCGTCACTCGGTCCGGCAGATCATGCAGTTCAACACCAACCCGATGTTCCGGGCCATCGGCGAGCCGCGCTGGTTCTCCTTCCCTGACGTGCTCAAGAGCGCCGAGAAGGTGATCTCCAAGCAAGTGGCCTCGCGTACCGGCTACTACGCCCGCAACCGCGTGGATGTGTTCTTCGGCACCGGCAGCTTCGCCGACGAGCAGACCGTCGAAGTGGTCTGCGGCAATGGCGTGGTCGAGAAGCTGGTGGCCAAGCACATCATCATCGCCACCGGTTCGCGCCCGTATCGCCCGGCCGATATCGATTTCAACCATGCGCGTATCTACGATAGCGACACCATCCTGAGCCTGGGTCACACCCCGCGTAAGCTCATCGTCTACGGTGCCGGCGTGATCGGTTGCGAATACGCCTCGATCTTCAGCGGCCTGGGCGTGCTGGTGGAACTGGTGGACAACCGCGGCCAGTTGCTGAGCTTCCTGGATTCGGAAATTTCCCAGGCCCTGAGCTATCACTTCAGCAACAACAACATCACCGTGCGCCACAACGAAGACTATGATCGCGTCGAAGGCGTCGACAACGGCGTGATCCTGCACCTCAAGTCCGGCAAGAAGATCAAGGCCGACGCCTTGCTCTGGTGCAACGGTCGTACCGGCAACACCGACACCCTGGGCCTGGAAAACATCGGCGTGAAGGTCAACAGCCGTGGCCAGATCGAAGTCGACGAGAACTACCGCACTTGCGTGCCGAACATCTACGGTGCCGGTGACGTGATCGGTTGGCCGAGCCTGGCCAGTGCCGCCCACGACCAGGGCCGTTCGGCCGCCGGCAGCATTGTCGACAACGGCAGCTGGCGCTTCGTCAACGACGTACCGACCGGCATCTACACCATTCCGGAAATCAGCTCGATCGGCAAGAACGAGCAGGAGCTGACCCAGGCCAAGGTGCCTTATGAAGTGGGCAAGGCCTTCTTCAAGAGCATGGCGCGGGCGCAGATCGCCGGTGAGCCGCAAGGCATGCTGAAGATCCTCTTCCATCGCGAGACGCTGGAAGTACTGGGCGTGCACTGCTTCGGCTACCAGGCTTCGGAGATCGTGCATATCGGCCAGGCGATCATGAACCAGCCGGGCGAACTGAACACGCTCAAATACTTCGTCAACACCACGTTCAACTACCCGACCATGGCCGAAGCCTATCGGGTCGCGGCGTACGACGGGCTCAACCGGCTTTTTTGAGCGGCTCCGGCCGGTGGCCTGAGCCGGCCGGGGAGACCGATTTCAGCAATTCTCGAGGGTGGCAGTGGCCAAACCGGGAAAGTCTGTAATCAGGCTGTCAGCGCCAAAATCGGCGAGCCTGCGCATGAGCGCGGGCTCGTTGACCGTCCACACCGATACATGCAGCCCCTGGCGCTGCGCCTTGATCAGGCGTTCCGGCGTGCACAGGGTCCAGTTCAACGCCAGAATCTCGCAGCCGTAGCTCTGGGCGACCTTCAACGGGTCGAGCCAGGCGTATTCGGCCACCAGTCCACGGGAAATGTCCGGGGTCAGGTCCAGGGCCGCCTTGAGCACTTCCCGGGAGCTGGAGGTGATGGTGATCCTGTCCAGCAGCCCGAAGCGTTGGGCCATTTCACGAATGCCCAGCACGGTCGCGGCGGCACGGGTGCGTGACGCGCTTTTCACCTCGAGCTGCCAGTGTTCGAAATCACATTTTTCGAACAGTTCTTCCAGTCGCGGAATCGGGCACGGCTTGATCCAGCCCGGGCCGCCCTTGCGCGCATCGTAGGTCACCAGTTCGGCGGCGGTGTGTTCGACCACCTTGCCCCGGCGATCCGTGGTGCGCTTGAGGGTCGGGTCGTGGATTACCATCAACTCGCCGTCCATGGACAAGTGCAAGTCCAGCTCGCAACGGCGCACGCCGTGCTTGAGGCATTCCTGGAAACCGGTGAGGGTGTTTTCCGGTGCTTCGCCCTTGGCGCCGCGGTGGCCATAGATGAGGGTCACGGTTCTTCCTTATTGATGCCAGATTCGTTCAGTTCCCGGGCCAGGCGCCGTTCTTGCGCCTGTTTTTGCAGGATGTAGCGGGCCAACAATTGACGCTGGGCGTCGGTCGGGTGTTCAAACTCGGTGCCGACGTCGTAGCCGCCACCCTTCGGATCGCAATGGGTGACCCGCGCCCGCAACAACAAGCCGAGGGCCTGGGGCATCAACACCAGCTTGACCGACAGGTGCGCCCCGACGGCGATGGGGGTGGGGTATTGGAAGTCGATACCGCCTTCGGAAATGATCACCGGCTGGGGTTCGCCGATTTCACCAAGCACGGTCACGGCGATGACCTGGCTGAGCAGGTCGATGCGTTTGTTCATCGCCTTGAGGTACGCCGCGATGCTGCGCTCGCGCTCGCTGATCTGGCGCAACAGGTGCTGTGACTCGAATTCGCTCAGGTGCAGTTCGCTGAGCAGATTGAACAGTGGGGACTCATCCTGCAACACTTCCTGGCTGGCAGCTTCAGGAATGGACAGGGGCCGAATTTCCAGTGCGATCGTGTCCTCGATACGGTAGTATTCGCGGCGATCTTCTTCATCTAATGTCGACATGGCGAACCCATGGTAGCGGCGGTGGTCTGAGTGTAAAGCTGGTTTGTGACCCCCGCCACAAGGACGTTCCTTTTCCCTCCGAACAAGCCCCGACATGTTCAGACCTCTCTTCGTATTCATCGGCACGCGTTATACCCGTGCAAAGCGTCGCAATCATTTCGTATCGTTCATTTCCCTGACGTCCATCATCGGACTGGCCCTTGGCGTGGTCGTGATGATTGTCGTGCTGTCGGTGATGAACGGCTTCGACCATGAGATGCGCACCCGCGTGCTGGGCATGGTGCCCCACGCGACCCTCGAAACCGGCGAAGCCATCAGCGATTGGCCGAGCCTGGCTGCCAAGGTCAAGCAGAACCCGCAGGTGCTGGCCGTCGCGCCGTTCACCCAGATGCAAGGGCTGCTGACCAATGACGGCAAGGTCTCCAAGGTCTTGCTCAACGGCATCGACCCGGCGCTGGAACGGCAAGTGTCGATCATCGACAACTTCATGAAGCAGGGCAAACTCGACGACTTGGCGCCGGGCGATTTCGGCATCGTGATTGGCGACAAGGCCGCGGCCAAGCTCGGCGTGGCCATCGGCGACAAGCTGACCTTCGTCGCGCCGGAAGTCACCGTCACGCCGGGCGGCATGTTCCCGCGCATGAAGCGCTTTACCGTGGTCGGCATTTTCCACGTGGGTGCTGGTGAGCTGGACGGCTACCTCGGCGTGACCAATCTCCAGGATCTCGCCCGCCTGCACCGCTGGAAACCGGACCAGGTCCAAGGCCTGCGGTTGAAATTCGATGACCTGTTCCAGGCGCCGCGCGTTGCCTGGAACATCGCCCAGCAGCTTGGCGAAGACCGTTACTATGCCCGCGACTGGACGCGCACCCACGGCAACCTGTACCAGGCGATCCGCATGGAAAAAGCCATGATCGGCCTGCTGCTGTTGCTGATCGTCGCCGTGGCGGCGTTCAACATCATCTCCACGCTGGTGATGGTGGTGAACGACAAGAAGGGCGACATCGCGATCCTGCGCACCCTCGGCGCCACGCCGGGACAGATCATGCGCATCTTCATGGTCCAGGGCACCGTTATCGGTGTCATCGGTACGTTCGTCGGGGCCCTGGTCGGGATGTTCGCCGCGCTGAACGTCAGCGCCGCGATTGCCGGTCTCGAAACCCTGATCGGGCACAAGTTTCTCAACGCCGACGTGTACTTCATCGACTACCTGCCATCGCAGTTGCAGGCCAACGATGTGTTGATGGTCTGCGGCGCCGCGTTGGTCCTGAGTTTCCTCGCCACCCTGTATCCAGCCTGGCGTGCCGCACGCACCCAGCCTGCGGAGGCGTTACGTTATGAGTGAGTCGGGCATGAGTGAACAAGCAATCTTGAGCTGCCGTAACCTGGGCAAATCCTACGAGGAAGGGCCGGAGTCGGTGGTGGTGTTGTCGGGCCTGCAACTGGAGCTGCACCCGGGCGAGCGCGTGGCGATTGTCGGCACCTCCGGGTCGGGCAAAAGTACCTTGCTCAACCTGTTGGGCGGGCTGGACACGCCAACCACCGGCAGTGTCTGGCTGGCCGGCGAAGAACTCTCGGCGTTGAACGAGAAGGCCCGCGGCCTGCTGCGTAACCGCTCCCTGGGTTTCGTCTACCAGTTCCACCATTTGCTGCCTGAATTCACCGCCCTGGAAAACGTCTGCATGCCGCTGCTGATCGGCCGCACGGCGATTCCCGAGGCGCGTCAGCGCGCCACTGCACTGTTGGAGCGGGTAGGGCTGGGCCATCGCCTGGAGCACAAGCCGGCCGAGCTGTCCGGTGGCGAGCGCCAGCGCGTGGCGATTGCCCGGGCGCTGGTCAACAAGCCCGGCCTGGTGATGCTCGACGAGCCAACCGGCAACCTCGATTCCCATACCGCCCAGGGTATCCAGGACTTGATGCTGGAGCTCAGCACCTCGATGCGCACAGCGTTCCTGGTGGTGACCCACGATATGAACCTGGCCCGCCAGATGGACCGCGTCCTGCATTTGCAGGAAGGTTGCCTGACGCCCATCTGACCGACCGAAACCCGGTGCCTGATGCAGGCGCCGGGTCTTTTATTTTCATACGGTGCCCAGCGAATGTTCAGACCGTTATCGATTTTCATCGGCACGCGCTATACCCGCGCCAAGCGCCGCAATCGCTTTGTTTCGTTTATTTCCATGACGTCGATGATCGGCCTCGCCCTTGGCGTATTGGCGATGATCGTGGTGTTGTCGGTGATGAACGGCTTCCAGCGTGAAATGAGTTCGCGGATCCTTGGCATGGTCCCCCACGCCACTATCGTCGGCGTGAACCCGATCGACGATTGGCAGCCGGTAGCTGCCGCCGCGCTGAAGAATCCCGAAGTCACCGCTGCCGTTCCGTTCACGGAAATGGAAGGCATGCTCAGCCATAAGGGGTCGATGCAGCCGATCCAGATCAGTGGTGTCGATCCGGCGCAGGAAGGCAAGGTGTCCATCGTCGCCCAGCATATCGTCCAGGGGCGCCTCGACGCCCTTAAGCCGGGTGAATATGGCGTGGTGATCGGCGAGATCACGGCCCGGCGTTTCCGCCTGAATGTCGGTGACAAGCTCACCTTGATCGTGCCGGAAGTCAGTACCGCACCGGGGGGCATCACGCCACGGATGCAGCGCCTGAACGTGGTCGGTGTGTTCAAGGTCGGCGCCGAGCTGGACGGCTCCATGGCGCTGATCCACCTGGCTGACGCCGCGCAGATGCAGCATTGGCAGCCGAACCAGGTGCAAAGCGTGCGGCTGGCGGTGAAAGATTTGTACGCGGCGCCGAAGGTCTCCGGCGACATCGCCACCGGTCTCGGCGCGAACTACAAGGCCGACGACTGGACCCACACCCAGGGCAGCCTGTTCAGCGCCATGAAAATGGAAAAGACCATGATCGGCTTGCTGCTGCTGATGATCGTCGCGGTGGCGGCGTTCAACATCATCGCCACGCTGATCATGGTGGTGAACGACAAGGGCGCGGACATCGCCATCCTGCGCACCATCGGCGCCACGCCGCGGCAGATCATGGCGATCTTCATGGTCCAGGGCACGGTGATCGGCATCGTCGGAACGTTGATCGGTGGCGTGCTGGGGGTGATTGCGGCGTTGAATGTCAGTGAGCTGGTGGGCTGGCTGGAACGGGTCAGTGGGCAGCACATCTTCAGTTCCGACGTGTATTTCGTCAGCAACCTGCCTTCGGAGTTGCAGCGTGGCGACGTAGTGCTGATCTGCTCTGCCGGGTTCATCCTCAGCTTCCTCGCCACCGTGTATCCGGCATGGCGCGCGGCGAAGATCGAACCGGCGCAGGCGTTGCGGTATTCCTGATAATCCAGGAACGACTGCGCGATCCTTGTGGCGAGGGGATTTATCCCCGCTGGGGTGCGAAGCGCCCCTAATCCTTCGGCCACCGCAGTGTGTCAGGCCTGATGAAGGGGGCCGCTTCGCAGCCCAACGGGGATAAATCCCCTCGCCACAGATTTGTTCGCCTCACTTGTTTTTGGGCAGTTCAATCACGAACCGCGTCCAGCCCTCGGCCGATTCGCATCTGATATCTCCTCCATGGGCGCGGATGATCGAGCGGGTGATGGCCAGCCCAAGTCCTGCATGTTCGCTGCTGCCTTCCTGGCGGGACGGGTCGGCGCGATAAAAACGGTCGAACAGGCGTGGTAGCAAATCCGCTGGAACGCCTTCGCCGTTGTTCTCCACGCACACGCTCACTCCTTGACCCACATCGACAATCCGCACGCGCACTTCGCCGCCACTGGGGGTGAAGCGCAGGGCATTGTCCAATAGGTTGGAAAGGGCTCGGCGCAGCATGTTGCGGTCACCCTCGATCAGGCTCTCGCCGTCGCGACCCAGGCGTACATTGAAGTCCTCGGCCAGGGGCGCGAAGAAGTCCAGCAAGATGTCCACTTCCTCGGCCAATTGCAGCGGTTCGCGATGGAGCGCCAGCAGGCCATGATCAGCCTTGGCCAGGTACAGCATGTCGTTGACCAGTTGCGCCATCCACTGCAGTTCTTCGAGATTGCCGTGCAATGCCTCGCGATAGTCTTCCAGCGAACGCTCGCGGGTGAGGGTGACCTGGGTGTGGGTCAGCAGGTTGGACAGCGGCGTGCGCAGTTCATGGGCGATGTCGGCGGAGAACGCAGAGAGGCGTTGAAACGCATCGTCCAGGCGACCGAGCATGTCGTTGATGCTGCGGGCCAATTCCGCCAGTTCGACGGGCATATGCTCTTCCGGCAGCCGAGCATTGAGGGAGCGGGCCGAAACGCTGCTGGCGATCGCACCCATGCGTCGCAAGGGGCGCAGGCCACGCCGGGCCGCCCAGGCACCGAGCAGGGCGGTGGCCAGTGCCGAGAGGCCGACGGTCAGCCAGATCAGCCGCTGCATACGTTGCAGGAAGTGTTGGTGATGGGTGATGTTCAGCAACAAGGTCAGTTGGGGTGAGTCGGTGCGATCGGGGTACAGCAGCGCGTTCAGCACCCGATAGTCATTGTCTGCATCGCGAAGCGTGGACAGGCCGGGGCGTTCCGGTAGTTCGGGCGGCGCCGGGATCGGGCTGCCATGCCACTGGGTGCCGTTGCTGTCCTTGATGCGCAAGGTCAGGTCCGCCTGGCGGCTCAACTCATCGTCCAGGCGCATCCGGGGATCATGTCCGTGGGTGTCTTGCACGGCGCGCCGTACGCCGATCAGTTGGGTTTCGAGCAGTTGTCGGTCCAGCTCCACGAAGTGCGCCTCGCTGCCGCGGCTGAACAACACGCCCGCGAATAGCGACACGACGGCGGTGCAGGCGGCGAAGAGCAGCGCTAGCCGATTGCTCAGTGACCACCGGCTCACAGGCTGCGCTCTTCAAGGACATAGCCCATGCCGCGCACGGTGTGGATCAGCTTGTTGGGAAACTCGTCGTCGACCTTGAGCCGCAAGCGGCGGATCGCCACCTCGATGACGTTGGTGTCACTGTCGAAATTCATGTCCCAGACTTGCGAGGCAATCAGCGACTTTGGCAATACTTCGCCCTGACGCCGCAGCAGCATCTCCAGCAAGGCGAACTCCTTTGCGGTCAAATCGATGCGCCGGCCGCTGCGCTCAACGCGACGCCGAATCAGGTCCAGGCGCAGGTCCGCCAGTTGCAGGCTGGTTTCCTGGGGCGTCGAGCTGCCACGGCGCAACAGGCTGCGCACCCGGGCCAGCAGTTCGGAAAAGGCAAAGGGCTTGACCAGGTAATCATCGGCGCCCAGTTCCAGGCCATGCACGCGATCCTGTACCGCATCGCGCGCGGTCAGGAACAGCACTGGCGTGTCCAGGCCGGCCCCGCGCACGGCTTGCAGGATCTGCCAGCCATCACGACCGGGCAGCATCACGTCGAGTATCAGCAGCGCGTATTCATCGCTCAGGGCCAATTGCTGGCCGGTGATGCCGTCTGCCACCAGGTCGGCGTTGAAGCCGGCTTCGCTCAAGCCTTGGCGCAGGTATTGGCCGGTTTTCAGTTGGTCTTCGACAATCAGCAGTTTCATGGGCGGCTCGAGGCTGTATTTGTACCAGGGCGTTATACCGTGGCGCATGGGCGGGCGGGCCAACCTGACAAACTTGTAATGCAAATGTCAGTCAACTGGCAGTCGCGCCTGCTTAGAGTCTTCGGCAAGTTGAACCCTTCTCTTGTTGGAGTATGAACATGTTGATGATAAATCGCCTGGTCCTGGCCGCCTCTGTGCTGGCGTTGAGTGTGTCGTCCTGGGCGTCGCCGGGCCACTTTGATTTCGGCCAACCCGCGCCGGCAGCCAAGGCCAGTCGCAGTATCGAAGTGGTGATGGGCGACATGTCATTCAATCCCAAGACGCTGGACATCAAGGCCGGCGAGACGGTGCGGTTTGTATTGGTCAACAAAGGGCAGTTGTTGCATGAGTTCAACCTGGGCGATGCGGCGATGCACGCGGAGCACCAGCAGGAGATGCTCAAGATGCAACAAGAGGGCATGTTGTCTCCCACTGGGATGCAATCGGGCATGGACCATGCCGCCATGAGCCACGGGGATAAAGGCGGGATGAACCACGACGACCCCAACAGCGTACTTGTGCAGCCAGGCAAGACCGGCGAATTGACCTGGACGTTCAGCAAGGCCACTCGCCTGGAGTTCGCCTGCAATGTGCCCGGCCATTATCAAGCCGGGATGAAAGGCGACCTGACAGTCAGTCAGTAAGCGCTCAAGGCGGTGGCAAAGGCTGGTAGAATCCGCTGATTCTTCAGTCAGGTTTCCGTCATGCATCCCGCAGCCGAACATTCGCCGCTGGGCAAATCCAGCGAATACATCGCTACGTACACGCCGTCCTTGTTGTTCCCCATCCCGCGTACCGCAAAGTGGGCGGAGTTGGGGCTGACGGCCGAGACCCTGCCGTACAAAGGCGTGGACTTCTGGAACTGCTTCGAATTGTCCTGGCTGTTGCCGTCCGGCAAGCCAGTGGTGGCCATCGGTGAATTCGCGATCCCGGCGGATTCGCCGAACATCATCGAATCCAAGTCCTTCAAGCTGTACTTGAACTCGTTGAACCAGACGCCGTTCGCAGACACTGCGAGCCTGGAAGCGACCTTGCGCCAGGATCTATCGGCAGCGGCGGGCAAACCGGTGGCCGTGCGCATTCGCAGCCTCAAGGATGTAGAGAGCGAAGGCGTCGTGGCACTGCCTGGGGTTTGCATTGACGAACTGGACATCAGCGTCGACTCCTACGAGCATCCGCGTCCAGAGCTGCTGCGTTGTGATGACTCGCGCGTTGTGGAGGAAAGCCTGCACAGCCATCTGCTCAAGTCCAACTGCCCGGTGACCAGCCAGCCGGATTGGGGCAGCGTGGCGGTGGAGTACCGTGGCGCGGCACTGGATCATGCCAGCCTGCTGGCCTATATCGTCAGCTTCCGCCAGCATTCGGATTTCCATGAGCAGTGCGTCGAGCGGATCTTTCTCGACCTGCAACGCTTGCTCAAGCCGGAGAAATTGACCGTGTACGCACGGTATGTGCGGCGTGGTGGGTTGGATATCAATCCGTATCGCAGCACTGAAGAGGTGACGTTGCCGAACCATCGCCTGGTTCGCCAATAATCGCCCTTGTGGGAGCGGGCTTACTCCCACAGGGAGTTGCATTTCGGATCGCGGATATTGAAAAGCCCTGCTGGCGATAGCAGGGCTTTGCTGTTTTGAAGGTCAGATCCCCATGCTGCCCAAGGTATTGACGATATTGCGCAGTGTTCCAGCAATCGTTGGATGCTCCACCTCAAAGCGCTCTACGGCCAGGTTCACCCCGTCGACCAGATTGTTGTCCTGAACCTGGTTTTCCAGTTCGATCTGGGATTCGATCTGCGCCATCAACTCGTGCAGATGTTCGCGCTCTGGCTCAGACAGCGGCGGGTTCTGGTCCAATTGCTCGCGCAGTGTGTTGAGCTGTTCTTGCAAGTCGCGGGCAGGCATTGGCGTACTCCCTTTATTGATAGGCACTGCCATGGACCGCGACGCAGCGTCAAAAGTCCATGGCCTGCCTTAAGAGTAATCCACACTCACGCGCCCTGCATGATCCCGGTCAGGGCTTCTCGCCTTTTTGCCTGCGCAGGCTGATGTCGGCCAGGCAAGTGTCCAGTTCGCCCAGGTGATCAATCACCGAATGCACGCCTAGACTGAACAATTGCACGGTCGCCTTGGCGCGCTTGATCTCCCGGTCTTGTTGGCTCAGGTCTTGCCACTCGGCCGGCGACAGGCCGCACAACGAGCCGCAGGAGGCCAATCCGATGGTCCATAATCCCGCGTTGAGCCCTGATTGCAGCAGCCTTGGCTCTCCGCTGACCAATACACAACCGTCCAGTTGCTGGACATCCAACGCCATCAGCGCTTGCCAACAGGCATGTGGCGCTGGCCAAGGATTATTTGTTGCAGGAAGTTGCGGCGCTTTGATCGACCCAGGCAACGTGGCGGCCAGCCGATGACTGACGGCAGGAGGCAATTCGTCGAGCCAGGCACAGGGGATATTCAGGTGCTGCAAGCGTTGCAGGCTTTCCAGGGCGCCGGGTGTCGGTTGGGCGTGATCCGTGGGCGTCGCCCCTGGCTGGCGAATGCGCGATCCGAAATCCACCAGGCATCCGCTCAGGCCGAACAGTACAGCGGTAAGACTGGGAGCGGGGAGGGGCAGGGCTTCGGCGCGTGGCATGGGAACGTCCTTGAAATAACCCGCAGCCTAACGGGTCGCGATGACAGTCCGGTGACAGGGAAATGAAGGCGGCGCGTTGTGGAATCTTCCTACGGGCGCTTCTTTTTCAATGCTGCCTATCCGCGTGTTCCGTCTTATACTAGCGGCCTCACCGCCTGGGCTCGGCGCCCTTGCCTGATCAATCCAAGGAGTTTTTCCCTATGCGCTGGAGCCATCGTCTAGCTCAGCTGTGTCTTTCCGCCAGCGTCCTGCTGGTGCCGTTCGCCAGTCAGGCCGCCACGGAAGAAGACCCTTGGGAAAGCATCAACCGTCCCATCTTCACGTTCAACGACACCATTGATACCTACGCGCTCAAGCCGCTGGCCCAGGGTTATCAATACGTGACGCCGCAATTCCTCGAGGACGGCATCCACAACATGTTCCGCAACATCGGCGATGTCGGCAACCTGGCCAACAACGTGCTGCAAGCCAAGCCGGCCGCCGCCGGGGTCGACACCGCCCGATTGATCTTCAACACCACTTTCGGCCTGCTGGGCTTCTTTGACGTAGGCACTCAAATGGGCCTGCAGCGCAGCGATGAGGATTTTGGCCAGACCCTGGGCTATTGGGGGCTGGGCAGCGGGCCGTACGTCATGCTGCCGTTGTTGGGGCCGAGCACCTTGCGTGATGCGCCGGCCAAGCTGGTGGACAGCTACACCACGCCTTATCCCTACATCGACAACGTTTCGGTGCGTAATTCGATCTGGGGCCTGAATATTGTCGATACCCGCGCCAGCCTGTTGTCCGCGGAAAAACTGGTGAGCGGCGACAAATACGTCTTCATTCGCAACGCGTTCCTGCAGAACCGCGAATTCAAGGTCAAGGATGGCCAGGTCGAAGACGATTTTTGATCTCGTCCCGTAGAGCGCGGAAGGCGGCCCGAAAGGCCGCCTTCTTTGCATCGACGTCACGTTTGAGCGGGTTTGGTCCTTCCATTGAGTTACGCTTCGCTCGGTTCTTATAACTCTCTGTACTTTGACAAATGATGACGGCAAGCGACCGTCTGCATGAGCTTGAAACGCCCCGCGGATGGGAGTACCGTCTGCGCCTTAGAAGGGCACCTCTGTGTAACAGTGTGTAGGGCAAAGGCCTGAAGCCGGTACGACAGAGAGGCTAGAAAGCGAATCCAGTAGTGCGTGCCAGGCCATGCCGCCCCGCCCGCTACGCCAACCTAATTCTGGCGCCGTTTGCCCACATGCCAAAAACCAGTGCCACGCTGCTGATAATCGATGATGACGAAGTGGTGCGAGCCAGTCTCGCCGCCTACTTGGAAGACAGTGGTTTCAGCGTCTTGCAGGCCAGTAACGGCCAACAGGGTCTTCAGGTATTCGAACAGGAGAAGCCCGACCTGGTCATCTGCGACCTGCGCATGCCGCAGATGGGCGGACTCGAACTCATTCGCCAGGTCACCGAGATCTCCTCGCAGACCCCAGTGATCGTGGTGTCGGGCGCGGGCGTCATGAACGATGCGGTCGAGGCCTTGCGCCTGGGCGCGGCGGATTACCTGATCAAGCCCCTTGAAGACCTCGCGGTGCTCGAGCACTCGGTGCGTCGGGCCTTGGATCGTTCGCGCCTGCTGGTGGAAAACCAGCGCTATCGCGAAAAGCTGGAAACCGCCAATCGCGAGCTCGAGGCAAGCCTGAACCTGCTGCAGGAAGACCAGAACGCCGGGCGCCAGGTGCAGATGAACATGCTGCCGGTCAGCCCTTGGACCGTCGACGATTTTCGCTTTGCCCACCAGATCATCCCGTCGTTGTACCTGTCGGGCGACTTCGTGGACTATTTTCGCGTCGATGAGCGACGAGTGGCGTTCTACCTGGCGGATGTTTCCGGCCACGGCGCTTCGTCGGCATTCGTGACGGTACTGCTCAAATTCATGACCACGCGGCTGTTGTTCGAATCCAAGCGCAACGGTACGTTGCCGGAATTCAAGCCTTCGGAAGTCCTTGGGCATATCAACCGGGGCCTGATCAGCTGTAAGCTGGGCAAACACGTCACGATGGTCGGTGGAGTCATCGACGAGGAGACTGGTTTGTTGACGTATAGCATCGGCGGTCACCTGCCGTTGCCTGTGTTGTATACACCTGACAGTGTTCGTTACCTGGAAGGGCGTGGTTTGCCGGTAGGCCTGTTCAACGAGGCCACCTACGAAGACCACATTCTGGAGCTGCCACCGACGTTCAGCCTGACGCTGATGTCTGATGGCATTCTGGACCTTTTGTCAGAACCTACACTCAAAGAGAAAGAAGCGGCCTTGCCTGAGCGGGTGAGTGCGGCGGGCGGCAGCCTGGAAGGCCTGCGCCAAGTGTTTGGATTAGCCACGCTAGGGGAGATGCCGGATGATATCGCCCTGTTAGTGTTGAGCAGGAACCTTTGATGAGTACCGGTAGAATCCAGTTCGCCGAGCAGGACGGCACCTTTGTCCTGAAGTTTGTCGGTGAAGTGCGCCTGACCTTGTGTTCGGCGCTGGATGCGACAATCGAGAAGATCTTCACCGCGCTGAATTTCAACGCCATCGTGATCGATCTGACCGAAACCCGCAGCATCGACAGCACCACTTTGGGCCTGCTGGCCAAGCTGTCGATCCTGTCGCGGCAAAAGGTTGGCCTGTTGCCGACTGTCGTCACCACCCACAACGACATTACCCGTCTTCTCCAATCGATGGGCTTCGACCAGGTGTTCAACATCGTTGGCGATCCGGTTCCGTGTCCGGAATGCCTGGATGACCTGCCTGATCAGGACCAGTCCGAAGAGGAAGTGCGGATCAAGGTGCTTGAAGCCCACAAGATCCTCATGGGGCTGAACGATTCCAATCGTGAAGCGTTCCATGACCTGGTGAATGCGCTGGAGCGGCCTTGATTCTTGAGCGTGTGTAGACCGAATTGACGCTTTCGCGAGCAGGCTCGCTCCCACAGTGTCTTGCGTTGGGCCGCAGCCTTTGGAGCTGCCCCTAATTCTCCTGTGGGAGCGAGCTTGCTCGCGAATGGCCTGCACAGGCGCCAGATTTCTCAGGCTGAGCCGCATAAAAA
Organism: Pseudomonas sp. BP11-1-1; assembly: GCF_052112105.1. Classification (NCBI taxonomy): domain Bacteria; kingdom Pseudomonadati; phylum Pseudomonadota; class Gammaproteobacteria; order Pseudomonadales; family Pseudomonadaceae; genus Pseudomonas; species Pseudomonas sp. BP11-1-1. The sequence continues at coordinate 55,808 of NZ_JAUTYU010000014.1, forward strand.
AAGGGCGAACCCACCAAGGTTCGCCCTTTTTCATGCCTTGCGAGTCAGCTCAAAGCTTGGCTTGCAGCAACGCCTCCAACTTCTCTTGGTCCCGGGCGAACTGACGGATGCCTTCAGCCAGTTTCTCGGTCGCCATGGCGTCCTCGTTGGACAACCAGCGGAATTGCGCTTCGTTGAGGCTCAGGCGCGCTTCTCCAGCTTGCCCAGGCGCCAGTTTGCGTTCCAGCTTGCCTTCATCGGTGGCCAGTTTCTCCAGCAGTTCAGGGCTGACGGTCAAGCGGTCGCAACCGGCCAGTTGTTCGATCTGGTTGAGGTTGCGGAAGCTTGCGCCCATGACCACGGTCTTGTAGTCATTGGACTTGTAGTAGTTGTAGATGCGCGTCACCGACTGCACGCCCGGGTCGTCCGCGCCGGTGTAGTCGTTGCCGTTGGCTTTCTTGTACCAATCGTAGATACGGCCCACGAACGGCGAGATCAGGAATACCCCGGCATCGGCACAGGCGGCGGCCTGGGCGAAGGAGAACAGCAGCGTCAGGTTGCACTGGATGCCTTCGCGCTCGAGTTTCTCGGCGGCGCGGATGCCTTCCCAGGTCGAAGCGATCTTGATCAGGACGCGGTCCCGGCCAATGCCGGCTTTTTCGTACAGGTCTACCAGACGATGCGCTCGCTTGAGCATGGCTTCGGTGTCGAACGACAGGCGTGCATCCACTTCGGTGGAGATGCGCCCGGGAATCACTTTCAGAATCTCCTGGCCCACTGCGACGCCAAAGCGGTCGCTGGCCAGGCCTACGTCGCCCTTGCAGTCCGCCACGCAGGCGTTCAGCAGCTCGGCATAACCGTGCATTGCCGAGGCCTTGAGCAGCAGGGAAGGGTTGGTGGTGGCGTCGACGGGCTTGATGCGGGCGATGGCTTCGAAGTCGCCAGTATCGGCCACGACGGTAGTGAACTGCTTGAGTTGTTCCAGCTTGGAAGTCATGAGCGTGCTCTGTCCTATGGGTCCGTTGACATTACCCGAGGGCTGGCAGCCACTCAAGGGCGTGAAGAGGTATCGATGGCCCCAGCGGCAACAACCTGGAAACGGCTGTTTGAATGGCCGGGGCAACTGTCGGTAGATACGATGCCAAAACCGCGCGCAGGTTCAAAGCAAGTGACGGTTAACGCCCTTCCAGCAACTGCCCCGCCTGGTCCAGCAGCGCCAACGGATCCTTGGCCTTGTGGATATCTACCGACAACAACTGCCGGAACCGCCGCGCGCCCGGGAATCCCGTGCCCAGTCCCAGCACATGGCGGGTGATGTGGTGCATGGCACCGCCGTTCGCCAAGTGATCGGCAATATACGGCCGCAGCTTTGCCAAGGCCTCGGCCCGAGTGATGATGGGGGCAGTGCTGCCAAACAACTGCTGATCCACTTCGGCCAGCAGATACGGGTTGTGGTAGGCCTCGCGACCCAGCATCACACCGTCAAACGTCTGCAGATGCTCGTGGCAGGCCTCCAGCGTCTTGATCCCACCGTTGAGCACGATTTCCAGCTCAGGAAAATCCGCTTTCAACCGCGCTACCACGTCGTAACGCAGCGGCGGGATGTCGCGATTCTCCTTCGGCGACAACCCCTCCAAGATCGCAATCCGCGCGTGCACGGTAAAACTGGTGCAGCCGGCGTCACGCACCGTCCCGACGAACTCGCACAACTGCTCGTAGCTGTCGCGACCATTGATCCCGATCCGATGCTTGACCGTCACCGGGATCGACACCGCATCCCGCATCGCCTTCACGCAATCGGCCACCAATTCTGGATGCCCCATCAGGCACGCGCCGATCATGTTGTTCTGCACCCGATCGCTTGGGCAGCCGACGTTGAGATTGACCTCATCGTAACCGTGCTCCTGGGCCATTCGGGCGCAAGCGGCCAAGTCGCCGGGAACGCTGCCGCCCAGCTGCAGGGCCAGCGGATGCTCGGTTTCGTGATGGCGCAGGAAGCGCTCGTGATCGCCATTGAGCAGGGCGCCGGTGGTGACCATTTCGGTGTAGAGCAGGGCGTGTTTGGAGAGGATGCGCAGGAAGTAGCGGCAGTGGGCGTCAGTCCAGTCCATCATCGGCGCCACGCTGAAGCGGCGGGACACGGACTGTTGCGAAGTTTCTTGAAGAGGCATGGGAATCTGGAGGCGGATGCGAAGGGCGCACAGTTTATCAGGTATGGGACGGCAGCGAATGCCGTCGGCCCTGGACCGATGAGCGAGGCAGTCCCTTACCTCACTGCGTCATGCCTATGCTGAAAACAGATTGGCTGCTGATTTCCACCAGGCTCAGTGCTCCGTCGGAAAAGGAGCAGCCAGTGTCCACATAGACAATGTTGCCGAGGCGCGTGACGGTGGGGACTGATGAATGTCCGACATAGAGTTCGTGGATGCCCTTTATGGGAGTAGGGTCCTGCTGTTCGATCCTGTCCCGGGCATACAAGGCTTCCGCCAAGGCTTGTTGTTGAACCTGCTTTCCGAGTGCCCCGGTAATGGCGTCTTTCGCACCTTGCCAATCATTATCCAGCCCGAAAAACGGCGCTTGGGCATGTACGATTCCAATCGTTTTATTAGCCGATAAGTCGATTTCGATAATGAGTGGAAGTGCTTGAAGGGCTTTTAGAAGTTGGTCTTGGATGGCCGGGTTCAACGCGTAGAGCCAGGCTCCGCCGTTGCGGATGTGCCTGGGTTTGTCTCCGTGGCCGCGGATGCCGTCGATCACCATTTGTTCATGGTTGCCGCGTACCGCGTGAAACCAGGATTTTCCAAGCCAATTCAATACATCTTCGGAGTCGGGGCCGCGATCGATGAGGTCGCCTACGGAAAAAATCCGGTCTATTTCGGTATCGAACTCGAGGTTGTCCAAGGCCTTCGCCAAAAGCTTGAAATGCCCATGTACGTCGCCCACGACAAAGTCTCGGCCTTGCTCGTTTGGGGGAAAGGAGGCAATCCGGTACATACAGAGGGTTTCGGCAGGGTTGGCTGGCACGGAATGTATCACTTAAGCGAGGAAGTGCAGATAACTTATGGTCGGGATTGTATCGGCTGTCCAATGCACTTCTTGAAAACCGTTTCCATAGGCTCGAGTACGCAGTTGTAGGCCGCGATGTTGGCGCTGATCCATTCGTCTTTTTCGATGCCCCACCAACTGATTTCGAAACCCGTTCATGATGAGGTGCTCGAACAGGATGCGCTGGGCGCGGCCATTGCCTTCGCGGAAGGGGTGAACGACGTTGATATCGGAATACGCATCCGCCACGGCCACGATCAGTTCTGCTCGGCCCATCCCTTCGAACCAGTTCGCCGCTGCCATCCTGGCAAAGATTTTATTGGCTTCCTTTTCCATGTATTCGGGTTGGCAGAAACGCGTGTCCTGCTTGGCCATGCCGACGGTTCGCAACTGTCCAGCCCATTCGAACAAGTCGGCGAACAAGGCGCGATGGATATTCTGGAGGTAAGCCAGGCTGTAAGGAGGAGGGGTGAATTCGACGTCGCTTGCCGCGATGGCCGAGAGTTGTTGTTCGGCTTCGCCCAGGGTGGGTTCGTCGCGGATATCGAGTTTGTTGCGCAGGACCGTGGAGCCGGGATAACAGTAGGCGTCCTCGCCGACGCCATATTTGTCCGGCATCAGGCTCGGGTCTTGGTGAAGGTTTTCAAGACATCTTCACGGGAAGGCAGCTTGCGTTCGCCGTCCTCGAAAGACACTTTGAAACCTTCCAGGCGCAGGCTGGCCGCGTAGTTGGACCTGCGCGTCCTGGCCGCGTAGGCCTTTTTTGTTTCAAGGCTGACAGTGCCCATGGGGTTGGACCTCGAATCGCGTGAATGACCGGATTATAGCCCATCATGGTGCCGATGAATCCACCAGTCACACTCTGCTCGTTGGTTGGATTGACCAGCGGAGCTTGCATCGCGGTCAATCTCCAAATACTGTGTATGCATACAGTATTTGAGAATCTTCCATGGAGCTTATCGCCAAGCTCGGCATTCTTGCCGACGCCGCCAAATATGACGCGTCCTGTGCCAGCAGTGGTGCTCCCAAGCGCAGTTCGCGTGGTCGGGACGGGCTTGGGGCCACTGACGGCATGGGGATCTGCCATAGCTACACGCCGGATGGGCGCTGTGTATCGCTGCTCAAGGTGTTGTTGACCAATTTCTGCTTGTACGACTGCCAGTACTGCGTCAACCGTCGCTCCAGCAACGTGCCGAGGGCGCGTTTCACACCCGAAGAAGTGGTCCGGCTGACCCTGGATTTCTACCGTCGCAATTGCATCAGCGGTCTGTTCCTGAGCTCCGGCATCATTCGCTCGGCCGACTACACCATGGAGCAACTGGTCCGGGTGGCGCGGTTGCTGCGCGAGGAGCATCACTTTCGAGGCTACATCCATCTCAAGGCCATTCCCGACGCGGATCCGCTATTGATCGAAGAGGCAGGGCGGCTGGCGGATCGCCTGAGCGTGAATATCGAATTGTCCTCCGAGGTGAGCCTCAAGCGCCTGGCGCCGGAAAAGCAATTGAAGACGATTCGCCAGGCCATGGGCACCATCCACGACGGTCAACAGGCAGTGGCCGGCGAACCGCGGGCGCCTCGCTTTGCCCCGGCCGGGCAGAGCACCCAGGTGATCGTCGGGGCGGATGCCACCGATGACCACGCCATCCTCAGCAATGCCGAGTCGCTCTATCAAGGCTACGGATTGCGGCGGGTCTATTATTCTGCCTTCAGCCCGATCCCCGAAAGCCCCGCCAGCGTGCCACTCGCCGCGCCACCTTTGCTGCGCGAGCACCGGCTCTACCAAGCCGACTTCCTGATGCGTGGCTACGGCTACAAGGCGGGCGAGCTGTTGACTACGTCCAGCAACCTGGACCTGGACATCGACCCCAAGCTGGCCTGGGCGTTGGCCAATCGCGATGTGTTTCCACTCGACCTTAACCGTGCCGAGCCGGCCTTGCTCGCGCGTATTCCCGGCATCGGCCTTCGTAGCGTGCAACGCCTGGTGGCACTGCGCAGGGAACGGCGGATTCGCTACGACGACCTGGTGCAGTTGCGTTGCGTGTTGGAAAAGGCCCGTCCGTTCATTGTGACCAGCGATTACCGACCCGCTGACGGCCAGGTGCGCAGCGGCTTGCTCCGAGCGCGCTTGCGCGATCCGCAGCGGCCCGTACAAATGGGGTTGTGGGCGTGATTGCATTGGATTGCGACGACGATTTCAGCACCTGGCGTAGTCAGGCCAGAACACTGTTGGGCCACGGAATCGACCCCAGCGACGTAACCTGGGCCCAAGGCCCCATGGCTGACCTGCTGGCCGTGCCGGCGGCATTGCCGCAAGGCCCGGGACCGTTCCAGACACGCGTCCCGGCGGGTCTGTTGGGACAATTGGAACAGGCCAGCCGCTACCAGGGCGAACAACGCTGGAACCTGTTGTACGAAGTGCTCTGGCGCGTCGCCCATGGTGATCGCACCGCTATGCTCGCTGGTGATCGATTGGGCAGCGAGCTGCAACGGCGCATCAAGCAGGTCAGCCGCGAAGCCCATCACCTTCATGCATTCGTGCGTTTCATACCCTTGCCGCCTGCGGTCGCTGAACAACTGCAACTGGACCTTGTGGCTTTCCACCAGCCGGCCCACGACATCCTTGAAAGCGCGAGCGGGCATTTTGCCGAGCGATTGGGTCGACAACGCTGGCTGATCGCAACGCCCCGCGACGGCATTCGTTTCGATGGGCATTCGCTGGACTACCAGCGCCGTTGCCCCGAGCAATGGCAACAATGGGCCCGCCACGCCGAAGACCCCGGCGCGGAATTGTGGCGCACCTATTATCGACACATCTTCAACCCGGCGAGGCTCAACCCCACCGCGTTGCGCCAACACATGCCGGGGCGATTCTGGAAGCACTTGCCGGAAGGGGATTTGATTCCGCAGTTGGTGGGGCAGGCGCGGCAGGGGAAGCAGAGGGATGGGCAGGCATTGGAGGTGGGAAGGCAAATCGGTAAGCGAATAGTTGCTGGTGCCGTCGCTAACGAATAGCTAAACAAGCTGCGAACCCAACGCCGGACAGCCTCATCGGAAATTTCCCTCAAACTGCGTCGCTTCCGGCCGACTATCCGCCAATCGCCCCGCACGTTAAATTCCTTCCGTCGCTGCAAATTCAGCGGCAGGGTGTGGAAGCCCTCACGAAACCTAGCCATTGAGCCCATCACGGCAGGAGAAACACCCATGTCCCGCTACATGCCCATCACCGGTATCGAAAACAATTTCCACGCCCTTCTGATCGACACGGAAGCACCTCTGGACGTGCTGCACGACACAGCCGCCTACCGAATCGCCGCTGTCACCCAGTTATTGGAGAACCTCGCGATGCGTTCCGAAATCAGCACCGACGCCGTCGTCCTGCACGACTTCGCGCAGGTATTGGCAATCCCTCTGCGCGACGGTTGTGATTTGCTGGATGTGATCGGACGACGTTTACAGGCACAACTTCTCGCGTCTTGATGCAGTCGGTGACCTTGCCAGGGTCGCCCTTGATGCTGGATAAAACGATGGACCCGTGGCGAGGGAGCTTGCTCCCGCTGGGGCGCGAAGCGGCCCCTAAACCAGCGAATTCGAAATGTCAGACACACCGCACCCGCCGATTCACGACTGCTTCGCAGCCGAGCGGGAGCAAGCTCCCTCGCCACGGGTTTGTCGACGTCCTTTAGCGAGCGGCAACGCCCCGATCACGGCTCACCTGTGCAAATCCTAAACAAGTCCTGTGCCGCCCACGCTGTGTTCGGGTGCCGGTCATGGCCCTAGCATTCCCTTCATTCACTCCACGAAAGAAGGAACTGTCCATGCAGCGTTTTACCCGTCGTTTCCTCTCCGCCTGTGTAATCTCAGGCGTTCTCGCCAGCGCCGGCGCCTCGGCCGAAACTCATCCAACTATCCGCGCCATGTCCGGCGCAGTGCCGGTCAGCCAGTTGCCTGCCGGTAAAACCGCGTTACTGGTGATCGATTTCCAGAACGAATACTTCACCGGTAAGATGCCGATCCCCGACGGCCCGGCAGCGCTGGCCAACGCCCGAAAGCTGATCGAGTTCGCCGATGAACACAAGATGCCCGTCTACCATGTCCGGCACATTGCACCCGCTGGTTCGCCAGTGTTCGCCATCGACGGTGAAACCGTGAAATTCCACCCCGACATGCAGCCCAGGGCCAAGGATCCGGTTTTGCAGAAAACCACCGTCAGCGTGTTTGGCAGTACCGATCTGGACAAGCGTCTTAAAGCCGCGGGTATTGAGAACGTGATCGTCTCCGGTCTCATGACACATGCGTGCGTGGCGGGCGCAGCCCGGGATGCGGCGCCGCTGAGCTATAACGTGTTGGTCGCGGCCGATGCATCGGCCACCCGCGCGATTACCCGGGTCAACGGAGAGTCGACCGACAAGGACGCCTTGCACCAGGCCGCGCTCGCCGAAATCGAGGACACGTTCGGCGATGTGATGAACACCGCCGAAATCATCAAGCTACCGGTGCGCTAACCCCATGAATCAGATGCTCGCCATGCGCGTGTTCCGCTGCGTCGTCGAGGCCCAGGGTTTTACAGCCGCCGCCGAGCGGCTGGGCACCACGCACTCGTCGGTCTCCCGACATTTGCAGCAATTGGAATCCGCGTTGGGCGTGCGTCTGATCAATCGCAATACCCGCCGCATGAGTCTTACGGCGGCGGGGGAAAGGTACTACGCAGCCTGCGTGGATATTCTTGATCGAGTCGATGCCGCGTCCCAAGCTGTCACGCAGGAACGCGAGCGTCCGTCCGGGCTGCTTCGGATCAGCGCGCCGTTGGTGGTCGGTACGCTGGAGCTGGCGCATTGGTTGCCAGCCTTCCAGGCGCAGTACCCAGACATCCAGATTGATTTGTCTTGCTCCGATCCGTTGGTCGATCTGGTGGCCGAGGGATTCGATGTGGCGCTACGCATCTGTGGGCCCCTGGCCGACAGCAGCCTGGTCGCGCGGTTGCTCAGCGTATCGCCGTTGGTGTTGGTCGCGGCGCCGGCCTACGTGTTCAAGCGTGGCTTGCCTCGCAGCGTTGCCGAACTCAACGACCATCGGCTACTCACCTATGGACCGGCTGGCCAATGGACGCTCGCCAATGCGAAGGGGGAATCGATTACCCTGGACTGTCACGGCACGTTTCACACAGACACCATCACTGCCTTGCACGCCTGTGCCTTGGCGGGTGGTGGCATTGCCGCATTTACCCTGGCGACGGTGCAGGATGACCTGCTGGCGGGAAGGTTGGTGCGGATTCTGCCTGAGCACACCCTTGGGGAACGGCACTACTACGCGCTTTATCCTCACGCCCGGCATCTGCCCGCCAAGGTGCGAGTGTTCGTCGATTACATGGCGCAGTACTACCAGGCGATGTCAGGCGGGTGAGCGCAGCGACGCGCCCTCCAGCGTTTTCCAGAGCTTGCGCATCGTTGGATTGCGATTGGCATTCGTGCAGTACGATCGAATCTCCAATCGCGTGCTCCATTGCTCATCGCCGGCCCTGACCAGCAGCCCTCGCGCCAGCTCATCGGCCACTGCGCTTTGTGGCAGCCACGCCACGCCGTAGCCCTCAACCGCCATGCGCATCAGCAGCATGGCCATGTCGGCCTCATAGCAGCGTTCCAGCGCAGTCGGTGTCGGGCCGTTCTTGATGACGATGTCGGCGACGCGACCCAGGAACGTAGTGGCCGTGTAGGCGAGGTACGGCACGGCCTTGCCGGAGCGGCCTGACAATGGGAACAGGGGTTCGCCTTTGCGGTTCGGTGCACAGAGTGGAATGAATGAATCATGACCGAGGGTCAGGCTGCCGAAACGCTCGGCGTCCAACAGGATGGGCGCCAATGGATGGTGATAAACCATCATCAAGTCGCAGCTGCCTTCCTCCAGGGCAATCACGGCGTCATGGATATTGGCGGCAACCACCCGGGCATTGAATTGTTCGTTGTGTTGCTGGAATTGCGCGAGCCACTTGGGCAAGAAAGTCATCGACAGGCTGTGACCCGCAGTGATCTGGATCGAGCGCCCCGGCATCCGCTCCACATCGCGCAGGGCCGAACGCAACCTCAACAGCCCGGCGAGTGCCTCTCTGCTCTCATCGCAAAAAGTGATCCCCGCCGCCGTCAACTGGACCGGATAAGTGCCACGGTCCACCAACTTGACGCCCACCCATTCTTCAAGCGAGCGAATACGTCGCGATAGAGCCGATTGCGTCACGCAGCGGACTTCGGCTGCCCGGGAGAAGTTTTTCCATTCGGCGATCGCCAGGAGGTCGTCCAGCCATTTGAGTTGCATCTAGAAATCCCTCGTCATGAAGGGATCATTCTAGGGTCCAATCCCCCGGCCCGTAGCGCCAAACACATAACTATTCCGAAAATGCATGAGCGTGGCCGGATTACTCATCATGCCGTTCGATGCTCTCCCTAGAATTGTTCTCGTAGCGCTGACGTCTCGCGGCTTCAGGCGAATCAGCGTGACCTGCCAAGTAATAAAAATCCAAGAACTACTTGAGGACAGCACCGTGAAAAAGAACAAGCTCCCGCGTCGAATTGCCATGGGCATCGCCCTGGGCGTGCTGGTGGGTTGGGCGTGTCACCATTTCGCAGGGAGCGAGCAAAGCGCCAAGGAAATCGCTGCATATTTCTCGATGGTCACCGACATTTTCCTGCGCATGATCAAAATGATCATTGCGCCACTGGTGTTCGCGACCTTGGTCGGTGGTATCGCCAGCATGGGCAACTCCCGCTCCGTAGGAAGGATTGGCGCCCGGGCGATGGGGTGGTTCGTGACGGCTTCGATTGTGTCGCTGTTGATTGGCATGGGGTTGGTCAACCTGTTCCAACCTGGCGCCGGATTGAATCTGGAAGTCGCCCAGCATGCGTCCGCAGCCGTGCCCGTCAACACTGGGGATTTCAGTCTCAAGGCGTTTATCGGCCATGTCTTTCCTCGAAGTATTGCCGAGGCAATGGCCAATAACGAGATCCTGCAAATCGTGGTTTTCTCGCTGTTCTTCGGCTTCGCGCTGGCAGGCGTCAAGCGCGCCGGTCACACGCGCATCACCGATTCCATCGAAGAATTGGCGAAGGTGATGTTCAAGATCACCGACTACGTGATGGCCTTTGCACCGATTGGTGTGTTCGCCGCCATCGCTTCGGCCATCACCACCCAGGGCCTGGGCTTGCTGGTGGATTACGGCAAGCTCATCGCCGAGTTCTACTTGGGCATCCTGATCCTCTGGGCGTTGCTGTTCGGTGCTGGATACGTGTTCCTTGGACGTTCGGTTTTTCATTTGGGCAAGCTGATCCGGGAGCCGATCCTGTTGGCCTTTTCCACCGCGAGCAGCGAATCCGCCTATCCGAAAACCATCGAGGCGCTGGAGAAATTTGGCGCGCCCAAACGCGTCTCCAGCTTCGTGCTGCCCCTGGGGTATTCGTTCAACCTCGACGGCTCGATGATGTATCAAGCGTTCGCGATCCTGTTCATTGCCCAGGCCTACAACATTGACCTGAGTTTCACTCAGCAGATGCTGATTCTTCTGACACTGATGATCACCAGCAAGGGCATGGCCGGCGTGGCCCGGGCATCGGTCGTGGTGGTCGCGGCGACGTTGCCGATGTTCAACCTTCCCGAGGCGGGGCTGTTGCTGATCATTGGCATCGACCAATTCCTGGACATGGCGCGTACGGCGACCAATGTGGTGGGTAACAGCATCGCAACGGCCGTTGTGGCCAAGGCCGAGCCATACGAAGAGCACGCCGAGGAAGCCTGCGAACAGCCCGCCGTCCGGTCTCGTGCCGAAGCGGCTCCCGGAACGGTCCCGGTTGTTTGAGGAGAAACGATATGAAGGCCAAGGGCAAGTCGATCCGCAACGTATCTGTCGTCCGCAAGCTGGGCATCGTCGGTGGCCTGGGGTCGCTGGCCGGCGGTGACCTGTTCTACAAACTGGTCAAGTCCAGGGCCGTGATCGAAGACCAGGGCCGCTATCATTTCCTGTTCGAACAGCATCCGTTCAAGGACGTGCTGCTGCCCTTGGACGCAGGCGCGAGCATGACGTCGCGTAAGTTCTACGTGTTCCAGGTGTGCAAGGCCTTCGAGGCGAGCGGCCTGGATGCGGTGATGCTGCCATGCTTCGCCAGCCAGACCTTTCGCGCGGAAATCGAGGCTGAATTAGGTATTGCCGTGCTCGACATGATGGCGGCCCTGAGTGGGCACGTCCGCCGTAGCGTCCCTGTCGGGGCGACGTTGGGTGTGATCGCTTCCGACTTCGTTCGCCATAGCGGTCTGTTCGAAGAGCACTTTGGCAAGGACTACCCGGTTATCTACCCCGACGTCGAAGCGCAATCGAAGGTGATGGAGGCGATGTACGGCCTCGACGGTATCAAGGACGGCCACTTCGATGGCGCGCCGTTCGAGGCGGTCCACCAGGCCTGCCTTTCGCTGCGAGCCCAAGGCGCAACGGTAATCGTCCCCGGCATGACCGAGCTTTCGCTGATCTGTGGGCCTTTGCAAGATCAAAGGCTGAATGTCCTGGACATCAACCAGATCTATGCGGATTTCGCGACGAAGGACCCGCAACCCCACCATCGCCCAGCCTTCAAGCTCGGTATCGTCGGCGGTGTCGGGCCCGCCGCCACGGTGGATTTCATGGCCAAGGTGGTCGCCAATACGCCCGCCGACAAGGATCAGGACCACATCAAGCTGGTGGTCGAGCAGAACCCGCAGATCCCCGACCGCACGGCGAACCTGGTGCACGATGAGGCGGACCCGACGATGGCGCTGTACGCCACCTGCAAACGCCTCGAGAGTGCGGGCGCCGACGCCATCGCAATTCCCTGCAACACGGCCCACGCATTTGTCGAGCGCATCCAGGCGCATCTGACGGTGCCGATCGTGAATATGCTGACCGAGACGGTTGAGTGGATCGTGAACGCGTACGGCTCCGGCAAGGCAGTCGGTCTGTTGGCGACGTCCGGCACCTTGCAGAGCCAGGTCTATCACCAGGCGGCCAGCCGCGCCGGGCTGGAAATCGTTACGCCCGGTGTCGACTATCAGGCCATGGTGATGGACGCCATCTACGGGCCGCGAGGCATCAAGGCCGGTTTCACCGAGGGGCTTTGCCGGGAACAGCTATTGCTGGCGGCTGAGCACTTGTGCGAACTGGGGGCACAGGTGTTGATTCTTGGCTGTACGGAGTTGCCGTTGGTGTTGAGGCATTGCGAGGCGTTCGATATCAACGGGCATCAGGTGGCGCTTGTTGACCCCACTCTGATCCTGGCACGCAAGTGTATTGCGCTGGCGGGCCAGGTTGAGGGTTCCTCGACACAATGGAACCGGGCACCGCGAATCAGTCAGCGTTCATGATATTCGCGGGTCTGCGCAACGCCGCGATGTCCCGCTTCGGCGAAGCGCCGAACAGACGGCTGTATTCACGGCTGAATTGCGAAGGGCTTTCATAGCCCACCTGGTAGGCGGCGCTCGCCACGTCCAGGTGCTCGTTGAGCATCAGGCGCTTCGCTTCGTTCAACCGCAGCCACTTCTGGTATTGCAGCGGGCTCATCGCGGTGAGCTGGCGGAAATGATGGTGGAAGGTCGGGGCGCTCATCTGCACGCGCGCCGCGAGGTCGTCCACGCGAACGGGCCCGGTGTAGTTGAGTTTCAGCCAGTCGATGGCCTTGGCGATCCGGTAACCCTGGCTGTCGACGGAGGCAATCTGCCTCAGCCGCGCGGCCTGGTCGCTCATCAACAGTCGATAGTGGATCTCCCGCTGGATCAGCGGGGCCAGCACGGGGATCGCTTCGGGTTCATCCAGCAGCGCCAGCAGACGCACGAACGGCTCGAGGAAATCCGCTGACGCCGTGCCGATACTCGCACCAATCCCCGCGGGGCGCTCGACACTGGGCGCCACGCCACCCTGGGCGACCAGATCGGCGACCATGCGCAAGTCAAGCCGCATGACCAGGCCCAGGCACGGCTGCTCCGGGCTGGCCGCCAGCACTTCGGAGTTCGCGGGCATATCCAGCGACGTCATCAGGAAACGTGTGGTGTCGTACCCGTATGCCTGGCCGCCAATCCACACCTGCTTCATCCCCTGGGCGACGAGGACGATGCTTGGCTCGATCATGCAGGTCATAGGCGGGGCAGGGGCGTCGCGACGGAAAAAGCACAGGCCCGCAATTGACGTTTCAAAGTCACCCGCGCCGGCCGTCCGGGTGGCGATGAGGTTTGCGAGCCGGTCTTGTGGCGATCTGCCTTGGGTGGTCATGTCGATTCTGTCTGGGTTGATAGCTATGGGCAGAACATTAACCCGCCAAGCGAAGCGTTGCCTATGCGTAACCGGCGGGTTCACAGGATCGGGCAAGAACTCCAGCGAAATGTTCTACCGACCGTCGATACCCATTCGTGAAAATACCCGTCGGATTCAGTTCATGGCGTCATCGTCGCCGTCGCGAGCAAGCTCGCTCCCACGAGGGCTTCCGAGCGCTCCAGAAATTTCAGGATTGTTATGACCTCTATCTCATCGCTAGAACCACAGGGCAAGCCTGCGTGGGGCGCGGTGCTTGCCATGTCGCTGGCTGCCTTCGCCCTTGTTGCGTCCGAATTCATGCCAGTCAGCTTGCTGACGCCGGTGGCAGCGGACCTCCAGATCACTGAAGGGCAGGCCGGCCAGGGCATCGCCGTCTCGGGTGCCTTTGCCCTGGTGACCAGCCTGCTCATCGCACCGATTGCGGCCCGGATCGAACGCAAGTGGCTGCTCTCGGCACTGACGCTGTTGATGATCTTGTCCGGCACAGTGGCGGCAGTGGCGCCCAGTTACCTGATTTTCATGGTCGGTCGCGCGCTGATCGGCGTTGCGATTGGCGGCTTCTGGTCGCTGTCGGCGGCCACGGCCATGCGGCTGGTGCCGGAAGATAAAGTCCCACGCGCCCTGGCCATCGTCAACGGTGGCAACGCCCTGGCGACAGTTGTCGCTGCGCCGCTAGGCAGCTTTCTGGGGGCGATTATCGGTTGGCGTGGCGCGTTTTTCTGCATCGTGCCGGTTGCCGCACTTGCCCTGGCATGGCTGCTGTTGAGCCTGCCCTCGATGCCGAACCAGGCGAAGCGCGGCGGCGGGAATCCTTTCAAGCTCATGACCCGGGCGCCGGTGGCGTTGGGCATGCTGGCGGTCAGCACGTTCTTCATGGGCCAGTTCATGTTGTTCACTTACCTGCGACCCTTCCTGGAAACCGTGGCGCAGGTGGGCGTCTCGCTGCTATCGCTGATGTTGCTGGCGATTGGTCTGGCGGGTTTGCTGGGCACTTTTCTGATCGGCTCGTTCTTGAAGAACGGCCTGTATCGCACGCTCATTGTTATCCCGCTGTTGATGGCCGCGATCGCCCTCGCGCTGGTGGGGTTCGGCAGCTCCGCGTCGGTCACGGCTGTGCTGCTCGGCCTCTGGGGCCTGGTGGCCACGGCGGCCCCCGTAGGTTGGTGGACTTGGCTGGCCAGAACGTTGCCGGACGACGCCGAGGCCGGGGGCGGTTTGATGGTTGCAATCGTCCAGCTCGCCATTGCCTCGGGGGCCACGGTGGGCGGCGTTCTGTTCGACTTGAGCGGTTATCGCGCGACCTTCGAGACCAGCGCGGCCGTGCTGGTTGTTGCCGCTGTGTTGACGATCCTGGCCGCTCGCGCGGCGGCTCGACAATCCTCGCGGACATCGCGCGCCAGGACATACAGCACGGTGGGTTGAGAAGGACCGTTGGGCGCCTGCGGTTGGTGGCACATTGATATCTTGGTAAGCTCCAGGCTGGTTACCTACCGAGTTGGTTAGTTGTGTCTACTGAAAGAGTCCAGCCCTTGGAGCAAGCCCTCCTGGCAGTCATCGCCGCTGCGGGAAAGATGGGCATCAGTTGCGATGAGTTATGCGCGCATGCGGTCGGCGGGCTCGTGTCGGAGCAGTACTGGACTTGGGCGGACGCCCAACATGCCGAGCGCGCCGCCGATGAGATCGACAATGCCTTGGCGATCCTCATAGACAGGCAAGCAGGGGCGCCGACCAAAAGCGGGCCAGACGCGACATTCGAATCGGCCCCGAACTAAGACGGGCGACTCGTTGAGTCGCCCTCTTGCATTAGAGACCTAAGCCTTCCTCGATGATCGAGAGGAAATCATCTTCATCCAACGTGACGGGTTCGGGCCGTGGTTGTCCGGTTGGCTGCAGATGCCAGCGCGACTCGCCATGTTCGCCCACCGTCCGCAGGATGCAGCGCTCCATGCCTTTCATGTGGATTTCGATGCACCCTTCGGCGCCGGGGGAGAAACGGGCGATCGGATCAAGCGAGATGCGACGGTGATTACCTTCGATGACCAACTGATCAATGGCGTAGTTATACGTCGATCCGCTGGCATGACGCTCGAATACATGGGTGGGGTTACGCCGGATAACCAGGCCCGCCTCACAGACCGGCGCCAGCCAGGTTTCAAGCTGGCGATACAGCTCGTACACCTGGCCAGGCCAATGTTCGATCGCCAGGTCCGCACAATTGTCGGTGTCGGCCGGCGTGCGTTGGGCCTGCCTCAGCTTCGCCGCGAGTTCGTCTGCCTTGCTCATGTCGATTCCCTGTCGTGGTGATGGGTTGAGCTTAGCTGAAGGGGCGGGGTGGTCAGTTGCGCTGGGTCATGGAAGCGAACTTGCAAGTTAATGCTGGGCGCCGGATGACGCATCAACTCGCAGCGGTTTTCTGACGGTGTTGCCCTGGGTCAGTTGTTCAGGCATCTCCGGCAACGAAGCCACATGCACGGCCCGGGACGGCATGGCGAAGCGCACGCCGATCCTGGCGAACTCGTCCATCATCCCCAGGTTGATGGCTTGCTGGATGTCCATGTAGACGTTGTAGCTGGGGTCCAGGACGATGTAGACCGTTTCGAATTCCAGCGTGCTTTCGCCGAAACTGCGAAAGTGCGCGCGGTCGAAACGGGTTTTTTCCTGGGCCTTGATGATCCTTTCGACGATGGCAGGCACTTGGCGAAGCTGTTCGGTCGAGCATTCCTGGGGCAGGGCGAATTCGAAGACGATGCGGCGTTCCTGCAGTCGTTTGTAGTTCTGGATGGTGGTGCTGATCATCCCGGCGTTGGCCATGACGATCTGCTCGCCGCCCAGGCTGCGGATGCGTGTGGTCTTCAGGCCGACATGCTCCACGGTACCGGCCAACGAGCCGACGACAATGAAGTCACCCACTTCGAACGGTTTGTCCACGGCAATCGACAGCGAGGCGAACAGGTCGCCAAGGATGTTCTGTACGGCGAGCGCAACGGCGATGCCGCCGACACCGAGGCTGGCGATGAAGGCGGTGATGTTCACGCCGAGGTTGGAAAGCATGGCCAGCAGCACCACCGCCCAGAGGAACACTTTCGCGCCCCAGAGGCTCAACGTTGCCAGGGCACTTTTCTGATGGATATCGGTGTGGCTGTGCCGGGCAAAATAATGCATCAGCGCCAGGGCGATCGCCCGGTTTGCCCACAATCCCACCTGCAAGGCCGCGACCACGAACCAGAGGCTGCTGACCCGTCCGAGCCAGCGTTCCGGCAGATCCAGCACACCGATGCCTATGAGGATCGAGGCCAGCAGCAACAAGGTGTTGCTGGTGCTGGACAGCACCTCGACGGCGATATGGCTGATGTAGGCGTCGGGCTTCTGCGCCCGGGCGCGCACGTTTTTCAACAGGAAACCGATACCGGCCCTGGCGACGATGAAACTCAGCGTCATCACGCTGAGGGCCAGTAACCAATTGGCGATGGAAATGCCGAGCAGTTGGGTGTCGGTAAAAATTTCGAGGGAGCTTGAATCCATTGGCGGGTCACCTGTGCCATTGCTGTTCAGGTTGTGCCCTGGCCGATTCAGTGCAAAGGCACGGGCCGGGCCATGAACTTTGTTAGTTCATGTGGGGTTGGTGCCGTTCAAATTTATTGCCGGACCGATTGCGAGCCTTTGAGTAAGCAGCGTAGCTTTACCCAAACACTAAGAGGGCCCTCGTCTTGCTCATGACAGCATTGAAAAAAGAACAGCTGGAGCCTTTGCGGGAGGCTCTTGTCCGGGCTCGTCTTCCGGTAAATGACCTGGACTATCCGGGTCGCTGTTTTTTCATGTTTAGCCTGCAAGGCATCGACATGGCATTCGGTGGAATCGAGGGGGAGGGCGCCGATCGGTTGCTGCGCTCTCTGGTTGTGCTGGATGGCCATCGCGGACGAGGCATTGGCGCGACAGTGCTGGCGACGCTTGAGGCGTTTGCAAAACGCGAGGGGGTGGTGCGGCTTCACTTGCTGACGGACACCGCCACAGCCTTTTTTGTGAGGCAGGGATATCGGGTACGGGACCGCTCCCTGGCGCCTGCTTTAATCAGTGCTACGGCTCAATTCCGGACCCTGTGTCCAGCCACGGCGGCTTATCTGAGCAAGCGCCTTGCCTGATGCATCAGGTTTACCGCCAACCCGGCCAGGTCGCCAGGTATCGGGCCTCGGTTGCGTGCGGGAGTCCAGAACTCGAAGGCCGCTTGCGTTAGGGGTGTTACATATTTCAGATGGCCCCCGAGACGGTTTGCTTGTAAAAAATCCTCCGTTGAATGCTGAGATCAAATTGAAATGATCACGGGCCGGACTCTGATTCCAGCCAGTAGCACATCTACCCAAGGAGGGGTCATGAAACAACGTTTTCCTATCATCATGCTGTTCATCCTGTCGCTGGGCTTCATCAGCACAGGCAACGCCCGCGAGCCGCGCGACGCCGGAGTCGAGCCGGTTGCAGGGGTATTCGACTATTACGTACTGTCGCTGTCCTGGTCACCTACCTTCTGCCTTACCCATCAGAACGACTCGCAATGCTCCGGCAAAGGCTACGGTTTTGTCCTGCACGGTCTCTGGCCGCAATATGCCAGGGGTGGCTGGCCACAATCGTGTTCGACCGAGATGCCCTTGACCGCTGCCGAGCGCGAGAAAGGCTTGACGCTATTTCCTACCCGCAAACTGCTGGAACATGAGTGGTCCAAGCACGGCACCTGCAGCGGCCTCGGTGCCATGGGTTACCTAGACGCTTCCGACCGGGCGCTTGGAGCAGTGAAGATTCCGACGCCATTGCAACCTTTCACTTCCTCTCATTATTTTGAAGCCGATGAAATCATCCGGCTGTTTCGCCAAAGCAATCCTGGTATCGAGGCCGATGGTGTCGCCGTGATTTGCCGTGGTCCGCAGTTATCGGAAGTACGGGTGTGCATGGACAAGGACTTGGCATTTACCGCCTGTGGCAAAGGCGTCAAGACTCAATGCAGGGCGGGCGAAATCCGAGTCCCCCCGGTTCGCTGAGCGCATTTTCCGACACAGAGGCGGTATGTCCCGCCAAAGGCATGTTCAATGAGCTTTTGAAGGGCATATCGGCCAGAAAATACCGGGGTTTTTGGATCCACTCGGCCATCCATCGACTTCCTCCTAAAGGCAAATTGCCGCCCCCCAAGCGGTACGCTAAGCTCCCGATTATTGGGGGCTTTTGAGCGATTCGCTCATGTTTTGCCCTCCCCAGGATTTTCGCTTGCCTATCCCCATCCATGATCCGAACCATGCGCCCGGCGGCGCCTTGAAACGCCTGCCGTTGCTCAAGGCTGCGGTGACGTTCATCGCCGCCGTGTGCCTGTGCCTTTGCGCTTTGCTCTATTTTCAATTGGAGCAGTCCCGTCGCCATGACCTGGACTCGGCGCGTGTTGCCTCGGCCAACCTCACCCGGGCCATGGCCCAACAGGCCCAGGACACGTTCGTACAGGCTGACCTCGTGCTGGCCAGCCTGGCGGACTGGATCCAGAACGACGGGTTCGGCCCGTCGACACGACCGCGCCTGCAGCAGACCTTCGCCCGGCGGGTGCAATCGCTGGAGCAGTTGCATGGCCTGTTCCTGTTCGACAAGAACGGCCAGTGGGTCATTACGTCCTTTGCAAGCCTGCACCGGGGCGCGGGGATCGCGGATCGTGATTATTTCAAGTTTCACCAGCAGAACGCCTCGCTGATCGCCCATGTCGGCCCGGCGATCCGGAGTCGACAAAACGGTGATTGGATCATCCCGGTTTCCCGCCGATTGAATGACGCGAAAGGCAATTTCCAGGGCGTGCTGCTGGCTGGCATCAAGATGTCGTATTTCGATCAGTTCTTTAAGAGTTTCAATCTCGACGCCAAAGGCGAAATGGCCCTGGCGCTGTCCGACGGTACGCTGCTGGCGCGGCGGCCGTTCGATGAAGGCCTGATTGGGCAACCGCTGGCCGAGGAGCACATCTATAAGCATGAGCCGTCGAACGCCGGCGCCGGCGATGCGATCATTCGCAGCGCACCCGACGGCGTTGTCAGGCTTTATGCGCACCAGCACTTGCAGGCTTATCCGCTGGTGGTGACCGCGGCGATGTCCGAGGAGGCGATCCTGGCGGGTTGGTACGACACGGCTTTTCAATCCAGCCTCATCGTTGCCTTGGTGGTGTTGGGTATCTGTTTGTTCGGCTGGGTATTCGTGCGTCAGGTGCGCAACAGCGAGCGGATCGAGGCGGACCTGCGCAAGGCCCAGGAGGCGTTGGAACTGATCGCCACCCACGACAGCCTGACCGGGCTGGCGAACCGACGGTTGTTCGAGCGGGCGCTGGACATCGAATTTGGCCGAGGCGCCCGTCAGCGCAGCCCCTTGAGCCTGATCATGCTCGACATCGATTTTTTCAAGCGCTACAACGACACCTACGGGCACGTTGCCGGCGACCACTGCCTGGCGGAGGTGGCGAGGGTGCTCAAGGGTTGCTGCCACCGCAAGGCCGACCTGGCGGTGCGTTTTGGCGGTGAAGAATTCGCGGTCCTGCTGCCCGATACCAGCCTGCCAGGGGCCATGGCGCTGGCCGAGCAGATCCGTCGCAGCGTCATCGACAAAAACATCATTCATTCGGGTTCTCCCACCGGCTATCTGACGGTGAGCCTGGGCTGTCATGCCTTCGTGCCCAGCAGTCTGGATAGCATCGAAGTCTTCATCCAACGAGCTGACGCGGCGCTGTACCAGGCCAAGCACGGCGGGCGGAACCGCGTCGCGGCGCTGTCGATGGAAGATGGACTCTGCGCGTTGGAGCGCTCTGATCGTTGAGATCGGTTGGAATCATCGGCCGCGGATAGCGGTCCATTGCTCAACACTTCCACACATGGTGCGTAGGCCTTTTCGGCAAATCCTGTGGGTTCGTCGATTGGCGCGGGTTGGCTGCTACGGTTAAAAAAACCAAGGGTCAATTGCGGTTCATGTTGTGAAGCTTGCACGGCGAAGCCAGCGCCGAAAGGACAGGAACAGGTCAATGGATACCACTGCCGATACCCCTTCTGACGTCACCCGACATGCGCCGATTACCCTGCGCCTGGTCATAGGTCTCGGCGTGTTGTTTGTCGCAGGTGTCCTGGTGGCCATCGCCGTGCTGTTCAACATCGCGCAGAAGCTGGACGCGGAGGACGTGGGCAAGACGCATTTCTATATCGAACGCGCCCTCGATAATCGAATCACGGCGTCGAAAAACTACATCACCAGTTACGCCTTCTGGACCACGGCGTATGAGCACCTCAATGGCGAAGTCGATGTGCAGTGGGCCTACGCCGAACAGAACATGGGCAAGACCCTGTTCACCAACGATGAGTATGAGGGTGTGTTTGTGATTGATCGCGAGCGCACCAAGTATGCGGTGGTACGTGGGCAGCATGTCCAGGCCGAGGCGACAGAATATATCGACACGCCATTGGCGGACCTGGTGGATCAGCTCCAGGCACAGGCCGACCTGACGATGCCGCTGATCCGCTACACGTTGTTCGACGGCTGGCCGGCCATTGTCACTGCATCGGTGATCACGCCCAACGACGAACGCCCCCAGGTCGATCGCCGTGGCACGTCGATGTTGCTGTTCGTCGATCAGTTAACGCCGGTCAAGCTGCGCAAGTTGGGCAAGGGCTATGGCCTCACCGACTTGAACCTGGTGAAGGATACGGCGTTGGCTTCCGACCAGCCCGCCGTGCCACTGGACAGCACCGGCTACAGCCTGGTGTCGCGGCTGGAACGGCCGGGCCAGCAACTGCTCTGGTCCCTGCTACCACCATTGGGCGGGGCGTTGCTGATCCTGGCGTTGCTCACCGCCTACTTTTTTCGATATGCCATGCGTACGGCTCGCCAGGTGGACGCCGGGTATGACAGCCTCGCAAAGTCGAAACAGGCCCTCGAGGCCAGCGAAGAACGCTTCCGCGCCGTGGCCGAGGCCGCGTCCGACTGGATCTGGGAAGTCGACAGCCATCGGCACATCACCTACCTGTCGGGGCGCTTCAACACGGTCACGGGTTTTTCCGACCAGCAATGGCTGGGGCAGGATATCGAACAGCTCTTGTACTGCGACACCACGCCGATTGCGTTGTGGCTAAGCAAACTGGACGAAGAACAGCACGCCAGCAACTTGCGTTGCTCGTACCGCGACCATTCCGGCCAATTGCGATTCTGTCGAGTGTCGGCGCGGCCCATCCATGACAAGGCCGTCGTAACCGGGTATCGCGGCACCGCCAGTGATATCACCGACGAGGTGGCGGCCCATGCCCAGGTCCAGCACCTGTCGATGCACGATGCCCTGACCGGCCTGCCGAACCGCAACAAATTGGCGCGTCACCTGGATGATGCCTTGGTGGCCAAGGAACATTCCGCGCCGCTGGCGCTGCTGATGGTGGACCTGGACAATTTCAAGCCGATCAACGATTCGCTCGGCCATCCAGCCGGTGATGCGGTCCTGCTGGACGTGGCCCAGCGGCTTCGCGACTGCACCCGTGAGCACGACATGGTGGCGCGCCTGGGCGGTGATGAATTTGTCGTCGTGCTCAGTGGGATGGAAAACACCACTGAGATTGACCGGTTCTGCGAACGGCTGATCGAAAGCCTGCAGCAGCCGATCCACTACGAGACTCACTCGCTGCACATAGGCGCCAGTATCGGCATCGCTGTCAGCCGCCGCCAAGGCTACGTGCCGGGCGAGCTGATCCGCTGCGCCGACATTGCCCTCTACCAGGCCAAGTCCGAGGGCAAGAAGACCTGGTGCTATTTTGCTTCGCACATGAACGATCAGATCCAGCATCGTCGCCAGCTGGAAAACGACCTGCGCCAGGCGGTGAAAAAAAACGAATTCGTCCTGCATTTCCAGCCGCGCTATACGGTCGATGGGCGGGAGATCGTGGCTGTCGAGGCGCTGGTCCGCTGGCAGCACCCAACCCAAGGCTTGCTGGGCCCCGATGCCTTTATTCCATTGGCCGAGCAAACCGACCTGATCGTTCCGCTTTCGCGCTGGGTGTTGCGCGAAGCCTGCGAAACCGCGCTGAGCTGGCCGCGCGCGCTGATGGTGTCGGTCAATCTGTCGCCGGCCCAATTCGAACGCAGCGACGTCGTGGAGGATGTGCGCCAGGTATTGATCGAAACCCATTTCCCGGCCAGTCGCCTGGAGTTGGAAATCACCGAGAACGTCATGCTCAACGATGTGGACGGCGCGCTGCAGGTCATGAACGCGCTCAAGGAACTGGGCGTGCGCTTGAACATGGATGATTTCGGTACCGGGTATTCGTCCCTTGGTTATTTGCGCACCTATCCGTTCGATGGCATCAAGATCGATAAGCGCTTCATCGCCTCGATGAGCAACAGCAGCAATGACCGCGCCGTGGTCCAGGCGATCATCAACCTGGGCAAGGCGATGGGCCTGACCGTGACCGCGGAAGGCGTGGAAACCCTGGCCCAACTGGGTTCGTTGGGCACCGATCAATGTCACGAAGTGCAAGGCTATTTCCTCAGCCGGCCTATCAACAAGCAGGCGTTTGCAGACCTGCTCGAAAGCGGTCGATCGTTGCCGCGAACCGGCTCCTAAGATTTGTTGCAACCTGTGCAGCTTGTCGCCGGTCACAGTTAGTGTCTTGGTAAATCGAGTTCATGGCCCATGAAAAACCTGCGGATCGCGACCTTCAACATCAACGGCATCCGGGCCCGGCTACCTAATCTGCTGGAGTGGCTGGAGCGGGAGAAACCAGACGTCGTCTGTTTGCAGGAACTCAAGGCGGCGGACAAGGACTTTCCCGCGGCGGAGCTGGAGTCGGTGGGGTATGGATCAATCTGGCATGGCCAGGCCTCATGGAATGGCGTCGCCATCCTGGCCCGCGATGCGCAGCCGCTGGAGAGCCGGCGCGGTTTGCCGGGCTGCGACGATGACAGCCACAGTCGTTACCTTGAAGCGGCGGTGCATGGCGTCCTGGTGGGGTGCCTTTATCTGCCCAACGGCAACCCACAGCCTGGTCCGAAGTTCGAATACAAACTGGCCTGGTTCGAGCGGCTGATCGATTATGCCCAAGGGCTGCAGGCGAGTGACCATCCGGTGGTGCTGGCTGGCGACTACAACGTGGTGCCCACTGACATGGACATCTACAACCCGCGCTCCTGGCTCAAGGATGCGCTGTTGCAGCCAGAAAGCCGCGAATGCTATCAGCGATTGCTGGACCAAGGCTGGACAGACGCACTGCGCCACCTCTACCCCGAGGAGCGGATCTACACCTTCTGGGATTATTTCCGTCAGCACTGGCAGAAGAATTCCGGGCTGCGCATCGACCACTTGTTGCTCAATCCGCTGGCCAGTGCCTACCTGAGCGAGGCGGGCGTGGACGCTTGGGTGAGGAACCAGCCACATCCCAGCGACCATGCCCCGACCTGGATCCGGTTGTCTTCGCGCAAGCGGCGTTGAACCGGGGCCTGGCACCGGGCAGATTGTCCGTGGACGGGAAATGCCTTATACCTGCCCAATCGCAGCGCGCTTATTGAAAGCGCTGCACTCCACAGGAAAGGAAGTCCCCCATGAGCCAACCTCGACTGAGCGATACCGGTCGTTATCTGCGACGCCTGGGCTTCGACTCGGCACCGCCACCCACCCTTGAAACGCTGCGCCAGCTTCAATGGCGCCACACTGCCGAGTTCCCCTTTGAAACGCTCTCGACACTGCTGCGCGAACCCGTGCCGATCGACCTGGAGTCGGTGGAGCGGAAGGTTTTCGAACAGGGGCGCGGCGGCTATTGCTACGAACTCAATCAACTGTTCTTCGCGCTGTTGCAGGCGCTTGGCTTCAATGCCCGCGCGATCACCGGCCGGGTGGTCATGAATGCCCCCGAAGGTGCCTGGACTGCACGGACCCATCGCTTGAGCCTGGTGACAATCGATGATGTTCGCTATATCACCGACGTCGGCTTCGGCGGCATGGTGCCGACTGCGCCGCTGCTGCTGGATAGCCGCGAGATGCAACTGACCCCGCATGAGCCGTATCGAATCGACGTCAACGAGGACGGCTATCTGTTGCGTGCAAAAGTCGCCGATGAATGGCGTCCGATGTACCTGTTCGATCTGCAACGCCAAGAGGAAATCGACTTCACCGTCGGCAATTGGTACGTCTGCTCCCACCCGGAATCACCGTTCATGGGCCGCCTGATGGTCGCTCGCACCGGCGATGGGGTGCGCAAGACCCTGAACGGCAACAGTTATGCGTTGCACCGAATCGGGCATGAAAGCGAGCGTCGCACCATCAACGACGCCGATGAGTTGATCGAGCTGTTGGAGAATGAGTTCAGCCTGCGAGTGCCGCCACTGGCCTCGCTGCGTCCGGCCATCGAGCAGCTATTGGTGTGACGTTTTGATCATTATGGTTTGGAAATTGCAGTCCTGTTGATGCCGCCACTGGCAACAAGTTGTATACAACTCTATGGACATTTGTCCTGAGTTTTGAATACAGTGTGCGCATAACAAAAAACAGGGAACCCCCGAACCATGAAAACGCCCCATGTTTCACTCCCACGGCCCGAGGACGAAAACCTCGGCGTCGGCGCGAATATGGCTTACGGCCTGCAACATGTGTTGACCATGTATGGCGGCATCGTCGCGGTGCCCTTGATCATCGGCCAGGCGGCCGGACTGTCGCCGGCAGACATCGGTCTGCTCATCGCAGCCTCATTGTTCGCGGGGGGGCTGGCGACCCTGCTGCAAACCCTTGGCCTGCCGTTCTTTGGCTGCCAATTACCACTGGTCCAAGGTGTTTCGTTTTCAGGCGTCGCGACCATGGTTGCGATTGTTGGCACCGGTGGTGAAGGGGGCTTCCAGGCGATCCTTGGCGCGGTCATCGCCGCCTCCTTGATTGGTCTGTTGATCACCCCGGTGTTTTCGCGGATCACCCGGTTCTTCCCGCCACTGGTGACCGGCATCGTCATTACCACTATCGGCCTGACACTGATGCCAGTGGCGGCGCGCTGGGCGATGGGCGGCAATAGCCACGCCCCTGACTTCGGCAGCATGGCCAACATCGGCTTGGCTGCTGTGACGCTGGTACTGGTGTTGTTGTTGAGCAAAATGGGCAGCGCGACTATTTCCCGGCTGTCGATCCTGCTGGCGATGGTCATCGGTACGGTCATTGCGGTGTTCCTGGGCATGGCCGACTTTTCATCGGTCAGCGAAGGCCCGATGTTCGGTTTCCCAACGCCGTTCCACTTTGGCATGCCGACCTTTCATATCGCTGCGATTCTGTCGATGTGCATTGTGATCATGGTGACGCTGGTGGAGACCTCAGCCGACATCCTGGCGGTGGGCGAGATCATCGACACCAAGGTCGACTCCCGGCGGCTGGGCAACGGCTTGCGCGCTGACATGCTGTCGAGCATGATCGCGCCGATCTTCGGCTCGTTCACCCAGAGTGCCTTCGCCCAGAACGTCGGCCTGGTGGCGGTGACCGGTATCAAGAGTCGTTTCGTGGTGGCCACTGGCGGGATTTTCCTGGTGGTGCTCGGGCTGTTGCCGTTCATGGGCCGGGTGATTGCCGCCGTGCCGACGTCGGTACTCGGCGGTGCGGGTATCGTGCTGTTCGGTACCGTTGCGGCCAGCGGTATCCGGACCTTGTCGAAGGTCGATTACCGCAACAACGTCAACCTGATCATCGTCGCCACGTCCATCGGCTTCGGCATGATCCCCATCGCCGCGCCTAACTTCTACGATCATTTCCCAAGCTGGTTCGCGACTATTTTCCATTCCGGCATCAGCTCGTCGGCCATCATGGCGATTGTCCTGAACCTCGCCTTCAACCACCTCACCGCTGGTAATTCCGATCAACAATCGGTGTTCGCCGCCGGCACCGAGCGGGTCTTGCGGTATCAGGATCTGGCCGCGTTGCGCGAAGGCGACTATTTCAGCGACGGCAAACTGCACGACTGCGATGGCAATGAGATACCGGTGGTGGCGGTGCCTGACCATCTGGCGCCAGAGCATGGCCCGGCGCGTCTGAAAAGCAGCGAGCATGTCTGAATCCTGATAACAGGACTCCTTCATGAAAAAAGCAGCCTGGGGTCATCGACCGCAGGCTGCTTTTTTATTGCCTGATAACTGATTACCAGCGGCCGTAATGACCGCGTGGCGGGCCGTAGTAATAGCCCCGTGGTGGCCCGTAATAAACCGGAGCCGGGCGGTAGTAGATCGGTTGTTCCACGTACACCGGCTGCGGCTGGTAGTAGACCGGTGGGGGTTGCTGCACATAGACCGGTTGCGGTTGCACATACACCGGCTGTTGGACGTACACCGGCCGGTCACGGCTGATGAGCGCGGAGCCGACGATGGCAGAGCCGACGATGGCGCCGAACACTGCGGGCCCCTCCCAACCACCGCGACCATGGGCGGATGCCTGGCCGGTGACCGCGAGTGCCCCCACGAGCAGGGCGATGATGGGGAGTGTGCGTTTCATGGCGATTCCTCGTTCCGGCCCCGGCGCCTGTGGTCTGCAACAGACCCAAGTAGGGGCGCGGGGATACTTGCTATGACAGCGATTTTCCCAGGATTTGCGACGCCGTTGGGTAAATATTGTGTAAGGTCTGTCGCTGATTTTTTTACACAAACGGGCGAGTCGCTGCGCTACGCCCGGTGTCTGATCATCGAATAAACCGGTCAGGACGGCGATTCCGTTTGTCCGAAAAGTGCTCGAGGAGACCCGTATGCAAATGAATCCCAATAAAGACACCCAGTTGTGCATGTCCCTGTCGGGGCGCCCAGGCAATTTCGGCCTGCGTTTCCACAATCATTTGTATGAACAATTAGGGCTGAACTTCTATTACAAGGCGTTCAGCAGCCAGGACCTGCCCGGGGCCGTGGGCGGTATCCGCGCCCTGGGGATTCGTGGATGCGGTGTATCGATGCCGTTCAAGGAGGCTTGCATAGCCTTGGTCGATGAGCTGGATTCTTCCGCTGCGGCGATCCAGTCGATCAACACCATTGTCAATACCAACGGCCATTTGAAGGCGTATAACACCGATTACATCGCCGTCGCCCAACTATTGAAAAGCCATGCCGTGCCCACGGAGTCGACCTTCGCGCTACGGGGCAGTGGTGGCATGGCCAAGGCGGTCGCCAGCGCCTTGCGCGACGGGGGCTACAAAAACGGGCTGATCGTCGCTCGCAACGAAACCACCGGACGCGCCCTGGCCGATTCCCTGGGTTACGACTGGCAAGCCGAACTGGGAGAGCGTCGGCCACAGATGCTGATCAACGTGACGCCGATCGGAATGACCGGGGGCGTGGAGGCGGATCAGCTGGCATTCGAGCCGTCCGCCATTACCGCTGCCGAGACCGTGTTCGATGTCGTGGCGATTCCCTCGGAAACGCCGCTGATCGTGCGCGCCAGGGCGGAAGGCAAGCGGGTCATCACAGGGCTGGAAGTCATCGCGATCCAGGCCCTGGAGCAGTTTGTCCTGTACACCGGCGTGCGGCCCAACCTGGAGCAGTTCGAAAAAGCCGTGGCTTTCGCCCGGGCCGCGTAGCGCTGTTATTCCAACCGCGCCAGCCGTTCCTCCAGCGCCGCGATGCGCGCTTCGAGCTCTTCGATGCGCTCCAGCGACACGCCGCCAGCGGTGTTGCGCTCGGCGGGCTGGTGGCGGGCGGCGAGGATGGCCTCGATGTCCGCCGGATCGCCCATGGCATGCACATAACGGTCTTCACGTTGGCCGGCCTGGCGCGGAACCAATAGCGCCAGGCCGCGGGCAATCAGGCGCTCAAGCTGATGCACGACCTGCTCGGTGTCTTCGAAATCGTGCATGCGGCCGCTGCGGGTCAGCAGTTCATTGACCGTTTGTGGGCCGCGCAGGAACAGCAGGCCCATCAGGATCACTTGGGCTGGCACCAATTCCAGCGCCTTGTCGACCCGGTGCTCCCAGCGGTCGGCGCGGCTGCCCATGACCAATCGGGTAAAGCCGCGGCCTTCCAAGGCGCGCAGGCTCTGGCCGACCTGGCCTGGATTGAGATTGGTCACCGGTTCGCGGCTGGTTTTCTGGTTGCAGGCCAGCACCAGGGCGTTAAGGGTGAGAGGATAGGTCTCGGGATTGGTGGCCTGTTTTTCGATCAGTGCACCGAGAATGCGGATTTCTATGCTGGTGAGCCGTGGTTCGTCGGCCGGGCTTTGTTCTTCGATGCTCATCGCGCGTTCCCTATGCTGTGGAAGCCGCCTAGCGTAATCCTTGCGCAATAAAAGACAAGGTGCGTAACAAGCCGTGGCTATAATCGCCCACGTTCGATGTATTCCCTTCTATCACTCGCATGAGATTGCCATGACACTTTCCCTGTATGCCGCTTCCGTCCCGGTCTTCAAGCAGATGCTCAATGCCCTGAGCGACGTCCTGAACAAGGCCGAGGCCCACGCCACTTCGAAGAACATCGACCCGAACGCTTTCCTGCAGGCCCGCCTGTTCCCTGACATGTTCCCGCTGGTGCGCCAGGTGCAGATCGCCGTGGACTTCGCCAAGGGTGTTTCCGCGCGCCTGGCCGAGGTTGAGGTGCCGAAATATGACGACAGCGAGACCACCTTCGCCGAGCTGCAAGCGTTGATCACCAAGGTGCTGGCCTTCATCGAAGGGATCAAGCCTGAGCAGATCGATGGCAAGGAAGGCATCGAGATCGTGACGCGTCCGGGCACGCCGAAGGAGAAGCGCTTCACTGGCCAGAATTATTTGCTGACCTATGGCCTGCCGCAGTTTTTCTTCCATGTGACGACCGCGTACGCATTGTTGCGTCATAACGGCGTGGAAGTGGGCAAGCGTGATTACATGGGCGCTTTCTAAAGCCAGCGCCATGAAAAAGCCCGGAACGGTGCGAGCCGTTCCGGGCTTTTCTTTTTTGCGGGGCTGTACGGTTTACGCAGTACGCTGCGCTCGCTCTTCCTCGCCCAGGCAAGCCGCCGCCGTGAACAAGACATCGGTGGACGAGTTCAAAGCCGTTTCAGCCGAATCCTGCAGCACACCGATGATGAAGCCCACCGCAACCACCTGCATGGCGATTTCACTGGGGATACCGAACAGGCTGCACGCCAGCGGGATCAGCAACAGCGAACCACCGGCAACGCCGGAAGCACCGCAGGCGCAGATCGCTGCGACGACGCTCAACAGCACGGCCGTTGGCACATCCACCACGATGCCGAGCGTATGCACGGCCGCCAATGTCAGGACCGTGATGGTGATGGCCGCGCCGGCCATGTTGATGGTAGCGCCCAACGGGATGGAAACCGAGTAAGTATCTTCATGCAGGCCAAGACGTTTGCTCAGTTCCAGGTTCACCGGAATGTTCGCCGCCGAGCTGCGGGTGAAGAACGCGGTGATGCCGCTCTCGCGCAGGCAGGTGAACACCAGTGGGTACGGGTTGCGACGCAGTTTCCAGAACACGATGAGCGGATTGACCACCAGCGCCACGAACAGCATGCAGCCGATCAGCACGGTCAACAGGTGCAGGTAGCCGAGCAGGGCGCTGAAACCGGAGGTGGCGAGGGTCGAGGCCACCAGTCCGAAAATCCCCAGCGGGGCGAAGCTGATGACCAGCCGTACGATCACCGTCACGCCGTTGGACAGGTCTTCCAGCACGGTGCGCGTGGTTTGGCCCGCGTGGCGAATGGCGATGCCCATGCCGATGGCCCAGGCCAGGATGCCGATGAAGTTGCCGGTCATTAACGCACGGACCGGGTTATCGACCACGCTGAGCGCCAGGCTTTGCAATACTTCGCTGATGCCGCCTGGCGCCGTGACGGCAACGTCCTGGGTGGCCAGCACCAGGCTGGAGGGGAACAACGTGCTGGCAATGACCGCGACCACTGCCGCGGCAAAAGTACCCAGCAGATACAGGAACAGGATGGGCCGGATGTGGGTTTCCTGGCCGTGCTTGTGGTTGGCGATGGAGGCCATGACGAGTACGAACACCAGGATCGGCGCCACGGCCTTGAGCGCGGATACAAACACCTTGCCGATGAACTCGGTGGATTTCGCCAGATCTGGCGCCAGCCATGCCAGGACAATACCGGCGATCAGGCCGATGATGATTCGCGTGACCAGGCCAGTCTGTTTGAGGCGTTGCAAAAGTGAAGGGGACACAGCAGTCATAACGGCATCTCTGATTTTTTTATGTGCAACGGTCAGCCAATCAGGGCAACAAGCGGGCAGGCCACATGAGCTGGACCGAAAAGAAGGTGGAGCAATTTGCAGGCCGCGGACTTTATCACAGCCCGACGAAAAATCTGACGGACCTGTGACGATCCGTCACCCGCATGTTTAAGCGCATTTTGCCGGAAGGAACATTCTGTTAGGCTTTGTTTTCCTCACCTTTCAATATCTCCAGCGGGCCCTTGGCTAACGCTGGTGTCGTCGTTTTGCTGGAGTCTTGCATGCTGTTGCCCATCTTCCTGTTGTCTGCCGCCGGATTTACGGTGCTGACCACGGAATTCATCATCGTCGGCCTGCTCCCCGCCATTGCCCGCGATCTTCAGGTCAGCATTCCCCAGGCCGGGCTGCTGGTGACCTTGTTTGCGTTTACGGTGGCGGCGTTCGGGCCGTTCCTGACCGCCTGGTTCGCCCGTGTCGAGCGGCGCAAATTGTTCATCAGCGTGCTGGTGATGTTCGGCCTGGCCAACACGTTGGCAGCGCTGGCTCCGAATATCTGGGTGATGGCCGTTGCCCGGTTGATCCCGGCGCTGGGCCTGCCAGTGTTCTGGGCGTTGGCCAGTGAAACGGCGGTGGACATCGTCGGGCCGCAGTTCGCTGGACGTGCCATCGCCAGGATCGGTTTCGGCATCGTCTGCGCCACCGTGTTCGGCATCCCGGTGGGCACGCTGATCTCCGATGCGTTTGGCTGGCGCAGTGCCTTTGCGATCCTGGCGGTCATCGCGTTTGCCAAGGCGCTGCTGCTGTTCATTTACCTGCCGAAGACCAACCTGCATCAGCATCAGGTGAGCTTTCGCTCGCAATTCAAAATCTTGCGCAGCCCTTTGATGCAAGGGCATGTGCTGCTTTCGATCCTGGTCTTCAGCGGCATGTTCACTGCCTATACCTACCTGGCGGATATTCTTGAACGCCTGGCCGGCTTCGACGGCACGCTCGTGGGCTGGTGCCTGATGGGCTTCGGCGCCGTGGGCTTGCTGGGCAATTCCCTGGGCGGTCGCGCGGTGGACCGGCACCCGTTGATCGCGTCGATGGTGTTCTGCCTGTTCATGATCGGCGGCATGGTGGCACTGGTGCCAAGCATTCATTCGACTCTGGGTCTGGCGGCTGCGATGGGGATTTGGGGGGTGACCCAAGCGGCTTTATTTCTGGTCAGCCATGTACGGCTGATGAAAGCCGCACCCGAGGCACCGGCGTTCGCGGCGTCGCTGAACATCGCTGGCGCCAACCTGGGCATTGGCCTGGGCGCGATGGTGGGCGGGCGGGTCATTGATACCCTGGGGTTGGGCAATGTCGGTTTCGCGGCGGCCGGATTCATCCTGGTGTCGATATTGTTGGCGTTGCTTTTGATGACCTTCAAGCCTCGTGCGGCCTGCGCTTAGACGCTGAACAGCTCGCGGCGCGCACCTTCGGCGATGGCGACGATGCCCGGATGGCTGACCTTGCGCTCCACCGAGATGGCGTAGAAGGACTCGCTCACTGCATCAGTCTGGCCGATGACCTGCACGCCGTATTGCCGCTTGACCTCTTCAGCGATCACGCTGGGGCCGATGAAAATCCCGCTGCCGGATTGACCAAACGCCTGCATCAGCGCGCTGTCGTCGAATTCACCGACGATGCGCGGTTGGATCTGCTGCTCGGCGAACCAGCGTTGCAGGCGGCTGCGGATCACGGTTTCCGGCCCAGGGATCAGCAGCGGGGCGTCATGCAGGCCGTGGGGGAAATCCCGTCCATGACGATCGGCCAGCGCGGCGGTGGCGAAAAAACTGATTCCGCATTCTCCCAGCTTCTGGCTGAAGCCCTTGATATCCAGGTGGCTCGGCATCGGGCTGTCGGAAATCACCAGGTCCAGGCGCTGGATTGCCAGGTCTGCCAACAGCCGTTCGAGCTTGTCTTCGCGACAGGTGATGCGCAGCGGTTCAGTCAGTTCCATGGTCGGCGCCAGCAGCCGATAGACAATCGATTTGGGCACGACATCCGCCACCCCGACCCGAAACAATGTTTGCTGCTCGTTGGGCTGCGCCCGCAGCATCAGTTCCAGTTCGCCGCCCAGTTGGAACATATGCTCGGCATACGGCAATGTCTGGCGGCCGGCCTCGGTCAGTTCCAGTTGGCGTCCGACACGGCGGAACAGCTTGATGTCATAGGTCTGTTCGAACAGCGAAATCTGTCCGCTGATGGTCTGTGGGGTCAGGTTCAGTTGCTCGCAGGCACGCACAATGCTCCCGGTTTTCGCCACCACCCAGAAATAATGCAACTGCCGATAATTGAGCATGACATTGGCTGCTTCGTAAAAACCGAAGTATAACCGCCAAAAATACGAATTTTCCTGAAGTATTTCCGTCTCTAGAATTCCGGGCCATCGGTGAGCCATCTTTTGTGCTCGGTCTATTCTCTGAGAGGCACTGTCCATGATGCATAGAAACCTGGGGCTCGCAGCCTTGCTGTCGTTGTCGTCGGTGGCCCTGGTGGGCTGTGAACAAGCGGAAAAAAGCGCTCAGCAACTTGCCCAGCAATTGAAGGAACAAGCGGTCGAAACGGCCAAGCAGGCCATTGACGATACGCACAAGGCGGCCGAACAAGCCCTCAGCGACGCCACGGGTGGGCTGATCAGTCCCAAGAAAGCGCCTGAAGAAGACGCTGAAGAATCTGAAACCTCCACCAAGACCCTCTAACCCCGTCTAATCGAGTCAGGACTGACCCATGGATTATCTGTTACAACTCGCCGCCAGCCCCACCGCCTGGATTGCCCTTGCAACCCTGGTTGTCATGGAAATCGTGCTCGGCATCGATAACCTGATCTTCATTTCGATTCTGACCAACAAGCTGCCCGAGCAACACCGTGTCAAGGCACGACGGGTAGGCATCGGCATGGCGCTGATCCTGCGCCTGGGCCTGTTGAGCACCATCGCCTTCATCGTGCAGTTGACGGAGCCGGTCATCGAAATTCTCGGCCAGGCGTTTTCATGGAAGGACATGATCCTGATTGCTGGCGGCCTGTTCCTGCTATGGAAAGCCACCACCGAGATTCACCACAGCATGGACCCGGCGCCCAACGACCCCAAGTCGGCCTCGTCTGGCGTTACCCTGGGTTTTGCCGCCGCGATCGGTCAGATCCTGATGCTTGACCTGGTGTTTTCCATCGACAGCATCATTACAGCGGTGGGCATGACCGAGCACCTGCCGATCATGATCATTGCCGTGGTGGTTTCGGTCCTGGTGATGCTGCTGGCGGCCGAGCCGTTGGCGAAGTTCATCAATGACAACCCCACCGTGGTCATGTTGGCCCTGGGCTTCCTGATCATGATCGGCATGACGCTGATCGCCGAAGGTTTCGGTGCCCATGTGCCTAAGGGTTATATCTATGCGGCGATGGCCTTCTCGGCGGCGATCGAGGTGTTGAACATGTTGTCCCGGCGCGCCAGGGAAAAGGCGATGGTCGAGAACAACTGATCAACGTGAAAAAAGCCGCCCCGGTCCAACGCCGGGGCGGCTTTTTCATGAGAGGCCGATAAATATCAATGTGCCGCGGCGTGGCCCCTGGCGGGTTTCGAGTTTTGCCGCGCAGGGCTGTGATGGTGACGCCGGGCGATCCGCAACACGCCCCATAACATGGCGGTGGCTACGCTCAACCAGCCGAATATCAGCATCAGAATAGTCGTCGTCAGGCTCATCTGTGCCTCCTTCTGCCCAAGGCCGGGCAATGCACTCATTACAATGGACAGTCTAGTCGCTGAAGTGTTACGAGCAGTCGATCCGTAGAATCGACCAACGGATCGGTTCGTTCTATTGCGAGGGTGAAACTGTCGTTAATGGCTATACCCAGGCTTGCGGGCGCCTTATGATCGTCCGCCCAAGCCCGGCCCGGATGCCGGGTCTGCTTTAACGAGAGAGTCGTCATGTCGCCGGTCATTTCATCTTTTCGATCACTGGTACTGGCGGCGTCCTGCCTCGTCGCCCTGGTGGGGTGCGCGGGGAGCGTGTCGCCGCAGATCCAGCGCCTGCCCGAACGGGTGGAACTCAACAGCGTGCCGTTCTATAGGGGCGAAATGTATCAGGGCGCCCCGCAGTCGCTGGCGGCGCTGCTGACTTTGCAGGGCACCGTCATCACCCCGGGACTGTTGGAAAAACCTCTGCACTTGCCGGGTGGCGAGCCTCGGTTGCAGCAGAACCTGCAAACCCTGGCGCGAGAGTATGGGCTCGTGGTCTATCCGCTCGACAGCGAGCTTGGCGCGTTGCTTGAACAGGTGGCGGCGGGTTATCCCGTGCTGTTGCGCTACACCGAGGGTTCGGCGTTCTGGTCCGGCCCGCGATACGCCATTCTTGCGGGGTATAACCGACAGAAACGCACCGTGCTGCTGCGCTCCGGGATGAACCGGCGATCGTTGATGAGTTTTAGTGCGTTCGAATCAGCATTCAAGGGCGCAGGGGGTTGGGCGGTGCTGGTCCAGCAACCTACGCAGCTTCCGGCCAATGTCGACTCGCAGCGTTGGCTGAAGGCCGCCGGTGAATTGGCCGGGTCAGGGCAGGAGCAGGCGGCAGCGCGCGCCACCAAGGCATTGGGGAACGCACACTGAAGTGACATCCCCGTTCGTCACCTGCCGGGCACGACCATGCTTGCCTCGGGTTCTTATCGTCAGGGCCTGGAGTTTCCGGGCGATGATTCAAGGAGGCAGCAATGGCACAGTCGAAAACACCTTCGGGGCCGCATTCTTCCGAGCATTCATCCGGCGATGACGATCTGGGGTTCGATCCGGATTCACCGGATCTCGACGATCCTCAAGTCGACCCGATAGGTCCCGCGAAGGCGCCCCGGGATGAGAAGGATCAGGATCCGCCTTCTTCCAGGCCTTATGATCCATTGGGCGATCTGAAGCCCTGAATGTGAATAGCCCCGACGAGTCGGGGCTATTCATTGTGGGCGTATCCGCCTTACTTGGACGCTTCCACCACGCCGCTCTGGCGACTCTTGAGGTTCTTGGCGGCTTTGTATTGCAAGGCGACTGCCGGAACGCTGGCGCTTTTCCCCGTCTCCACCCAGCTGCGGATACGGCTGGCGTCGGCGAAGTGAGTGTATTTGCCGAACGCATCGAGAATGACCAAGGCCATCGGCCGATTCCCCATCTTGGTCAACAGGACAAGGCAATGGCCTGCCTCGTTGGTGAAG
This sequence comes from Pseudomonas sp. BP11-1-1, assembly GCF_052112105.1. NCBI lineage: Bacteria > Pseudomonadati > Pseudomonadota > Gammaproteobacteria > Pseudomonadales > Pseudomonadaceae > Pseudomonas > Pseudomonas sp. BP11-1-1. The sequence continues at coordinate 91,524 of NZ_JAUTYU010000014.1, forward strand.
CCGGTCTTGGTCAGTTGGATGTCCCAGTTGGCCTTGTGCACCAGATGATCGGTGTTGCGGAAACCGAGACTGTAGACCGGTTTACGGAACGTCACCGTCTTTTCCTTGGTGGTGCTCAGTTCACTCAACAGCGGGTATTTGCGAGCGGCCATCAGGAGTTTTGTCAGGTCGCGGGCGGTCGACACGTTGTGGATAGACAGGCCGGTCGGCTCGACGTAATGGGTGCTGGTCATGCCGAGGGCCTTGGCCTTGGCATTCATCGCCGCGATAAACGCCGCGTAGCCGCCCGGATAGTGGTGGGCGAGGCTGGCCGCAGCGCGGTTTTCCGACGACATCAGTGCGATCAACAACGTATCCCGGCGGGACAGTTCGCTGTTGAGCTTGACCCGGGAGAACACGCCTTTCATTTCCGGCGTGTTGGTGATGGTCATGGAGATGTATTCGTCGAGGTCCTGCTTGGCGTCCAGCACGATCAGCCCCGTCATCAACTTGGTCACCGATGCAATCGGCACCACGACGTCCGGATTGCTCGAATAAACCACCTTGTCTGTCTGTAAATCCAACAGGATGGCGCTGCCGGAGGCGACTTGAAGTTTCGATGTGTCCCTGGGGGCCGCGATGGTTTCCTGCGCATTGACGTTTTGCGTGATGAAGGTGCCTGAGAAAGCGAAAAACAGGCTGAGGATCGAAAGACGAATTTTCACGCGAGTAGACTCGATGGAGTTAAAAAGGCCATTAAACAGCGGCTTGTTGAAAAAACGCCGCATTTTATGAGTATGGGCGAGGACAGCGCTATATGCTCATGCCAGCGGGGCTGAAGAATAAATAAAGTTTAATGGACGGGGATTCTGGCGAGTCGGATCTGAAAAATTTGTAATCCGAGCGCCACGAGCCTGATCAAAGCTCCAGCCCCTGAAAAAAGCTGTGGGAGCGAGCTTGCTCACGATAGGGTCGTGTCCAGTCAACAAGTGTGTTGCCTGGTGCACCGCTATCGCGAGCAAGCTCGCTCCCACCGGTTTGGTTGGGGCTTTTGTCAGCTATGCAGCGTTTCGGCCGCGTACAGCGTGTTCTCCAGCAGGCAGGCCCGGGTCATCGGGCCGACGCCGCCCGGTACCGGGGTGATCCAGCCGGCGCGGGGCAGGGCAGTCTCGTAGACCACGTCACCCACCAGCTTGCCGTCGTCCTGGCGATTGATGCCCACGTCGATGACGATCGCGCCTTCCTTGATCCACTCACCCTTGACCAGGCCTGGCTTGCCCGCCGCCACGACCACCAGGTCGGCACGGCCGACGTGGCCCGCCAGGTCCTTGGTGAAACGGTGGGTCACGGTGACGGTGCAACCGGCCAGCAGCAATTCCATAGCCATCGGACGGCCGACGATATTGGATGCGCCCACGACGACGGCGTCGAGCCCATAAAGATCCACGCCGGTGCTTTCCAACAAGGTCATGATGCCCTTGGGGGTGCAGGGGCGCAGCAGGGGGATGCGTTGGGCGAGGCGGCCTACGTTATAAGGGTGGAAGCCGTCGACGTCTTTGTCCGGGCGGATACGCTCCAGCAGTTTCGAGGCGTCGAGGTGTTCTGGCAGCGGGAGCTGGAGCAGAACGCCGTCGATGTTCGGATCGTCATTGAGACGGTCGATCAGGTCGGCCAGCGCCTGCTGAGTGGTTTCGGAAGGCAGGTCGTAGGCCTGGGAAAGGAAGCCGACCTCTTCACAGTCTTTACGCTTGTGCGAGACATAAACCTGAGAGGCAGGATCGCTGCCGACCAGGATCACCGCCAGGCCGGGCGTGCGCAGACCTTGCTCGCGGCGCTCGGTGACTCGTTGGGCGATCTGCTGGCGCAGGCTGGCGGCGATCGATTTGCCGTCGATAAGTTGTGCAGTCATTGCGCGTGGTTAACCATCGAGAGGGGAAAAAAAGAGAACGCATTCTCGCATGCCGAGGCGTGAGGGCAAAGGCGCTTGGTCTGCAAATTCCCCTAAGCCCTTTAATTAAATGAATTTTTTTCAGAAAAGAGTTGACGACCTATCAGGCCGTCTATAACATTCGTCGCACTTGTCGGGCACAGCCTAGCACTGGTTAAGAAGGTGGAGCGGAGTTGGTTGTTTCAACTCGGCAAAACTGAAAGCACTTAGTTTGTAATCGTCCAAGAATACAGATTAAAAAGGCGCCCGTAGCTCAGCTGGATAGAGCATCCGCCTTCTAAGCGGATGGTCGCAGGTTCGAGTCCTGCCGGGTGCGCCATTAGGCAGCTTTGGCACAAGTAACGCAACAAGGCAATATGGTGGGCGTAGCTCAGTTGGTAGAGCACGGGATTGTGACTCCCGTTGTCGTGGGTTCGATCCCCATCGTCCACCCCATATTCTAGAAAGGCGCCAGATTTAACGGTCTGGCGCCTTTGCTTTAAACAGCTTGAAACGCGGATGTGGTGGAATTGGTAGACACACTGGATTTAGGTTCCAGCGCCGCAAGGTGTGAGAGTTCGAGTCTCTCCGTCCGCACCATACAAGTGGCTATTTAATTAGCAGAGAACGGCGCAGAACCTGAAAAGGGCTGCGCCGTTTTTTTTTCATGGGTTGTGTGTTCGCGTCTGCGCTGGTTTTCACGCGGACGCGTCGTAGTCGATTCGTCGCAAAAGTGTTTCGCGATGATGCTCGACAGGTTCGTCGGCCTTCCTCTGGAGGCGGCATGCCAGGTTGTTGGAAATGACGCTTCTATATATAGAAGCGCTTTGCAGAGCCTTGGCGATGAGTGACTGTATTTGCAAACCGGGCGGGGCATGACCGATTGTCCCGCTCCTTAATTCGGCGCCTGTTTCCTGCGCGTTTTCAGTAGGGTGACTTCTTGAGTTTGACCTACTAGAATGCATGCCCTTGATTCTGGGGTCGGAAACGCCCGGCCAACGTCTGTGCAACGAGGAATATCCATGCAAGTTTCTGTTGAAAATACTTCTGCTCTTGAGCGCCGCATGAGCATCACCGTGCCAGCTGAGCGTATCGAGACTCAGGTCAACAAGCGTCTGCAGCAGACTGCCCAAAAGGCCAAGATTCCAGGTTTCCGCCCAGGCAAAGTGCCAATGAGCGTGATTCGTCAGCGTTATGAAGCTGATGCGCGCCAGGAAGCCGTGGGCGACGTGATCCAGTCTTCGTTCTACGAAGCTGTGGTCGAGCAGAAGCTGAACCCGGCTGGCGCTCCTTCCGTCGAGCCTAAAGTGCTGGAAAAAGGCAAGGACCTCGAGTTCGTTGCCACGTTCGAAGTGTTCCCTGAGTTCACTGTCGCCGGTTTCGAGTCCATTGCCGTCGAGCGCCTGAGCGCTGACGTGTCGGACGCCGACCTGGACAAGATGCTGGACATCCTGCGCAAGCAGAACACCCGTTTCGAAGTGGCTGATCGTGCTGCCCAGACCGAAGATCAACTGAACATTGACTTCGTCGGCAAGGTTGACGGTGAAGTGTTCGCTGGCGGCTCCGCCAAGGGCACCCAGCTGGTGCTGGGCTCCGGTCGCATGATCCCAGGTTTCGAAGATGGCCTGGTCGGCGCCAAGGCTGGCGAAGAGCGCGTCCTGAACGTGACCTTCCCAGAGGACTACCAGAACCTGGACCTGGCTGGCAAAGCCGCTGAGTTCACCGTGACCGTCAACAGCGTTTCCGAGCCGAAGCTGCCTGAGCTGAACGAAGAGTTCTTCGCCCAGTTCGGTATCAAGGAAACCGGGCTGGAAGGTTTCCGCGCCGAAGTTCGCAAGAACATGGAGCGTGAGCTGCGCCAGGCCATCAAGTCCAAGGTGAAGAACCAGGTCATGGACGGTCTGCTGGCCTCCAACCCGATCGAAGTGCCAAAGGCCCTGCTGGACAACGAAGTGAACCGTCTGCGCGTGCAGGCCGTCCAGCAGTTCGGTGGCAACATCAAGCCAGACCAACTGCCTGCCGAGCTGTTCGAAGAGCAAGCCAAGCGCCGCGTCGTGCTGGGTCTGATCGTTGCCGAAGTGGTCAAGCAGTTCGAACTCAAGCCTGACGAAGCCCGTGTCCGCGAACTGATCCAGGAAATGGCCTCGGCCTACCAGGAGCCTGAGCAGGTCGTGTCCTGGTACTACAAGAACGACCAGCAACTGAACGAAGTCCGTTCGGTTGTGCTGGAAGAACAAGTTGTGGATACTGTTCTGCAGAAAGCTAGCGTGACCGACAAAGCGGTCTCTTACGAAGAAGCGGTCAAGCCGGTGGAAGCTCCACAAGCCGATTGATGGTTTCGCGGTAAGAAACACACACCCATAAGCCAGCCTTCGCGCTGGCTTATGCGTATTCAAGACATAACTATTTGGGAGTGACTGCGAGACATGTCCCGCAATTCTTTTTATCAGCAGAGCTCTGACATCCAGGCCGCAGGCGGTCTGGTCCCGATGGTTATCGAGCAGTCCGCCCGTGGCGAACGTGCCTATGACATCTACTCGCGTCTGCTCAAGGAGCGAGTGATTTTTCTGGTGGGCCCGGTTGAGGACTACATGGCCAACCTGATCTGTGCACAACTGCTGTTCCTTGAAGCGGAAAACCCGGACAAGGACATCCATCTCTATATCAACTCGCCGGGCGGTTCGGTGACTGCCGGCATGTCGATCTACGACACCATGCAGTTCATCAAGCCGAACGTCTCGACCACTTGTATCGGCCAGGCGTGCAGCATGGGTGCGTTCTTGCTGACCGCCGGTGCTCAGGGCAAGCGTTACTGCCTGCCTAACTCGCGTGTGATGATTCACCAGCCACTGGGCGGTTTCCAGGGCCAGGCATCGGATATCGAGATCCATGCCAAGGAAATCCTCTTCATTCGCGAGCGCCTCAACACCTTGATGGCCAAGCACAGCGGGCGCACCCTTGAAGAAATCGAGCGCGATACGAACCGCGACAACTTCATGAGCGCCGAAGCCGCACGTGAATATGGCCTGATCGACGAAGTGATCAGCCAGCGCCCCGCTTAATATAAGCCGCTCAAAATGAGGGTGGTCGGCATGTCCGATCACCTGCGGGCTTGAAAAAGCCCGCAATTGCCTTCATCTTGTGTTGCAAGCCTATCGGATTTGGATCGATCGAATGACTGACACCCGCAACGGCGAGGACAACGGCAAACTGCTTTATTGCTCCTTCTGTGGCAAAAGCCAGCATGAAGTACGCAAATTGATTGCCGGCCCCTCGGTCTTCATTTGCGACGAGTGCGTCGACCTGTGCAATGACATCATCCGTGAGGAGGTGCAGGAAGCCCAGGCCGAGAGCAGCGCGCATAAGTTGCCTTCGCCCAAAGAAATCAGCGGCATCCTTGACCAGTATGTAATCGGTCAGGAGCGCGCAAAAAAGGTACTGGCCGTAGCGGTATACAACCACTACAAGCGCCTGAACCAGCGTGACAAGAAGAATGACGAGGTCGAGCTCGGCAAGAGCAACATCCTGCTGATCGGCCCGACAGGCTCGGGTAAGACCCTGCTGGCCGAGACCCTGGCCCGCTTGCTGAACGTTCCGTTCACCATCGCCGACGCAACCACCCTCACCGAGGCGGGTTATGTGGGTGAGGACGTCGAGAACATCATTCAGAAGCTGCTGCAGAAGTGCGATTACGATGTGGAAAAAGCCCAGATGGGTATTGTCTACATCGACGAAATCGACAAGATTTCCCGCAAGTCCGACAACCCGTCGATCACCCGGGACGTTTCCGGTGAAGGCGTGCAGCAGGCCTTGCTGAAGTTGATCGAAGGCACGGTTGCCTCCGTTCCGCCCCAGGGCGGTCGCAAGCATCCGCAGCAGGAGTTCCTGCAGGTCGACACCCGTAACATCCTGTTCATCTGTGGTGGTGCGTTCTCTGGCCTCGAAAAGGTCATCCAGAATCGTTCCACTCGCGGCGGCATCGGCTTCAACGCCGAAGTGCGCAGCAAGGAAGAAGGCAAGAAGGTTGGTGAATCCCTGCGTGAAGTCGAGCCTGACGATTTGGTCAAGTTCGGTCTGATCCCTGAGTTCGTCGGCCGTCTGCCGGTCCTGGCGACATTGGATGAGTTGGATGAAGCGGCGTTGATGCAGATTCTTACCGAGCCGAAGAACGCCCTGACCAAGCAATATGCCAAGCTGTTCGAAATGGAAGGTGTAGACCTGGAATTCCGTTCCGACGCGCTGAAATCCGTCGCCAAGCGTGCCCTGGAGCGTAAAACCGGTGCCCGTGGGTTGCGTTCGATTCTCGAAGGCGTATTGCTGGACACGATGTACGAGATCCCGTCGCAGTCCGACGTCAGCAAGGTCGTCATCGACGAAAGCGTCATAGAAGGCAAGTCCAAGCCACTGTATATCTACGAAAACAGTGAGCCGGCTGCCAAGGCTGCACCGGACGCGTGAGTGTCCCGCAGTTGAAATAAAAGAAGGGGCCTTCGGGCCCCTTTGCTATTAGCGCGTTTTAGACGTGTCTTAGCGCTTGTTTTTTTTGAAGGCTGCCCCCATCTTGGTTTCAAGCTTACTTCCATCTGTTTACGGCCTTATGGCCGCCGTAGAGGCGAAATCATGAAGACAACCATCGAATTGCCTCTCCTGCCATTGCGCGATGTCGTGGTGTATCCGCACATGGTTATCCCGCTGTTCGTGGGGCGCGAGAAGTCCATCGAAGCCCTTGAGGCCGCGATGACGGGTGATAAGCAGATTCTTCTGATCGCTCAGAGAAATCCTGCCGACGACGATCCCGGCGAAGACGCACTTTATCGCGTAGGTACGATTGCAACGGTCCTGCAATTGCTCAAGCTGCCCGACGGCACCGTCAAGGTCCTGGTTGAAGGCGAGCAGCGTGGGGCAGTCGAGCGTTTCAGCGAAGTGGACGGGTATTGCCGTGCCGAGGTCTCGCTGATCGACGAAGTCGATGCGCCGGAGCGTGAATCCGAGGTGTTTGTCCGCAGCCTGCTGTCGCAGTTCGAACAGTACGTGCAATTGGGCAAGAAGGTGCCAGCCGAGGTCCTGTCGTCGCTCAACAGCATCGACGAGCCCGGACGCCTGGTCGACACGATGGCGGCCCACATGGCCCTCAAGATCGAGCAGAAGCAGGAAATTCTTGAAATCATCGATTTGTCGGCCCGTGTCGAACACGTACTGGCCTTGCTCGATGGCGAGATCGACTTGCTGCAGGTCGAGAAGCGCATTCGCGGGCGCGTGAAGAAACAGATGGAGCGCAGCCAGCGCGAGTACTACCTGAACGAGCAGATGAAGGCCATTCAGAAAGAGCTCGGCGACGGCGATGAAGGTCATAACGAAATCGAAGAGCTGAAGAAGCGCATCGATGCCGCCGGCCTGCCAAAGGATGCCCTTGCCAAGGCCCAGGCCGAGCTGAACAAACTCAAGCAGATGTCGCCGATGTCGGCCGAAGCCACCGTGGTGCGTTCCTACATCGACTGGCTGGTCCAGGTACCGTGGAAGGCCCAGAGCAAGGTTCGCCTGGACCTGGCGCGTGCCGAAGACATCCTGGATGCGGACCACTACGGTCTGGAAGAGGTCAAGGAGCGCATCCTTGAATACCTCGCCGTGCAAAAACGCGTGAAAAAGATTCGTGGCCCGGTGCTGTGCCTGGTTGGGCCTCCGGGGGTCGGTAAAACCTCCCTGGCGGAATCGATTGCCCACGCCACCAACCGCAAGTTCGTTCGGATGGCACTGGGTGGCGTGCGTGACGAGGCTGAAATTCGCGGCCATCGTCGGACGTACATCGGCTCCATGCCAGGAAGATTGATTCAAAAGATGACAAAGGTGGGCGTGCGCAACCCTCTGTTCCTCTTGGATGAAATCGACAAGATGGGCAGCGATATGCGCGGTGATCCGGCATCTGCGTTGCTCGAAGTGCTCGATCCCGAGCAGAATCACAACTTCAACGACCACTATCTGGAAGTTGATTACGACCTGTCGGACGTGATGTTCCTTTGCACCTCCAACTCGATGAATATTCCGCCAGCGTTGCTGGACCGGATGGAGGTGATTCGTCTGCCGGGCTACACCGAAGACGAGAAGATCAACATCGCCGTCAAATACCTTTCGCCGAAGCAGATCCAGGCCAATGGCCTGAAAAAGGGCGAGCTGGAATTCGACGAGGAAGCGATCCGCGACATCATTCGTTACTACACTCGCGAGGCCGGTGTACGTGGCCTGGAGCGTCAGATCGCCAAGGTCTGCCGCAAGGCGGTGAAGGAACATGCTCTGGAGAAACGCTTTGCGGTCAAGGTGACTTCGGACTCGCTGGAGCATTTCCTGGGCGTGCGCAAATTCCGCTACGGCCTGGCGGAGCAGCAGGACCAGATCGGGCAGGTGACCGGCCTGGCGTGGACGCAAGTCGGTGGCGAGCTGTTGACCATCGAAGCCGCCGTCGTACCGGGCAAGGGCCAGTTGATCAAGACCGGCTCCCTGGGGGATGTCATGGTCGAATCGATCACTGCGGCGCTGACGGTTGTTCGCAGCCGTGCTCGTAGCCTGGGCATTCCGCTGGATTTCCATGAAAAGCGCGACACCCATATCCACATGCCTGAAGGTGCGACGCCCAAGGACGGTCCGAGTGCTGGCGTAGGCATGTGCACGGCATTGGTATCGGCGCTGACCGGCATTCCGGTGCGGGCCGATGTGGCCATGACCGGGGAAATCACCCTGCGTGGCCAGGTGCTGGCGATTGGCGGCCTGAAGGAAAAACTGCTGGCGGCTCACCGTGGTGGCATCAAGATCGTGATCATTCCTGAAGAGAATGTTCGTGATCTGAAGGAAATTCCTGACAACATCAAGCAGGATCTTCAGATCAAACCGGTTAAATGGATTGACGAGGTCCTGCAAATTGCGCTGCAATACGCGCCGGAGCCCTTGCCGGATGTGGCTCCGGAGATTGTCGCGAAGGAAGAAAAGCGAGAGTCTGACTCTAAGGAAAGAATTAGCACGCATTAATACGCATTTGCCTGGGGGGCTTCCTTGACAGTTTTTTAGAGCCCTTGTTATAAAGCGGCTCTTAAGTGTCTGCAGGCCATTCAGCACTCGTTTTTGCTTTCACCAAAAAAACTTAGAATCATCTCAAAATAGATATAAGGGGACTTAGAGTGAACAAGTCGGAACTGATTGATGCTATCGCTGCATCCGCTGATATCCCGAAAGCTGCTGCTGGCCGTGCGCTGGACGCTGTAATCGAATCCGTCACTGGCGCTCTCAAGGCTGGCGACTCTGTTGTTCTGGTTGGTTTCGGTACGTTCTCCGTTACCGATCGTCCAGCTCGTGTTGGTCGCAACCCGCAGACCGGCAAGACGCTGCAGATCGCTGCTGCCAAAAAGCCAGGCTTCAAAGCTGGTAAAGCGCTGAAAGAAGCCGTTAACTAAGGTTTCATTGAGTTTATCCGGGTCGGGGTCATGCCTGGCTTGGCAGCGGAGCGGTAATGCGTCCGGTAACATCCGGGCTGTCACGCCAGGGCTCGCGGGTTCGAGCCCGGTCCGCTCCGCCAGTTACGAGAAGGCGCATCCTCGGATGCGCCTTTCTTCTATCCGGATTCTACCCACGCTCCACGGTTGCCTAAATTTGAAGTTCAACCGTTTCTGGGGGACGCATGCTGCAGAATATCAGGGACAATTCACAAGGCTGGATTGCCAAGACCATCATCGGGGTCATCGTCGCATTGATGGCGTTGACCGGTTTCGATGCCATTTTCAAAGCCACCACCAACAGTAACGAAGCGGCCAAGGTCAACGGCGAAAACATCAGCCAGAACGAGCTGAGCCAGGCGGTCGACATGCAACGCCGCCAGCTCATGCAACAGTTGGGCAAGGATTTCGACGCTTCGTTGTTGGACGAAAAAATGCTGCGCGACTCGGCGCTCAAGGGCCTGATCGAGCGCAAATTGCTGTTGCAAGGTGCCCATGACGCGAAATTCGCGTTCTCCGAAGCCGCGCTGGACCAAGTGATCCTGCAAACGCCTGAGTTTCAGGTCGACGGCAAGTTCAGCCCCGAGCGTTTCGATCAAGTGATTCGCCAGTTGGGTTATGGTCGCTTGCAATTCCGCCAGATGTTGGCCCAGGAAATGCTGATCGGCCAATTGCGCGCCGGCCTGGCCGGCAGCGGCTTCGTCACCGATGCCCAGGTGTTGGCGTTCGCCCGACTGGAAAAGCAGACGCGTGACTTCGCCACCCTGACCGTCAAGGCAGATCCATCGGCGGTGAAGTTGACCGACGACGAGGTCAAGGCTTACTACGACCAGCATGCCAAGGAATTCATGACGCCTGATCAGGTTGTCATCGATTACCTTGAATTGAAGAAAGCGTCTTTCTTCGACCAAGTCAGCGTCAACGACGAAGATTTGCAAGCGGCGTATCAGAAAGAGATCGCCAATCTGTCTGAACAACGGCGGGCTGCGCATATCCTGATCGAAGTGAACGACAAGGTCACCGAAGCCCAGGCCAAGGCGAAGATCGAGGAAATCCAGGCTCGCCTGGCCAAAGGCGAATCGTTCGAGGCGTTGGCGAAGGAATACTCCCAGGACCCGGGTTCGGCAAACAATGGCGGTGACCTGGGTTATGCCGGGCCAGGTGTCTATGATCCCGAGTTTGAAAAGGCACTGTACGCCTTGAACAAGGATCAGGTATCGGCGCCGGTGCGAACCGATTTCGGCTTGCACCTGATCAAGCTGCTGGGCGTGGAAGCACCTGAGGTTCCGACCTTCGCGAGCCTGAAGGACAAGCTCACCCGCGAACTGAAGGCCCAGCAGGTGGAGCAACGCTTCGTTGAAGCGACCAAGCAATTGGAAGATGCGTCGTTTGAAGCTTCGGACCTCGCCCAACCGGCCCAGGACCTGAAGCTGACCGTGCATACGTCGGCGCCGTTCGGTCGTGAAGGCGGTGAAGGGATTGCGGCCAACCGCGCCGTAGTCACTGCTGCGTTCAGCCCGGAAGTCCTGGAGGAGGGCGCCAACAGCACCGCCATCGAACTGGACCCGGAAACGGTCGTGGTGCTGCGTGCCAAGGAGCACCGCAAGCCTGAGCAAATGCCGCTGGAAAGCGTGGCCGGTCCTATCCGCGCCCAGTTGGCCAAGGAGCACGCCAGCGCGGCAGCCAAGACTCGTGCAGACGAGCTGATCGCCAGCCTGCGTGATGGCAAGGCTGCGTTGGACAAGCCCGTCAATGGCCAAGGCTGGAAAGCCGTCGAAGCGGCTACCCGTGGCCAGGAGGGTGTTGACCCTGCCGTGTTGCAGGCGTTGTTCCGCATGCCCAAGCCTGAGTCGAAGGACAAGCCGACGTTTGCCAGCGTGACCTTGGCTGACGGCAGCGTGACGGTGTTGCGCTTGAATGGCGTAAACGAAGCGGCGGCACCGACCGAGGCAGAAAAAACCGAGTATCGCCGCTACCTGGCGTCCCGTGTCGGCCAGCAGGACTTCGCGGCTTATCGCAAGCAGTTGGAAAGCCAGGCAGACATCAAGCGTTTCTGATGGTCTGAAGGTTTTGCTTGTCAGGACCCCGGCCGAAAGGTCGGGGTCTTTTTGTATCTGTGTATTGCTACGGATAGGGATGTTTCGTCGATTCGTCGAGTTTTGTCTTTTTCCTGTCGAGAAGCACCCGTAGACTTGTAAGCCCTTTGAGACATGATTAGCCAAGCTGCCCGGCAGCGTTCTGTTGCACAATACGCGCCGGAATGTTTTCCCCAGGATGTTCAATGTTCAGATCACTTCACATGCGCACCGTTGGGCTGGCATTGCTGCTGGCCGTCGCAACCGGTTGTTCCTCCAAGAAGACGGCCATCTACGAGCACGAGAATTTTGATGATTCGGGCACGTTCTCGCGCACTTATCCGGTGACTGATGTGGCGACCTGTGAGGCGGGCCGTCGGGCATTGCTCAGCCAGGGATACATCATCACCAGCAGCGATCCGAAGCTGGTCAGCGGTCACAAGAGTTTCCAGCAGACCGGTGACACCCACATGGAGATCAGTTTCAATCTGGTCTGCGCCGAGGACGGCGGCCCCGGACATCGCGCGACCATATTCGCCAATGCCCTGCAGGACCGTTATGCCCTGAAGAAAATCAATAACTCCGCCAGCCTGGGCGTGGGGGTATTGGGGTCTGTGTCGATGCCGATTGGCTCTTCGGATGATTCGATGGTCAAGGTGGCCAGCGAAACCGTGTCGGCAGCCAAGTTCTACGAGCGTTTCTTTACGTTGGTGGAACTCTTTCTGCCTCCGGAAGCAAAAAAAGCCGTCGAGACCGGCGACAAACCGAAAACCGAGCTAGGCGTTCCCGAGCCCAAGGCCGAACCGGCTGCATTGGCTCCCCCTTCAGCCCCTCAGCCGGCGGCGCTGCAGGCACCCGAACCGACGCCAGCCCCTGCACCTGCGACGCCGGTCGAACCCGCCCCCGCTGTGTCGGAGCCGGTCGCACCACCGGTCGAACCCGCGCCGATTGCCCCCAGCGAGCCCGAGTCCTCTGCACCTTCGTCGACGGAAACCATTACGCCGCCACCGGCCAGTTCCCTGCCGGCGCCGACCGAGCCCATCCAGCCGCTTCCTGCGTCCTGAGTCGATGTAGGGAGGGAGGTAATCCCTTGCTACATCTGCCGGCTTTAAATTCCCGATGCTGTGCTACGTTTAATTCATGAGGCCTCGGCTTCATGTTTTGTTCATAAAGCAGCCTTATGCTGACTCCAGGCCTTCAGGCACTGGTTCAACGAATTGGGAAGGACACGCAATGGATGACTATCAGGAAGAGCTGCTGGAATATCAGGCGTATGAGCTGGATCCGTTGGAGCCCGCCGAAGACGCGACGGAGCTGTAGGTAGGCCAGGTAGCTGCCGCGGTATGCGTCAAAGAGCGACGCTCAAGCGCCCTTGCGACTGCGACGAAACTCTCCCGGCGTCTGGTTGTTCCAGCGCTTGAAAGCACGCTGGAACGCCTCGGCTGAGGCAAACCCGAGCAGGTAGGCGATTTCGCCGAAGGCCAGTTCCGTGTCGCGAATGTACGTCATGGCCAGGTCTCGGCGGGTGTCGTTGAGAATGGCCCTGTATTGCGTACCTTCTTCAGCCAGCTTGCGACGCAACGTCCAGGTCGGCAACTTCAGGCGCATGGCCACTTCTTCGAGATCCGGCTCCCGTCCGCCATTGAGCAAAGGTCCCAGCAATTGGATGATGCGCTCACGCAAGCTGCGGGTTCGTGTCAGTTGCTCCAATTCCCGCTCACATAATTGGACCAGATGGTGCCAGGTGCTTGGGCAATGCTGGCGGTTGCGCTGGGCAAGACTGTCCAGGCCCAGGCGCAGCTGGTTCTGTTCGGCGCCGAACTGGATCGGGCACTCGCCTAAAACACGATAGGCCTCCAGGTACTGCGGCTCCTGGAATTCGATTTCGATACGTTCAGCCCGCAGCGGGACGTCGCTTATGCTGGACAGCTGTTGGAGCCAGCCGGCGATGATCGAATCCACGACAAAGCGGTTATAGGCGTTATACGGACTGATGGAATAGAACCGCAGCCACGCACCTCTGGCGTCCTCGTGGAAACTCGATTGCCCACGGTAGTTGGAACCGTACAGGGGTTCGAAGCGGATCATGCAGCGTGCGGCTTCGCGCACGGTAGGCGCTTGCGCCGCGGTGACGCCGGCCAGCCCTGCCTGGCTCAAGCGGCTGAGCTGGCCCATGCGCAGGCCCAGGGCCGGATCCCGGGTCAGTTGGATCGCGGCATGACCCAGGCGCATGTAGCGCGGAATCGACAGGCGAGCCCCGGGTTCGGCCAGGCGCGCCGCATCGAGGCCATACTGTTCAAGCAGTGGCAGAGGATCCTGCCCATGGCTGGCCACTGCATCAGCGAGGCTGTGGACGAAACCTACGGACAGGTCGCCCAGGCGCATCGGTTGCGGCTTCATGTTCACAGCCACAGGTTGAGCAGGCGTGCGCCACGGGCTTCGCCGTCGGCGAATTGCTGGCCGTCGTGGCTGATGAAACTCTGGCCGGCGCTGCCGCTGTCCCAGAATTGCCCGCGCAAGAACACGCTGACGCCGCCACGCGCCTGGCTGACCGGCAATCGGCTGGTCAATGTCAGGCGTCGCCAGGCCTGGCCTTCGTTCACTTCACCGGGCTTGAGGCTCACTTCGCTCGGGGTGGTCAGGCCTTTATAGCCGTTCCAGGGTTTGTTCCAGGCATCGCGACCGATGACGAAGGCCGGTACGGCGATCAATTGCGCGCCTTGTTCGTTGAGTTGCCGATAGTGCAGCGGGTACCAACTGTCGGTACCGATCAGCACGCCCAGGCGTCCAGCGGGGGTTTCTATGACATGCGTGGCGTCTGGCTGTTCGGCCTGCAGCACGTCCTGCTGGTCAAAGGCCGGATAGCGTTGACGCTGGGGCTGGCCGATGGGGCGGCCGTCGCGGCCGAACACCAGGCTGCTGTTGTACAGGGCGCCGCGCCCGACGGTCAGTTCGCCTTCATTGACGCTGGGCTCGGGCAGGACGATGGAACCGGCCACCAGCGTTACGTTGAATTCCCTGGCGAGCCCGCCGAACAGGATTTGATAGTCGCGGGCCATGGCGCCTGCCTTCATGCGCAGGTACGCATCGTCCAGGCGGTTGTCGCCCTGGGCGGCGGCCAACGCGCGAAGGAACGCCAACGGGTTGCTGAGCGCCAGCCAATGCATGGCTTGTTTGAGGGTCGGTGCCTGGTACACCTCGTCTTTTTCACCGCTGACCATCAACCAGGTGCCGATGTGCTCGGGCAGGACCACGATGGTCTTGTCGTTGAGAAAGCCTTGGTCGCGAGCGGTTTGCAGGTAGGCCGCGAGCTTTCGATGCAGGCGTTCGGGGCTCTGGTAGTCGGTGGGGAATAATTCAGGCTGGATACCCAGCAGGTTGCCTCGATCGGCGGGGGTGCCTTGGTCGACCGCCAGGTTGATCCGCAGATCCGACAGGTAGTGGCCCATCGGGCGGTCTGCTGTCCACGAGGCGTAGGTGATCAGGACGGCCAACAACGCCAGGGAGAACAGCAGGTACAGAAATTTGCGCATGAGAACAGTCGGTCGCCGCGTACAGGATCGTGATTTTTCATCAAGAGTCACTTGGCAGGGTACGGAAAACAATGGATTAGCGAAAGGGTGTCCACCGGACATCGCCCTAGTGACTCTTGGCCTTCCTGATGCGAAGCATGATCAGCAGCATGATCAACAATACCGGCGGCGCCATGCCCAGTAGCGCGTCACGGGCAGACAGATTCGCCCCCAGCGTATGCAGCCCGCTATAGACCAGTTTGAACAAGTTGATCAGGTAGTAGGTGATGGCGATGATGGATAAACCTTCCACGGCACGTTGAATCTTGATTTGTGCGTCAGCGCGGGCGTTGAGGCTGCGCAGGATTTCCGCGTTCTGGTCCTCCATCTCGACCTGTACACGGGCTTGCAGCAGGTCGCCCAGGTTGGCAACGCTCATGGCCAGCTGTTCAAGACGCTGTTCGGTGGCGGCGCAATACCGCACCGTCGGTTTGAAGCGCCGCTCGATGAACACGCCCAATCGCTG
The DNA here is from genome assembly GCF_052112105.1 of Pseudomonas sp. BP11-1-1. NCBI lineage: Bacteria > Pseudomonadati > Pseudomonadota > Gammaproteobacteria > Pseudomonadales > Pseudomonadaceae > Pseudomonas > Pseudomonas sp. BP11-1-1. The sequence goes on from NZ_JAUTYU010000014.1 coordinate 107,021, forward strand.
ACAGTCACCCAGGTGGCTTTCCCGCAACTCGCCCAGGCGTTCGAAGACCAGTTGCGCATAGGCTCGGGTAGCGCTGAATCGGTGGCGATTCTTGACCGTACTGCTGACGACCTGGCGGGACAGTTGGGTGATATCTTCCAGCAAGGCCTTGGCATGCACCCCGCTGGCGTTTGCATTGCGCTCGGAAAGCGCCACGAGGGTGCGATCGAACTCATTCAGTTGCGGGTCCAGTGCCTTGGCGGTGCTCAGCGACAACGACGCCATCATGCGATAGGTTTCGATTTCCAACAGCCGCCGGATCATCCGTCCCTGGCGGTAGGCGTTGAGTTTTCGATTGATGAACAGCAAGCGATTGGTACCGTCCTCGGTCAGTCGAAAGTCGCTCCAGACCACGGCATCGCCGCCGCCGACGCTGGAGCCGCACGGGTCCTTGAAGCCGTAGCTGGCCAGATCGAGTCCTGCTTCGCCGCGCACCAGCACCTGAACGGCGTTGATGATGTGCTCGCGGTGTTCTTCGATGCCCCGCGCCAGGCACTCGGGCAAGGCGGCCCACTGCAGCGCATGGCTGCCCGCCGCAACGACCAGGGTCAGGGTGAAGAATTCGGTGTGGCGCTCCCACTTCAGAGGATGCCCGTCCAGCCGGGTGATGCCCTGTGCGGCCTCGCTCGCCACCGTGTCGGGGCACAACTGCCCGAGCAGCTTTTCGCATCGGACGTTGTCACCCAGCAAGGCCAAGTGAAAGACGTGGGCCGGTTCGTCGAAATACAGTGACGGGCGGGCGTGCAATTCGTTGTGCAGCTCTTTTCGTTGGGGATGCATGCGAGGCGACCGTGTGGTTGGCGTTATTGTTGGGTAGAGCACCTGCCAGCTTCCATAGGACTCGCGCTCTTTGCCGCAAGTCACGACCGTCGCCGGACGTCGCTGCGCATTTGGATCATTAACTTGTCAGTTACGGTCATTGAGCGCCTGCACCCCGGCTCTTACGCTGTCGAGCAAGACGATGGAGGCCGAAGAGCTTCCGCATTTCCCGTGATCGCCCGAAGTGGAGTTACCGATGACCGCCCCTCATTACCCGCATTTGCTGGCCCCGCTGGACCTCGGCTTTACCACGTTGCGCAACCGAACCCTGATGGGGTCGATGCACACCGGTCTCGAGGAGAAGCCGGGTGGCTTCGAGCGCATGGCGGCATATTTCGCCGAGCGCGCCCGGGGCGGCGTGGGCCTGATGGTGACCGGCGGGATCGGGCCTAACGATGAAGGTGGCGTTTATTCCGGCGCGGCCAAGCTGACCACCGAGGAAGAAGCCCTCAAGCACCAGATCGTCACCCGGGCGGTGCATGAAGCCGGTGGCAAGATCTGCATGCAGATTCTTCACGCCGGCCGCTATGCCTATAGCCCCAAGCAGGTGGCACCGAGCGCGATCCAGGCGCCGATCAACCCGTTCAAGCCCAAGGAACTGGACGAAGAGGGGATCGAGAAACAGATCAGCGATTTCGTCACCTGTTCGGTGCTGGCCCAGAAGGCCGAGTACGACGGTGTCGAGATCATGGGCTCGGAAGGCTATTTCATTAACCAGTTCCTGGCGGCCCACACCAACCACCGGACCGACCGCTGGGGCGGCAGCTATGAAAACCGCATGCGCCTGCCGGTGGAAATCGTGCGCCGCGTACGCGAGGCGGTCGGCCCCAATTTCATCATCATCTTCCGCCTGTCGATGCTCGACCTCGTGGAAGGCGGCAGCACTTGGGATGAGATCGTTCAATTGGCCCAGGCCATCGAACAGGCCGGTGCGACGATCATCAACACCGGTATCGGTTGGCACGAGGCGCGGATTCCCACCATCGCCACCAAGGTGCCGCGGGCAGCGTTCAGTAAAGTCACCGCCAAGCTGCGTGGCTCGGTGGGCATTCCGCTGATTACCACCAACCGTATCAACACGCCTGACGTGGCTGAGCGGATCCTGGCGGAAGGCGATGCCGACATGGTGTCCATGGCGCGGCCCTTCCTCGCGGACCCGGAATTCGTCAACAAGGCCGCCGAAGGCCGGGCGGACGAGATCAATACCTGCATCGGCTGCAACCAGGCCTGCCTGGACCATACGTTTGGCGGCAAGCTCACCAGTTGCCTGGTGAATCCGCGGGCGTGCCATGAGACTGAGCTCAATTACCTGCCGGTCACCCAGGTGAAGAAAATCGCCGTGGTCGGCGCCGGTCCTGCCGGGTTGTCCGCGGCTACCGTGGCGGCCGAGCGGGGGCATCAGGTGACATTGTTCGATGCCGCCAGCGAAATAGGCGGTCAGTTCAATGTCGCCAAGCGTGTGCCGGGCAAGGAAGAGTTCTTTGAAACCCTGCGCTACTTCAAGCGCAAGTTGCAGACCACCCACGTCGAGCTGTGCCTCGATTCCCGCGTCGATGTGGCGCAGTTGGTGGCGGGCGGTTACGACGAAATCATCCTGGCCACCGGCATCGCGCCGCGTGTACCGGCGATCCCGGGTGTGGAACATCCCAAGGTGCTGAGCTACCTGGACGTGATCCTCGAACGCAAGCCGGTTGGCCGCAGTGTCGCGGTGATTGGTGCCGGCGGGATTGGCTTTGACGTGTCGGAATTCCTGGTCCATCAAGGCGTTGCGACCAGTCAGGACCGCGAGGCGTTCTGGAAGGAATGGGGGATCGACACCCACCTCCAGGCGCGTGGCGGTGTCGCCGGGATCAAGGCAGAGCCCCATGCTCCGGCGCGCCAAGTGTTCCTGTTGCAGCGCAAGAAGTCCAAGGTCGGCGATGGCCTGGGCAAGACCACCGGCTGGATTCATCGCACCGGCTTGAAGAACAAGCAGGTGCAGATGCTCAACAGCGTCGAATACCTGAAGATCGACGATGAGGGCCTGCACATTCGCATTGGCGAGACGGGCGAGCCGCAAGTGCTACCGGTGGACAACATCGTCATCTGCGCCGGGCAGGATCCGCTGCGCGAATTGCAGGAAGGCCTGGAAGCGGCTGGGCAGACTGTCCATCTCATCGGCGGTGCCGATGTGGCGGCGGAACTGGACGCCAAGCGTGCCATCGACCAGGGTTCGCGGCTCGCGGCGCAGTTGTAAGGCGCGAAGCCTGTAGACATCCGGATCTCCTGAGGGAGCCTGCTCGCGAAAGGCAGTGTCACAGTCAATGAAGATATTGAGTGTGCTAGCTTCTTCGCGAGCAGGGTCGCTCCCACAGGTTCTATAGGACCAGAGGGGCTATTTCCCTTCTACCGTATTGGCCAGAAAAGCCTCGACCAGCGAGTCGAGCAACGCCTCATCAAAGATCATGCTTCTATGGCGCAACGGCGAATGCACCGAGCATTGCAGCTCACCCCTCAGGCTGTGTTCCATCAGCAGGGCTTCGCAGAATGCCAATTCCTCGGCGGTTTTCTCCGCCCGTGTCCACCAGCAACTGGGCCGTACCCGAATCGGCTTGAAGCTGAACCCCTCAAACGCCTCCAGCAACCGATCATGCACCGAGAACGCCTGGGCGTTCATGACCTCTTCCTTGACGCTCTGCACGATCGACAACAGGTCGCCTCGCCCAGGCTCGATCTGGCCGGCCGCCCACTCATGGAAGGCCTTGACCGGACTGTCCGGTCGCTCCTGTCGATAAGCCGCCGTGCGCTCCGTCAGCGAAGGGAACAGCAGGTCGAAGTATTCAATCGCTTCAAGCAGATCCTGGGAGGCGGCATCGTCTTTTCCGTCACCCGCCAAATGCCGATGACGCGGCAAGCCTGAGGGATACAAGTGTTCCGGAATGGTGCTGTCCACCAACCCCAGAAAACCAACGGTGTGCCCCTGGCTTTCCAGCACCGCCGCGATGTCGAGCGCGATCGTCCCGCCCAAGGACCAGCCCATCAAGTAATAGGGACCTTGCGGTTGGGCGGCGACGATTTCCTTGCTGTAGTCGGCGATCATCTCGCGCCAGGCCTCGGGGCCTGCATGGGGTTCGCTGAAGCCGCGGTGCATGACGCCGACAGTGCGTGCCCGGTTTTGCAGTTTGCGCGCCAGCGGTTGATAGCAAAACACGATGCCACCGCTGGGGTGCAGGCAAAACAGCTGCGGTGCGCTCGCGGGGGCGTTGTTCAGGGCGACGAGGCACTGCGTCTGCTCACGGTGTTTCTGCGAGATGAACAGCGCCAGCTCGGCGATGCTCGGGTTGGCCAGCAGTTCTTGCAGACGCACGGTGATATTCAGGTTTGCCTTGAGCCTGGCGATCAGCTCGATCGCCAGGATCGAATGCCCGCCCAGTTCAAAGAAGCTGTCGCTGATACCCACGCGTTCGACCTTGAGGGACTGCTGCCAGAGTTGCGCCAAGGCCTCCTCCAACGGCGTGCGGGGGGGCACGTAATTCGTATGCCGGAGCGCGGCATCGGGTTCGGGCAAGGCCTTGCGGTCGAGCTTGCCGTTGGCATTGAGCGGCAGGTGATCGATGAACAGCAGATGGCTGGGCACCATGTAGTCCGGCAATTGCGCCTTGAGCGCGGCCAGCAGGTTTTCGCGCAGTTCGGCAACGGCGGGTTGCGTCGGGATGACGTAGGCGATCAATTGCAGGCCACCTGGCCCGTCGTGGGTCAGCACCACACCATCACCCACGCCCGGCAGCATTTGCAGGCGCGCCTGGATCTCGCCCAGTTCAATGCGGAAGCCGCGAATCTTGACCTGATGATCCAGGCGCCCGATATACTCGATGCTGCCGTCGCTGAGGTAGCGCGCCAGGTCCCCGGTGCGGTACAGGCGTCCACCCGGCAGCGGGTCGAACGGGTCGGGAATGAAACGGCTGGCGGTGAGATCGGCGCGCTGGTAATAACCACGGGCCAGGCCGGCTCGGCCGATATACAGCTCACCGACGCAACCCTTGGGCACCGGGTTCAGGTGCGCATCGAGCAGATACCAGGACAGGTCGACGATGGGCTCGCCGATGGGGCTGGCGGCCTCGCCGTGCAAGTCCGCCATCGACAGTGGCCGCCAGGTGACATGAACGGTGGTTTCGGTGATGCCATACATGTTGACCAACTGCGGCGCCTGGTCCCCGAAACGTTCGAACCAAGGGCGCAGGCTTTGCACATCGATCGCTTCGCCGCCAAAAATGATCTGGCGCAATTGATGGACGAGGGGCTGCCGAGGCTCGCAGGCAACACGTAGCAATGACTTGAACGCCGACGGCGTCTGGTTGAGCACCGTGACCTTCTCCTGGCACAGCAGGGCGTAGAAATCGTCGGGCGAACGGCTCACGGCGTGGGGCACGATGACCAACCGAGCACCGTGCAGCAGCGCGCCGAAGATCTCCCACACGGAAAAGTCGAAGGCGTAGGAGTGAAACAGGCACCACACGTCCTGCCGGTCGAAACCGAACCACTGTTCGGTGGCTCGGAACAGCCGGCTGACGTTGTGGTGCGCGAGCAGGGCGCCCTTGGGTTTGCCGGTTGAACCAGAGGTGTAGATCACGTAAGCCAAGTTGTCCGGATCCATGGACACGTTGGGATTGTGCTCAGGCCAGGCGCTATCGGCCTCGTTCGAATCCAGCAGCAGGCAGTCGATGCCAGCCGGCAACGCCAATGACTCAAGCAGGTGGGCCTGGGTCAGGATCTGCCGGACGCCGCTGTCCTGGATCATGTAGGCCAGGCGGTCGGCCGGATAGGTCGGGTCCAGCGGTACGTAGGCACCACCGGCCTTGAGAATCGCCAGCAGGCCGATGATCATCTGCGGCGTGCGCTCGACGGCGATGCCCACCAGCACGTCGGGGCCAACGCCTTGCTCGATCAGCCGATGGGCCAGTCGGTTGGCGTGGCGGTTGAGGTCGGCATAGCTCATGTGCTGCCCGTCGAACGTCAGGGCGATCGCCTCACCTGTGTGGGCGGCATGGGTTTCGATTATCCGGTGCAGGCAGTTTTCGCTGTGCAGTCGGGTGGGTTGGCGGTTCCAGTCGTTCAGGACCAGCCGGCGTTCATCGGCGCTCAACAATTGCAGTTCGCCCACAGGGCAGTCGGGCGCCTCGATCAGGCCTCGCAACAGGTTCTGCCAATGCTCGGCCATGCGCTCGACGGTGGTCGTGCAGTACAGGTCACGGCTGTACTCGAACGTCGCGACTATCTGCTGCTGTGAATAGTCGACGTCCAGCGACACATCGAATTTGGCCTGGCCTTCACCGGTGTCGAGGAATTCCAACGTCAACAGATCCGGGCTTGGCAGCGACGCCGCCTGTGACCCGGTGCGCCAGTTGAACAAGACCTGGAACAGCGGGTTGGCGCCCAATTGATCGAGGATCAATTCCAGCGGGTAATCGGCATGCTCCAGCGCAGCGAGGGATTGCCCGCGAAGTGCCCGTAAGAAATCCAACGCGCTGCGGGTCGAGTCGATCCGCGCCCGATACACCTGGCTGCTGACGAAAAAACCCACCAGATCCTGGCTTTCATGGCTGTTGCGGTTGGCGTTGGGGACGCCGACGGTGAAATCGTCCTGGCGGCTGTAGCGGGACAGCAGCAATTGCCAGGCGCCCAGCGCCACCACGAAGGGCGTCAGCCCCTGGCGTTGGCAAAAAACCTCCAGCGATTGCGCCAACGACGGACCCAGCGATACGTGTACGCGACCGGCCCGGTGTTGCTGGGTCGCGCTGCGCGGGAAATCCTGGGGCAATTCCAGCGCGGGCAAGTCACGGCCCAGGTACTGGCTCCAGTATTCGCCACTGCGTCGGCAGGCAGCGCTGTGCAGATAGTCGCCGCGTTGGTGGGTCGCGTAGTCGGCGTATTGCATCGGCAACGGTGGCAACGCAGACCGATCACCCAGCAGTGCCCGGCCATACGCCTGGGTCATGTCGTGCATCAGGATCGTGTTGGACCAGGCATCGGAAACGATGTGATGCATGTTCAGCAGCAGCACATGTTCGGTATGGCTCAATCGGAGCAAGGTCGCCCGCATCAGTGGCGCCTGGGTGAGATCGAACGGTTGCCGGGCGTGTTGCTCGATGTGCTGCGAGAGCGCCGGCTGATCGAGCTCGGTGAGGTCTTCGCGATGCAGGGTCAGGCAGGCGCTGCGCTCGACCACCTGGGTGGCGGCACCGTCGATTTCGATGAACGCGGTGCGCAGGATGTCGTGTCGGTCGATCACCCGATTCAGCGCGTCTTCCAAGGCATCGGCATTCAGTTCGCCGGTCAGGCGCAAGGCCCGGGGCAGGTTGTAGGCCGAGCGGGTCGCATCTCGCTGTTGTTCCAGCCACAGGCGTTGCTGGGCGAAAGACAGGGGCGCGCGGTCCAGCCTGCCGCGGCTGGCCAGGGCGTGCCTGTCGTCGGCGACCTCATCGAGCAGCAGCGCCAGCAGATCATCATCTAGCAGTTCGTTCATGGTGTTCTCGCGGTAAACGGCATTGGCGTCGGGCAGGTTCAGGCGAAGGCTGCCGGGGCCTTTTCACTGACCACCCGGCCGGCCTGCATCCGCACCAGTTGATCGGCGATGTCGAAGTAACGGTCGTCGTGGGAAATCACGATGATGGTTTTGCCCAGGGCCTTCAGCTCCGGCAGCAGCTCGGTGTAGAACACCCGCCGGAACACCGGGTCCTGGTCGGCGGCCCATTCGTCGAAGACCAGCACCGGGCGTTCTTCCAGCCAGGCGTTAAGCAGCGCCAAGCGTTTGCGCTGGCCGGTGGAGAGATCGGTGGTGCTGAACGCACCGTCGCGAATGCAGACCTTATGGCCGATCTCCAGGCGATCGAGGTAGCGGTTGGCGTCCCCGGGTACCTGCTGGTCGCCCTGCACCAGTTCATCGAACAGGTAGTAGTCGGCAAAGATCGTGGTGAACAGCTGGCGATAATCGTCACGTCCCGCCGCCGATACCGGCTTGCCGTCCAGGAGGATTTCGCCTCCCTGGGGCGCATAGAGGCCCAGCAGCAATTTGATCAGCGTGGTCTTGCCGCCGCCGTTCTCGCCAACGATGAACACGATGTCGCCTTGGGCGATGGACAGGTTGACCGGTCCGAGGGCAAAGGCCTGGCTGCCGGCGACCGCCGGGAAGGCATAATGCACGTCACGCAATTCAAGCTGCTGGATCGTCGGCTTGGGCACGCTCTTGTCGTTGAGCAGCAGGTGCGGCTCCGGCGAGGAAAACTGCTCGGCCAGTTCGGCAATGCGCTTGAAGGCGATGTTGGCGCGGCTGATCACCGGCAACGTCATGACCAGGTATTCCAGCGGCCCCTTCATGTACAACAACACCAGCACGAAACCGCTGAGTACCGCTTTGTCGGTGCCCAGCCACAGCGATTGCAGGGCCAGGACCAGGCCGATGACCACGAAGAACAGCATCGAGCCGAAGGTCTTGGCGACCACGAAAGTGTTGACCGCACGGATGTTGGTGTCGCAGATCTGCTCGGCGGTGGCTTCGATGCGCTGGCTGAACATGCGCTGGCGGCGCGGGCGGTGGATGCGCAGTTCCTTGGCGCCCGCAGCGATTGCGTTGTAGTGCTGCTGCAGGGCGTCTTCGGCTTCGCGGGCTGCTTCGAAACCACGAATGCCCCGGGCGCGCGCCACGTACTGGATAACCGTGCCGATCACCAGCGCCACCAGCAGCAGCGCAAACATCGGCAACGACAGGTAGGCCAGGTAGCCCAGGCAACCGAGGGTGACGGTAAAGGCAATCGCCAGTGGCGCGAAGGAAAACGCGAAGCTGCTGACCGTGTTGACGTCGTGGGTCAGGATCGGGATGAGCCGATGGCTGCGGAAACGCTCTATCTGCTCGATGGGCGCCAGCAAGACTTTCTGGCCGAGGGATTTGCGCAGGCTGGCGATGATGTTCTGGCCGACGTGGTTGGTGCCGATGTCCGACAGGATCGAGGTCAGCAGCGCCGCCATGCACAGGCCGGCAAAGGTAGCCAGCACCTGGGGCGTCGGCCCGGCATCGGCGTTCAGCGCGTCGTTGATGGTTGCCAGCAGGGCGGTGATGCTCAGCCCGCCGAGCATGCCCAGGAGGATGGAGCCTGCGACAATCAGCCGGAAGGGTTTGAGCAGGATGAACAGCTCGGTGATCACCCCGCGTTTTGGTTGGCTCATGGAGGTTTCCCTGCTAGATGAAAAGGTCGAAGGCCATCGCGGGCTTTCACCGCATGGGCTGGAGGACAGCGGCACGCCGGTTGGGGCGCGCCCACCTATGGAACGATTGGAGGGGAAGGGGATTTAACCAGGGCCTCCTGACACACATTATTGTGGCGAGGGAGCTTGCTCCCGCTCGGTTGCGCAGCGACCGCAAAATCTTGGGGCCGCTGCGCGGCCCAGCGGGAGCAAGCTCCCTCGCCACAAAAGCGTGTCCGGCAGGTTGAACTACATATCCCGAGCAACCCGAAACCCCAGCCAGTCACCACGGGCATCGGAAAACACCGCATTGCGATTGCCCGAACGGGAAAACACCGGCGCTTCGCCCCAATCGTTGCCACGGATGCGTCGCACCTTGCAGTTGCCCGTCAGCGCGGCGCTGCCGTCGCTTGGCGCATAGGTGTAGTTTTCGTTGAAACAATCGGCCGTCCATTCATAGATGTTGCCGTGCATGTCATACACACCAAAGGCGTTGGGTGCGAAGCTGCCGGCCGGGGCGGTGAAGTTGTAGCCATCGGCGGCGCCGTAGGTGTTGGCATGTCGGGCGATGCTGTAGTCCTTGCCCTCGTCGAACGGGAAGGGGAACGGGCCGCTACTGCCGCCACGCGCGGCGTACTCACGCAGGGATTCGCTGACCAATCGGTACGGCTTGCCGGTCTTTTTCGACAGCCACGCCACGTAGGCGTTGGCCTCTTCGAAATTCATGCACACCGCCGGGTGCCGGTCGGTGTACTGCTTGCGCGGGTCGCTGCCCTGATAGTCCGGAACCCCGGCCTGGCACGCGCGTCCGGGGCGCTTGTCGCCATCGGGCATCACGTAGCCGGTATCGCGCAGGTAGGCGAACCATTCACCCTTGAGCACTTGGAAGCGACTGATCGCCAACGGCTTGGCAAACGTCACCGGGTGCATCGGACCCTCGTCGGGCTCGCGGCCGACCTCGTTTTCCGGGGTGCCCATCTGGAAGGTGCCGGTGGGCAGCACGACCATTTCCGGGCAGTCCTTGCAGTCGCGGAACACCTGGCCCGGCTGCGAGGCCTGGGCGCTGGAGGGCAACAGTGCGGTGAGGGCCAATGCCGGAAGCGTCTTCAATAAAAATCGGTTCATCAATTGCTCTCGATCAGTCATCAGAGTGTTTTGCCCAACAGCGCCGTGAAGCGATCGATCTCGGCTTCAGTGTTGAGCAGCCCCAGCGCGGTGCGGACCACCGGCCCGGCATCGCGGTGCACGGCATCGGCGACCACGCGGTTGTGCATCAGGTAGGCGGCGATCTCATCGCTCTTGCGATCCTTGACCCGGAAGAAAGTGAAGCCGGCCGACAGCTCGGGGCTCAGCGGCGTCACCAGCTCGATCTGCGGCAGCGCGAGCAGGTGTTTTTTCAGGTAACTGTTGAGCGCATGAATACGCGCCTGGACTTCGGCCTTGCCCAGTTGCAGGTGCAGCTTGAACGCTTCGTCCGCCGCCCAGCGATGCTCGAAGGCGTGGTAACCGCCCGGGGTCATGGTGGTGGAAAACGTCGTGGCTTCGGAGAAGGTCGGAATGATCGGTGTGACGTACTTGACCTCTTCGCTGCGGCTGCACACCACGCCGGTGCCCCGTGGGCCGAACATCCATTTGTGGGTGCCGGCGATGAAGAAATCGCAATTCATCTCCGGGAAACTCAAATCCTCCACGCCGAAACCGTGCACGCCATCCACCACATAGACGATGCGTTGTTCATCGCTGCGGCCCTGGTTGTGCTTGTCCACCAGGGCGCCGATCTTGCCGATGGGCAACTTCACTCCGCTGCCCGAATGCACCCAGGTCATGCCGAGCACGCGGGTCTCGGGGCGGATGTTGCGGTCGATGGCCGAGAGGATTTCCGCCTCGCTGGCGCCGTGGGCGTTCTCGAACAGCTTGATCTTGCGCACCCGTGTTCCGTCCCGTTGCTTGCGCAGGTCGAGGATGGTGTGGGTGGCGTAATGTTCGTGGGCGGTGGTGAGGATTTCCTGGTCGGGTCGCACATGGACGCCGCCATAGATCATCGCCAGGCCTTCGGTGGTGCTGCCAGTGAGGGCGATCTGCTTCGGGTTCGCTTGCAGGTAGCGACCGGCCCAGGTCCGCACGTTTTCCTCGCGCGCTTCGGTGACGCCCAAGTCCCAGTCCATCAACAGCCCGGGGTTTTTATCCAGGGCGGCGCGGTGCCGCTCGATGGCCTCGCGCACCGGGCGCGGGTGGGTGGTGACCAGGAAATTGGAGAAGTGCAGGTAGTCCGGGTCCTGGTTGAACAGCGAGCGCAGCTGCGCCCATTTGTCCTTGGGCAGCGGTGGCATTGGGTCGGCGCTGGCCGTGGCGGGCAGGCTGGCGGGCAATGACAGGCCGGCGGCAAGGACCCCGGCTTGCTTGAGAAAGATCCGGCGCTCGTTCATGGCTGAGGGGCCTTCTGCGCCGAGGCGATGGCCGGGCTCGCGGCTTTCTGCACCTGGTCCCAGACCCGCAGGAAGTTGCCACCCCACAGCTTGGCGATGTCGGCCTCGGAGTAGCCGCGGGTCAGCAGCTCGGCGGTGACGTTGCGGATGTCGCCGACGTTCTCCCAGCCTTTCACGCCGCCACCTTCATTGAAGTCCGAACTGATGCCGACGTGGTCGATGCCGATCTTGCGCACCGCATAGTCGATGGCATCGCCCAAATCCTTGAGGCTGGCCTTGGGTTCCTCTTCGAGAATGCCGTAGAGCTGGCCGGCGTATTCGCCGAATTTCTGTTCCGGCCACGCGGCGATGATCGGGTCGCCCGGCATCAGCGCCATCGCCAGATTAGGCAGCGGCGGCAGGTCGAAGCGTTCGCGCAGGGCGTTGAGTCTGTCCTGGGTCTTTTGCGTCAATGGGCGCAGGTATTGGGAGAACCCCACGATCTGCACCACGCCGCCACTGGCCTTGATCAGCTGCATTTCCTTGTCGCTGAGGTTGCGCGGGATGTCCACCATGGCTCGTGGCGCGGAATGGGAGGCCACCAAGGGCGTGCGGCTCAGTTGCGCGACTTGCTCCAGGGCCTGGGTCGACATCTGCGACACATCGATGATCACGCCCAGGTCGTTCAGGCGTGTCACCGCTTGCTTGCCGATGTCCGACAGGCCGCCGAGGGCGTCGGGCGAGTCGTTGAAGAACGGCAGCGGTCGCGAGGAGTCGGCCCAGTCGTTGTTGCCGATGTAGCTGAAGCCGAACATGCGCATGCCTCGCGCCGTCCACAGGTCCAGCAGGCTCAGGTCGTGGCCGAGGGGATAGGCGTTGAGCATGCTGATGAAAATCGCGAACTTGCCTTCGCCGTGCAGGCGGCGGAAATCGTCCGGGGTGTAGGCGATGGCGACCTGGTTGGGAAAGTCCCGGACCATGCCGGTGATGATCTTGTAGCGCACTTCTTGTTGGTTGCGCGCTTCCTCGACGAATCCGGCGGTGGGCTTGTGTGGCGCATTGGGCCCGTTCCACAACTCGGGCCAGCCGAAGATCGTCAATGCGGCACCGGAGAGGTGGCCGCGATTGGCTTTCACCAGGTCGAACTGGCCCTTGCCGTCTTTGTCCGCTTCGTTGCCGGCGGTGCCGAAATCTAGCGGCACGGTGATGTGGCTGTCGAAGGACAGCAGCCGTTCGTGCAATTCCCGGGCTTCCTTCATGACCTTGACCGGGTAGCCGGGGTTGTCCCGCCACCAATGGTCCCAGGCCGCGAGCCCGCCACCGACAACCAGCGCCAGGGCCAGGGGCACGCCGGTGAAAAGAGCCTTTCTAGAACGTGGTGTTGTCATTGCCGATCTCAGTCTGGTTCGCCTTGGAAGGACAGGCGCGGGGGCCTTTGCTATCTGGGGGGAACGAGTGATCGGGCGGGAAATTTAGGTGTTCTCGAGACCGCCATCGCGAGCAAGCTCGCTCCCACATTTGGAATGCGCTCACCTGTGGGAGCGAGCTTGCTCGCGATGAGGCCCTCACAGTCTCTATAAATTTGTCAGGACGCCCATCGTTCTAGCTTGGATAAAGCCCACCCCAGGGCGAACACAGGTAAGGCAATGACGATTTCTCGACGATGGTTCATGGCAGGCCTGGCGCTGACCGGTGCCGCCGTGCCTGCGGTGTATTACGGGCATCGCGAACTGACCCGGCCGGACCCGACCATCACCCCCGGCGAGGCTTCCTTCGATGTGGCGGACGTCGCCGGACAGCGTCGGGCAAACACGCTGCGGGGCGTCTGGACGATCCGTTTCAGCGGGCGCGATGCCGGCCTCGACGGCTTGCCGAACGACAACCTGGAAGTCTTCCTCGACATCGCCCACAAGGGCCGTGGCCTGGTGGGTTGCGTCGATACCGCCGAACGCCTGCGCGCTGGGGATGAGCCGCGTTATCGAGTGCTGGGCGACCTGGCTGGCAGCGACCCGAAGCAATTGAGCTGGCGCTTGATCGCTGCCAGGCATGACGCGCCGGACTACGAATTCATCATGACCCTCGACGAAGTCTGGGCCGGTTTCGGCAATGCCGGCACGGCGACCCTCAGCGGCCGGGTGTTGCGGTTGGATCGCCCGTTGGCATTGCCGGAACTCGACAATCAATTCGTCGCCGTCAAACAGCGATTCCCCGAAGCCCGGGAACGGACACCGCTGAGCCCGAAGCTGCTGGCCTGGCTGGTGTCGCCCGAGCACCGGCTGTTCCACCAACTCTGGCATGCCTCGCGAGACAAATGGCACACCCTCGACGAAGACAAGCGCGACGCCCTGCGCGGCATCGGCTGGCAACCCGGGCCGCGAGACAACGAGCGTGACGCCCGTGGGCCGCGCAAGGATCGCAACGGCTCGGGGGTGGATTTCTTTTTCATGCACCGGCATATGCTCGGCACGGCGCGTTCTTTCCAACCGCTGCCGTCATGGCCACGCTTCCCGTTGCCGCAACCGGAGTTGGAACGTGATCGCCTGGGCTTTGCCCGGTATTTCGACAACATCGACGGGACTGCACTGCCACCGACCTGGCTGGCCCGTGGCGACGAGCAATACGCCCAGTGGGTCAGCGACATCAAGACCGCCGAGACCTATCACAGCAATTTCCAGGTCTGGGAATCCCGTTATCGCGACCCGCGCTATCTATCGAAACTGACGTTGGGCCAGTTCGGTTCGGAAGTGGAATTGGGCCTGCATGACTGGCTGCACATGCGCTGGGCCTCGGTGCCGCGCGATCCTTCCAACGGCCATCCGGTGCCGTTCGCCCGTGATCAGGCCGACTTCGCCCAGCGCTGGTTCGAACCGGAAAACGACTTTCTCGGCGATCCGTTTTCCTCCCATGTGAACCCGGTGTTCTGGGCCTTCCACGGCTGGATCGACGACCGCCTCGAAGACTGGTTCCGTGCCCACGAACGTTTTCATCCTGGCGAAGTGAGCCGGCTCGAAGTCAACGGCGTGCCCTGGTTCGCCCCGGGTCGCTGGGTGGAAATCGCCGACCCGTGGCTGGGCCCGGACACCCACGGCTGCAGCACCACGCCGGGGTTGCAGGTTGGGCATTCGGTGGAGATGGATCCGGAAACCATGAAACTGGCGTTGCGCATTACGTTTGGCAGCGATGACGACAAGCTGGCGCAACTGTTCCGCCGCGTGCCGCAGAGGCCTTGGTATGCGCGGAATCTCAAGGCCAGGCCGGTGTGAGCCCAGGCTCGAACTGACAGAGCCTGGTGCTGTGCGCAATGACTGCTTTTGTGGCGAGGGAGCTTGCTCCCGCTCGGCCGGGCTGGCGCTCCAGTGCGCAGCGACCGCAAGATTATGGGGCTGCTGCGCCCGAGACGTCGGACCGGCCCAGCGGGAGCAAGCTCCCTCGCCACGGGTATCGCTTGGCTTCAGATATGTCAGCGCGGTGCGGCGATATCCAGGGCGCGGTTTGCCAGTAGCTCACTCAGCTCGATCATCTGCTGGATACCCAATGCAAAACTCCGTGGCGCCCCCTCCAGATCAAAGGCCAGTTCGTTGGCCATGACATTGACCGAAGCGAGGGTTTCGCTGAGGTTGGCCAGCAGGCACTCCATGTCCGCGCCTTGGGCCACGGTGAACAACTGGCCCGGCGGTAGCTTTGGTTTTCCAGGTTTTGGATCGAGGTAAAAGGCGAGGGCGCGGTCGGCGGCTTCGTTGAGTTTTTTGGCGTCGTCGTCGGGGGGATTGGGGGTAATTTTGAACATGGTGTAACTCCTAGTATTCATTTTCAGGAGCCGAAACCATCGCTACCAAACGATTGGGTGGCGGCCGTACGCGGGTTGGTAGACCGGAGCACTAGGAACCCGGCGCGCCCGAAGACGCCCTGCGCACGGCCACCATGAAACAGATGCCCAGACAGCATCTGCAAGAGGTGGCGCTTGCGCCTAGTTGACTCGCGGGCTACCAAACCCGATCGCTGAAATCAGCGACCCGAGAACAGTAAAAGCCACGAGCCAAGCGCACAAGCCGGCGGATTCTGGCGTAGTTGTAGGCAATGACGCAAGGCAACGTAGCCTTACTCGGGAGTCCTACATGGCCGGATAAACAGAACCAAAGCCGAACACAATTTGTGAAGAGACAAATATACCGTGGCGAGGGAGCTTGCTCCCGCTGGGCCGACGTCTCGGGCGCAGCAGACCCAGATTTTGCGGTCGCTGCGCAGCCCAGCGGGAGCAAGCTCCCTCGCCACGGATATCGTTTTACATTGAGAGGTTCTAGCGCGGTGCGGCGATGTCCAGGGCGCGGTTTGCCAATAACTCACTCAGCTCGATCATCTGCTGGATGCCCAGGGCAAAACTCCGTGGCGCCCCCTCCAAATCAAAGGCCAGTTCGTTGGCCATGACATTGACCGATGCGAGGGTTTCGCTGAGGTTGGCCAACAGGCACTCCATGTCCGCGCCTTGGGCCACGGTGAACAACTGGCCCGGCGGTAGCTTTGGTTTTTCAGGTTTTGGATCGAGGTAAAAGGCGAGGGCGCGGTCGGCGGCTTCGTTGAGTTTTTTGGCGTCGTCTTCCGGCGGATTGGGGGTAATTTTGAACATGGTGCAGCTCCTGGTTATTTACAAGGCGCTGCCAGACATCACTTGCAGATGATGGGTGGCAGCTATGCGCGGGTCTGCAAGACCGGGAAACCAGGAACCCGGCAGACCCGAAGGTCTCCCGCACACAGCCGCCATTGAGCGACACGGATCTGTCGATTGGCTTGGGCTATGCGCCTGGTATTTCGTCGGGCTTGCAGACCCGATCACTGATAAGCGGTGACGGGGAACAAGTTATCGACACGGGGCCAAGCGCACAAGCCGGCGGATTCTGGCGTAGTTGTAGGCAATGACGCAAGGCAACGTAGCCTTACTCGGGAGTCCTATATGGCCGGATAAACAGAACCGAAGCCGAACACAATTTGTGACCGGGCAAATAACCCGTGGCGAGGGAGCTTGCTCCCGCTGGGCTGCGCAGCGGCCCCCAAAACCAGTCACCCCAAAACAACTGACACACCGAGGTGCTTGCCATTGGGGCTGCTGTGCCCGAGGCGTCGGACCGGCCCAGCGGGAGCAAGCTCCCTCGCCACGATGGTGCTCCTCTTCAGATTTGCGTCGTTCGCCAACCCCCACCCAACGCCTTATACAACGCCACGCTCGCCTGCACCCGCGCCAGTCGCAACTGCACGTTCATGTCCTGGGCGGCGTACAGCGTGCGTTGGGTTTCGAGCACGGTGAGCAGGTCTTCGGCGCCGGCCTGGTAGCGGCGCTGGGCGATGTCGAAGGCGGTCTGGGCCTGGTCCAGTTCTTCGCGTTGCCATTGCCGTTGCTGGTCCAGGCCGCGGATGCCGTTCAGGGCTTTTTCGACGTCGGCGAAGCCGTTGATGATCGCAGCACGATAGAGCTCCAGCAGTTCCTCCTGGCGTGCGGTTGTCGTGTCTCGTTCGGCCTTGAGGCGACCGTTGTTGAAGATCGGTGCGGCGAGCCCGGCGCTGAGGTTGTAGACGTTGTTGCGCAGCAACTGGTCGGCGATGTCGGCGCCGGTGGCCAGGCTCAGGCCCAGGGTGGCCGAGGGCAGCAAGGCCGCGCGGGCGACGGTGATGTCGGCCTGGGCGGCGGCGAGGCGGGCTTCGGCGGCGGCGATGTCGGGACGGCGCAGCAGCAGGTCGCTGGGCACCCCGGCGTCGATGGCGGGCCAGCGCAATGCGTCGAAGGATTCATTGTCGAGCTTGAGCGACTGCACCGGTACGCCCAACAGTGCCGCGAGGGTGATCAATGCCTCACGGGCCTGTTGCTGCACTTGCGGCAGCCGGCGTTCCTGGGCCGCCACCAGGCTCTTTTGTTGAGACAGTTCCAGTGCCGTGGCGCTGCCAGCGTCGTAGCGGGTTTGCACCAGGTCGAACACATGCCGGGCGTTGGCCAGGTTCAGTTCGGCAATGCGCTGTTGCTCGCGCAGTGACAAGGCTTGGCTATAGCTGTTGGCGACGGCGCTGAGCAGAGTCAGTTCCACAGTCGCCCGATCAAACTGCGTGGCCGACAAAGTGCTCAGCGCACTGTCGCGGGCCGCCCGTTTTCCGCCCCAGAAATCCAACTCATAACTGGCGCTGAGATGAGCGTCGTAGTAGTCGATGGTGCGGTTGTTCCGATCCACGTCCAACTGGCTGTAGCCCTTGCCCCGCAGCAGTTCCTGGCGATTGCCGTTGAGCCCGGCGCTGATTTCCGGCAGCAACGGCGCGCCGGCGATCACTGCGCTGGCCTGGGCCTGGCGAACCCGGGCCATGGCGGCAGCGAGGTCGAAGCTGCCCTGGCGTGCTTGTTCGATCAACCGATCGAGTTGCGGGCTGCCGAACTGCGTCCACCATTGCTGGTTATCAACCGCAGCGCTTGGCTTGTCCAGGTTCTGCCACGCCTCGGGCGGTTGAATGCCGCTGTCGGGCGTCGACAAAGGCGTGCCACACGCAACCAGCAACAGGCTGGCGGCCAGGAGGGTCAGGTGCGCTTTCATAAGATGGGGTTCATTCACTGGTGAGGGCCGTGACCGGGTCGAGGCGGGCGGCCTTGCGGGCGGGCATGAAACCGAAGACGACGCCGGTGACCAACGCGCAACCGAAGGCGCCGAACACCGCCAGCCATTCGAAGGCCACGGCGATCTTGCCCAGCAGCAACGCACCGCCCACCAACAGCGCCAGGCCGATACCGGCCAATCCACCAACCACCGAGAGCATCACCGCTTCGGTGAGAAACTGGCGCAGGATGTCGCGCTGGCGGGCGCCGGTGGCCATGCGGATACCGATCTCCCGGGTCCGCTCGCGTACGGTCATGAGCATGATGTTCATCACGCCGATGCCGCCCACCAGCAGCGAAATCGCCGCAATGGCGCCGAGCATCAACGACAGCGTGCCCTGGGTGCGGGCCTCGGCCTGGATCATCGCGGCATTGTTGGTCAGCTCGAAATCCTGCTTGCCGTTGTGCAGCCGCAGCAAGGTGCGGGAGACGGCCTGCTCGGCCTCGTTGACCTTGCCCGCATCGCGAGCGGCGATCACCACGTATTCGGGATGGCGCGTGCCGAACAGCCGCACGCTGGCGGCGGAGTAGGGCACGGCGATGCGGTTGTCGGCGTCCGAATCACCGGAGCTGGCGCCTTTTTCCGCCAGTACGCCAACGACCTGGAACGGCACGTTTTCGATCAGGATGTAGCGGCCGATCGGGTCGGCGACGTCCTTGAGCAGCTTTTGCCGGACCTTGTGCCCGATCACTGCCACCGCCGCGGCGCTGCGTTCATCGGCGTCGCTGAAATAGGTGCCCTGGGCCACCGGCCAATTGAAGATGATCGGGAAATTCGTGTCGTTGCCGCCCACGTAGCTGGTGTGGTCGAGATTGGCGAAACGCACGCTGGCGTTCTTGCCGTTGACCGGCATGATGCGTTGCACTTCGGGCAGGGCAGCGAGGGCGGCGATGTCCTGTTCGCTGATGATGCCCTTGGTCGCGCGCGGGTTGGGGGCGGTGCCGTTGAGGTAAATGATGTTCGAGCCGAAGGCGCCCATCTGGGCCATGACCTGGCGCTTGCTGCCTTCGCCAACGGCCAGCATCACCACCACCGAGGCCACGCCGATGACGATGCCGAGCAGGGTCAGGGCGGTGCGAAAGCGATTGATCCACATCACCCGCCAGGCCGCTTGCACCGCGTCTACCAGTTCGCCTTTCCAGGCGCCGTTGTGTTCGCTGCCGGCGCTCAGGCGCTGGCGCAGGTCCACGGCTTGCAACGCCTTGGCATTGGCCTGTGGTGCGGCGGTGGCGCTGTCGCTGATGATCGACCCGTCGCGGATTTCAATAATGCGCTTGGCCCGGGCCGCGACTTCGCGGTCGTGGGTGATCAGGATCACCACGTGGCCCTGGCTTGCCAGTTCGTCGAGCAAGGCCATGACCTCGATGCCACTCTGGCTGTCGAGGGCGCCGGTGGGCTCGTCGGCGAGGATGATGTGGCCGCCGTTCATCAAGGCCCGGGCAATCGACACCCGTTGCTGCTGCCCGCCGGAGAGTTGATGGGGGCGGTTGCCGGTGCGGCTCGCCAGGCCGAGGCGTTCGAGCAGGGCGCTGGCCCGGGCGTGGCGCTCGGCGGCCGAGGTGCCGGCATAGATGGCCGGCATCTCGACGTTTTCCTGGGCCGTGCCGGACGGGATCAGGTGATAGCCCTGGAACACGAAGCCGAACGCTTCGCGGCGCAGCCAGGCCAGTTCATCGCTGCCCAACCTGGCGACGTCTTCGCCGGCAAAGCGGTACTCGCCGCTGGTAGGGCGATCGAGGCAGCCGAGGATGTTCATCAAGGTGGATTTGCCGGAGCCGGACGCCCCGACAATCGCCAGGAATTCGCCGGCGTGAATGGACAAGTCGATGCCCCGCAGGACTTCTACCCGAGGGCTGTCGCCGCCGCCGTAGGCCTTGCGAATGTCCCGCAGCTCGATCAGGGGCGTGTTCATTCAGCCTCCGTTGCCGCTGGCCGGACCAATCAGCACGCGGTCGCCTTCACTCAGGCCGTCGACAATTTGCGTGCGCAGGCGATCGCTGACGCCGGTACGAACGGTGCGTGACTGGACATCGCCGTTGTCGGCGAGCACTCGCACTTGATCGGCGTCTTGCACGGCGGCGATGGGCACGGTCAGCACATCCTTGGCCTGGGCGGCGACAAAAAACACCTGGGCAGTCATGTCGGTCATCAAGGCGCGGTCGGCGTTGTCCACGTCCAGCAACACCGTGTAGAGCACCACCCGTTCGCTGCCGCTGCGGCCACCGGAGGGACTGCCGCCCTGGCTGGCTTCCAGCGGACGCGGCGGCACCGGCAGGATTTGCCGGACAGTGCTGCTCCAGCGCCGGCCGCCGCCGGCGAGGGTGGTGAAATAGGCGGTCATGCCCGGCTTGACGTGGCCGATGTCGGCTTCCGAAACCTCTGCCCAGACGGTCATCGGCGACAGCCGGGCGATGCGCAGGATCAACGGCGTCTGCTGCTGGGCGTTGAGCGTCTGGCCTTCCCGGGCGCCGATGGCGACCACGGTGCCGCTCATCGGCGCATAAATGCGCGTGTAACCCAGCTCGGCTTCATCGCTGCGCAGGTTGGCCTGGGCCTGGCGGATCTGCGCCTGGAACATGTCGATGCGGGCCTGGGTCGCGCGCACCTCGGCCCGGGCGGTCTGCACGTCTTCTTCGCGGGTGGCGCCGCCGGCCTTGAGTTGCTGCTGGCGACGGAATTTCTGCTGCGCCAGGTCGTGTTGGGCGCGCTGTTCCTGAAGCTGGGCCTTGAGGTTTTCGATGGAAAACCGTCCGGCGTCGAGCCTGGCTTTTTGTGTGGACGGGTCGATTTCAACCAGCAGTTGGCCCTCCGTGACCTCGTCGCCGGCCTCGACGTGAATCTTCTGGATCTGCCCGGACGCCTGGGCGCCCACGTCGACGTAGCGCCTCGGCTGCCAGGCCGCTCGGGCGGGCACACTCCCAAGGCGGCGACCCGGGCCCGCCGGGCCAACGGCGGAACGAAATCGACCCGCCTACACACCACACCAAGGTCGCACCAGCGAGAAGTTCCCTCCAAAACGTCAAGACCAGGCCTGCAGCAAAGCTCCACACCCACCAGCAGGCGCCGGTACCGGAGACAGTGCAGGCAATGACAACCCACCAACTAAAGAACTACTGACAACAACCGATACCGATAGA
>NZ_JAUTYU010000015.1:0-113137 GCF_052112105.1 Pseudomonas sp. BP11-1-1
GTTTGCAGTGCCAGAGGGGGCGTCTCGTGCTGGGGTGGGGGCGGGGCGTCTTGGCCGCTCAGTTGGTGATAGAGGCGGGTAAAAAAATTGAGAGCCGATTCCTCGCTGACCTCGGAGGACGATAGGTCGCCCAGTGGCTCGGTCGAGGCGAAGCATTGTTCCGTGCCGGCGCGTCGGGAAAAGTGCAGTGATGCAGTGCCCAGACTGGCGGGTTCATCCGTGACGGCCAGGCCGCGTAGATACGCTTTGCCGGTGTCGGCGAAGTTCGGCTGGATCTCGACGCTGGGGAATATTTTTTGTGCTTCTTTGTTCAGCTGTAGCAGCCGGTCGTTCGGCGCCAATTTGGCAAACAACGCGACTTTGCCGTCCGCTTGGTCCTCGGCTTTCACCTCAGTCACGGTGCCGAAGTTGCCCATGTAGCGAATGTGCTCGAACCAGATGGCGGCGGTGTAGACAGCCGGGTCGTAGGCGGCCGCCACGTCTCGCAAATCCTGGGGATCGATCTCACGACCGTCGGCGGTTTTTCCGCTGGTGGCGACGCGTTTCCAATCGGAAATGAAAGTGCGGGGCATGGGCCAATTGCTCAGGTTCGGTTGCAGTTGCCGCCACGATAGGCACCGCAAACCCTGCGAACAATCGATTCAACTGCGCGCCGTTCCTAGATCGGCGAAATAGGAGAATCGCGGATTTTATCGGCGGGTTTGGCTCTGTTTCGCTGCATAGACTGCTGTCCATGCCTTATCCAATTGAAGTCAAAGACGCGGCCAAGCGCTTGTATCTGCGCCGCTGCAAGCCGCGTGAAATTCAGGCCCAGCTCAAGCTACCGAACATCCGGATCGTTTATTACTGGATCGCCAAGGGCGGCTGGGACGAGCTGCTGACCGATGAAGAACCGCTGACCGCGGTCAGCCGGCGAATCACCTTGATCCTGGAGAAGCTCGGCACACTGGGCAAGGCCGAATTGGACGAGTTGGACCGCCTTACGACGGTGCGGGAGCGGCTGTTGAAGCAATGCCGCAAGCTGGTCGCAACGGCACCGGATGAGCGACGGGAGAGGTCGAGGAAGGAGGGCGACGGGGGAGAGTCGAAGAAGCGCAAGCCCAAGCCAGTAAAGAACGACATCTCAGCGCTGACCGAGGTCGACTTTCTAGATAAATTCGTCAGTAAGCTGTTCGCCTATCAGAAAGAGTTGTTCGAGGCGAAACAGAACCCACTGACCCGGCGTATCCGTAACATTCTGAAGTGTCGTCAGTCGGGCCTGACGTATTACTTCGCCGGCGAAGCGTTCATGGATGCCGTGCTGACCGGCGATAACCAGTGCTTCTTGTCTGCCAGCCGGGCCCAGTCGGAGCTCTTTAGGGGCTACATCACGAAGTTTGCTCGTGAGTGGTTTGGGCTGGAACTGACTGGCAACCCCATCATCCTGAGCAACGGTGCAGAGCTGCGATTCCTGAGCACCAATAGCAGCACCGCTCAAGGACCGCACGGTCATCTGTATATCGATGAATACTTCTGGATCCGTGATTTCGACAAGCTCAGTAACTTGGCTGGGGGGATCGCTACCCATAAGAAATGGCGCAAGACCTACTTTTCTACCCCGAGCGCTGTAAGCCACCAGGCCTATCCGTTTTGGACTGGCGATACCTTCAAGCGGGGGAAACACAAAACGGCGAACCAGCCGTTCCCGAGCGAGGCGGAGCTCCGCAAGGGCGCGCTGTGTCCGGATGGTCATTGGCGCAAGGTCATCACCATCCATGATGCCCTCGCAGGCGGATGCGATCTGTTCGACCTCGAACGGTTGATCCTCGAAACCTCGGACGAGGTGTTCAATCAACTGTATCTGTGCCAATTCATCGACAGCTCCCAGAGCGCATTCAATCTGGCGGATCTGGAGAAGTGTTATTCCGACCAGGCGCTGTGGAAGGACTACAACCCAGACCCTAAAGCCGAGCGCCCCTTTGGCGAAGCACCCGTGTGGATCGGCTACGACCCCAGTCGCACCCGTGACGACGCGACGTGTGTGGTGGTGGCGCCGCCGCTGGAGAAGGGCGGAAAATTCAGGATCCTGGAAAAGCACTCCTGGCGCGGCCACTCGTTCACCTTCCAGGCGGCCCAGGTCAAAAAACTGTGCGAGCGATTCAACGTGCAGCACATCGGCATCGATGTCACTGGCGTTGGCTATGGCGTGTTCGACTCGGTACGTGATTTCTTCCCACGGGCCACGCCGATCCATTACAGCCTGGAGACCAAGAACACCTTGGTGCTCAAGGCGCAGGACACCATCCAGGGCCGGCGCATCGAATGGGACGCGGGTTGGCACGACATCGCTGCCGCGTTCTTGACCATCAAGCGCGGCGCAACCAACAGCGGCCAAATCACCTACAGCGCATCACGCACCGAGGCCACCGGCCACGCCGATATCGCCTGGGCGGTCATGCATGCCCTGGCAAATGAACCCCTCAACATCAACAAGAAGCGGCGCAGCCGCTGGTCAACCCTTGAAGGCAGCCATGAACGATCCCAAACCACAGACCCCGCCAGTCGGTCAGGACCAACGCGCGCCGCACAAAGTGCAGGCGTTCAGCTTCGGCGCGGCCGAATCGGTGCTGACGGGCAACCTCGGCGAATACCTGGGCGTGTTCGCCACCAACGACGGTCAGATTTATACGCCACCCGTTTCGCGTACCGGCCTGGCGAAGCTGCTGCGCGCCAATGCACATCACGGCACAATTCCGCGCTTCAAGCGCAACCTGCTGTTGCGTGATTTCCTGCCGTCGGCGGGGTGCAGTGCGTTGACCTTGGGGCGCGCAGCGCTGGATTTCATGGTCTTTGGCGAAGCGTATTTCCAGCGCATCGAGAACATCATCGGCCAGGTCCTGGCGCTGGAGCACCTACCCGCGCTGAACATGCGACGCAAAGTGGGCGGCGGCTTCGTGATGTTGCTTCCGGACGGAAAGCAGCTGCATTTTGAGGAAGACGAGATCGAGCACGTAATGGACTACGACGTGGAACAGAACATTTACGGCGTGCCCGACTACCTGGGCGGTATGCATGCCTTGCTGCTCAACGAGTCGGCCACGCTGTTTCGCCGTCGGTATTACAACAACGGCGCCCATGCCGGTTATGTGTTCTACACAAGTGACCCGAACCTGACCGAAGAGGACGAGGAAAAACTGAAAAATGAGATCCGTTCGAGTAAGGGGGTGGGCAACTTTCGGTCGCTATTCGTCAACATCCCGAACGGCAGCGACAAGGCGATCCAGATTATTCCCGTTGGCGATATTTCGACCAAGGATGAATTCGAGCGGATCAAGAACATCACCCGCAACGATGTGATAGCCGCCTGGCGGATGAATCCGGCCCTGGCTGGGGTGATGCCGGAGAATGCGGCAGGATTCGGCGATATTGAAAAGATCGATCGCGTCTACACCAACAACGAAATCAGACCCATCAGTCAACTGTTCCTGCAGGTGAACAACAGCTTGCGTAAGGATCGGCGTATCGGGTGGAAGGAGATCTCGGCGGGTTGAGGCCTGGCTGCATCGAGTGGGCTGCTTTGTGTGATGGGCCGTAAACGTCTTGGTCCATGTAGTGTGGCAAAATAGCGTGGTCTGGGTGCGGGGTAACGGGATGCGAATTTACTGTAAGGAATGTGCTGGGAAGGCGCGAATAGCGTCCCGCGAAGAGTTGTCTCTGGAATTCGTTAAGCTCTATTGTCAATGCCTGTCGCCTCAATGCGGCCACACCTGGGTGGCCACACTGGCGTTTTCTCATACTCTCAATCCGTCTGCCCAAAGGGTTGATCGATTGATATTCGACCGACTTCGGCAACTGCCGCGAAGTGCTCAGCTGCAATTATTCGAGCAGTTAGGATGTGCAGTGAAGTAGCTTGGTGCGCAGCCTCAAAATGATTCAAAACATTTAAGCCCTATCAAGATCGATCAACTTTCCCTAAGTCGATCCTAAGTGTTGTCGTGGGCTGGGCCAATGATCCTACCCAGCGACTGCGAGCATTCATTGAGTTTTTCAGTGGTCCATCTCAAGACTGTGACGACTCCGTCGCTTTCGCTGGCGCTCAAGGGGCGGGCTGAGACGGCTACGCCTACGCAACTGAGCACACCGTCTAATTCATCAAGGACGTCTCGCGTCGTAAGCAATGAACGTGTTCGTTGTTCCATAACGTAGTTCTCCTGCGTTTCCATGTGTAGGCCGGGCGAACTTTAAGCGTGACAAAAAAACAGCGTCAAGCTATGTTTTTAATATTTCGCCATGTAGGAAATTTCTCGCGTACTTTTTGTGTTTGTGTATGCCGCCAAAGAAGAAGGTTTAACCGAAAGTGCAGAGGGGCTTGATCCCGCCGGCTTGAGCGGTTGTAGCCGTTTATGCGAAAGCCTTGGGCTGTTGTTATACCTGCCGCTAATTATTTTATTCTTTACACATTGTGTATAACACTCGGGGCGCCTTAGCACCCCGAATGATGGTTTCAAGTGTGGCGAGCGTGTTTATCCGTCCAGGTTCAACATGACCACACCATATCGGCGCCGTCCTTCCCAGTTTTCAAACGCTGCGACCACCTGGCCGGCCGGCATTGGGATCAGCACGAGTCCATTGCCGCTCTGGTGCAACAGGAACCGGGTCGCTTCCACCAGTTCAAAGTCGGTTGGTAGCCCCAGCTGCTTGCGTGCGAACAAGGATTGTTCATTCGATATCGGGATGAATTGACCGTCTATGTACATGCTATGACATCTCCGCTTGGCGTATGCGCCCGTCTGGCTTCATAGCGTCCCCCTGGCCTTATCAATGGCCGCATCAAGGTCATGGCCTTCCCCTTCGAAGTCGATACTGCAGGTGTCTGGGCCAGCCATCTGGCTGACCCACGGCTGAAAATGAAACTCCCGTAGATAGCGGTACCGTGCTGCGTTTATCCGGTTACTGCGCGTCTCGTCCTGAGGCGGTGTGATAAGCAAAGTTCCGTCGCGGTCGACCTGAAAATTGTTCATCGTGAGAGGGAAAGACTGCCCGCCGATCGAGGCACGCAATGGCAGAGTTTCAGTCCCCAGTCCCGCTTTTCGGGCAGCCGTGCAGAGGCGAATGATCAGTTGGTGGGCAGTGATGCTGTTTTCAGAACACATAATTGAGCTCTCTCTGCAGGTGTATCAAAGAGGTGGGCTTTGCCAGCAGCTCGTTGACCACTGCTGCGTCGTCTGCCGACAGGTCGCCCAGGGCCAGCGCCATATCAGCCAGGCTCTCCAGACGTAACCGGGCGTCCGGCGTTTTGTGAACCTGATAGGCGATCAATGCGGCGCCTATCACGGCCGTCGCCAGCAGCGGGCGGCCAGGCTTAACGGGCCTGCTGCCGCGCTGCGGCGGTGTGATAGCCTTGCGTCTGCTGCTGCTTGGGTGCTGTGCTTGCATGGTGTTGCTCCTCTTGTGGTAGTAGGTGTCGGGGAGGGCCAACTCCTCGACACCGTCTCTTTCACGCCTGCAACAAAGCGCAGGCGGTGAATACAGGGCGCTGTTCACAGCGCACTTCAAATAGCCCTAGATCTCGATCTTCCACGTTGTGTAGATGCACGATGGTCACAGGCGTGGGGGCGTCGTCGGGGTGCGCCCCCCAATGATCCGCCGCGGCCAGTTCGGCCAGGTCTTCCGCACGGCAGTTGTCGAAGTACCACTGAGGTAAGGAAAGCTCCCCAGGTAAGGTGTTAGCCCAGTAGTAGAACTTCATGGCCTCACCTCCCGCTGGCCCCATTGACGATGCAACTGGTGCCATACGCTGTCGGTGTTGGGGATGCGTTTGTGGACTTCCACCTCTGGTAGGAAGTCCATCGCGAGCACGCTCATGCAGTCTTCAAACACAGCCAGGTCCAGCCGGCGCAGATCGGTGAGATCGAAACGATGTTCCGGGCCGTTGTACAAACCGAGCAGAAAGCGGCCGACGACTTCTCCCTGGCCAGTAAAGCGCAAGGCGATGGGCAACAACCGGGTGAGCGCCTCGGTACCGGCGGTGACGATGGCGGGGCGCTGTTGCTCATAGGCCCAAAGTTCGGTGAGGGCGTTGCGCAGTGAATCACTCATAAAGGATCTCCTGTCTCTGTGGATTTAGGCCTGGCGCACCAGGTGCACGGTGAAGTCGGATGGGATGCCGGAGTGAATGCCCAGCGCTTTCAGCTCCTGGACGCGCCTGATCTGGAATGGGGTGCAGTCGTCGGCCAGGAAGTGGCTGGCTCCCGCCATAGCCTGATCGGAGAGCAGCCTCAGAAAATACGGCGTGGTATAGCCTTCGCCGCTGATGATCTGCGTACTGATCCCTTTATTTTTGAGGTCCTTCTGTATCGCCTCCAGCCGAGTGGTTTTCCCAGTCGATTGCTCGCCGGTGATGACGTGTACGTGCATGGTGTCGCTCCTTTCTATTGGCCTTGATGGCCTTTCTTGAGTATTCAGGCGCTCCCGCATGTCTTCGCGAAAGCGCTCGGGCTTCTTCGGGTCGTTCAGCCAGTCGACGATTTCTTGCCGTGACCAGCGGCGCCGTAGATGGCGGGCGAGACAGTCCCGCCGATGGCTTTCTTCGGTTGAAAGTTCGGGCATGGGGCGGCTCCAAAAAAGGAGTGCGACGGGGTCAGAGGGCAAGCGTCTGGAATGTCTGGAATGCTCACTGACGGGCACGCCTGAAAGCCCCGGTTTTGCTGGGTAAAATTATTGTTAGAGCATTCCAGTGGAAATGGAATGAACTGGAATGCCGCCCTGTGGATAGATAGCTGTAGGCCACGGTTATCGGGGGTTGTAGCGAAGCTGCTGAAAAAGCTCAAAAGTGGAACGTTGCTGGAATGTTCTGGAATGAAAAAAGTTCCAGTAGATTCCAGTGGCACAAGCTTTGTAGTACCCATGTAACTAACTGTATTTATTAAGTAATTATTCATATTCCATTTATTCCAGATGCTGTGTTGGATGACACAGATAATCGAGAGAACTGCCACGCCTTCCCTCTCACAGGGGTGAATTGCCATATGAATCAGATGGTTAGCTTTACCGTTTGAAGACCCAGCAGTTGAGCCCCCGGCGCTCTATCCGGGAGTAGCGCTTTCCGCTTTCGACGAAGGTGTGTGTGCGGCTTTTGGGAAAGGCCCGCCGCAGTTGGGAGCTGGGAATGACTTCTTGGCCGGCCATCTTGCAGGCCTGTATGAAGTGCTCGATGTTGATGGCGATCAGGTGCTTGTCGGCGCTGTGGTTGAGGGTTTCCTGGATTTCTTCCCGGGTGCCGTCGGCGTCTGAGATCGTGACTACCCGTTCATTGAGGTAGTGGTAGATCTGCCAGAACTGGGCGGCGATTGAGTCCTCGGCAGTGCAGCGTTGTTGCCTATCGAGCGCGCGGCTTTCCAGGTGTTTGGCCAGAAGTTCCACGTCCCTGTCGGTCCACTCCGGCAGGAGGGCCTGGGTTGCTTTTGCCGCCGCCATAACCTGGGCATGGCACAGCACGATCCGGCTGTTGTTGATACCGCCTAGGGCCTGGAAGCGCTGCTCGTAGATTGGGAAGGCTTCGAAGTAGCGCTGCAACCACGCTTGTTCCTGGCTCAGGCATGCGCCCAGGAAGCCGCACAGGGATTCAACTTCGCGGCCCTTGAGGCGATCGGCCAGGGGCTTGAGTTCGGCGGTATGGTGGTCGCGGGTGGCGTGCAGGTGGACGATACGCGTCAGAATCGCTTCCGAGCCGTCAATGCTGGTGTTCTGCGACATCATCACAGACCCGCGAAAAATCAGGCTGTCGGTGTCGTTGTTAGCACTCTTTACGCCGGTTACGCGCAGCTTGGCGTTATGGTCGAACAGTGCTTTGATTTCGTCCCAGTTGTATTGGGTACTGATCGTACGGCCGAGGCCGTCGACGCTTTCTTTGTCAGACTCCAGCAGCACGACTGGCAGATTGCTCACACCGGCCAGCGCGCGCAGCAGGCCGATAGCACTGGCACCGCTGCCACTGGGCTTGATGCCTTCTTCATCCTTGCGCCCGGCCAGACGCCAGAGAAAACGCAAGATGGTGGATTTACCGGCGTTCGCTTCACCGGTCAGCTCCATAAACGGCCAGGAACTCTGTTTGGCGCGGATCTGCTGGGCGAACAGCGAGCCGGTCCACCAGGCCAGTGCGGCCAGACCATTCAGGCTATTGACGGCGCGGAAGTCGGTGAACCAATCGGGGTTGAAGTCATTGCTGTGGTAAACCACAAAGTTGCGCGACGAGGTTTTGAGACCGTCACTGCCGATGTCAAGGAAGCCATGTTCATTGGTCATGAATTGCACGCCTTTATGAAAGCCGAACTGCGGAAAACAGTAGGTTTGGGTAATCTCGTCGTAACCGACAAAGGGCAAGGTGCGTACCGTGCGCACGTTGGTGAACCAATCGCTCTTGAGCATGGCTAGGACTTTTTCCCCACCTTCGAAGATGCCCCCCGGCGTGCGCTCGAGCAGGGCTTTGGTAAAGCCTCGAGGCTCGGAAATGGCACTGGGGCTCAGTGGTTCTTTGCAGGTCTGTCGAGTGTTGGGAAACTCAAAGCGAAAGAAGTAGCGCTGCTCACCGGTGATGGCGTCCTTCTCGATGTATTCAAAGCGAGGGACACAATTGGCGATTTGCTTGGTGTCGGTGTGTTTGGTGAATAGGGTTTTGTTGCCGTCCACTGTGTCATCACCCAGCGCCTCATTGAGTTCGCCCGTGTTCACCTTGGCGGAATACAGCCTGCTGCCGAACTCAAGCAGGTAAAACGTGCGCGGTCGGCGTAGGTAGAGCAGATAAGCTTTGTGCATGGGATTGCTGGCGGTGAACAGGCGCCCCTGGTAACAGGCGTCGTCCATGAATGCCTCGTCCAGCTGGCCATCGCGGTACACGTCATCCCAGTCTCGCTCACCCGCCAGAGCTACCCAGCCGATTTCTTTCTGTTCGCGTACCCGGCGCAGGTACTTCGGAATCACCTGGTGCCCGGCCTTATCGTCGTCCAGGGCAATGACCCAGGTGATGAACTTGCCCTTGTTGGCCCCGATCAGCTCCCAGGGGAAGTTGTTGGCTGAGATAGAGGCGACGGCCTTGAAGCCTGCCAGGTACAGCGCAATGGCGTGGAAGATGCCCTCGACGATGTAGATGCGATCGCTCTTGTTGATCTTCATGCCAGGCGGCACCCAGCCGTTAGCCAAGTAGCTCATGTCCTTTTTGATACCTGCCTTTACACCGCCGTTGGCTTTCACCGCTGAAGCATCAATAAGGCGCTCCCAGTGCCCGTTGCACAGGGGGAAACGCACGGTGTCGGCCCACTGGCCGTCCTTGAGCTTGCGCCTGCCTTGGGTGTACCAACCCTTTAACCGGCTGATGTCGAATCCGCGGTTGCGCTGCAGGTAGGCGTCGGCCGTGGCGTTGGGGTTTTCCTCTGTTTTGGGGAAGCGCTCGCTGAGGTTCTCGAACAGGTAGCTGTAGCGCTCCCGGGTTTTTTCCTCGTATTGGCATTGATTGAGGCGGTTGCACTTGAGCTGAAAGGGCTTATCCCGGGCGATGTACACCGTGCGCTCGCCGCACTTAGGGTTGGGACACTTGCCCTTCTGCAGGTACTTGGTTCCGATGTCTTCGAAGTCGAGCTGACTGTCTTGTTCCAGCGCTTCGACGACTTCTTTTAGGTAGATGTCGTCGAAGACCTTCTGGTCGAGTTTTTTGCGCGGGGCCATTAACGAGCTCCGATTTTGCTGTTGCTTTTGGTGCTACTGGTCCGTTCAAGCTGCTCTGCAGCCTCGGCGGCCAGCGCGACCATGTTGACCAGTACCGCCTCCCTGGACCCGTCAGTTTTTTCGCGGATAAGGATTCGCCCGCATTGAATATCGTTACGGATGGCGCGTTCTGACTGACCTGAGCGGCGGGCCAGTTCCCGGACGGTGGTGTACGGCGTGTCGAGGAGGATCTGCATTTGATAAGCTCCATGTCTATATATGCCGAATAAGTTGGCATATGCACACATTAAAATGTGCGAACGCACATGTCAATAGGAGCTGCGCATTGGAACTGGGTCAAAAGCTTAAGGAGGTGCGACTGACTGAGCGTTTGACTCAGTCAGAAATTTGCGAGATGGCAGGGATCAAGCTTGAAACATGGAAGGGATATGAGTACGGCCGACGAGCATCTGTAAGCTCTATTGAGTTGCTGAAAATAACCAAGCATCCGCAATTTAAACGCTACGCACTGTGGTTGGTAACCGACGAGACAGCCCCAGAGTGCGGCCAAATAAGCCCGATCGTAGGGCAGTGATTTAACGCGGCTGTGCCTGTAGAGATCGCGAAGGCACAGCCTACTGTCAAGGGGTTTTGCCGTGGATTTGGGAATCAAGCTCAAGGAGGTGCGCCTGACCGAGCGTCTGACACAGTCTGAAATCTGTGAGATGGCGGGCATTAACCTGGCGACGTGGAAGGGGTACGAATACGGACGTAGCAAGACAGTGAGCTCTGCTGAGCTCTTGAAAATCACCATGCACCCCAGGTTCACGAAGTACGCGCTCTGGCTGGTGACTGACCGTACGGCGCCTGAATGCGGCCAAATTAGCCCGATCATAGGGTAGTGAATTAACGCGGCTGAGCCTGTAGAGATCGCGCAGGCACAGCCTACGGCTGATGTTGCGGCCAAACCATTTTGGAGGCAGGGCAGGTACGCCCTGTGAGAGTGATGCCAATCAAGAAATTACCTGACGGGCGCTATGAAGTGGATGCACGCCCCGACGGTAGCTGGGGTTATCGGACCCGGCGGATATTCAAAACGAAGAACGAGGCCCAGCATTATCACAGCCAGGTCATGGGAAAGGCTGCGCTGGGCGAAGTAGCCAAGCCAGCCAAGCACGATCCCCGGACTTTGCTGGACCTGGTGAATCGTTGGTATGCGATTCATGGAAAAAACCTCAAGACCGGTAAAGAGCGTCTGTCCATGCTGACCGCAATGGTTAACCGGATGGGGAACCCCAAGGCGTCCAAGTTCACCTCCGCGCACTTTGCCCAGTACCGCTCAGAACGTGCTGAAGGAAAGCATGCCAGGACTACGCGCGGCTCGGGATTCGGTAAAACCGACGAGGTCCCAAAACCCGTCAGTGCCAATACCCTCAACCATGAATTGGTTTACCTGACGGCGGTTTTTAACGAGCTGCAAAGACTGGGGGAATGGGAGGGCGATAATCCCCTGGGTAAGGTTCGCAAACTCAAGTTCGACGAAACTGAGATGGTCTACCTTCTGACCGAGCAAATCGAAGCGCTGCTGGCCGATCTCGCGGAGCGTGAATCGCACGCAGGCCTGATTGCTGAGGTGTGCCTGGCTACGGGGGCGAGGTGGGGAGAGGCTGAGAAACTTTTGCCCCGGCAGGTGAGACAAGGGCTCATTCATTACAACAAGACCAAGTCTGGCAAAAACCGATCGGTTCCTATCTCGAAGCGGTTAGAGGATCGACTTAAAGCGGCGTTGCCGTTTACGCCTGCCTACAATACTTTTCGACGTGGAGTAGAGGCCATCGGTTTGGAATTGCCGGACGGGCAAATGACCCACGTCCTGCGGCATACCTTCGCCACGCATTACATGATCAACGGCGGTGACATCCTGACATTGCAGCGGGTGCTTGGTCATTCCAGCTTGGCCATGACTCAGAGGTACGCGCATTTCAGCCCTGGACACATGGCTGAGGTCATTTCGTTGAACCCGCTGGCTGGGATCTTTGAAAAGAAAGAGGAAGTGGTGGAGAAGTGACAGGTCCAAAAATGGAATTGGACGAATCTTGGACGGACGCCGGTTATTTGAAGTTTTAGCCGGGGGAGTTTTCAGAACCCCAGAAACCACAAAGCCCCGCACTGCGGGGCTTTGAGATATGGTGCCGGCACCAGGAGTCGAACCCGGGACCTACTGATTACAAGTCAGTTGCTCTACCAACTGAGCTATACCGGCGTGTGGGCGACGATTATAGCGATTGGGAAGTTTCTGTAAACCCCTGAATTCTGACTATTTTTAGACGAGCTGCAGTTCTGGTGGATGTGGCGCCGCTGGGCGGGGCGCGAGGGGCTTGGTAGCGTGCGGTTGCCTGACTTGAATCGAGGCAAGCCAAAGCACTTGATGCCCGCGCGCAAAAGGCGCCAGACCCAACCTTTATGCTGGTTTGCTCAGCCGCTTATGCACAATCGAAAGGACGCTGCGAGGGTTATCTTTCTGTTTTGTGACCGCTTTCCCGTTTGCTTGCAAGCTGCTGTTTTCATGGTTTTTTATCCATGTGAACAAAAAATGACCAGCTAAGATTCGATCCAGAAATTGCGGTTTTCTTGGATCCAGGTTTAATTCATCAACAGAGTTATCCACAGGCTGTTTCGCCTCATTAACGCTCTGCCAGCAACAGCAGATTGCGCGGTGTCAGAGGTGTTTCGCAGAAGGTGCCAAGGCGGACGTCGTAGTCGTTCTGATTGAGGAGAAGCGCCCGGTCCAATACCAGCCAAAGCTCCAGCGGCCGACGGAAAAGACCTCGCACCAATTCCAGGTTACGCACCTCGGCCAAACGCTGATGGCCGGCTGCTTCCAGAGCGGTCCAATCAGGCGTGCCGACTGTGGATAAGTCTTTCAGGGCCGCCAGGTCGGTGCAGTATTGGGCGAAGGATTTTTCCAGCCAGGCGCTGGGCAAGGAGGGGGTGGGCAGGTAGTCGTCGTGCCCTCTGATTTGTCGTTGCAGCAGGTCGAAGCCCAGGCGCCAGGCCATGGATTGGTCCCGCTGTTTTCTTACACGGGCGCCAGCGGTGACGGTTTCGGTCAGCGGTAGGCTGAGATCATCGAGCGACAGGTGTAGGGCAGAGCCTTTGGCGGCGTCGGACAGAGGCTGATATTCCGAGGTGCTGATGCGGTTGTAGCAGCACGGAGCGATAGCCAGTTGTGCACAGCCCGCACGACTAGCCAGGTGCATCAAGCGTACATGCAGGTCGCCGCAAGCATGCAGGGCGACAGGTGTGTGTTCGCAGTGGAGCGCCTGGTCTGCGTCCGCCGCCAACACGTCCTGTTGCAAGTGTGTGGCGGGCAGGTGGTGGCGTTGGCTCAGTTGCTGGCCGCTGGCGACCAAGGCTGGGTCGTATTCCAGGCAGGTCAGTTGCTGCTCGCCGCGCAGTAGACGTCGACCGAGGTGGCCTTTGCCGGCGCACCAATCGAGCCAATGGGTCGGTTGGGTGGTGAAGTGCAGGCAGCTGGCGAAGGCTTCGATCTGCTGCCATTTGCGCCCGGGTACATCGACATTGAGGCGATGGCTTGGCGCTTCCAATACACGGGCTGGTAATTGTGCGACCGCGCTCAGTGTGCGGGAGATAGCGGCCAACTCCGGGAATGGCGCTGGCGCGCCCTCAATCAACCCCGGCTGATGATGGTCGTTTTCCGCAGCTTCCAGCGAACGCTGGCGTAGCCATCGGGACAATTGCGGGTGGGACGTTTCCCAAGGCAATTGCAGATGGGTGAACGGACGCGGTTTCCACAATGCCTGATGAGCGGTGAGAAAAACGTCTAGCGCGGTGAAGCGGGCGAGCAATGCCTCGCCCGTCAGCACGTCACCTTCAGCGTCCTTGGCAGGCATCGACGCGCAACCAGCGTTCCAGCTGCTTGAAGCCTTGCACCAATACGAAGGACATCAGCAGGTAGAACATGCCGGCCGCGAAGAAGATTTCTACCGGCAGGTAGGTCCGGGCAATGATGGTGCGGGCCATGCCGGTGAGCTCCAGCAAGGTCACCGTACTTGCCAGGGCACTGGCCTTGAGCATCAGGATCACTTCGTTGCTGTAGGCCGGGAGGCCGATGCGCGCGGCGCGGGGCAGCATGATGTAGAACAGCGCCTTGGGCCGCGACATGCCCAGGGCCCGTGCGGCTTCGATTTCGCCACGGGGGATGGCCTGGATGGCGCCGCGCAGGATCTCGGCGATATAGGCGGCGGTGTGCAGGGTCATGGTGGCCGTGGTGCACCAGAACGGATCCCGCAGGTATGGCCACAATGCGCTGCTGCGCACGGCATCGAACTGCGCCAGGCCGTAGTAAACCAGGAACAACTGCACCAACAGCGGCGTGCCACGGAAAAAGAATATGTAGGCGTAGGGCAATGCCCGCACGTACCACAGGCGCGATGAACGGGCGATGCCCAATGGGATCGCCAGCAGCAAGCCAGCGATCACGGCGATGGCCACCAGCTCCAGGGTCAGCGTGGCGCCCTGGGCCAGTTTCGGCAGCCATTTGATGATGACTTCCCAGTTCATTGGTTGCTCCTGGCAAAGCCGCGGGCGGCGCGTTGTTCCAGCAGGTGCATGCCGATCATGGCGATTACCGTCAGGCCCAGGTACATAAGCGCGGCGACCATATAAAAAGTGAACGGTTGCTTGGAAATGGTCACGCCGATTTGCGCGTGACGCATGATTTCTTCCAGGCCGATCACCGAGACCAGCGCGGTGTCCTTCATGAGGATCATGAACAGGTTGCCCAGGCCGGGCAGGGCGATGCGCCACATCTGCGGCAGGATCAACCGGGTAAAGATCCGCCATTTCGACAGGCCCAACGCCACGCC
The DNA here is from genome assembly GCF_052112105.1 of Pseudomonas sp. BP11-1-1. Classification (NCBI taxonomy): domain Bacteria; kingdom Pseudomonadati; phylum Pseudomonadota; class Gammaproteobacteria; order Pseudomonadales; family Pseudomonadaceae; genus Pseudomonas; species Pseudomonas sp. BP11-1-1. The sequence continues at coordinate 14,568 of NZ_JAUTYU010000015.1, forward strand.
GGCTTCACGGTGCCCCTTGGGTATCGCCAGGATCGCACCGCGAAACACCTCAGTCGCGTAGGCGCCAAAGCACAGGCCGAGGGCGATGACGCCGGCGGCGAAGGCGCTGAGGGCAAGGTCGGGGTTGCCGAAATATTCACCCAGGGCACGCATCAGGTTGACGGTGCCGAAGTAGATCAGCAGCACCCAGAGCAATTCCGGAATGCCGCGAACCAGCGTCGAATAGGTGCCGCCGAGCCATTGCAGCGGCTTGTACGGGGAAGTCTTGGCCAAGGCGCCGAGCAGGCCGAGCACGAGCCCCAGGCAAAGGGCCGACAGGGCCAACTTGACCGTCATCAGCGCGCCGGCGGCAAGCGCCGGGCCGAATCCGTAAAGGTCGATCATCATGGGTATTTGTTCATATCGCGGCAGGCTTGGCTAAGGACCGGCGCCGCGCAGGAGCGGGCACCGGCCAGGCACGTCAGTATCAATAGATGCTGAACGGGAAGTACTTGTCGTTGATCTTTTTATAGGTGCCGTCGGCAACGATTTCCTTGAGCGCTGCGTTCAGCTTGTTGCGCAGTTCGTTGTCACCCTTGCGCACGGCGATGGCGATCTTGTCGCCCTCCACCACCGGGTCACCCTTGAACTCGTAGGCACGACCCGCGTCGGTTTTCAGCCAGTCGTAGTTCACGTATTTGTCCGCCAGGATGGCGTCGAGGCGGCCGGACGTCAGGTCCAGGTAGGCGTTTTCCTGGGTGTCATAGAGCTTGACGGTGATATCGCTGCCCAGCTCATCTTCCAGCCAGGTGCCGGCGAGGGTCGAGCGCTGTGCACCGATGATCTTGCCTTTGAGGGACTCTTTATCGGTTTTGAATTCGACGTTTTTCGGCGCGATGAATTGCAGCTTGTTGGAGTAGTACGGGTCGGTGAAGTCCACGGCTTGCTTGCGTTCATCGTTGACCGACAGCGAAGAAATCAGGAAATCGAATTTCTTGGCCATCAAGGCCGGAATGATGCCGTCCCAGTCGGACGTCACCACTTCGCACTCGACTTTCATCTTGGCGCACAGCGCGTCACCGATGTCTTTGTCGAAGCCCACGACCTGGCCGCTGGCGTCCTTGTTGTTGAACGGCGGGTAGGCCGCTTCGATGCCCATTTTCAGTTTGTCGGCCGCCATGGCGCTGGCCGAGAAGACCAGGCTGGCGGCAGCAGCCAATAAAAATTTCCTGTAGGTCTGCATAGGTACGGCTCCGTTAGCGGTTGCTGGACATGAATTGTTTGCAGCGCGCCGAAAGCGGGTTCTCGAACACCTGCTGTGGCGATCCTTGCTCCTCGACCAGGCCCTGGTGCAGGAACACGACTTCGCTGGAAACCTGACGGGCGAAACCCATTTCGTGGGTCACCAGCAGCATCGTGCGACCCTCTTCGGCCAGGGCGCGGATCACACTAAGTACTTCCTGGACCATTTCCGGGTCAAGGGCGGAAGTGGGCTCGTCGAACAGAATCACTTTGGGCTGCATCGCCAGTGTGCGGGCGATGGCGGCGCGTTGCTGCTGGCCGCCGGACAGTTCGGCAGGGTAGGCATGGCGCTTGTCGGCGATGCCGACCTTGGCCAGCAAGGCTTCGGCGACTTCGATGGCTTCGGCCTTGCTCTGGCCAAGCACTCGGCGCGGGGCTTCGATGATGTTGTCGAGTACGCTCATGTGCGGCCAGAGATTAAAGTTTTGAAATACAAAACCAATCTCGCTGCGCATGCGATTGATCTGCTTGCCGTCGGCGGCCATCAGTTCACCGTTTTTCGCAGCCTTGAGCTTGAGCTCTTCACCTGCCACGAGAATCTGGCCCTGGTTGGGATTTTCCAATAGGTTGATGCAACGCAGGAACGTGGATTTGCCGGAGCCGGAGGAACCCAGGATCGAGATCACGTCGCCGTCGCGGGCGGTCAGCGAGACGCCTTTGAGCACCTCCAACTGTCCGTAGCGTTTATGCAGGTTGCGGATTTCAAGCGCGGGCGTGGCCTGGGCCATGTGCGGTCCTCATGATATGTGCTCCCTGGCTATTGGCAGCCTTCCTGGCGAGGCGGCCAAGCTAGCATGCGTCCGAATGACAGCCAACAGCGCTTCGGACGGTAAGCCGGTGATGTGTGGCAGGTTGTCGCATCGACACAGAAGACTGTCGCGCCATCAACAACCGAACGGCTGTTTGAACCATGCACACCGGCGAAATGCCCGGGGAGTCGCGTAAAAAAAGGCGCGATGTTGCCAGCTTTGGGCGGGGGTGGGAAGGGTTAACCGGATGAGCGTCGCCTGCAAGAACGCTATTAGGTTATCCAAGAGCGCATTGGAACATCCCATGATTTCCAAGAGTCTCGTTGGAGCTGGATCGTATCAAGGCTTTAAAGCCAAGGGAGTCCAATCCTCGACACGCAGTCCGGGCACTCTTTCAAACTCTTTCAGATTATTGGTGACTACGATCAGCCCGAGGGAACGGGCGTGGCCGGCAATCATTTGGTCGTAGGGGCCGATTGGTTTGCCTATTTTGGCCAATTCCGCCCGGATCATTCCGGTGTGTGCGGCGGCGTCATAACCAAAAGGTAAGACCTCAAGTCGTGCACAGAACCCTTCAATGACGCTGAGGTTTTTCTCTGGTGCGGATGATTTTTCTGCACCGTATATCAATTCCATAAGCGTGACGGCGCTGATGCAAAGCTGGCCGTGATGACGAATGAACGCTTCTCTAACGACCTGGGGCTTGTTCTTGATGGTGAAAATACAAATGTTGGTATCGAGCATGAACTTGATCATCAGAAAGACTCACGCTCCTGATCGGCAGGCTGTTCACGCTCTGCCATAAAGTCTGCTGTCGCACTGTCGCCATCGAACCAGCTGTCCCACGCTTCGCCGGCTGGAGTGATGATCCGGGCTCTGCCTATGGCGATTACATCTACCCGTTTGACGTCGCTTGGCATCGCCACTGCCTTGGGTAGCCGGACCGCTTGGCTGCGGTTGCTCATGAAAATGGTAGTTTGTTCCATTTGAAGATCCTTCAATGAATCTATTGGAAGCATAGGTGAATCAAGGGATATGTCAACGGGATATACCTGTTGCGATCCGTCCTAATCGCTAGTCCCAATCGATCTAAACGTTAACGCCTGGCTATGCTCCAAGAAGGACTCATGTGAGTTGTTTCCAGGACCTGGAGTTCTCGCCATGAAGCTCATTCAATATTTTGTAATGCCATTCATCGCCATCAGCGTCCTGCTGTTCCCCCTCGCGCTAGACGCCACCAACCTCACGCCTATCGACAACACGGGCGTCCAGGTCCAGCCCATGCAGCAGAACGGTATCACCTACCTGTCCGGCGGTATCGGCGAGGACGAAGCCCGAGCCATCGGGCAGGCCCAGGGTTACAACCTGCACATGACTTTTGCAATCGGCCCGGAGAACAAGTACGTCCCGGACGTGGACGTGACCGTGCAGAGCGCATCGGGACAGACATTGCTGACGCTCAGCGATGCAGGGCCGCTGGTGTATGTGCAACTGCCGCCGGGCAAATACAGCGTCGTGGCGACGCGTAACGGCGAAGAGCGTCGCGACACCGCCGAGGTAGGCAGCGGGGCCGCGCGCAATCTGGTGTTCCATTGGAACAGCAGCGAATAGCAGGCCGGTTTATTCGCTGGCCGATGTTTCCATCGATTGGCGATAACGGTCCAGCGCCTCGCTGAAATCCTTGATGAACTCCGGCGTGCTGAGCCAGCGCTGTGCTGTCTCACGGTCCATGTCGTCGGCCCACATGCGGTAGTCGACGAGCATGTCGGCGGCCAGGTTGGTGGCGGCCATGCTTTCGTTTTCGGCGTTCTTCAGGTCCAACAGGCCTGGCCGCTCGATGATCATTTCGCTGACGTTTGCCAGCAACGTGTCGAGCATTTCGCTACGGCTGATGGCCTCGGCTTCGCGCAGCTTGGCAAACAGCTCCAACACGTAGACGGGGGGCTGGGCGGTGGCGTGAGCCGGATCGCCATACATGGGGATGGACTTGCGCCCGGTCATGCGGATCTGCTTGGCTTTGTCTTTGGCACGCTTGGCGCGTTTCTGCTGTTTGTTCAGTGAGGCCATTGGGCTTCGGTTTCCAATTCGTTAAGGGACGGTGCCCGGCTCAATCGATTTTCGGCACGGTGAAGCGGAATTCGCTGCCCTTGCCTGGCTGGCTTTCGGCATGCAGTTTACCGCCATGCGCCTGGACAATCCCCTTGGAAATGTACAACCCCAGCCCGGTACCGTTGGGGTTGCCTTCCTTGGTGGTCCAGTAGCGATCGAAAACATGAGGCAGCTGTTCTGGCGCGATGCCTTCCCCGGTGTCGCGAACGCTGAACACGATTTCATTGCCCACCGACATTGCGCTGACGCCCACGCGACCTTGTTGCGGCGTGAATTTGATCGCATTGCCGATGAGATTGGACAGCACCTGGAACAGCCGCTCCGGGTCGGCGTTGATCTTCAGGTTGGGTTCGGCCTGGAAAGAGATGTCGATGGCCTTGGCGGAGGCCAGCGGCGAGAGCAATGAACACGCGTCCTCGAATATCTGGCTGACGTCCGTTGGCTTGGGACGGATGGTGTAGCGCCCGGCGTCGATGCGCGAGGTGTCGAGCAGATCCTCCAGCAACGCGTTCATGCGACTGGTGGCCTGTTGCATGGTGTCGATGGCCGAGGCAATTCGCTTTGAACTGTGGGAACCGTCGGAACTGAAGGCCTTTTGCATCATGCCGCAGAGCATGGAAATGACCGTCATCGGGCTGCGCAGGTCATGGGAGACGACGGCCACCAGGTCATCGCGCGCTTGCACCGCCTGGCGCTCCTTGCGCACTTGTCGGGCCAGGTCGTTTTCCAGGGCCGAGCGACGCAGGTCGTTGGCGGCGAACAGATCTCCGTGGCTCCATTTGGCGCTGATGCCGTCCATCTCGACTTTCCATATCTCGAATGACGTGCGCGGTCGCAGGCGCATACCGGCCTCGCTGGTTTCCAGGTCGAGGGGTTTTTGTGGGTCGCCGCTCCAATTGATGGTCTGCTTCACTTCGGGGCGGAACCAAAGCACGCCATTTTCCACGGGCTTGGGCAAATGAATCGCCAGTACGCCGCTTGCCACATCCTGATAGGCCTTGGCTGGTGCGAAAACACTGCCCAGTTTGTGGTGGGAGAAGGTCGGCTGGCCTGTTTCCATGATCCACTTGTGCAACTCGCGGATTTGCTCCGGTTCCGGGCATTGGCCGTGGCGATGCAGCTTGTTGTCTTCGAGAATCGCTACGCCGTGGGCACCTGTAAGGTTCATCAGTCGTTGCGGTTCGCGGCACAAACCGTCGAAAACGTTTTCGCTGGACTCGGCCATGACGGTGGCAAGCGCCTGTAGATCTTCGAGCTTGGCGTCCCGTTGGCGGGTCAGCTCAAGGGCTTCCATGGCGCTGATCTGCAGCGACAGGATCTGGCCGATGGTCTGGCACGCCATGCGCATTTCGTGGGGCACAAGCAGCGGCTGGCGATTACCGCAACTGATCAGCCCCCACAAACGCTCGCCTTTCATCAGCGAGATGCTCATGGATGACAGCACGCCCATGTTCTTCATGTATTGACGGTGGATCGGCGAGACGCTGCGCAAGGTGGAAAAGCTCAGGTCCAGTGGCGCCTGGGTATCGGGGCGCAGCTCGGGCACCAGCGGTACCGGCGCATAGTCGGCGTTGGGGATGATGCGCAGCCAGTTGGTCCGGTACAGCTCACGGGCCTGTTCCGGAATGTCCGACGCAGGAAAAAACAAGCCCTTGTAGAGTTCCATCGACGGCGCGCTGGCCTCGGCGATGACTTGGCCGTGGCCTTCTTCCTCGAAGCGATAGATCAGCACGCGGTCGTAGCCGGTCATGGCCTGGATTTCGCGCACGCTGATTTCGTAGAGGGCCTGGAGGTTCTTTGCGCTTTGCAGGCGCTGCAGCATGCGGCCCAGGTTGGCCTCGCCGCTGACTCCCTCGGGGCCGTAGTCGCTCAGGTGTTGCTCAAGTTCAACGATCAGGGCGCCCTGATGGCGGTGCACCAGGGCATCAAAGCGCTGCTGGTTTGCGACGATGGCCACCGGCGCGCTGTCGCTTTCCGGGGCGGTGCGACAGGCAGCGAGGATCGCCTCTGCCTGCTCCAGGCCCAACAACGCATCCAGCGTCTGGCCCAACAGCCTGTGGGGATCGTGGCCCATCAACTGCAATACGTTGGCGCTGACCTGGCGGATCGTGAAGTCGGGCTCCGACAGCATCAACAACACGCCATGAGGCTGGATGGCCCCGGGGAAGCGGATCGGTTCGTCTGCGCAATTGGCCAGCAGTTCTTCGAAGACTTCCTTGTTTTCCGGGGTCATGACAATACCTTTTGGCTGTCCAGCCAGCGTTCGAAATAAGTAAAGGTCGCCTTGGCGGCATGTGTGACTTCGAGCGTCTGCGCCTCGCCAAGGTTCCTGTCGTCCAGGTACTGCAGGAAATCCTTCCAGCGCCGGCCGGTGAGTTCGCCATAGACGTTGAGAAAGGCCGCCCCGCTGGACGCATCAAGACCCAGTTGCTCGGCCACCCTGCGCCGCAGGATCTGCCCGCCGAGGGTCGCCCCTTCCAGCACATAGGAAACGCCAAGGGCGGCTGCCCGGGAGTCGATCTGCGGCAGCTCCCGGCAAACAGGAAGCGCCTCGATAGCGGCAGCGTCCATGCCCAGCGCGATGAGGTCGGCGCGTAACACCGGGAGCTTGATGCGCTGGGATTGATCCAGCCCGCTCGGAATCAGCGCCAACATCTGAAGCCGTTGCTCCAATGGCTGATAAAAACCGTAATAGGCCGCCATCAGGCGTCGGTACAGATCCAGGTTCAGCTGGCGCGAGAAAAACGGCAGGCGTTTCTCCAGGGCAACATGCAATTCAGCGGTTTCAGTCCGCAATGCCAGGATCAACGAAGGGTTAGGGGTGACCGGTGGCATGCAGGACGAAGCTCGTTGAATGGCGCGTTGCTGAAAAAAAACGCATCAATGTTACATGGGTTTTTCGAGTCTGCGGTCATCAGCATCGTTCTGATTTTTCAGGTCGCCGCGTCCGATGGTCCTTGCACCAATCGCACCCTTTCGCGATCCAGCGCCTGGCGTAGTTCTTCTTCGGTGGGGAGCACTGTTTGGTACTGGCTGGCAAACAATTGCTCGTTTCCCTGCAGTACGGAATAGCGCACCACCGACTCATCCTTCTGGGCGCAAAGAATGATGCCGACGGTGGGTTTGTCGTCGGGGCCGCGCCTGAGGTCATCGTAAAGCCGGACATACATGTCCATCTGGCCAATGTCCTGGTGGGTAAGTTCGCCGCGCTTGAGGTCGACGATGACAAAACATTTGAGCACGTAGTTGTAGAAAACCAGGTCGAGATAGAAATCCTTGCTTTCGGTACTGATGCGCTGTTGACGGGCAACGAAGGCGAAACCTTTGCCAAGCTCCAGAAGGAAGCCCTGGAGTTGATCGATCAAGGCTTGTTCCAGATCGGTTTCCTGAAGCATGCCGGCGTTGGGCAGGCCGAGGAATTCCAGGACCACCGGATCCCTGACGATGTCCCTGGGGCCAAAATCCAGTTTCCCTATATTGGTGATTGCTTCCTGCTCCACCGCGCGTCGGTCGCGGCTTGCCAGGAGGCGCTCGTAATAGAACGTGCCAATCTGGCGTTCCAGGGCGCGGGTGGACCAGTTTTTGGTGGCGGTTTCGTTCATGTACCAATGGCGGGTGCTGTCGCGTTCTATGCGTAGAAGCGTCCGGTAATGAGTCCAGCTCAATTCGGTACGCACTGCGTTCCAAATTGGAAACTTTTGATAAAAGTCCCGCATGTGGCGCAGGTTGCGTTCATCAAACCCTTTCCCAAACCGCGCCGTCAGCACCTTCGCCAAAGACGGCAGCAACTTTGCTCCGTAGACCGCTCGTTCGGCTCCTCCTTGCTCGAATTCGATGATGTGCCGGCCGATCTGCCAGCAGGTCTGGACCTGGAGGGTATCCACGGCTCGCAGGACTTTCTGGCGTGCCTGGCGAATCAGCTCGCCGAGTTCGTTGATCAAGGGGGCGAGCTGCGGGTCTTCCTGGGGCAGTGACGAGGTCATCGAGGTGTCCAGCCATCGAGAGGGGGGCGGACCAGAAGGATGCTTCAAAGCAAGTTTCGATGATGCCAGACGAGGCTGATTGCTTAGGTGGAAAAGACGCGGATTCGTGCAGGACGGTTTTGACGCGACCTGAGATCGGTTAACCCGGCGTGTGGGAAAAGATCCTTAGAGATTGTCATCCACCGCCAACGCTTTCATTGCGAAAGCGCTGGCGGCGTGATGATCAGTCCTGGCCTAGAGTAAGCGCCTGGGACGCAGCCACGTAATCGGCCTGGAATGGCTTGCTTTCCACCCAATCCAGCGCGGCCTGTTCGTCGACTCCGGTGGTCAGGCGACGGTATTCGATCAATGCGGTAATGATGAAGTCGGTCGCTTCTTCCTCACCTTCCTGTTCCAGCACGAGCGCCAGCAGTGGGTGCGCCAGGAATGCTTCGCACATCGCCTGCTGACTGACCTTTTCGGCGGCGCTCATGATTCGGAACAAATCTGACAAGTCCACGGTTTCCAGATCGATGCGTTCATCGTTCGGGTCCAGGAAATCGTTCGGCGCAGCAGCTCGCTGAATGCGGTTCTTCTTGGCTTTCGCCTTGGCGCGCTGGTTGCGTTTCTGCTGCTTGTTCGCCGATGACATGGTCGGATTCCTGATGAATAAGGCTGCTTATCCTACAGCTTCATGGCGAACGCTTCGAATCTCAATCGACTATGAAGAGCGTGGCCCCAGGTGAGGTCGAGGAGCGATGGGGCTCGGCCTGGTCGGCCACTTGGTAGCTCATGCCTGGCTTGAGCAGAAATTGCCGGCCATCTTCGAGCTCGGTGTTCAACTCACCCTTGAGGCAAAACAGGATGTGGCCCTTGGTGCACCAATGATCGGCCAAGTAACCCGCCGTGTACTCCACCATCCGCACCCGGATGTTCCCGAATTGCTGCGTGCGCCAATAGGCGGTCCCGGTGATGCCTTTATGTTCGGTGGGCTCGATCGTTGACCAATCGGTGGTGCCGAAGGGGATGCCGGTGATATCCATGGCGACTCGCTTGCGAGGAGGGGAGCGGACGAATGTAGCGGAGTCGCCCGGCCACAGGAAAGAAAATCACAGGCAATAAAAAACCCCGATCAATTTCTTGATCGGGGTTTTCGGTATTTGGTGCCCAGAGACGGAATCGAACCGCCGACACGGGGATTTTCAATCCCCTGCTCTACCGACTGAGCTATCTGGGCAACGGGGCGCATTAAACGGGTTTTTCAGGGGGGCGTCAAGCGAGTTATCAAAAAATATTTAATTATTACCGTCGCTTACGATTCGCCCCCGCGCTGGACGGCTTATTCGGACGGCGGCACGTAGCCTTCCGCCTTGGCGTATTCTTCGCCGGAAAAGAACTTTTCCATCTCGCCTTGAAGGTACTTGCGGTCTTCGGCGTTCATCATGTTCAGGCGTTTTTCGTTGATCAGCAGTGTCTGGTGTTTCTGCCAGTCGCCCCAGGCCTTGGCCGAAACGTTGTCGTAGATGTCCTGGCCCTTGGCGCCGGGGAATGGTGCGCGCTCCAGGCCTTCCAGTTGTTCTTTGTACTTGCGGCACATGATGGTGCGGGTCATTGCAACTCTCCTGCGTTCAATACGGCGGCCGCGCGTTCAAGCAACGTCTTGACCGGGGCAGCGAGGCCCAGGCGCGGCGGGGTGGCGAGGTTATACCAGAGCCAGTCGGCCTCGGCCACGTGATGGCCGGTTTCCCGGACCCGGACCAGCCAGGGTTCGATGGCCAGCTGGAAATGGCTGAAAGTGTGTATCAGGCTCGGCATTGCCTGTTGCTGGCCCAGCTCCAAGGCATGTTGCGAGGCCAGATGTTGCAGATCATCCAGGTCGTCGAGCTCCGGCAGGCTCCACAATCCACCCCACAAACCGGTGGAAGGACGGCGATAAAGCAAGATGGCGCCCTCGCGGTTAGCCAGCATGGGCATCAAGGTGCGCTTCTTCGGCACTTCCTTGCGCGGCTTGGGAATCGGATAACGGGTTTCCAGGCCCAGCATGTGTGCTTCACAGCCCTGTTTCAGCGGGCAGAGCAGGCAACTGGGCTTGCTGCGGGTGCAGAGTGTGGCGCCCAGGTCCATCATCGCCTGGGTGTAGGCGTTGACGCGATCCTGTGGGGTGAAGCGCTCGGCAGTCGCCCATAGCTGTTTCGCCACCTTGGGCTCGCCCGGGTAGCCTTCCTGGGCGGTGAAGCGCGCTAGCACCCGCTTGACGTTGCCATCGAGGATCGGCGCCCGCAGGCCCATGCTGATGCTGGCGATAGCGCCTGCGGTGGACAGGCCGATTCCCGGCAGTTCGGTGAGTTTTTCCACGTCCCGGGGGAATTCGCCACCGTATTGCTCGACAACGATTTTCGCGGATTTCTGCAGGTTGCGTGCACGAGTGTAATAACCCAGTCCGGTCCACAGGTGCAGCACTTCATCCTCCGGCGCGGCGGCGAGGGCTTCGACGGTGGGCAGCGCGGCCATGAAACGATCGAAATAACCGAGCACGGTGCTGACCTGGGTCTGCTGCAACATGATCTCCGAGACCCACACCCGATAGGGGTTGATGCCTTGTTGCCAAGGCAGGTCATGGCGTCCGTGATGGTCGAACCAATCCAGTACGGCGGTGGAAAACTGCTCGGATGTCATCGCTTGAACAGCCCCTTGAGCGCGTCTTTCAGCTCGGGACTGACCTTGTCGCCCAGCTTCTCATCGATCTTGTCGCCGAGACGATCGCCGGCCAGTTTCGCCGCGACCTTGCCCAGCCCGTCGTTGTCCAGGCGGCACGCCTTCGCACCCAGCTCCAGTGGGCCACGGCAGCGCAACGGCCATTCGACGTCGACGTAGCGTTCGTTGACCTGGCAGGCCGGGTCGGGCATGTCGCTCTTGTCGCCTTCGACGATTACCCCGACGCGGTAGTCCATGCCCAGCACGCGCAGGTCGATGTCGCCATTGCCGTTGACGGTCATGCCGGGGATGCGCACTTTCAGGTCCGGGTTGCTGGCAACGCCGTTGTTGAACGTGAGGTTACCGTTGAGCTGCCGGAACGGCGTGTCCTTGCCTCGCGGTTCGCCGCTGAGCGTCTTGCGGTTCAGCGTGGCGATGCCTTTGCACAATTGCTGCTCAAGGTTGGCGTTGAGCAGCACGCCGTCGTTGATGACGAATCCGGCGTTGCCGTTGAGGCTGTCGATCAGGGCCTTCTGACTGTTGCCATTGGCGGTTATTGCGCTGTTGAGCGTGACCAGTCCCTTGACGGGTGGATTCTTGCCCTGGCTTTCGATGATCTTTTCAGCCGGCACCCGGTTGATCTTGGTTTGCAGGCCCAGCTGTGGCGTGGGCTGGCGGACGTCCAACGTGCCCTTGGCCTCGAAGTTGCCGCTGTACAGGTCGCCCCGCAGATTCTCCAGGGTCAGCAGACCGCCTTGGCCAGAGGCCTTGAGGGCGGCATTCTGGATCGGCAGCTTGTCGAGGGTCAGCTGGCCGAAGGTCAGGTCGGCATCGATATCCAGCTTGCTCAGGCGCTCCACCGGGAACAGCCGGTCATTGCTCCAGGCGCCCTGGGTCGGGGCGCTGGGCAGCGGGGTGCTGCCAGCACCGGCCATGGCGCTGGCCTCGGTGTTGCTGACTTCCGCTTCACGGGCTGCCTTGGCGCTGTCGGCTTCGGCGGACTTGGGTGGCAAGTAGCGATCGACATTGAAGGTGTCGGCCTTGAGCTGCGCGCGAAGCGACTGCTTGGCGAAATCCTCCACGGCGATACGGCCGCTGAAGTTGCTTTCATCCAGTTTGAGATTGATGTCGTTGAATTCGACGCTGGTTGGCGTGGCTGCAACGCGGCTCGCCAGTTCGACCTTGGTCAGGCTGCCTTCCGCCATGGCCGGGAGTTTCTGACCGACACTGTCGACGAAACTTGCGAGGTCGAACTGGGCGATCGAAATGCCGCCGTTCAGTTGCGGCGTCTTGTCGAGATCGTTGACTTTCAGCTCGCCCAACGCGCGCAACTGGTTAAGGGAAAGCTTGATGCCGGTCCATTCCGCGACATTTGCCGCTCGGTCCAGGGACAATTGGCCTTGGGCTGCGAAACTGACTGTCTTGCCCTGCAGCGGATCGCCGGTGGCTTCGCCGGACAACTTCAGGTCTTCGAATCGATAGCGCTGCACGGCGCGTTCGAAGCGCAGCTCGCCGGTCATTTCGGTGCGCACGCGCACGGCGGGCTGGTTGCTCGACAGGAACGCCGTGAGGGTGACCGGGATGTTGGTCGAGTCATGGACCGGGCCGGTGCTCAACTGGATACTTTCGGCAGTGAACTGTTTACCCGTCTGTTCGTCGGTGTACTCGACCCGGGCGTTGTTGACGGTCAGGCTGTCGATGTCCAGGCGCGTTGGCTGCGCGGGTTTTTCTGCAGGTGCGTTGGCCGGTGGGGCGGGCTGCTCGACCGGCGTCGGCGCGTCCTTGGTTGGCGCGGACGCGGGCGCCTTGCCGATGTCCTGCCAGTTACCGTGGCCATTCTTGTCACGGTTGAGGCGCAGGTTCAGGCCTTCGACCCGGACATCGCTCATCTGCACTTCGCGGCGCAGCAACGGCATGACCCGCACCGACAGGCCGAGCATCTGCAAGTCGGCGAAAGGCTGCGTCGGATTGGCCAGGGTGGCGACGCTGGCTTCGTGCAGTTCCAGGCCCAGCCATGGGAACAGACTCCAGCCAATATCCCCATTGAGCGTCAGCTCGATGTGGGCTTTGTCGCGGGCTATCTGGCGAATTTCTTCCTTGTAGTCGTTGGGATCGAAGAGGTGGGTCAGGGCAAAGCCCAGGGCCACAATGATCAGCAACAGCCCGAGAAGTACCAGACCCAGGATTTTGCCGAACGCTTTCATGGGCGAATCCTTGTAGGTTGAGTTCAAATTTTGCCTGGGAGTATAACGTCCCGGGTTGGTGGAGCGTTGGGTGATCGATTTTTCGATCTGCCGTCAACCGGCCAGATGCGGCCCCGTGGCGAGGGAGCTTGCTCCCGCTGGGCTGCGAAGTGGCCCCAAACCAGGCGAAGCGGTATGCCTGGCGCACCGTGGATTCAGTTTTTGGGGCGCTGCGCTCCCAGCGGGAGCAAGCTCCCTCGCCACGGGGGCGCTAGCAAATATCCAGCGGCAATTTCAACTTCGCCGCCAGTGCCTGGGCTTCCAGATGCCCGGCCGGCGCCTGAAGTCGAAGCTCGGCATTATCTTGCTGGGCCATCCTCCGGGCTTCGCTCACCAGCCGTTCAGCCACGCCACGACGGCGCGTGATATTTCGTACGCATAGGTGGGACAAGCGCCAGGCGTTCTGGTGCCGTTGCAGCCGTGCGGCACCGAGCAGGCGATCATTGAAGCGTGCCGCGATCAACGAACCTTCCGCCAGGCATTCTCCGATCAGTTGCGTGGCGTCGTTGAACGGCTCGAACAACCAGGCGGGCGCGTCCCGATAGATTTTCTGCAGGTCCTGCTGATCCTGATGAGTGGCTTGTTCCAGGTGCTCGACAACGATGGGCATGGGAATTCCTGAAAAAATAAACGCATGGCGCCCTACAGAAAGCGGACAGAGGTGCGATAAGACGAATGACAGGAAAAAGGTGATAGCACTTTGGTTTTTCTGTCACGAGCAAATGGTAACCTTTGTCAGTTCGTCCGTCCTTCTGCGACGTGATGTCGCACTAAAATGGAGCTTCACTGCAAAATACAGTCATGCCTGCGTGCAATGAAGGCTGAGGGTGAGGTGTGGCTGGCGAACCATTCTAATAACTGGGGGATACACAATGAGCACGAGCATTACGGCCGGCGGCGTCGCCGACCAGCCTGCGTTCCTCTCCAAGGAACGCATTATCGCCAAGCCCGGCTTCAACCGCTGGCTGGTTCCACCGGCCGCGCTGGCCATTCACCTCTGCATCGGCATGGCCTATGGCTTCTCGGTGTTCTGGTTGCCACTGTCGAAGGCCTTGGGTATCACCAAGCCAGTCGCCTGCGCGCCGGACATGAGCTTCATCTCGCAAGTCTTTTCATCCCAATGCGACTGGCCGATCTCGATGCTCGGCTGGATCTACACCCTGTTCTTCATCTTCCTGGGTTGCTCGGCAGCGATCTGGGGTGGCTGGCTGGAACACGCCGGTCCGCGCAAGGCTGGCGTTGTCTCGGCCTTGTGCTGGTGCGGTGGCCTGCTGATTTCCGCGCTGGGTATCTATACCCACCAGATCTGGCTGATGTGGGTCGGCTCCGGTGTGATCGGTGGTATCGGCCTGGGCCTGGGCTATATCTCGCCAGTGTCCACGCTGATCAAGTGGTTCCCGGACAAGCGCGGCATGGCGACCGGCATGGCAATCATGGGCTTCGGTGGCGGCGCGATGGTCGGTGCTCCACTGGCTGCCGCGTTGATGAGCCATTTCGCTTCGCCGACCGAAGTCGGTGTATGGCAAAGCTTCCTGGTCATGGCTGCGATCTACTTCGTGTTCATGATCGGTGGCGCCCTGTCGTACCGCGTCCCGCCAACCGGCTGGAAGCCTGAAGGCTGGACCCCGGCACCGAAGAAAGCCGCGAACGCGATGATCACTCATCGCCACGTTCACGTGAACGTTGCCTGGAAAACCCCGCAATTCCGCCTGGTATGGCTGGTGCTGTGCCTGAACGTATCCGCCGGTATCGGCATCCTCGGCATGGCTTCGCCACTGTTGCAGGAAGTGTTCGGCGGCAAACTGCTCGGCAACGACCTGCCTTTTGGTCAACTGGACGCTGCGCAACTGGGCCAGATCGCCGCCATTGCGGCCGGTTTCACCGGGCTGCTGAGCTTGTTCAACATCGGTGGCCGGTTCTTCTGGGCGTCCTTCTCGGACTACCTGGGCCGCAAAAATACCTACTTCGTGTTCTTCGCCCTGGGTGTTGCCCTGTACTCGCTGATCCCGAACCTGGGTCACCTGGGCAGTGTCGCGCTGTTCGTGGCGGCGTTCTGCATCATCCTGTCGATGTACGGCGGCGGCTTTGCCACCGTGCCGGCCTACCTGGCGGACCTGTTCGGTACGCAAATGGTTGGCGCGATCCACGGTCGTCTGCTGACGGCCTGGGCGGCAGCAGGCGTGCTGGGTCCGGTGCTGGTGAACTACCTGCGTGAATATCAGCTGAGCATTGGCGTTGAACGCGCCGCGGCCTATGACATCACCTTGTACATCCTCGCCGGCCTGCTGGTGCTGGGCTTCCTGTGCAACCTGATGGTTCGTCCGGTCGCCGACAAGTACTTCATGACCGACGCCGAACTGGCCGCCGAACAGGCGCTGGGCCATGACAAGGGCGCCGACAGCACCACTTCGCTGGAATGGAAAGCCGCACCGGGCACCAAGCCCCTGGCGATCGCCGCCTGGCTGGTGGTGGGCATTCCGTTGGCGTGGGGCGTGTGGGTGACCCTGCAGAAGACGGCGGTGTTGTTCCACTAAGCGACGATGTGAATAGGCCCGAATCCATTGGAGAGGGGCCAGCCTTGTGGGAGCGAGCTTGCTCGCGATGGGGGCGTGTCAGTCGACATCATTGTCTGCTGACCCACCGCTATCGCGAGCAAGCTCGCTCCCACAGTCGTTTTGGGTGAGGGCAAAGGCTTGTATGCACATGTCTATCCCCGACGACACGGGCTTCAGCCCGTCAGTGATGTCACCTCTTTTGTTTCTGTTTGCCGCTCACGCCCCTATAATGGCTGCCTTTTTCGCCCAATGATTTTGCGGAGCTGGTGATGGCCGAACGTAAGGCGTCTGTCGAGCGCGACACTCTGGAAACCCAGATCAAAGCCTCGATCAACCTGGATGGCACCGGAAAGGCCCGGTTTGATATCGGCGTGCCTTTTCTTGAGCACATGCTGGACCAGATCGCCCGTCACGGGCTGATCGACCTGGATATCGTCAGCAAGGGCGACCTGCATATCGACGACCACCACACGGTGGAAGATGTCGGGATCACCCTGGGCCAGGCCTTTACCAAAGCCATCGGCGACAAGAAGGGTATCCGTCGCTACGGCCATGCCTACGTGCCGCTCGATGAAGCGTTGTCGCGCGTGGTCATCGATTTCTCCGGCCGCCCTGGCCTGCAGATGCACGTGCCGTACACCCGCGCTACCGTCGGCGGCTTCGATGTCGACCTGTTCCAGGAATTCTTCCAGGGCTTCGTCAACCACGCCAACGTGACCCTGCATATCGACAACCTGCGCGGGCACAACACCCACCACCAGATCGAAACCGTGTTCAAGGCTTTCGGCCGCGCGCTGCGCATGGCCGTCGAGCTCGACGACCGCATGGCCGGCCAGATGCCTTCCACCAAGGGCGTGCTGTAATGCAGACGGTTGCGGTTATCGATTACGGTATGGGCAACCTGCACTCGGTGGCCAAGGCCCTCGAGCACGTGGGCGCCGGCAAGGTGCTGATCACCAGCGATGCCGAGGTTATTCGCGAAGCCGACCGGGTGGTGTTCCCCGGCGTCGGTGCGATTCGTGATTGCATGGCCGAGATTCGTCGCCTGGGCTTCGACAAGCTGGTGCACGAAGTCAGCCAGGACCGACCGTTCCTCGGCATCTGCGTGGGCATGCAAGCCTTGCTCGAGCGCAGCGAAGAAAACGACGGTGTCGATTGCATCTCGATGTTTCCCGGCCAGGTGAAGTTCTTTGGCAAGGGCCTGCATGAAGACGGCGAACACTTGAAGGTCCCGCACATGGGCTGGAACGAAGTGAAACAGACGGTCGATCATCCGCTGTGGCACAACATCCCGGACCTGGCGCGCTTCTACTTCGTGCACAGCTACTACATCGCCGCCGGCAATGCGCGGCAGGTGGTGGGCAGCGGTCACTATGGCGTCGATTTCGCCGCGGCCCTGGCCGATGGCTCGCGCTTCGCCGTGCAGTTCCATCCGGAGAAGAGCCATACCCATGGCCTGCAATTGCTGCAGAACTTCGCGGCGTGGGACGGTCGCTGGTAATGGCCCGCAAGAAACCGCCGATCCTCACCCTCACGCCTGAACAGGAAAGTGAAGCGAACCGCAAGATCCAGCGGTTCATGGAGGAACGTTTCGAACTGGACCTGGGTTCGTTCGAAGCGGCGGAAATTCTTGACCTGTTTACCCGCGAAATTGCTCCGCACTATTACAACAGGGCGATTTTCGATGTGCAGGCGCACCTTAAAGAAAGGTTCGAAAGCATTGAAAGCGACTTGTGGGCGCTTGAGAAGAATTAGAGCAGCGGCAAGCTTCAAGCTTGAAGCTGCAAGTATTGGAACGCGTGCCTGCTCGCAGCTTATGGCTTGCAGCTTGCAGCTCTTTGACGAAGGAAAAGCATGCTAATTATCCCCGCTATCGATCTCAAGGACGGCGCTTGCGTCCGTCTGCGTCAGGGCCGCATGGAAGACTCCACGGTGTTTTCCGATGACCCGGTGAGCATGGCCGCCAAGTGGGTGGAGGGCGGCTGCCGTCGTCTGCATCTGGTCGACCTCAACGGCGCCTTCGAAGGCCAACCGGTCAATGGCGAAGTGGTCACGGCCATCGCCAAGCGCTACCCGAACCTGCCGATCCAGATCGGGGGCGGCATTCGCTCGCTGGAAACCATCGAGCACTACGTCAAGGCTGGCGTGAGCTACGTGATCATCGGCACCAAGGCTGTGAAAGACCCGGCTTTCGTTGCCGAAGCCTGTCGCGCGTTCCCTGGCAAAATCATCGTTGGCCTGGATGCCAAGGACGGTTTCGTCGCCACCGATGGCTGGGCTGAAATCAGCACCGTGCAGGTCATCGATCTGGCCAAGCAGTTTGAAGCCGACGGCGTGTCCTCAATCGTTTATACCGATATCGCCAAAGACGGCATGATGCAGGGCTGCAACGTGCCGTTCACCGCTGCACTGGCCGCTGCCACCAAGATCCCGGTGATCGCTTCCGGTGGTATCCATAACCTGGGTGACATCAAGTCGCTGCTCGACGCCAAGGCGCCGGGCATCATCGGCGCAATCACCGGCCGCGCGATCTACGAAGGCACCCTGGACGTCGCCGAGGCCCAGGCCTTCTGCGATTCGTACGCGAACAGCTCCAAGCTGTAAGCCACAAGCTGCAAGTTAAAGCACGATCGCGATCTGCTTGACTTGCAGCTTATAGCTTAAAGCTTGCAACTCTTAATCGGAGATTAAGCCCATGGCGCTGGCCAAACGCATCATCCCTTGCCTGGACGTGGACAACGGCCGGGTGGTCAAGGGCGTCAAGTTCGAGAACATCCGTGACGCCGGCGACCCGGTGGAAATCGCCCGTCGCTACGACGAGCAGGGTGCCGACGAGATTACCTTCCTGGATATCACGGCCAGCGTCGATGGCCGCGATACCACGCTGCATACCGTCGAGCGCATGGCCAGCCAGGTGTTCATCCCGCTGACCGTGGGCGGCGGAGTGCGCGCCGTGCAGGACATCCGCAACCTGCTCAATGCCGGCGCGGACAAGGTGTCGATCAACACTGCGGCGGTGTTCAACCCGGAGTTCGTCGGTGAAGCGGCCCAGCATTTCGGCTCGCAGTGCATCGTCGTGGCCATCGATGCGAAGAAAGTCTCCGGCCCGGGCGAAACCCCACGCTGGGAAATCTTTACCCACGGTGGGCGCAAACCTACGGGCCTGGACGCTGTCGAGTGGGCAAAGAAGATGGAAGGCCTGGGTGCCGGTGAAATCCTGCTGACCAGCATGGATCAGGACGGCATGAAAAACGGCTTCGACCTCGGCGTCACGCGCGCGATCAGCGATGCCTTGGGCATCCCGGTGATCGCTTCCGGCGGCGTCGGCAACCTGCAGCACTTGGCCGACGGTATTCTCGAAGGGCATGCCAGTGCAGTGCTGGCGGCGAGCATCTTTCACTTCGGTGAGTACACCGTGCCGGAAGCCAAGGCCTACATGGCGCATCGTGGTATCTGCATTCGCTGACCGCTGGACACCATGGCGGGCCCAAGGCACTCTTGGGCACACCATGGATTGCGGTAGCCCGACATGCTCAAACGCCTCGTTCTTGCCTTTGCCGGTGCCACGTTGCTGCTCGCCGGCACTGTCCGCGCCGCTGAAACATCGCTGGTGTTGCTGACGGAAAACTTCCCCCCGTACAACATGGCCAAGAACGGCAAGAACTTCGCCCAGGACGAAAACATCCATGGCATTGCCGTGGACATCGTCCGAGAGATTTTCAAGCGCGCCGACATTACCTACAGCCTGACACTGCGTTTTCCCTGGGAGCGAATCTACAAACTCGCGTTGGAAAAACCGGGTTACGGTGTGTTCGTGATGGCGCGGCTGCCGGAGCGTGAAAAACTCTTCAAATGGGTCGGTCCCATCGGGCCAGACGACTGGGTGATGCTCGCCAAGGCTGATAGCAAGATTGCCCTCGGCTCGCTGGAGCAGGCGCGCCAATACCGGATTGGTGCCTACAAGGGCGACGCGATTGCCGAGACGTTGGCCAAGCAAGGGCTCAAGCCGATTGTCGTATTACGGGATCAGGACAACGCCAGGAAACTGGTCAATGGCCAGATTGACCTGTGGGCTACCGGCGACCCCGCTGGACGTTACCTGGCGCGCCAGGAAGGCGTCAGCGATCTCAGGACCGTGCTGCGCTTCAACAGTGCCGAGCTGTACCTGGCCTTGAACAAGGACGTGCCTGACGACGTGGTTGCCCGGTTGCAAAAGGCCTTGGATGAATTGCGCAAGGAAGGCGCGGTGGACGCGATCATGGCGCGGTATCTCTAAGGGTTGCACTCGCCGTGCGGCCGCCATCGCGAGCAAGGTTGCCAGGGTGTTCACCGATGCGGTGCCCACCTCAGGTCCCCTGTGGGAGCGAGCTTGCTCGCGAAAGCGGTGGGTCAGCTTGCATGAATGTTGAATGTGCTGGCCCCTTCGCGAGCAAGCTCGCTCCCACAAAGTTGCCAGGGTATTCACAGATGCGGTGGCCGCCACAGATTTGATGTGGGAGCGAGCCTGCTCGCGATGAAGGCAACGCGCTCGTCGCTACCGATAAACCCCATCCTTCCCATGCCCGGCCATCGCCCGATTGCTGCGCAGGCTGATCATCGACTTGATGTCGATCCATTCGATGCCCTGCGCCTTGAGCCGGGGCAGTTCGCGTTCGAGTACCGCCAATGTCTGCGGGTAGGGATGGCCGATCATCACGGCCGAGCCCTGTCGGTGGGCCAGGTCGATGGCGGTCTGGAGCTGGTGGGCGATGGCCGCTTCGGTACGCTCGTCATCGAGGAACACATCCCGCGACACGCTGGCCAGGCCGATCTTCTGCGCTTCGGCGGCAGCGACGGTCTGGGCGCTGGTGCGGCTGTCGACGAAAAACTTGTGCCGCTGCTGCAGATTCGCCATCAACCACGCCATGGCTTGGGGCTGGGCGGTCATGCGGCTGCCCATGTGGTTGTTGATGCCGGAGGTGTAGGGTACGGCGGCAAACGCGGCGTCGAGGCGCTTGCCCAGTTCTTCGATGGGCAAATCCGGATGCCAGGCGAACGGCCCGGTGGCCGGGTCCATGGGCATATGCAGCATGACCAGCTTGCCGGCGCGATGGGCCTCGCGGGCGAATTCGGCGGCGTGGGGCGTGTCAGGCATGATCGCGGCGGTGACCGGGCCGGGGAGGGCCAGGACCTGGCGATCCCGAGGCAGGTTTTGCCCCAGGTCGTCGATGATCAGGCTCAGGTAAGCCTTGTGCGGCGAGGAGGGTGTGGCGGGGGCCGCGTCAACGGCCCCCGCCAGCAGGCACAGCAGGATGAAGAGGCAACGCAGGCCCATCTCAGCGGCCGGACGTGATGTTCAATCCTTTGAGCAGGCTCAAGGCCTGTGCCAACTGATAATCGTCGTCCTGCGGCATCGGCTTGGCCTTGGTGCCGGAACCGGTCGGTTTGTCGGCGCCGCCGTTGCCATTGCCCAGGTGACCTTGCAGGTCGGCTTCCTTGAAGTACTCGCTGTCCGCCTCGCTGGTGATCTTGGCCTTGCGCACTTCGATGTCTGGGACGATGCCCTGGGCCTGGATGGAGCGGCCATTCGGTGTGAAGTACAGCGCGGTGGTGATCTTCAGGGCGCGGTCGTTGTTCAGCGGCAACACGGTCTGCACCGAGCCCTTGCCGAAGCTGGTGGTGCCCATGACCACGCCGCGTTTCTGATCCTGCAGGGCGCCGGCGACGATTTCCGAAGCCGAGGCGCTGCCGCCATTGATCAGCACCACCAACGGCACGGCTTCGCTCAGGTCGTTGCCGGTGGCCGAGAAGCGCAGTTCGGAATTGGCGATGCGACCCTTGGTGTAGACGATCAAGCCCTTGGTGATGAAGTGGTCCACCACTTCCACCGCTGATTGCAGCACGCCGCCGGGGTTGTTGCGCAGGTCCAGGACCAGGCCGTTGAGTTTCTTGCCGTTGTCCTTGCGCAGCTTCGCCAGGGCCTTGGCGACTTCTTCGCCGGTCTTGACCTGGAATTGGGTGATGCGGATGTAGCCGTAGCCTGATTCCAGCAGTTGGCTCTTCACGCTCTTGACCTGGATGACCGCCCGCGTGAGCGTCACGTCGAACGGCGTGCCACCGTCGCGTACCAGGGTCAGGGTGATCTTCTGGCCGATCTTGCCGCGCATCTTGTCCACGGCTTCGGTCATGCTCTGGCCGCGTGTCGGTTGGCCGTTGATCTTGACGATGAAGTCACCGGCCTGGATGCCGGCCTTGGAAGCAGGGGTGTCGTCGATGGGCGAGACGACTTTGACGAAGCCGTCTTCGCTGCCGACCTCGATACCCAGGCCGCCGAATTCGCCGCTGGTGCTTTCCTGCAGCTCGGCAAAGTCGTCCGGCCCCAGGTAGGCGGAGTGCGGGTCAAGGTTGCTGAGCATGCCCTTGATGGCGTTTTCCAGCAGCATCTTGTCGTCCACCGGTTCGACGTAGGCGGCTTTGATCCGGTCCATGACCTCGGCAAAGGTGCGCAGTTCGTCCAGCGGCAACGGTGCCTTGGTAGTCGCGGCCGTGGCGGCGGGTGCCGACGGGGCCGGCTCGGCGGCGAAAGCCAGGGGCGCGCCGATCACGAGGGCGATCGTCAGGGCCAGCGAGGTGAGGCGGGACAAATGCAGCATGTCGAACGAACTCCTGAGTTGGATGGGCGCGCTTATCCTTGCGCACGACACCATTGGGCCGGGTCACTGGGGCGACCCTGCTGGCGAATAGCGAAATACAGTGCTGGCGTATCCTGTCCGCCACTGTTGCCGACCGTTGAGATGGACTCGCCGGCCTTGACCACATCCCCCGCCGATTTGAGCAGGGTCTGGTTGTGGCCGTAAAGGCTCAGGTATCCATTGCCGTGATCGAGGATCACCAGCAAGCCGGCGCCGCGCAGCCAATCGGCAAACACCACACGCCCGCCATGTACGGCATGCACCTGGCTTCCGGCGGAGGCGCTGATCATCACGCCGTCCCACTTGGTGCGGGTATCGTCGCCGCGGGTTTCACCGAAGCGCGCAAGTAATCGACCATTGACCGGCCATGGAAGTTTGCCTCGGGCCGAAGCAAAAGCGCCGCCGAAGGTTTCACCGTCACTGGAAACCAGTGCGCCGGGGCTGGATTTTGCAGATTTGCGCGGTGCGTCGCCGGCGTCCGCGTCGGCCTGGGCTTCACGTAACCGCTTTTTTTCGGCTTCCTGCTGGGCGATCAGCGCTTTCTGGCGCGCTTCTTCTGCCTCACGGGCCTGGCGAGCCAGGGTTTCTTCGATGGTTTTCAACACATTGGCCAGTTCGGCCTGGTCTTGCTCGCGGGCCTTGAGCTTGCTGTCTCGGGCCTTTACGTCATCGTTGAGCTTGGCCAGGGCCACCTGGCGCTCCTTGCGGACCTTTTCGAGTTCTTCGCGCTGGGTGTCGAGGCTGCTTTTCTGCACCAGCAACTGGGCTTGCTGCAACTCGATGTCTTTTTCGACATTGGCCAGCTGGCGCAGGGTTTCGTTGAAGTTCTTGAGCTGCTCCAGGCGGGCCTGGCTCAGGTAGTCGTAATAAGTGAGGGTGCGGGCGAATTTCTCGGGGTTCTGCTGGTTGAGCAGCAGCTTGAGGTATTCCTGGCGCCCGTTCTGGTAGGCCGCCCGAGCCTGGATGGCGATCAGCTTTTGCTGTTCAGTGCGCGCGCTCTGGAGTTTTTTTTTCTCACCATCGAGTCGCTGCAGCTCGGATTCGCTTTTCTTCAGTTCTTTCTGCAGGGCGTCGACCTGCTTTTCCAGCTTGCCCATCTCGGTCTCGGTGCCGCGCAGGTCTTTCTGCACGCTGGATTTTTCTTCCTGCAGCTTGTTCAGCAGCTTTTTCAGCTCGGCAATGTCCTGGCGCGTGGCTTCCAACTGTTGTTGGGTTTGCGCGCGCTCGTCGGCGAAGGCCGGTTGGAGCAGGCAGGTCAGGGCAAGGGCTATCAGGACGCGAAGCATAGAGGCGGGCGACACCAGGGAAAGGGACGGCCTAGTATGCCCGCCCCACGCTGCAAAAAAAACGCCCATTTGGGGCTGTGTGATAACTGGCCGAAAAAACACCAAAAACCATTGTGGGAGCGAGCTTGCTGTGGCGAGGGAGCTTGCTCCCGCTGGGCTGCGAAGCAGCCCCTCGACAAGATCAAGCCAGAAGCATCTGCGACGGGAGCAAGCTCCCTCGCCACAAAAGCCCTGCTCAATGCTGCGACGCCTGGTCAGACCAGGATCGAGGTCCCGGTCATCTCCGCCGGCTTTTCCATGCCCAGCAACATCAGCATGGTCGGGGCCACGTCAGCCAGCACGCCGCCGTCACGGACCTTGAAATCGCGCTTGCCGACATAGATGAACGGCACCGGCTCGGTGGTATGGGCGGTGTGGGCCTGGCCGGTGGACTCGTCGGACATCTGCTCGACGTTGCCATGGTCCGCCGTGATCAGGGCTTCGCCACCGACTTTCTCCAGGGCGTCGACGATGCGCCCCACGCAAG
Source organism: Pseudomonas sp. BP11-1-1 (assembly GCF_052112105.1). Taxonomy (NCBI): domain Bacteria; kingdom Pseudomonadati; phylum Pseudomonadota; class Gammaproteobacteria; order Pseudomonadales; family Pseudomonadaceae; genus Pseudomonas; species Pseudomonas sp. BP11-1-1. The sequence goes on from NZ_JAUTYU010000015.1 coordinate 38,644, forward strand.
TGTCCAGGCATTCCACCGCCTTGACCGCTGCGTCGAACACGCCGCTGTGGCCGACCATGTCGCCGTTGGCGTAGTTCACCACGATCACGTCGTAGCGCTGGTTCTCGATGGCATCGACGATGCGGTCGGTCACTTCCGGCGCGCTCATTTCCGGCTGCAGGTCATAGGTGGCGACTTTCGGCGACGGGATCAGGATGCGCTCTTCGCCCGGGAAGGGTTCTTCACGGCCGCCGGAGAAGAAGAATGTCACGTGGGCGTACTTTTCGGTCTCGGCGATGCGCAGCTGGGTCTTGCCGTTTTTCGCCAGGTAATCGCCCAGCACGTTTTCCAGGCTGCCGGCGGCGAAGGCCGATGGCGCGGGAATGCTGGCGGCGTATTGGGTCAGCATCACGAAGCCGGCTAGTTTCGGCTGGCGGGCGCGCTCGAACTCCTTGAAATCGTCTTCGACGAATACACGGGTCAATTCGCGGGCTCGGTCGGCGCGGAAGTTCATGAACACCACGGCGTCGCCGTCCTCGACTTTTACCGGCTCGCCGATAGTGGTGGCCTTGACGAATTCGTCGCTTTCGCCGCGTTCATAGGCGGCTTGCAGGCCTTCTTGGGCGGTGGCGGCGTGGAATTCGGCATTGCCGTCGACGATCAGGTTGTAGGCCTGGGCGACGCGGTCCCAGCGATTGTCACGGTCCATGGCGAAGTAGCGGCCGATCAGGCTGGCAATCCGGCCCTTGCCCAGCGCCTTGAAGGTGTCGTCCAGCAACGTGATCGACGACTCGGCGCTCTTCGGCGGCGTGTCGCGACCGTCGAGGAAGGCGTGCAGGTAGATGTTTTGGGCGCCGCGCTTGGCGGCCAATTCGGCCATGGCGACCAGGTGATCCTGGTGGCTGTGCACACCGCCATCGGACAGCAGGCCCATGAAATGCACGGCCTTGCCGGCGGCCACGGCTTTATCCACCGCGGCGCAGATGGTCGGGTTCTCGAAGAATTCGCCATCGCGGATCGACTTGGTCACCCGGGTGAAGTCCTGATACACCACGCGGCCCGCGCCAAGGTTCATGTGGCCGACTTCGGAGTTGCCCATCTGCCCGTCGGGCAGGCCTACATCCATGCCGCTGCCGGAGATCAAGCCGTTCGGCACGGTGGCCCACAGGCGATCCAGTACAGGCTTGCTGGCCGCGTATACGGCGTTGGATTCGTGGCTGTCACTGTGACCGAAGCCGTCCAGAATCATCAGGACCAAAGGTTTAGGCGTGGTAGTCATGGAATCCACTCGTGGCTGGTTGAAAGAAGACGATGGAAAAGGGACGGGCAGTTTAAAGGTAAGTTCCGGTGCCGTCACCGCCGGGCGGGGTTTGGCCGGCCTTGTGTGCTGTGTATACTGGCCGACATTTTAACGCCCTGGAACCTCCTTCGATGGTTGCTCACCTGATTCAATTTGCCACTAACCACTACATTCTCGTCGGTATCTTCGTCGTACTGTTGGCGTTGCTGTTGGCCCATACGATGCAGGGCGGCGGACGCAGCCTGAGCACTGGCGAACTGACCGCGCTGGTCAACAAGGATGCCGGCGTGGTGGTCGATATCCGCCCGAGCAAGGAATACGCCGCCGGTCACATTGTCGGCGCGCTGAACATTCCGCAGGACAAACTGATCGCGCGCGTTGGCGAACTGGAAAAGCACAAGGCCAAGACGCTGATCCTGGTGGACGCCCAAGGCCAGCAGGCCGGTACCCTTGCCCGCGAACTGATGAAGTCCGGCTTCACTGCCGCCAAACTGTCCGGTGGCGTTGCGAGCTGGAAAGCCGACAATCTGCCCCTGGTGAAGTGAAATGCCCCACGTAGTTGTCTACTCCAGCGATTACTGCCCCTATTGCTCCCGAGCCAAGCACTTGCTCCAGAGCAAAGGCGTGGCTTTCGAAGAGATCAAGGTCGACGGCAAGCCGCAACTGCGCGCCGAAATGACCCAGAAGGCCCGGCGTACCTCCGTGCCGCAGATCTGGATCGGCGACACCCACGTGGGCGGTTGCGATGATCTGTACGCCCTGGAGCGCGCCGGCAAGCTCGACGCGCTGCTCAAGGCCTGAATTCCTATCAACAGAACTGAAGTAAGAAGGATCTGCGATGACTGACCAACAGAACACTGCTGCCACTGAAGAAGAAGCCGCACCGCAATTCTCCTTGCAGCGCATTTATGTCCGCGACCTGTCCTTCGAGGCCCCGAAAAGCCCGGCGATCTTTCGCCAGCAGTGGGAGCCGAGCGTAGGCCTGGACCTGAACACCCGTCAGAAAGCCCTGGAAGACGATTTCCACGAAGTGGTGCTGACCCTGTCGGTTACCGTGAAAAACGGTGACGAAGTGGCTTTTATCGCCGAAGTGCAACAGGCCGGGATCTTCCTGATCAAGAACCTCGATGCCGCTTCGATGAGCCACACCCTGGGCGCGTTCTGCCCCAACATCCTGTTCCCGTACGCTCGCGAAACCCTGGACAGCCTGGTGACCCGCGGTTCGTTCCCGGCCCTGATGCTGGCCCCGGTGAACTTCGATGCCCTGTACGCGCAAGAGCTGCAGCGCATGCAAGAGGAAGGCGGCGCGACCGTTCAGTAAACGGTCGACGCAAGTCCAATGTGGGAGCGGGCTTGCTCGCGAAGGCTATGGGTCAGTGACATTGATGCCAACTGACACTCCGTCTTCGCGAGCAAGCCCGCTCCCACATTTGTTATGCGGTGTTATTGAAAGCCGTTCTGCCGCCACGCCTCGTAAACCGCTACCGCCACGGTGTTGGACAGGTTCAGGCTGCGACAGCCTTCGCGCATCGGCAGGCGCAAGCGTTGCTCCGCCGGCAGGGCGTCGAGCACTTCGGCCGGCAGGCCGCGGCTCTCGGGGCCGAACAGGAACGCATCACCGGCGACGAAGCTGGCGTCATGGAACGGCCGCGAGCCCTTGGTAGTGAAAGCGAACAGGCGTGGATGCCCCAGGCTCTCCAGGCAACTGGCCAGGTCGGCGTGCCGCTGCAAAGTGGCATACTCGTGATAGTCGAGGCCGGCGCGGCGCAGGCGCTTGTCGTCCATGTCGAAGCCCAGCGGTTCGATCAAATGCAGGTGGCAGCCACTGTTGGCGCACAGCCTGATGACGTTGCCGGTATTCGGCGGGATTTCCGGTTGAAAAAGGATGACGTGAAACATGCACGGCTCCGCAGATGAAGATGAGCGGCATTCTACGCCGCAAACTGATCGACGTTCGAAGCTAATGCCTCGGGTGATGGGCTCGTTGGCGATTTTCGGCATGATGATCGGGTTGATGATCGGCCGCCTGACCACACCCGAGCCGAGCGTGCTGCAGCAGGTCGAGGTCACCAACGGCGGGCTGGTAGCCTGGTTCAACAACGAACCCAAGTTGCACGGGGAAATCATCGACGGCTCGGTGGCGCTGTTGTTCGACGCAGAGGGGTCACCGCAGAAGGGCCAGCTCAAGCTCAACGGCAAGGACGTGAATTGGCGGGTGCGGTTGAGTGACAAGGGCTTGTTGCTGACGCTGGTGGCGGCGCGTTCGTTGCGAGGGGAGTGGGCCGGCAGCGAAGTCGATGACCGCTGGCGGCTGGAGATCCGTCTCCAGGAGCAATAAAAGAGGGAATCCCCGGCCTGCCTGTACCAAGGTCCCCAAAACGGGAGGGCTCGCGCTCGGCGCAGGGCCCTGGGTGTAAAGAAGGGAAACCTTGACCTGCCTGTATCAAGGCCCCCAAAACAGTGGGCTAGATGAGCCCGGTATAAAAGAGGGGAATCCCCGGCCTGCCTGTACCAAGGTCCCCAAAACTGGGTAGTGATCTAGCTATTGCAGGGGGCGTGCCAGTTTTAAATGGCTTGTCACAAAAACATTGTTGTAGATGCGCAAAGCCCCGTAATCCGGGGCTTTTGCTTTTGTTTGTGCGGTTTTTTTCGAACTGGGTCGATTGGTTTTGGCTAGAGGTGCATGTGCAATTGCGGTTCGTAGTGCATTGATGCGGTGCACGAAGCTTTTAAAAGCATCGTCGGATCGCCGCCCGGAGCAAGCTCGCTCCCACAGGACGGCGGTGATAGTCGCAACACCGCAAAACCTTGTGGGAGCGAGCTTGCTCGCGATTGGGCCTTCAAATTCAGCGAAGGGTTAAAGGCTGATCAGCCCTCATCCCCCTCGTCATCATCCCCGCCATCAACCTTCATCCCCAATTCCTTGATCTTGCGGGTCAAGGTATTGCGGCCCCAGCCCAGCAGCACGGCGGCGTCGCGGCGGCGGCCGGCGGTGTGCTTGAGAGCGGTTTCGATCATGATGCGTTCGAAGCTCGGCACGGCGCTGTCCAGAAGGCTCGATTGGCCGCGGGCCAGCGCCTGGTCAGCCCACTGGCGCAGGGCCTGTTCCCAGTTGGTCACCGGCGCCGAATCCTGTGGCAGGCTCAACAGTTCCGGTGGCAGGTCGCTGATATGCACTTCGCGACCCGACGCCATCACCGTGATCCAACGGCAGGTGTTCTCCAGCTGACGGACGTTGCCGGGCCACGGCAGGTTCTTGAGGTATTCCTCGGTTTCGTTCTTGAGCAGCTTGGGCTCGACCGCCAATTCCTGGGCCGCGCGGCCGAGGAAGTGCCGGGCGAGGGTCGGGATGTCTTCGCGACGGTCCGCCAGGCGCGGAATATGGATACGGATCACGTTCAGGCGATGGAACAAGTCTTCCCGGAACTTGCCGGCGTGGACCAGGGTTTCCAGGTTCTGGTGGGTCGCGGCGATGATCCGTACATCGACCTTGACCGGTGTATGTCCGCCAACTCGATAGAACTCGCCATCGGCCAGTACGCGCAGCAAGCGAGTCTGGGTGTCAGCGGGCATGTCGCCGATTTCATCGAGGAACAGCGTGCCACCGTCGGCTTGCTCGAAACGTCCGCGTCGCAGGTTGGCGGCACCAGTGAAGGCGCCTTTCTCATGGCCGAACAGCTCGGATTCCATCAGGTCCTTCGGGATCGCCGCCATGTTCAACGCAATAAACGGCGACGCCGCCCGCGGGCTGTGGCGGTGCAGGGCGTGGGCAACCAATTCCTTACCAGTGCCCGACTCGCCGTTGATCAACACGGTGATATTGGAATGGCTCAGGCGGCCGATGGCGCGAAACACTTCCTGCATCGCCGGCGCTTCGCCGATGATTTCCGGCGTGCGGGCCAGGGCCGGCACTTCTTCCAGGCCTTGTTGTTCCTGGGCGTGCTGGTTGGCGCGCTTGACCAGGGACACGGCTTCGTCGACATCGAACGGCTTGGGCAAGTATTCGAACGCACCGCCCTGGTAGGACGCGACGGCGCTGTCCAGGTCGGAATGGGCGGTCATGATGATCACCGGAAGCCGTGGGTGCTGCTCGCGAATCCGCGCCAGCAGGTCCAGGCCACTGGCGCCGGGCATGCGGATGTCGGAGATGATGACGTCCGGCTGCTGACGGGCCAGGCGGCTCATCACCCCGTCGGCGCTGTCGAAGCTCTGGGTGGTCATGCCTTCCTGTTGCAAGGCTTTTTCCAGGACCCAGCGGATAGAACGGTCGTCATCGACGATCCACACGGTTTCACTACGGCTCATGTCGATGTGGCTCCTTGTTCCAGTGGCAGGAAGATCGAGAAAGTGGTGTGGCCGGGGTGGCTTTCACATTCGATCAAGCCCTGATGCTGACTGATGATGTTCTGGGTGATGGACAGCCCCAGCCCGGTACCGTCCGGGCGGCCGCTGACCATGGGAAAGAAGATGGTTTCCTGCAGTTCCTGGGGAATGCCCGGGCCGTTGTCGATGATCTCGATCTTGGTCACCAGGCGATGGCGCACGTGGCCGATGGTGAACTGGCGCATGGCTCGGGTGCGCAGGCTGATGCGACCCAGGCGCAGCTCGTTCTGGCTGCTGATGGCCTGCATGGCGTTGCGCACGATGTTCAGCACCGCCTGGATCATCTGTTCGCGGTCGATCAAGACGTCGGGAATGCTCGGGTCATAGTCGCGCACCAACGTGATGCAGCCCTGGCTTTCGGCTTCGACCAGGCTGCTGACGCGTTCCAAGACTTCGTGGACGTTGCACAACGCCAGCGACGGCAGCTTGTTCGAGCCGAGCATGCGGTCCACCAGGTTTCGCAGGCGGTCGGCTTCTTCGATGATGACGTTGGTGTAGTCCTTGAGGCTCTCTTCCGGGAGTTCCCGGGCAAGCAGCTGTGCCGCGCCGCGAATGCCGCCGAGCGGATTCTTGATCTCGTGGGCGAGGCCGCGCACCAGCATCTTGCTGGTTTCCTGCTTGGAGATCTGCGCCTCTTCCTTGGTGATGCGCAGCAGGCGATCACGGGGATGGACTTCCAACAACAGCAGCGTCGCGTGGTTGTTCAGGATTGGCGTTACGGCGTAGTCGACGGTCAGGGTCTGGCCGGTCAGGGCGGTCAGCATCGCTTCGCGCTTGGTGAACGGATGCGCCTGTTCCACGGCCTGGCGCAGGGAATTGAGCGCTTCGGCGGACTCGGTAAACAGTTCGCTGATGAACTGCCCATGGCTGCGCTGGCCGCTGACGGCCAGGAGCATCTCCGCCGCCGGGTTCATGTACTCAAGGCGCAGTTCGGCGTCGAGCAGGATGGTCGCGGTGGTGAGATTGTCGAGCAGCAAGCGGTGTAGTGCGTCGCTAATGGTCATCAGGACCTCTTTTAAAGCGTAGCGATCGAGGGCAGGCCCCCAAATCGCGCGCGCGGTTAATGCGCTGATACCAGCAAAATGCAAAAACCAAACCAAGGCTCCGAAAAGAAGCGTTTAGAGCCTCAAAAGGCCATTTTTCGCCCAGTTGCGTGGCGTTCTGCCAGCTTTTTCGGGTACTTTCGAACCAAAATGGGATTTGAAACTGGGTAGCGTGCAGCGTATTGCACCAATATAGTGCGCGACCCTGGGCGGCTTTAGAAGAACGGCAGGATGCTGGGTTTTTCTTCTTCGGGTTTTTCAGCAAGGGGGCATTCGGGACGCTGGCCATAGTCGGCTATGGCGCAGGGCTTGACGCGGCGCTTCTGCGCCAGGGACATGCGTTGCATGTGGAAGGGTTGGTTGGCGGTGCGTTCGACGATACGGCCTTGCTCATCCAGGATTTCGACTGCCAGATGGTGAGTGCCCCGGTCGATGTTTTTCAAGGCAAATACCGGACTGGGCCCTGGCTCTGCGGTGGGCTTGCCGTCCAGCAGCAGACGGTAGCGGTGGCCCCTTTGCAGGCCAGGTTCGCTGGTCGCGGTGACGATCAGCTCCCCGGCGGTGCTGCGTATCGTGGCGTCCGGTTCGGGAATCAACAGCCGGAGCATCTCGTAACGGAACAAGGGCTTGGCTTGTGGCGGCTCGACCGGCGTTGTCGAGTTGATGCCGGCGGCGGGTGTCGGCATGCGATTACCGGGCGGCAGTTGTACTTTCCTGGCATTGCCGGGGCGTGGCTGGTCGGTGAAGACGCGATTGCCCTGGGCGTCGATGTAGGTGTAGACCTGCGCCAGGCCAGGCATTGCGATCAGCAACAGGCCAAGGGCGACCAGCGGGCGAATCATGGCAGGTGCACTCGCTGCACGGTGAAGGTGACGGTTTCGCTCTGCTGCACGAGACGTTCCCCGTCGATTACCTGGACCGCCAGGCTGTGCTCGCCGCGATCGATATTCACCAGTTGCAGGCGCGGCACGTTGCTCGGCTGGCCGTAAGGCTGGCCGTCGAGCAGCAACCTGAACAAGTGTGGGCTCTGCAGGCGCGGTTGCGAGCGAACGCCCACGGTGAAAGTGCCGTTGTTGGCACGCAGGGCCTCTTCGGTGGGGATGTCGGTCAGCTCCAACAGCTCGTAGGCTTTGCGCGGCGCGTTGGTGTTTTCTGGCGTTGGGGGTGTGTCGGGGTTGATCGGGGCCTGGGTTTCAACGCTGTTGAGCGGTGGTAATTCCACGGCTTGAGCCGGTACCCCGTCAGGCGGCTGGTTGCTGTAGGCGGTGTTGCCGTCGGCGTCGGTGTATTTGTAGATCTGCGCGGCGGCGGGCAGCGTCAGCAGCAACAAGAGCAGGATTGAAAAACTGCGACCCATGGGAAAATCGACCGAAAACTAAAAGTGATGGGTGCAGCATAGGCCAGGGTGGATGGCTGGCCCAAATTGTTGTGCTGCTTACATCCTCTGTGGGAGCGGGCTTGCTCGCGAAGGCGGCGGCGCAGTCGATATTGATGCAAGCTGACACACCGCTTTCGCGAGCAAGCCCGCTCCCACAGGGGAAGGGAGGTGGCTCAGGATTTCGGGGAGATACAGAGCCCGGCGGTTGCCCGGATCAGGGCCAGCCGGTGTATCGGGTGCTGCTTGTTGTGGTGAGTGGCACGGGCCAGCCATTGCGGGCACTGCGGGTCGGTGCGGTAGGGCGCGAAGTCGGCCAGTTGCTGCAGCAGGCGCTTTTGCAGGCGGTCGAGTTTGGGGCGGATCTCGCCCACCAGGTCCGGGCGCGGCAGATCCGGCGCCTTGCCCTCCAGGGCCCAGTCGGACAAGTTGACGTATTGGATAAATTTGTTGGCCTCTATCTGGGCGGCGAAAAACGTTTCCACGGTTTCGCCGCTCAGCTTGTAGATCGGCGCCTGGGCCACGGCGGCGGCAATGACTTCGCGTTCGCGCTGTCGGTCTTCCACGGGTTTGCCGCTGTCCCACTTGCTCAGCGCCACTTGATCGGCGATCAGCAGGCGTTCGCCGATGGCATTGAGCAGCGGGGTCAGGGCTTCGGGGGCGTTGTTGGCCTCGGCTGTGGAACACAGCAGTGCTGCAGACAGGGCGAGGCAAATCTTCAAGCGGGAAGTCATTGGCAATCTCGTCTTGTGAGGGGAGCGGCGCATCATCATGCACGTAACCAGCGCCCATGAAAAAGGCCTCCCGAAGGAGGCCTCTCTTTAACTCACGCCGTGCGTGGCGGCGCGTGCTGGATCAGCAGCTGTAGTACAGCTCGTATTCCAGTGGGTGTACGAAGGTGCGAACCTTGATTTCTTCTTCGCTTTTCAGTGCGATGTAAGCGTCGATGAAGTCATCGCTGAATACGCCGCCCTTGGTCAGGAACGCACGGCCCTTGTCCAGCTCTTCCAGGGCTTCTTTCAGGCTGCCACAAACCTGTGGGATTTCCTTGGCCTCTTCAGGCGGCAGGTCATACAGGTTCTTGTCAGCGGCATCGCCAGGGTGGATCTTGTTCTGGATACCGTCCAGGCCAGCCATCATCAGTGCAGCGAAGGCCAGGTATGGGTTGGCAGCCGGATCCGGGAAGCGCGCTTCGATGCGGCGGGCTTTCGGGCTGTTCACGTAAGGAATACGGATCGAGGCGGAACGGTTGCGAGCCGAGTAGGCCAGCATCACCGGGGCTTCGAAGCCTGGCACCAGACGCTTGTAGGAGTTGGTCGACGGGTTGGTGAAGCCGTTCAGGGCCTTGCCGTGCTTGATGATGCCGCCGATGAAGTACAGGGCGGTGTCCGACAGGCCGGCATAACCTTCGCCAGCAAAGGTGTTCTTGCCGTCCTTGGAGATCGACATGTGCACGTGCATGCCCGAACCGTTGTCGCCGTACAGAGGCTTCGGCATGAAGGTCGCGGTGCGGCCGTAGGCGTCGGCAACGTTGTGTACGCAGTACTTCAGGGTCTGTACTTCGTCAGCCTTCTTCACCAGCGTGTTGAATTTCACGCCGATTTCGTTCTGGCCGGCAGTCGCCACTTCGTGGTGGTGAACTTCGACGGTCTGGCCCATTTCTTCCAGTGCGTTGCACATGGAGGTACGGATTTCGTGGTCGAAGTCGAACGGTGGAACCGGGAAGTAGCCACCCTTGATGCCTGGACGGTGGCCTTTGTTGCCGCCTTCCACGTCCTGGTCGGACATCCACGAACCTTGTTCGGAGAAGATCTTGAACATGGAGCCGGAGATGTCGGACTTGAACTTGACCGAGTCGAAGATGAAGAATTCGGGCTCCGGACCGAAGAAAGCGGTGTCGCCGATACCGGTGGACTTCAGGTATTCCTCGGCACGGTGGGCGATGGCGCGTGGGTCGCGGTCATAGCCTTGCATGGTCGAAGGTTCGATGATGTCGCAGACCAGGATCAGGGTCGGCTCTTCGGTGAACGGGTCCAGGACGGCAGTGCTGTCGTCCGGCATCAGGATCATGTCGGAGGCTTCGATGCCTTTCCAGCCGGAGATGGAGGAACCGTCGAACATCTTGCCGATTTCGAAGAATTCGTCGTCCAGTGCATCACGGGCCGGCATGGTCACGTGATGTTGAGTGCCTTTGGTGTCAGTGAAGCGCAGATCAATCCACTTGACGTCATGATCTTTGATGAGTTGAACCGACTTCGACATATGTCCTCCGGGTGGCTTCGGGCGGGTAGTGGAGTGCCCTTAGATATGGGTGATGCCGGCGCGAATACTCTGCCAAGGCAACCTGCCTCACAAGGGAGCAAATTGCATGCCAGTGCCCCACCATGGGTTTTTTGCACCAAATCCACGCTTTTAAAGGCGTAAATCCAAGATTGTCGGACAATAACGCACTGCAATGTGGCGCCGTCAATCGATAATGACCTGTTTTGGTGCATGTAAAACCATCTGCACATTAACTGGTTAAACCTTGAGCAATTTCCGCTATAATCCGCGCCCCCCTTTTTCGGCTGGCCGTTCGCGCGCTGTTTTCATGAAACTAATCGTAAAAGTCTTCCCCGAGATCACCATCAAGAGCCGCCCGGTACGGATGCGTTTCATCCGCCAGTTGGCCAAGAACATCCGTGCCGTGCTCCGTGACCTGGACCCGGCCGTGGTGGTGAACGGCGTGTGGGACAACCTCGAACTGGAAACCCGCGTCAGCGAACCCAAGCTGCTGAAGGAAATGACCGAGCGCCTGAGCTGCATGCCAGGCATCGCGCATTTCCTGCAGGTCGACGAATACCCGCTGGGTGACTTCGACGACATCCTCGCCAAATGCATGCTCCATTATGGTGATGCGCTGGCCGGCAAGATCTTTTCGGTTCGCTGCAAGCGCGCCGGCAAGCACCCGTTCAGTTCGATGGACGTGGAACGTTATGTCGGCAGCCAGTTGCGCCGGCAGTGCGGCGCCGCCGGGATCTCCTTGAAGGGTCCTGAAATTGAAGTGCGCATCGAGATTCGCGACCAGCGGTTGTTCGTGATCCACAGCCAGCACGACAGCATCGGCGGATATCCGCTGGGCTCGTTGGAGCAGACGCTGGTGTTGATGTCCGGTGGTTTCGACTCCACCGTCGCCGCCTACCAGATCATGCGTCGCGGCCTGATGAGCCATTTCTGCTTCTTCAATCTCGGCGGGCGTGCTCACGAATTGGGCGTAATGGAAGTGGCGCACTTCATCTGGAAGAAGTACGGCAGCTCCCAACGCGTGTTATTTGTGAGCGTGCCGTTCGAAGAAGTCCTGGGCGAGATTCTCGGCAAAGTCGATAACAGTCATATGGGCGTCATTTTGAAGCGTATGATGTTGCGTGCCGCGACGAGCATCGCCGACCGCCTGCACATCGACGCGCTGGTGACCGGCGAGGCGATTTCCCAGGTATCGAGCCAGACGCTGCCGAACCTGTCGGTGATCGACTGCGTGACCGAGAAACTCGTGCTGCGTCCGCTGATCGCCAGCCACAAGCAGGACATCATCGACACGGCCAACGAGATCGGCACCGCCGATTTTGCCCGGCACATGCCGGAGTATTGCGGCGTCATCTCGGTCAACCCGAAGACGGCGGCCAAGCGCGGGCGTGTGGAACACGAAGAGAAAGAATTCGACATGGCGGTACTCGAACGCGCGATCGAGAACGCCAGGCTGGTACCGATCGATCGGGTCATCGACGAATTGGGCCAGGACATCCAGATTGAAGAAGTCGGCGAAGCGCTGGCCGGTCAGATCATCATCGACATCCGTCATCCGGACGATGCTGAAGACGACCCGCTGAGCGTCGCCGGCGTCGAGGTACAAACGATGCCGTTCTATGCAGTGAACGCGCGTTTCAAGGAACTGGACCCTACTCGCCAGTACCTGCTGTATTGCGACAAAGGCGTGATGAGTCGCCTGCATGCCCACCATTTGCTCAGTGAGGGGCATGCCAATGTGCGCGTTTATCGACCGAGCTAAGTGCCCGGGGCTGTTTGCCTGTGGCCTGCGTCACCGGCCCCCCGACGCCGCCGACACGCTGTAACTGTCGGACTCTACTGTAAATCGCTGCCACGACCTGTCAGCACACCGAATCCTCTGATCGAGATACACAAGTGATCGAAAATCTACGCAACATCGCCATCATTGCTCACGTTGACCATGGTAAGACCACCCTGGTAGACAAACTCTTGCGTCAATCCGGCACCCTGGAGCGCAACGAGCTCAACGACGAGCGCGTGATGGACTCCAACGACCAGGAAAAAGAGCGCGGTATTACCATCCTGGCGAAAAACACCGCCATCAACTGGAACGGCTACCACATCAACATCGTGGACACCCCGGGCCACGCCGACTTCGGTGGTGAAGTAGAGCGCGTGATGTCGATGGTCGACTCCGTGCTGCTGCTGGTCGACGCCCAGGACGGCCCGATGCCGCAAACCCGTTTCGTGACCAAGAAGGCTTTCGAAGCCGGCCTGCGTCCGATCGTGTGCATCAACAAGGTTGACCGTCCAGGCGCGCGTCCGGACTGGGTCCTGGACCAGATCTTCGACCTGTTCGACAACCTGGGCGCCACCGAAGAACAGCTGGACTTCAAAGTCGTCTACGCCTCGGCCCTGAACGGTATTGCCGGTCTGGACCACACCGACATGGCTGAAGACATGACCCCGCTGTACCAGTCGATCGTCGACAACGTACCTGCGCCGAAAGTCGACCGTGACGGTCCGTTCCAGATGCAAATCTCCGCACTGGACTACAACAGCTTCCTGGGTGTTATCGGTGTTGGCCGTATCGCCCGTGGTCGCGTCAAGCCGAACACTCCAGTCGTGGCTATCGGCGCCGATGGCAAGCGTCGCAACGGTCGTATCCTGAAGCTGATGGGTCACCACGGTCTGCACCGTGTAGACGTCGAAGAAGCGGCTGCCGGCGACATCGTCTGCATCAGCGGCATGGACTCGCTGTTCATCTCCGACACCCTGTGCCACCCGGACACCGTTGAAGCGATGAAGCCGTTGACCGTCGACGAGCCAACCGTTTCCATGACCTTCCAGGTAAACGACTCGCCATTCTGCGGTAAAGAAGGCAAGTTTGTGACGTCCCGTAACATCAAGGAGCGTCTGGACAAGGAGCTGCTGTACAACGTTGCACTGCGCGTTGAAGAAGGCGACTCGGCTGACAAGTTCAAGGTCTCCGGCCGTGGCGAACTGCACCTCTCGGTACTGATCGAAACCATGCGTCGCGAAGGCTTCGAAATGGCTGTAGGCCGTCCGGAAGTGATCATCCGCCTGGTTGACGGCGTGAAGCACGAACCGTTCGAAAACGTCACCATCGACCTGCCGGAAGAATCCCAGGGCAAGGTGATGGAAGAGATGGGCCTGCGTAAGGGCGACCTGACCAACATGGTGCCGGATGGCAAGGGCCGTGTACGTCTGGAATACAACATCCCTGCTCGCGGTCTGATCGGTTTCCGTAACCAGTTCCTGACCCTGACCAACGGTGCTGGCATCCTGACCTCGATCTTCGACCGTTACGACGTGATGAAGTCGGGCGACATGTCCGGCCGCCAGAACGGCGTTCTGGTTTCGGTTGAAACCGGCAAGGCGCTGACCTACTCCCTGGAAACCCTCCAGGCGCGTGGCAAGCTGTTCGTTGAACACGGCCAGGAAATCTACGGTGGCCAGATCGTTGGTCTGAACAGCCGTGACAACGACCTGGGCGTGAACCCTACCAAGGGCAAGAAGCTCGACAACATGCGTGCTTCGGGTAAAGACGAAACCATCGCCCTGGTTCCACCTGTTCGCTTCACCCTGGAACAGGCCCTGGAATTCATCCAGGACGACGAGCTGTGCGAAGTGACGCCGAAGTCGATCCGCCTGCGCAAGAAGATCCTGGACGAAAGCGAGCGTACCCGCGCCGCCAAGAAAGCCAAGGCCTGATTGCTTTAGCCTCGGCTGAATGAAAAACGCCCCCGGTTGTGAGACCGGGGGCGTTTTTTTGTGCCTGGAAGTTATGCGGCGCCTGTTGGGGCCCCATCGCGAGCAAGCTCCCACAGTGGATTTATGTCGGACACAAAATCTGTATCCGCTGAAAATCAACTGTGGGAGCGAGCTTGCTCGCGATGGCGACGGTTCAGGCGTTGCTGAATCAGCAATAGATCAAAACCGATCCAACGTCCGCGGATTCCGCTCGCGCTCCACTTCCTTGGGCTTATAGGCGCAATAGCCCGGCCGTGGCCCGACCCGAGGATGGTTGCGGCAGGTGTCCGGGCGCTTCTCGTAAATGGTGCACAACCGGCTCTTGCGGTCCAGATACAGGCAGTCGTTGTTGCTCATGCGTTGCAACGTGAAGATTTCCGACTTCTGGTTGTAGCGCTCGACGATCCCTTCCTTTTGCAGGCGCTTGGCGATGTTCTTCGGCGGGTCGCCCAGTTCGAACTCATCGACGATGCCAATCCGGATCAGGTCCTTGATCTTGACCTCCACCGGCAGGGTGCAGCAGCTCGACACGCAGGAACCGCACATCGGGGCGGAGTACTTGGCCCAGGTATCGAGTCGGTCGATCTCCGCGGCGGCGATCAGGTTGGGCTTCATCATCACGGTTTACCAGCATGCATCAGGGCGCGCGATCATACCGGGACTGGTGAAATTTTGAACGACCATCTGCCGGTTTTTTTTGCGTCCCGACAAAACCCGCCTGTACCGGCACGGCCCCTGCATTCATTCGTCCATCGGCAATTCCTTGGCGACGATTCTCCGGAACCAGAGGAAAAACCACCGAACCAAGAGCCTGTACCGTCTGTCAGACCGACTAGGCTCAGACAATTCCATGCTCGTTCGAGGTCTCATCAATGACTCAAGAACCACTTGTTCGCGAAGCTGAGGTTGCGGCATTTCGCGACGCCGTGTTGACCAAACTCACTTATGCCGTCGGCAAGGACCCCGATCATGCGTTTGATCACGATTGGTTCGAAGCCATAGCCCTTGCCGCCCGCGACCACATGGTCGAACACTGGATGGACCACACGCGGCAGATCTACCGCAAGGGCCAGAAGCGCGTCTACTACCTCTCCCTGGAATTCCTCATTGGTCGCCTGCTGTACGACAGCCTGAGCAATCTGGGCCTGCTGGACACCGCTCGCGAAGCGTTGACCGAGTTGGGTGTCGACCTGGAGCGCATCCGCCTGCTGGAGCCCGACGCGGCCTTGGGCAACGGTGGCCTCGGTCGCCTGGCGGCGTGCTTCATGGAGAGCATGTCGACGCTGGGCATCGCCGGCCATGGCTACGGTATTCGGTATGAGCACGGCTTGTTCCGCCAGGCGATTGTCGATGGCTGGCAGCAGGAGCAGACCGAGCATTGGCTGGATTTCGGCAACCCGTGGGAGTTCGAGCGGCCGGAAGTGGTCTACCCGATCGGCTTTGGTGGCAGCGTCGAAACCGTGACGGACGACAACGGCAAGACTCGCCAGGTCTGGTCTCCGGCCGAAACCGTGCGCGCCATTGCCTATGACACGCCGGTGGTGGGCTGGCGCGGTGCCAGTGTCAACACCCTGCGCTTGTGGCGCGCCCGGGCCGTGGAAGACCTGCACCTGGAGCGCTTCAATGCCGGCGACCACCTCGGCGCCGTGGCGGAAGTGGCCCGGGCCGAGAGTATTTCCCGCGTCTTGTACCCGGCCGACAGCACCGAGGCCGGCCAGGAATTGCGCCTTCGCCAGGAGTATTTCTTCGTCGCCGCCTCGCTGCAGGATTTGCTGCGCCGCCATCGCAACATGCACACCTCGGTGCTGACCCTGGGCGATCACGCGGCGATCCAGCTCAACGATACGCACCCGTCCATTGCCGTGGCCGAGCTGATGCGCCAATTGGTGGACGTCTACGACGTCGCGTGGGACGCGGCCTGGCAGATCACCCAGGACACGTTGTCCTACACCAACCACACGCTGCTGCCCGAAGCCCTGGAAACCTGGCCGGTGGGGCTGATGGAGCGGATGTTGCCCCGGCACATGCAGATCATCTACCTGATCAACGCCCAGCACATCGATTCGCTGCGGGCCAAGGGCGTGCACGATTTCGACGTGCTGCGCTCGGTGTCGTTGATCGAAGAAGACAACGGCCGCCGGGTGCGCATGGGCAACCTGGCGTTCCTCGGTTCCCACAGCGTCAACGGGGTGTCCGGGCTGCACACGCAACTGATGCGCAGCACGGTGTTCTCCGAGCTGCACAAGCTCTATCCGGAGCGAATCAACAACAAGACCAACGGCATCACCTTCCGCCGTTGGTTGTTCCAGGCCAACGCCGAATTGACGTCGATGATGGTCGATGCCCTTGGCCCGAGCGTGCTCGACAATCCCGAGGAGCGCCTGATCGAGCTGGAGCCGTTCGCCGACAAACCGGCGTTTCGCAAGCAGTTCGCCGAACAGCGCCTGCACAGCAAGAAAGCCCTGGCCTACCTGATCCACGAGCGGCTGGGCATCGCCGTCAACCCGGCGGCGATGTTCGACGTGCAGGTCAAGCGGATCCACGAATACAAGCGTCAGTTGCTCAACCTGATGCACACCGTGGCGCTGTACCAGGCGATTCGTGCCGAGCCGGAAGTGGATTGGGTGCCGCGGGTGAAAATCTTCGCCGGCAAGGCCGCCGCCAGTTACCACCAAGCCAAGCTGATCATCAAGCTGACCAACGACATCGCCCGGGTGGTGAACAACGACCCGACCGTGCGCGGCTTGCTCAAAGTCGTGTTCCTGCCCAACTACAACGTCAGCCTGGCCGAAAGCATCATCCCGGCGGCGGACTTGTCGGAGCAGATTTCCACGGCCGGTTTCGAAGCCTCGGGCACCAGCAATATGAAGTTCGGCCTCAACGGCGCGCTGACCATCGGCACCATGGACGGCGCCAACGTGGAAATGCACGAGCGTGTCGGCGGTGACCATATGTTCATCTTCGGCCTGACCGCCGAGCAGGTGGAAGCGCGCAAGCGCAACGGTGAATTCAGCGCCGCGCCGGACATCGCCGCGTCCCATCGCCTTGGCGATGTATTGCAAGCGATTCGTGGTGGCGTCTTCTCGCCGGACGACCCGATGCGCTACACCGGGCTGGTGGATTCACTGGTGGATTACGACCGCTTCCTGGTCTGTGCCGATTTCGACGCGTACTGGAACGCCCAGGCCAAGGTCGAAGAGAAGTGGCACGACTCCAAGCAATGGTGGCGCTCGGCAGTGCTCAATACCGCGCGCATGGGCTGGTTCTCCTCGGACCGGACCATCCGCGAATACGCCACCGACATCTGGAAGGCGCTGGAGTAAACGTTGCAAGAAATGTGAGCGAAGCCCAACGGCGGTTGGGCTTCGTCGATATACTAAGCGTCAGATTCGCCGGGGTTGTGCGGCCGGACTTGGTACTGGAAATGCCAACCATTCCATGTGGGAGCGAGCTTGCTCGCGATAGCAGCCTGTCAGGCAACATCAATGTCGCCTGACACACTGTATCGCGAGCAAGCTCGCTCCCACAGGGTTTGGGGGTTTTCCACTAGACTGAGTCAGGCACCGCATCACCCGGTCATGCCCGCAACGGGCCGCTTAGGGATATCGACCATATGCAATGGATTTTGACACTGTTGGGCCTGGCTCTTGGCTGGGTGGTGGACGAGTCGTTCGCCGATGCGCTGATAGGTGCGTTGGTCGGGCTCGGCATCGCCCAGTCGTTTCGGCTGGGGCGCCTTGGCATCCAGGCGGCCAAACAGCAGATCCTGCTGCAAGAGGCCCAGCAGAGTCTGCTCACCCTGGAAGCGCGGCTGGCGGTTCTCGAACGCGGCAATGTCGCCCAGCCGAGTGATCCGGCGCCGGCGGCCGAGGTCATCGTGCCCCAGGCTGCAAAAGCCGAAACGCGCACCGAGCCGGACCTCGTCTGGGAATTGCCGCCAGACCTCGAACCCGTCTCCGTGATGAGCACCCAGGCCAGCCAGCCGTTGCCTGACGAAATCTGGAGCCCTGCGCCAGCCGCTTCCAGCCGTCGCGCCAATCGCGATTTTGCGCCGTTGCCCCTTGAACCGACGGCGCCTGCGCCTGCGGCTCCCCATGGCCCGAATCTGTTCGACCGCGCCCTCATCGGCGCGCGCGACTGGTTGTTCGGCGGCAACACCGTGCTGCGGGTCGGCGTGGTGTTGTTGTTCCTCGGCCTGGCTTTCCTGCTGCGCTACGCCACCGAAGGCATGGTGGTGCCGATCGAATTGCGCTACGCCGGCGTTGCGGCCAGCGCCTTGGGCCTGCTGGGCCTGGGTTGGTGGTTGCGCCAACGCAACAGCAGTTATGCGCTGATGCTGCAAGGGACCGGGATCGCCGTGTTGTACCTGACGGTGTTCGCCGCCATGCGCCTGCATCCGTTGCTCGATTCCAAGGCTGCCTTGGGGCTGCTGGTCGCGGTCACCGTGTTCTCGGCGATCCTGGCAGTGACCCAGAACGCCATGGGCCTGGCGGCGGCTGCGGCGCTGGGCGGCTTTGCCGCACCGATCCTGACCTCCACCGGCAGCGGCAACCATGTCGCGCTGTTCAGCTATTTCATCCTGCTCAACGCCGGCATCCTCGCAATCGCTTGGTTCAAGGCCTGGCGGATGCTCAACCTGATCGGCTTCGTCGGCACGTTCGGCATCGGTTTCGCCTGGGGCTTGCGCTCCTATACGCCGGAACTGCTGTGGAGCACCGAACCCTTCCTCATCGTTTTCTTCCTGGTGTACCTGGCGATCGGCTTGTTGTTTACCCGGCGCAAGCTGCTGGAAATGAGCGACGCGCCTGAAGATGACAGCCGCGACGCCATGCTGCGCTGGTCGGCGCGCAAGGGCGATTACGTGGACGGCAGCATGCTGTTCGGCCCGCCGCTGGTTGGCTTCGGCTTGCAGTTCGCCTTGGTGCAACACCTGGAATTCGCCGCAGCGTTCAGTGCCTTGGCCCTGGGCATGATTTATATGGGACTGGCGCGCGTATTGGTGGGCGGTCGCGCTGTATTGCTGGCTGAAACCTGCCTGGCCCTGGGGGTGATTTTCGGCAGCTTGGCCATTCCGCTTGGCCTCGATGCCCGTTGGACTGCTGCAGCCTGGGCGGTGGAAGGCGCCGGGATTTTCTGGCTGGGCCTGCGCCAACAGCGACCCTTCGCACGAGTCTTTGCCCTGTTGCTGCAATTGGGTTCGGCGCTGGCCTTCGTCAGCGAATTGCATGCAGGTGAAGGCAGCCTGCTGGAGGGGTCGTGGCTGGGCGCGTTGATGCTCGGTTGTGCCTTGCTGTTCAGCTTCTATCAACTGCACAAGGCCGAGCCCGGCCATGTCGCGAACTGGGAGCGTCAGGCTCAGCCTGTGCTGGCGGTGTTGGGGTTAGGTTTCCTCTACTTGCTGGCGCCGCTGTTCTTTTTTACCCAAGGCACCGCCATCGCCTGGGCCTTCGCCGGCCTGGCGACGCTGTTCATTGGTCTGCGCCTGCAATCACGGGCCTTTCTGTTTACCGCGTTCGCGGTGCAACTGTTGGGCGGCGCGCTGTTCCTGATGCGCCTGCAAGGCGCCGATGGAGATTCGGCGGTGTTGAATGCCGGCTGGAACGGACTGCTCAGCGCCTCGCTGATCGGCCTGGCGTTGATTGGCGGGATGCTGTTGGCGGCACGTGACGACATGGTGCGCAACGATCCCCGACTGTTGCGCGGCCTGTCGGTGGTGCTATTGGCGGGGCTGGTGCTGATCAATCTCGCGGTGCTGTTCGTCCTGCCTTGGCAAACGGCGAGCGGCGTATGGGCGGCCAGCGGCTTGTTGATCATCTGGCTGAGCCTGTACTTGAAGCAGCGCGTGAGCTTTGTCTTCGGCCTCTTGCTGCAACTGCTGGGCGGCGCAGCGTTCCTGGTGGCTGGGCCGTTCCTGCTTGGGCCTCTTCAGTCCGAAGGTCTGCGACCCTTGGCCCACAGTGGTTTCTGGACACCGCTGGTGCTGGGATTGGCGGCATTGGTCGGCGCCTGGCGATTGCAACGGGCACACGCCGCGCAGGAACTGGACGTCCTGAGCTTGCAACGCCTGTCCGAGCTGTTGCTGATCTGGGGCGCCGGCTGGTGGGCGCTCGCGTGGGTCAGCGAGGTGCTGCGTTTTGCTCCGGCGAACCTGCAAGGCAGCTGGCTGCTGCTGGTCGCGGCGATCAGCGTGGCGGTGTGGACAGTTCTGGCCCTGCGCTTGAAATGGCCGGCGCTGGGACTGCTGTGCACGTTGTTGATTCCGGCGGCGGGCTGCGTGCTGGTGGCAACGGGGCACAGCCACTATCACCCGGCGGCGGATTTCGGCTGGCTTGCCTGGCTGGCAATATTTGCCGTGCACTTCTTTTCGCTCAAGCGCCTGGCGCCGATGCTCCCGGCCCGGGCGCGCAGTACCGCCCACGTGCTCGGTTGCTGGTTGCTGATGACGGTGTTGATGCTGGAGCTGCGTTACGGCCTGCTGTTGCTGTCCGAGCAGTACAATGCCTGGCGCTGGCTGGCCTGGGCAATCCTGCCAGGCCTTTACCTGGTGTTGATGGCCACGCCGCGTACCCTGCCATGGCCGGTTTCGGCCCAACCGCGCGAATACCGTGTCTACGCGGCGGCACCCATGGCGCTGTTGATGCTCGGTTGGTTCTGGCTGACCAACACCTTCAGTGACGGCAACTCCGAGCCACTGCCTTATGTGCCGTTGCTCAATCCTCTGGAGCTGGGCCTGCTGTTCGCCTTGTTCGGTATCTATGTGTGGGCGCGCAACGCGGTGGAGCAATCGACGAACCGTTGGAGCCGCATCGGGTACGTCGCCCAATTGATCGCCGGCGTGTCGCTGTTCGCGTTCTTCACGGCGCTGGTGATGCGCACTGCCCACCAGTGGATGGGCGTGCCGTACGAGTTGGATACGCTGCTCGACTCGATGTTCGTGCAGGCCGGCTTGTCCATCGTCTGGACCTTGATTGCCCTGGGCCTGATGATCGGCGGACACCTGCGCCATCGCCGGGAGGTGTGGCTGGTCGGCGCGGTGTTGATCGCCGTGGTCGTGGCCAAGTTGTTCTTTGTCGAATTGAGTAACCGCGGCGGTCTGGCGCGGATCGTGTCGTTTATTGGCGTGGGCGTCCTGCTGTTGGTGGTCGGCTATTTTGCGCCGCTGCCACCCAAGCGCCCGGAGCCGGCCGTGGATGCCGAGCCGCCGATGCCTGTCAGTGAGGGAGTGTCGTCTTGAGTCGCAAGTTGAGTCGAATCGGGCTAGGCCTGATGGGGTTGTGGGTGGCCTTGGCGGTTGCGGCACCGGAGCAGCCGCAAGACTTCGCCCATCAGGTGCCGTTGGCCTTGAGCGGTGAAGGCCCGTGGTATCGCCTGGCGTTGCCGCTGGATGTCCAATTGCGGGCTCGGCAAACCGACCTGAGTGACGTGCGGGTGTTCAACGCCGCCGGCCAGGCCCAGGCCTATGCATTGGTGCGCGAATCGGCCCAGAGCCGGGAGAATCGCACCCTCACCGATGTGAAGTGGTTTCCGCTGTACAACGCTGCCGACGATAGTGAACGCGCGCCCAGCGTACGTGTGCAATCGAACGCCAACGGCACGCTGGTGGAAGTCCAGCCGTCCAGTCGGCTCGAAGCCGGGGAAGAAGAACTGCGTGGCTGGCTGCTCGACGCCAGCGCGATCAAGGCGCCGCTGCAACAGTTGATCCTGGACTGGACCAGCGAGCGCGACGGTTTCCAGCGCTTCACCATCGAGGCCAGTGACGACTTGCAGCATTGGCAGGCGTGGGGCGAAGGCCAGGTCGCGCGGCTGACATTCGCCGATGAGCGGGTCGAGCAGCACGAAGTGAGCCTGCCCGGACAATCGGCGCGGTACTTGCGATTGCTGTGGGATTCGCCGTCCTCGGCGCCGGTGCTGACCTCGGCCCAACTGCAAAGCGCCAGCCGCGAAAGCCTGCCGCTGCCGCTGGTCTGGTCGCAACCGTTGGCGGGCACCACGACGAAGGCCGGTGAATATACCTGGCAATTGCCGATGGGGCTGAACATCGAGCAAGTCCAGGTGGAACTGAGCCAGGCCAACAGCCTGGCGCCGGTGACCCTGGCCGGTCGCCGTGAAAGCAGCCATCCGTGGCAGCCGATGGGCGGTGGCTTGCTCTATCGCCTGACCCAGAATGGTCAGGATGTGCAGCAAAACCAGCTGCAGTTGTCCGGCCAGACCGTGCAGCAATTGAAACTGACCGTGGACGAGCGTGGCGGCGGCCTGGGCACCGAGGCCCCGGCCCTGCGTTTTGCCGTGCGCCCGACCCAAGTGGTGTTCCTGGCACGCGGCGACGCGCCCTACAACCTGGCACTGGGCAGTGCGACGGCGAAGGCGGCCAGCTTGCCGTTGACCACGCTGATCCCGGATTACAAGCCGTCGCGCCTGGCGACGCTGGGTACTGCAACGGTCAACGGAACGGCGACCTCGACGCCAGCGGTTGAAGCGCCGCCGGTGGCTGTGAGTACCGACTGGAAGAAGATCGGCCTGTGGGCGGTGTTGCTGCTCAGCGTGGTGTTCCTCGGTGCGATGGCGTTCAGCCTGCTGCGCAAGCCGCCGGACAAGAACTGAGGTGTGCTCATCGCGAGCAAGCTCGCTCCCACAGTTGACCGGGTTGTTCCGACGAACGCGGTCTATTGTGGGAGCGAGCTTGCTCGCGATGGCGCCCTGTCAATCAACAGAAATACCCAAACGAGCCGCCAGCCCGTGAACTCAATCCTCCATATCCCGTCTCATAGGAGGAATTAAGTCCCGACTCGCGCTAAACTGCGCGGGTTTTCCGCCCCCTATTCTTCGGAGCCGTCCATGTCCCGCGTTACCTTGAGTCGCTATTTGATTGAGCAGACCCGCAGCAACAATACCCCTGCCGATCTGCGCTTTTTGATCGAAGTGGTGGCGCGTGCATGCAAGGAGATCAGCCACGCCGTGTCCAAGGGCGCGCTGGGCGGTGTCCTGGGCAGCATGGGCACCGAAAACGTGCAGGGCGAAGTGCAGAAGAAGCTCGACGTGCTCTCCAACGAAATCCTGCTGGAAGCCAACGAATGGGGCGGTCACCTGGCCGGCATGGCGTCCGAGGAAATGGACAATGCCTACCAGATCCCGGGCAAGTATCCGAAAGGCGCCTACCTGTTGGTATTCGACCCACTGGACGGTTCGTCGAATATCGACATCAACGCACCGGTCGGCACGATCTTCTCGGTACTGCGTTGCCCGAACGAGTACCTGAGCCAGAACGAAGCCCTGAATGAAAAGGCCTTCCTGCAGCCCGGTACCGAACAGGTCGCCGCCGGTTATGCCATCTACGGTCCTCAGACCATGCTAGTGCTGACCCTGGGCGACGGCGTCAAGGGCTTCACCCTGGACCGCGAGATGGGCAGTTTCGTACTGACCCACGAAGACATCACCATTCCTGAAACCACCCAGGAATTCGCCATCAACATGTCCAACCAGCGTCACTGGGAAGCCCCGGTACAACGCTACGTCAGCGAGTTGCTGGCCGGTGAAGAAGGCCCGCTGAAAAAGAACTACAACATGCGTTGGGTGGCTGCGATGGTCGCCGATGTACACCGCATCCTGACCCGTGGCGGTCTGTTCATGTACCCACGCGACAGCCGCGAGCCGTCCAAGCCGGGCAAGCTGCGCCTGATGTACGAAGCCAACCCGATGTCGTTCCTGGTGGAGCAGGCAGGCGGCGCTTCCACCGACGGCCACCAGCGTATCCTCGACATCAAGCCTGAAGGCCTGCACCAGCGCGTTGCAGTGTTCCTCGGCTCGAAGGAAGAAGTGGCGCGCGCCACGGCTTATCACAAGGAGTAAATCATGGCCGAGCCCTGGCAGCCGTTGCTCGATTGGTGGTTTGGCACAGCCGAAAAACCAGATGAGATCGCGGCTGACAAGGGCAAGCTGTGGTTTGGCAAAGGCCATGATCGCCAGGCGCGAGAGCGCTTCGGCGATCTGGTCGAGCAAGCACTGGCCGGCGGATTGACCGATTGGGCGCAACGCCCGGAAGGTTGGCTGGCCCTGGTGCTGCTACTGGATCAACTTCCCCGGATGATCTTTCGCAACACCCCCGAGAGCTTCTCCGGCGACCTGCGTGCCCAAGCGCTGGTGGCCCAGGGTCTGGCGGCGGGTTTCGACCGGCAACTGCGGCCGATCCAGCGCGTATTCATCTACCTCGTCCTCGAACACTGCGAAAACCTCGCGGTGCAGAACGAAGCCGTGTCGCGGTTTATCGAGCTGGTCCGGGAGCAGCCCGAGGCGCAGCGGGCGGTGTTTGAAGACAACCTGGATTATGCCGAGCGGCATCAGAAGATCATTGCCCGGTTCGGGCGCTTTCCCCATCGCAATGCGGTGTTGGGGCGCGAGTCCACGGCTGAGGAAGTGGAGTTCTTGAGCAGGCCTGGGTCGAGGTTCTGATTTTTTCTGCGCGGCTGATGCCGCTATCGTCGGATCGCCGCCCGGAGCAAGCTCGCTCCCACAGGACTTTTAGCGAATGGAAATCCAGTGTGGGAGCGAGCTAGCTCGCGATGGGGCCCTTCCAGACTAGATCCGGAAACTACCCACCAACTGCTTCAACCGCGCCGCCTGCTGCTCCAGGTCGGAACAGGCGCGTAAGGTGGCTTGCAGGTTTTCCACACCTTCCTGGTTCAGGGTGTTGATCTCGTTGATGTCGACGTTGATCGATTCCACCACGGCGGTCTGCTCTTCGGTGGCGGTGGCCACGGATTGGTTCATGCCGTCGATTTCGCCGATGCGCTGGGTCACGCTGCCCAGGCGTTCGCCCGCCTGGTTGGCGATGCTGACGCTGCCTTCGCTCTGGCGCTGGCTGTCGGTCATGGTCAGCACCGCTTCCCGCGCGCCGACTTGCAGCTCTTCGATCATCTTCTGCACTTGCTGCGCTGAATCCTGGGTGCGGTGGGCCAGGTTGCGCACCTCGTCGGCGACGACCGCGAAGCCGCGACCGGCTTCACCGGCCCGGGCCGCTTCGATGGCGGCGTTGAGGGCGAGCAGGTTGGTCTGCTGGGAAATGCTGGTGATCACCTCGAGAATCTGGCCGATATTCACTGTGTTGCTGTTCAGCGTTTCGATGTTGCCGCACGAATCGCTGATCTTGGCCGACAGCTGCTGCATCGCCGTGATGGTTTTATCCACCACTTGCTGGCCATCTTCGGCCAGGTTGCGGGCCTCGCTGGAGTGCTGCGAGGCAAGGGCGGCGTTCTGGGCGATTTCCTGGGCGGCGGCGCCGAGCTGGTTGATGGCCGCGGCGACGCTGCTGGTGCGCGAGGCCTGCTGGTCGGAGTTGAACATCGACGAGTTGGACGCGCTGACCACGCGCAGGGCGACTTCATTGACCTGGCCGGTTGCCGAGGCTACTTCGCGGATCGAGGTGTGGATACGCTCGACGAAGCGGTTGAACGAGGTGCCCAGCGCGCCGAATTCGTCATGGCCGTGGATGGTCAGGCGGCGGGTCAGGTCGCCTTCGCCTTCGGCGATGTCGTGCATGGCGCGGCCCATGGTCAGCAGCGGTTGCATCAGCACGCGGATCAGCATGCCCAGCAGCGCGATGATGAACACCACGGCAATGGCCATGGCAATCAGCGCCGAGGTGCGGAATTCGCTGAGCATCGCCAAGGCTGTGTCTTTATCAAGCACCAGCGCCACGTACCAGTTGGCACCGGGGACGCCGTTGACCTGGGTGAAAGAGATAAATTGGGTTTTGCCGTCGAGGTCGACTTCTTTAACGCCCGGACTGATTTGAGGCGCACCGTTGGGATAGGCCTCGGCGAGGGTCTTGAGCACGCGCTTGCTGTCAGGATGCACGAGGATCTTGCCGTCGGCGCTGACGATGAACGCGTGACCGTGGCCGCCAAAGTTCAGCGAGTTGATGATGGCGCTGACGCTCGACAGATCGATGTCCGCCCCGGCCACGCCGATCATCTGGTTCTGGCGCTGTACCGGCGTGGCAACGGTGATCACCAGCTTGCCCGACGAAGCGGCGATGTAGGGTTCGGTGACGATGGTCTGCTGGGCGCTGTTGGCGGCCTTGTACCAGCCACGGGCGCGCGGGTCGTAATCGGCGGCACGATTGCCGGCCGGTACCGAAAACATCACGCCGTCGGTGCCGCCGAAATAGCTGAGCTGGAAATTGCTGGTGTAGGCCGGCAGGCCCACGGCGCGTTTCAGGCTGTCGGCAGCGCTGCCGTCGATAGCGATTTGTTGGGCCAGCGATTGCAGCAATTGGATTCGGCCTTCGACCCAGGTCTGGATGTTACGGCTGGTCAGGCTGCCGAGTTCCTGCATGGACGTCTCGGTGCTGGTGTTGAGGCTTTGTCGTTGGCGGTAGTCGTTGAACAGGATGAAACAGGCGAATGCGACGGCCACCACAAGGGCGGCAGCCAACAGGATTTTGTGGCTGAATTTCATGTTTCTGGTCATTAAGAACGCTACCGCGAGGGGACGGGTCAAAAAGGGGAGTCAATTTGCCATAACGCAGGATTTTGCGCTGTTACTTTTTATCGGCCCGCAAGCCCGGCTCATCAGGCTCCGGGGCCGCTATCCCGACGAAAGGCACGACCCCGTCACACTCTGGCTGATTCATCGGTGAAACACCTTTGCACAGCCAATAAATACTGGGGTAGTCGGGGAACCAGATAGGGGTTTTCTCTTCTAAGGTTCAGGTTGGCACCCTGCCACCTCCCTTCCGTTCCAGGAGTTACACCATGTCGCTGCGTTCTATCGCCCTGCTGTTTATGTGCGTCGTGTTGACCGCATGCAGCAAGGTCAACCAGGAAAACTATTCGAAGCTGTCGGCCGGGATGCCCAAGGCCGAGGTCGAGACGTTGCTGGGAAAACCGACTGACTGTTCGGGCGCGCTCGGCATGTCCAGCTGCACCTGGGGCGACCAGAAAAGCTTTATCAGCGTGCAGTACGCCGGTGACAAAGTGTTGATGTTTTCCGGCCAAGGCCTGAAGTAACCTGGAGTAAACCGGGGCCAAGCGCCCACGGGAGAAAAAAATAATGATGCGGTTAGTTTTTGTGCTTTTGGCTGGCCTGGTATTGGCCGGCTGTGCCACTTCTGGCGTAGACCCGTTGGCGCCCAAGACTGTCAACAGTGTCAATCTCAAGCGTTACCAAGGGACCTGGTACGAGCTGGCCCGCCTGCCGATGTATTTCCAGCGCAACTGCGCGCAATCGGAAGCTCACTACACCCTCAAGCCTGACGGCAATGTGGACGTGTTCAACCGCTGCCTGACCTCCGATTGGAAGTGGGAAGAGGCCAGGGGCACCGCTTACCCGCAGGTGCCGGGCAAGACCGACAAGCTCTGGGTCGAATTCGATACCTGGTTCTCGAAAGTCCTGCCGGGCGTGGCCAAGGGTGAGTATTGGGTGCTGTACGTCAGCGATGACTACAAGACCGCCATCGTTGGTGACCCGAGCCGTCGCTACATGTGGCTGCTGTCCCGCACGCCAACGGTCAAGGTCGATGTACGCGAAGAGCTGCTGAGCAAGGCGCGGCAGCAAGGGTATGACACGACGCGGTTGGTCTGGCGTGCATCGGACCGGCAGATGGCCAAGACTTCGGACTGACCGTCACCCGAAACCAATGTGGGAGCGAGCTTGCTCGCGATAGCGGACTTTCAATCAACATTTATGTTGAAGGTAAAGGCCTCATCGCGAGCAAGCTCGCTCCCACATTTGTATTTCCATCTTGATTTTTTGGTGTCAATTCAATAGCTCGCGCAGGACCTGGGTAAACGCCCGGGCGCTTTCTTCCTCGCCGGCATGGTGTCCGTCGCGCACTTGCCACTTGCCGGCAACCATCACATCCCGCACCTGGCGATCGCCGCCGGCAAACAGCCAACGGTTGAGGATGCCGTCGCCATTGGCCGTGGCCAGGTACGGATCGTTGCCATCGAGCACCAGCCAGTCGGCGCGCTTGCCGACTTCCAACGCGCCGATGGGTTGGCCCAACGCCTGGGCGCCACCTTCCAACGCTGCGTCATACAGGGTACGTCCCACCATCGGCTGATCCGTTCGGTACAACCGGTTGCGGCGCTGGTCCCGCAGCCGCTGGCCATATTCCAACCAGCGCAACTCTTCGACCACGCTCAGCGACACATGGCTATCGGACCCGATACCCATCCGCCCACCTTGGGCGAGGAAGTCCACGGCTGGAAAAATCCCGTCGCCCAGATTGGCTTCGGTGGTCAGGCACAGGCCGGCAATCGCCCGGCTCTTGGCCATCAGGCTGACTTCCTGCGGATTGGCGTGGGTGGCATGGACCAGGCACCAGCGTTGATCCACCTCGGCATTTTCGTACAGCCATTGCAGCGGACGCACGCCGCTCCAGCTCAGGCAGTCGTCGACTTCCTTTTGCTGTTCGGCGATGTGGATGTGCACCGGGCAATCACGGTCGCTGGCGGCCAGCACGTCATGGATCTGCCCCGGTGTCACGGCGCGCAGCGAGTGGAAGCACAAGCCCAGCGCCTGGGACGGTTGCCCGGCCAGGATCGGCTGCAAGCGTGACTGGAGCTTCAGGTAGTTTTCGGTGCTGTTGATGAACCGGCGCTGCCCGTCGTTGGGTGCCTGGCCGCCGAAACTGGAATGGCTGTAGAGCACCGGCAGCAAGGTCAAGCCAATGCCCGCGGCACTGGCGGCCTGACTGATACGCAGGGCCAGTTCGGCCGGGTCGGCGTAAGGCGTGCCGTCGGTGTCATGGTGTACGTAATGGAATTCGGCAACCGAGGTATAGCCGGCCTTGAGCATTTCGATGTAAAGCTGCCGGGCGATGATGCCAAGCTGGTCGGGGCTGATCTTTCCGACGAGGCGATACATCAGGTCGCGCCAGGTCCAGAAACTGTCATTGGGATTGCCCGCCACTTCCGCCAGCCCGGCCATGGCTCGCTGGAACGCATGGGAATGCAGGTTCGGCATGCCCGGCAACAGCGGACCACTCAGCCGTTCGGCGCCGTCTGCATGGGAATCGGCCTGGACATGGGTCAGGACGCCCTCGGCGTCGACCTCAAGACGTACATCTTTGGCCCATCCATTAGGCAGTAGCGCACGCTCGGCAAAGAAGGCGGACATCGGTTGAACCTCGTTGCGTGTAATTTGTATATACATATACAGACGTTTGCCTGCCCGGTAAACTCCGGCAAGCTAGTCATCAACATTCGCAGAACAGGAATACGCCGTGCCGACTCCGCCTGCCAAACCGCCGCTGGCCGCACACATGGGTGACAGTCCGGCGCCCTTGTACGCCCGCGTCAAACAGATGATCACCCAGCAGATCGACAGTGGAAACTGGCCGCCGCATTATCGCGTGCCCTCGGAAAGCGAACTGGTCAGCCAGTTGGGCTTCAGCCGCATGACCATCAACCGCGCCCTGCGGGAAATGACCGCCGATGGCCTGCTGGTGCGCATGCAGGGTGTCGGCACGTTCGTGGCCGAACCGAAGAGTCAGTCCGCGCTGTTCGAAGTGCACAACATCGCCGATGAAATCGCCTCCCGCGGTCATCGCCACACCTGCAAGGTCATCACCCTCGAAGAAGAGGCCGCCGGTTCCGAGCGCGCGTTGGCCCTGGACATGCGCGAAGGCCAGAAGGTGTTCCACTCGTTGATCGTGCATTTCGAGAACGACATCCCCGTGCAAATCGAGGACCGTTTCGTCAACGCACTGGTGGCGCCCGAGTATCTCAAGCAAGACTTCACCCTCCAAACGCCCTACGCCTATCTGAATCAGGTTGCGCCGCTGACCGAAGGCGAGCATGTGGTCGAGGCAATCCTGGCCGAGCCGAGCGAATGCAAGCTGCTGCAGATCGAGCGGGGCGAGCCGTGCCTGTTGATCCGTCGCCGCACCTGGTCCGGGCGCCAGCCGGTGACCGCCGCACGCCTGATCCATCCGGGCTCCCGTCACAGTCTGGAAGGGCGTTTTCATAAATGAGCCAGTTGAAGGTTTTACGCGCTGCGGATTACCCGCGCATGCCGTGGAAGAACGGCGGTGGCAGCACGGAAGAAATCACCCGCGATGCCGGTGCCGGCCTCGAAGGCTTCGGCTGGCGCCTGTCGATTGCCGATATAGGTGAGTCGGGTGGTTTTTCCACCTTCGCCGGTTACGAGCGGGTCATCAGCGTCTTGCAAGGGGATGGCATGACCCTGAACGTCGATGGCCAGGCCACGCGGCCTTTGCATCCGCTGGACCCTTTTGCGTTCAGCGGTGAGAGTCATGTGCATTGCACGCTGCTGGGCGGGCCGATTCGCGACTTCAACCTGATCTACGCGCCGCAGCGTTACCGTGCGCGGTTACAGTGGTTGGGCGGCCAGCAGCGGTTTTTCAGCGAGGCGGAGACGGTATTGGTGTTCAGTGCGGCCCCGGGGTTGGCGATCAGGATCGAGGATTCCGCCGTTGACCTGGGACTTTACGATTGTCTGCAACTGAGCGGTAACACCACGCTGGTGGATGTTTCCACTCACGGTCAATGCTGCGTGATTGAGCTGACGGCCCACTGACGTCGGCTTCACTCACCCTGTGGCGAGGGAGCTTGCTCCCGCTCGACTGCGCAGCAGTCGCAAGGTATGGGGCCGCTTCACGCCCTGAGCTCTTCCGTCAACATGCTTTCGTTACCTCCGGTGCTGTCATCAAAGGCGAGTTGTGGCGGGTCAGGGCTTGTAGATAGGTGCTTTCGTCGTACGGGACTCTAGCCTTCCAGCACCGATAAGCGATCCTGATCCATTTAAAAGCCAGGGCCCTCAGGGCTGCTTGATGAGAGCAGCCCTTGGCCTTCTGCTGGCGATAGTATGCCCCTGCCCATGCCGATTGATTGATGCTGTGGGCAGCCCACTCCACAAACGTCTGGCGCAAAAAGATTGAGCATAGATAGCGCCAGCGGACGATTTTCTTCTTGCCACTGCGCTCGGTAACCGGGGCGATCCCGGCATATCGCTGCACAGCACCAGCATTCTTGAAGCGATCACGCTGCTCACCAAAAGCCACCATCAGCCGGGGTGCAAGCTGTTGCCCGGCCCCAGGCAAGGATTTGAAGAGGCTGTAATCGGCCAGGGTATTGGCCGTTTCTTCAATCGCCGCGTCAAACTGCTTGATCGCCACCAGCATCCCGCTCAACTGCGATGCCAGGGTCCGTACATACAGCGCTGAAGGGTTAACAATCCCCGGATCCTCTGTCAGCGGCGTGGCCTGGTGGATCAAGGCCAGACGCTCCTGATTGAGTTCTGCATGGCGAACATTATGCGCGTTAAGAAACTTCAAAACGCTGGTAGGCCGAGCACGTTTAAGTGCTTCCAATGTCGACCAACGCTCCAGGAAATTACAAAACACCAGCGTGTCATGGTCGTGGAACAACTCCAGCACCAACGGATAGTACTGCTTAAGCATGCAAACCAACCGATTGCTGATTCTTACTCGCTCATCAACCAAGGTTCGCCGATGTTCGGTCAAGCTAGCCAGAGAGCGTATGGCAGGACTTTGTTTCTCTTGCTGGGGAAATCTGTCGGGATGCTTGAGCAACAACTCAAGCGCCCACTGGGCATCGCTCGGATCATCCTTCGCACCGCTGGGAATGAAGGCTTTACGGTGCTTGGCTAAGGTGGCAGGGTTAATCGGGAACAAACAAAAGAAATCATATTTTTGCAGAGCCGCGATCAAAGGTCCTTTGTCTAATTCCACGGCAATGGCGATGGGACCGCCATAGCGCTGGTACAGCGCATGAGCCCATTGATCGATGGCTTCGGGGGTGTGTCGGATCACCGAGAAGGACCGCTGGGCCTGCCCAGCAACCTGCAAGCAAACGTCATGTTTGGTATCGGCCCAATCAATTCCGATATAAGCAGTGAATTCTTGAGACAACAGCGTTTGCATGGCACACCTCCACAGACGCTAAAGTACATGCAGGAACATGCATGCTTGCGTCCAGCGAAGGCGATATAGAGAGCCGTGGCCGGCTTTCCCTGAGTGTTCGTTAGAGGGCGCAAGCGCACCTGCTGGGCTCGAAGGTGAAGCGGTAATCATCGAAATGCGTTGCAGCCCTATTCGTAGCCCGCAGGTGCATGTTCCTTCCTCGCCGACAACCGAATTCCAGCGAACATCAGTATGGAAGAGGAAGGAGCGGACTACCTATATCGCAGCCCAGCGGGAGCAAGCTCCCTCGCCACAAAAAGCGCGTTCGTTGTTCCTTCAGCGCGCACCAACTTGTTACCGAACGCCCCAGCGTGGCGCAATACCACGCTTTTGTGTCCCCCCGATTCCTCCCTTAAGCACCCTCATCAAAAATTTCATGCAGCTCGACAGCCTTTCAATCACGGGGCTTTCAGCGATGTCTCCAATCTTTCTTGAACGAGCCCTCAACAAGTTGGCCGCTTGATTGCATATGCTTGTACATACAAGTAAAGACGTATGCGTATGAGTCACTTGCGTTCAACGCAACGTCCGCTGAATCGCTGCCCACTGCCCGGGCTGGTCTGGATTGATCGCTGAGGAGTTTTTGCTGTGACCGACGCTACCCGCAAACCTGAAAAATACCGTGACGTTGAAATCCGCGCCCCTCGCGGTAACACGCTGACCGCCAAGAGCTGGCT
Source organism: Pseudomonas sp. BP11-1-1 (assembly GCF_052112105.1). Classification (NCBI taxonomy): domain Bacteria; kingdom Pseudomonadati; phylum Pseudomonadota; class Gammaproteobacteria; order Pseudomonadales; family Pseudomonadaceae; genus Pseudomonas; species Pseudomonas sp. BP11-1-1. The sequence goes on from NZ_JAUTYU010000015.1 coordinate 71,384, forward strand.
GACCGAAGCGCCGCTGCGCATGCTGATGAACAACCTCGACCCGGAAGTGGCCGAGAACCCCAAGGAACTGGTGGTCTACGGTGGCATCGGCCGCGCGGCGCGCAACTGGGAGTGCTACGACAAGATCGTCGAAAGCCTCACCAATCTGAATGATGACGAAACCCTGCTGGTGCAATCCGGCAAGCCGGTGGGCGTGTTCAAGACCCACAGCAACGCCCCGCGCGTGCTGATCGCCAACTCCAACCTGGTGCCGCACTGGGCCAGTTGGGAACACTTCAACGAACTCGACGCCAAGGGCCTGGCCATGTACGGCCAGATGACCGCCGGCAGCTGGATCTACATCGGCAGCCAGGGCATCGTGCAAGGCACCTATGAAACCTTCGTCGAGGCTGGTCGCCAGCACTACGATTCCAACCTCAAGGGCCGTTGGGTCCTGACCGCCGGCCTGGGCGGCATGGGCGGCGCGCAACCGTTGGCCGCAACTTTGGCCGGTGCATGTTCGCTGAACATCGAGTGCCAGCAGGTGAGCATCGATTTCCGCCTGAAAACCCGCTACGTCGACGAGCAAGCCAAGGACCTCGACGACGCCCTGGCGCGCATCGAGAAATACACCGCCGAAGGCAAGGCAATATCCATCGCGCTGTGTGGGAACGCCGCCGAGATCCTGCCGGAAATGGTCCGTCGTGGTGTGCGCCCCGACATGGTCACCGACCAGACCAGCGCCCACGACCCACTCAACGGCTACCTGCCGGCCGGCTGGACCTGGGACGAATACCGCGCCCGCGCCAAGACCGAGCCTGCTGCCGTGGTGAAAGCCGCCAAGCAATCGATGGCCGTCCACGTCAAAGCCATGCTCGCCTTCCAGAAGATGGGCGTGCCGACCTTCGACTACGGCAACAACATTCGCCAGATGGCCCAGGAAGAGGGCGTCGAGAATGCCTTCGACTTCCCGGGTTTCGTCCCGGCCTACATCCGTCCGTTGTTCTGCCGTGGCATCGGCCCGTTCCGCTGGGCCGCGCTGTCGGGTGACCCGCAGGACATCTACAAGACCGACGCCAAGGTCAAGGAACTGATCCCTGACGACGCGCACCTGCACAACTGGTTGGACATGGCCCGCGAGCGCATCAGCTTCCAGGGCTTGCCGGCACGGATCTGCTGGGTCGGCCTGGGCCAGCGCGCCAAGTTGGGCCTGGCGTTCAACGAAATGGTGCGCAGCGGCGAGTTGTCGGCGCCGATCGTCATCGGTCGCGACCACCTCGACTCTGGCTCCGTGGCCAGCCCAAACCGTGAAACCGAATCCATGCAGGATGGCTCCGACGCCGTTTCCGACTGGCCGCTGCTCAACGCCTTGCTCAACACCGCCAGCGGCGCGACGTGGGTGTCGCTGCACCACGGTGGTGGCGTCGGCATGGGCTTCTCCCAGCACTCGGGCATGGTCATCGTTTGCGACGGTACCGACGAAGCGGCCGAGCGGATTGCCCGCGTGCTGCACAACGACCCGGGCACCGGGGTGATGCGCCATGCCGATGCCGGTTACCAGATTGCAATCGATTGCGCGAAGGAGCAGGGGCTGAACCTGCCGATGATCACCGGCAAGTAAACCCGGATCCCTTGTGGGAGCGAGCTTGCTCGCGATAGCGGTGGATCAGTACCGGTTCCGTCTACTGACACGCCCTCATCGCGAGCAAGCCCGCTCCCACAGGAATGCGGCGCAAACGAATACCAGAACAATCCACAGAGGTTGAACCATGGCTGTCACCAGCACACGCGAAAGCAGCAAGCCGTTGATCGAGAAACGTTCGATCGACTACATCCCGGAAGCGGAGCGGCACGGCCGATTGTTGAGCCAGTTCACCCTCTGGATGGGGGCCAACCTGCAGATCACTGCGATCGTCACCGGCGCATTGGCGGTGGTGCTGGGCGGTGATGTGTTCTGGTCGTTGATCGGTTTGCTGATCGGCCAGGTGCTCGGTGGTGGCGTCATGGCCTTGCATGCCGCCCAAGGGCCCAAGCTTGGCCTGCCGCAGATGATCTCCAGCCGTGTGCAGTTCGGTGTGTATGGCGCGGCCATCCCGATCGTGCTGGTGTGCCTGATGTACCTGGGTTTCACCGCAACGGGAACCGTGCTTTCCGGGCAGGCGCTGGGCCAGTTGTTTGGTGTCAGCGACAGTGTCGGCATCCTCATTTTCGCCAGTGTCATCGTGCTGGTCACGGTGCTCGGTTATCGGGTGATTCACTTCATTGGCCGTGTCGCCAGCGTCATTGGCGTGATCGCCTTTGTCTATCTGTTCGCTCGGTTGATCAGCCAGACCGACGTTGGCGCACTCCTGCAAATCCGCCATTTCAGCTGGAGCAGCTTCCTGCTGGCGGTGTCGCTCGCGGCCTCCTGGCAGATCGCCTTCGGCCCCTACGTGGCGGACTATTCGCGGTACCTGCCGAGCAAGACGTCCTCGGTGAAAACCTTTTTTGCCGCAGGCGCCGGTTCCGTCATCGGCGCGCAGGTGGCGATGATCCTTGGCGTGTTTGCCGCGGCCTCGGCCAACGGACAATTCGCCGGTCACGAAGTGGCCTACATCGTTGGCCTGGGCGGTACCGGTGCCACGGCTGCGTTGCTGTACTTCAGCATCGCGTTCGGCAAGGTCACCATCTCCACGCTGAACTCCTACGGCAGCTTCATGTGCATCGCGACCATCATCAGCGGTTTCCGGGGGCACCTGAACGTAACCCGTGTGCAGCGCCTGGTGTTCGTGCTGTTCATTGTCGGTGCCGCGACCCTGATTGCGCTGCTCGGCCAGCACTCGTTCCTCGGTGCGTTCAAGTCCTTCATCTTGTTCCTGCTGGCGTTCTTCACGCCGTGGAGTGCGATCAACCTGGTGGACTACTACTGCATCACGCGCGAGCGCTATGACGTGCCGGCGCTGGCCGATCCGACCGGTCGCTACGGCCGTTGGAACGTGCTCGGCATCAGCGTCTATGCCTTTGGCGTACTGGTTCAATTGCCGTTCATTGCGACCAAGTTCTATACCGGCCCACTGGTGAAAGCCATGGGTGGAGTGGATATCTCCTGGATCATCGGCCTGGTGGTCCCGGCGGCGCTGTACTACGTCCTCGCCAGGAGGTGGCACAGCGCAGTACCCGATCAATTGATCCTGCCGGTCGAGCAGGACACGGTTGACGCACAACCGAGCAGGGCGGGCCGCATCCAAGCGGTCTGATGGGACGTTGACAGGGCTGGATGCCTCTTGACTGCCGTAAGCCAATCCAACTGATTAGGAGCGTCACATAATGAAGTCGAACAAGACCCTGCTGACCACATTGCTTTCCATGGGCCTGCTGGCCAGCGCCGGCGCCACGCAAGCGGCCGGTTGGTGCGAGTCGGGTAAACCGGTGAAGTTCGCCGGCCTGAACTGGGAAAGCGGCATGCTGCTGACCGACGTCCTGCAAGTGGTGCTGGAAAAAGGCTACGACTGCAAGACCGACAGCCTGCCGGGCAACTCCATCACCATGGAGAACGCCCTGAGCAGCAACGACATCCAGGTGTTCGCCGAAGAATGGGTCGGCCGCAGCGAAGTATGGAACAAGGCCGAGAAGGCCGGCAAAGTGGTCGGCGTCGGTGCCCCGGTGGTGGGCGCCATCGAAGGCTGGTACGTGCCGCGCTACGTGGTTGAAGGCGACGCCAAGCGCAAGCTCGAAGCCAAGGCGCCGGGCCTGAAGAACATCGCCGACCTGGGCCAGTACGCCGCCGTGTTCAAGGACCCGGAAGAACCGTCCAAGGGCCGCTTCTACAACTGCCCGGCCGGTTGGACCTGCGAGCTGGACAACAGCGAAATGCTGAAAAGCTACGGCCTGGAAAAAACCTACACCAACTTCCGTCCAGGCACCGGCCCGGCGCTGGATGCGGCGGTGCTGTCGAGTTACAAGCGTGGCGAACCGATCTTGTTCTACTACTGGTCGCCAACGCCGCTGATGGGCCAGGTGGACCTGGTGAAATTGGAAGAGAAACCGGGCGTGGATAAAAGCGTGAGCATCAAGGTCGGCCTGTCCAAGACCTTCCACGACGAAGCCCCGGAACTGGTGGCGGTCCTGGAAAAGGTCAACCTGCCCATCGATATCCTGAACCAGAACCTCGGGCGCATGGCCAAAGAGCGGATCGAGTCGCCGAAACTGGCGAAGATCTTCCTGAAGGAACATCCTGAAGTCTGGCATGCGTGGGTCAGCGAAGACGCTGCCAAGAAAATCGACGCGGCTCTGTAGGTCGAATATTTCCCGGCCAACCCATGGGCTGGCCGGGACATTCACCGCATCCACCTGATCGAGAGTCTCTTATGTTTCCCGAAAGCTTTACCTTCTCCATCGCCGACTGGGTCAACGGTTGGGTCGACGCCCTGGTGACCAACTATGGCGACGTGTTCCGGCACATCTCCGACACGTTGCTGTGGGCCATCGTCAACCTCGAAGGCCTGCTGCGCATGGCGCCCTGGTGGCTGATGCTGGCCATTGTCGGCGGCGTTGCCTGGCACGCCACGCGCAAGGTCGTCACCACGGCGGTGATCGTTGGCCTGCTGTTCCTGGTGGGCGCGGTGGGCCTGTGGGACAAGCTCATGCAGACCCTCGCCCTGATGCTGGTGGCGACGCTGATCTCGGTGATGATCGGCATTCCGCTGGGCATCCTCTCGGCGCGCAGCAATCGCCTGCGTTCGGTGCTGATGCCGTTGCTGGACATCATGCAGACCATGCCGAGTTTCGTGTACCTGATTCCGGTGTTGATGCTGTTCGGCCTGGGCAAGGTCCCGGCGATCTTCGCCACGGTGATCTACGCCGCGCCACCGTTGATTCGCCTGACCGACCTGGGCATCCGCCAGGTGGACGGCGAAGTGATGGAAGCCATCAACGCCTTCGGCGCCAACCGCTGGCAGCAGCTGTTCGGCGTGCAACTGCCCCTGGCCCTGCCGAGCATCATGGCCGGGATCAACCAGACCACCATGATGGCCCTGTCGATGGTGGTCATTGCCTCGATGATCGGCGCCCGTGGCCTGGGTGAAGACGTGCTGGTGGGCATCCAGACCCTCAACGTCGGGCGTGGCCTGGAAGCGGGCCTGGCCATCGTGATTCTCGCCGTGGTCATCGACCGCATTACCCAGGCCTATGGTCGTCCTCGGCATGAGGTGAGCAAATGAGCAACGCAGCCATCAGCAAGATCGAAGTCAAGAATGTCTTCAAGATTTTCGGCAACCGCTCCAAGGAAGCCCTGGAGCTGATCCGCCAGAACAAGACCAAGGACCAGGTGCTGGCCGAAACCGGCTGCGTGGTCGGCGTGAACGATCTGTCGCTGAGTATCGGCACCGGCGAGATCTTCGTGATCATGGGCCTGTCCGGCTCCGGCAAGTCCACCCTGGTGCGCCATTTCAACCGGCTGATCGATCCCACCAGCGGCGCGATCCTGGTGGACGGCGAAGACATCCTGCAACTGGATATGGACGCCCTGCGCGAATTTCGCCGGCACAAGATCAGCATGGTCTTCCAGAGCTTCGGCCTGCTGCCCCACAAGAGCGTGCTGGACAACGTCGCCTATGGCTTGAAAGTCCGTGGGGAGAGCAAGCAGGTGTGCGCCGAGCGCGCACTGCACTGGATCAACACCGTCGGGCTGAAAGGCTACGAAAACAAATACCCGCACCAGCTCTCCGGCGGCATGCGCCAGCGCGTCGGCCTGGCCCGGGCCCTGGCGGCGGACACCGACATCATCCTGATGGACGAAGCCTTCAGCGCCCTCGATCCGCTGATCCGCGCGGAAATGCAGGATCAGTTGCTGGAACTGCAAAAGACCCTGCACAAGACCATCGTCTTCATCACCCACGACCTCGACGAGGCCGTGCGCATCGGCAACCGCATTGCGATCCTCAAGGACGGCAAGCTGATCCAGGTCGGCACGCCGCGGGAGATCCTGCACTCGCCGGCGGATGAGTATGTCGATCGGTTTGTGCAGCGGCGGGCGGCGGTGGTTTGAGGGATTTGTGATGGCTGGGCTGGCGTCATCGCGAGCAAGCTCGCTCCCACAAGGGGCCTCCTTTGTTCACACATTTTTTGCCCAAAGGAAATCCCTGTGGGAGCGAGCTTGCTCGCGATAGGGCCGGCAAAGCTGCATCAATGTTCAAGTTGCAAGCATGAGGTTGAAGATGTCCCAGGCTGAAAAAATCATCATCACCGGCGCCCCCCTGCGCTGGCAGGACGTGGTCGCCGTCGCCCGCTTCGGCGCGCCGCTGGAACTGTCGGCCCAAGTCTGGGCGCGGATCGACAATGCCCAGGCCATCGTCCAGCGCATCGTCGAAAGCGGCGAGCGCGCCTATGGCGTCAACACCGGCCTCGGGGCATTGTGCAATGTCTCGCTCAAGGATGAACAACTCAGCCAGCTGTCGCGCAATACCTTGCTCAGCCATGCCTGTGGTGTCGGCCCGGCACTCTCCGACGAGCAGACCCGGGCAATCCTCTGCGCCGCCATCCACAACTACAGCCAAGGCAAGTCCGGCATTCATCGCCGGGTGGTCGAGGCGTTGCTGGCGCTGCTCAATCGCGGCATCACGCCGCAAGTGCCGTCCCAGGGTTCGGTGGGTTACCTGACCCACATGGCGCACGTCGGCATCGCGCTGCTGGGCGTTGGACAGGTCAGCTATCGCGGGCAAGTCGTCCCGGCGCAACAGGCCCTGGCCGCAGAAGGTTTGCAACCGGTGCAACTGGGGGCCAAGGACGGTTTGTGCCTGGTCAACGGCACGCCGTGCATGACCGGCCTCAGTTGCCTGGCCCTGGCCGATGCCACGCGGCTGGTGCAATGGGCGGATGTGATCGGCGCCATGAGCTTCGAAGCCCAGCGCGGGCAGATTGCCGCGTTCGATGCCGAGATCATCGCGCTCAAGCCACACCCCGGCATGCAGCAGGTTGGCGTGAACCTGCGGGCATTGCTCGATGGCAGCGAAGTCATTGCGTCAAGCCTGGGCATCCGCACCCAGGACGCCTTGAGCATCCGCTCGATTCCGCAAGTGCACGGCGCTGCTCGCGATCAACTGGAGCACGCCCGGCAACAGATTGAAACCGAGCTCAACGCCGTCACCGACAACCCGCTGCTCCTGGGTACGCCAGAGAATTTCCGGGTCATGTCCCAGGCCAATCCCCACGGCCAATCGGTGGCGTTGGCGGCGGACTTGCTGGCGATTGCCATGGCAGAGATCGGCTCCATCGCCGAGCGTCGCCTCGACCGCTTGATCAACCCTCACGTCAGCGGCTTGCCGGCGTTCCTGGTGGCCAACCCCGGCGTGAACTCGGGGATGATGATCGTGCAATACGTCGCCGCGTCGCTGTGCGCGGAAAACAAGCAACTGGCGCAACCGGCGGTGCTGGATAATTTCGTCACCTCGGGATTGCAGGAAGATCACCTGAGCATGGGCACCAACGCGGCCCTGAAGCTGCACCGGGCGCTGGAAAACTGCACGCAGATCCTCGCCATCGAATACCTGCTGGCGGCCCAGGCCCTTGAGTTTCTCAAGGCCCAGCGCTTCGGCGCCGGCACCGACATCGCCTGGAAGCTGCTGCGCGAGCGCGTTCCAGCCTACGATCAGGACCGCTGGCTGGCGCCGGACATCGCCAGTGCCGCCGGGCTGATCAGAGACCCCGACGTGCTGGGCACCGTGTTACCGAATTTGAATTGATCAAAAAAGCGCCAGCGTGCCAAGGCACCTATAGCCCACAAGGCATCGCCCAAAAGCGAAGGTGACGGATAACGGAACATTCCGGAGCGACTGGCGGGTGAAAAACAAAACTCTCAAAAGGAGCACTACATGACTGCCTTAAACCTGATTCCTGGCCAATTGAGCCTGGCTCAATTGCGTGACATCTATCAGCAACCGGTGAACCTGAGCCTCGACGCCAGCGCGTCGGCGCAGATCGAAGCCAGTGTTGCCTGCGTGGAACAGATCCTCGCCGAGAACCGCACCGCCTATGGCATCAATACCGGTTTCGGCCTGCTGGCCTCGACCCGCATCGCCAGCGAGGACCTGGAAAACCTCCAGCGTTCCCTGGTGCTGTCCCATGCCGCCGGTGTCGGCGAGCCGATCAGCGATGCACTGGTGCGGTTGATCATGGTGCTCAAGGTCAACAGCCTGAGCCGGGGTTTTTCCGGTATCCGCCGGCAGGTGATCGATGCGCTGATCGCACTGATCAACGCCGAGGTTTATCCACACATTCCGTTGAAAGGTTCGGTGGGTGCATCCGGTGACCTGGCGCCACTGGCGCACATGTCCCTGGTGCTGCTGGGCGAAGGCAAGGCCCGCTACAAGGGTGAATGGCTGCCGGCCGTCGAGGCCCTTAAAGTCGCTGGCCTCGCGCCGCTGACCCTGGCCGCCAAGGAAGGCCTGGCGCTGCTCAACGGCACCCAGGTCTCCACTGCGTTTGCCTTGCGCGGTTTGTTCGAAGGCGAAGACCTGTTTGCCGGTGCCCTGGCCCTGGGTGGCCTCACCGTGGAAGCGGTGCTCGGTTCGCGCTCGCCGTTCGATGCGCGCATCCATGCGGCTCGCGGCCAGAAAGGCCAGATCGATGCGGCCGCGGCCTATCGCGACCTGCTGGGCGAGCGCAGCGAAGTCTCCGATTCGCACCAGAACTGCGACAAGGTCCAGGATCCGTATTCCCTGCGCTGCCAGCCGCAAGTGATGGGCGCCTGCCTGACCCAGTTCCGCCAGGCCGCCGAGGTGCTGGTGATCGAGGCCAACGCCGTGTCGGATAACCCGCTGGTGTTCGCTGCCGAGGGCGACGTGATTTCAGGTGGCAACTTCCACGCCGAACCGGTGGCGATGGCCGCCGATAACATGGCCTTGGCAATCGCCGAGATCGGCTCCCTGAGCGAGCGGCGCATTTCGCTGATGATGGACAAGCACATGTCGCAACTGCCGCCGTTCCTGGTGGCCAATGGCGGCGTGAACTCCGGCTTCATGATCGCCCAGGTGACGGCGGCTGCGCTGGCCAGCGAAAACAAGGCTCTGTCCCATCCCCATTCGGTGGACAGCCTGCCGACTTCGGCGAACCAGGAAGATCACGTCTCCATGGCTCCGGCTGCGGGCAAGCGCTTGTGGGAAATGGCCGAGAACACCCGTGGGATCCTGGCGGTGGAATGGCTGGCGGCGTGCCAGGGGCTGGACCTGCGCGGTGGTTTGAAAACCTCCGCCAAGCTGGAACAGGCCAGGGCATTGCTGCGTGCAGAAGTGCCGTTCTACGAGAAGGACCGGTTCTTTGCGCCGGACATCAATGCAGCCAGCGAGCTGTTGGCGAGTCGGTGCCTGAACGAGCTGGTCGCGGCGCAGTTGTTGCCGAGCCTGTAAGGGCCCCTTCGCGAGCAAGCTCGCTCCCACAGGGGATCGGTGTCGAGCCCTTCATTTGGGGTACACCCCTGATCCCTGTGGGAGCGAGCTTGCTCGCGATCCGATTTTGAATGCGACGAGGAAACCGGGATGAAAACCCTCTGGCAAAACTGCCACGCCGCCACCATGGCCCTGGGCGTCTACTCGATCATCGAAGACGCCGCCATCGTCACCCAGGACGCACACATTCAATGGATCGGCCCCCGTGCCGAATTACCGGTGGGCGACTACCCGGCGGTCAACGACCTCAAGGGTGCCTGGGTCACACCAGGGCTGATCGACTGCCACACCCACACGGTGTTTGGCGGCAACCGCAGCGGTGAGTTTGAACAGCGCCTGCAAGGCGTCAGCTACGCCGAAATCGCCGCGGCCGGCGGCGGCATCGCCAGCACCGTGCGCGCCACTCGGGCCGCCAGCGAGGACGAGCTGTTCGCCAGCGCTGCCAAGCGCCTGAAAAGCCTGATGCGCGACGGCGTGACCACGGTGGAAATAAAATCCGGCTACGGCCTGGACCTGGCCAGCGAGCGCAAGATCCTGCGCGTCATCCGCCGTCTCGGCGCCGAGTTGCCGGTCAGCATACGCAGCACGTGCCTGGCGGCTCACGCCTTGCCACCGGAATACAAGGATCGCGCCGACGACTACATCGAACATATCTGCACCGAAATGCTGCCCGCCTTGGCGGCCGAAGGCTTGGTAGACGCCGTTGACGCTTTTTGCGAATACCTGGCGTTTTCCCCGGAGCAGGTCGAGCGGGTGTTTATCACCGCGCAACAGCTCGGCTTGCCGGTGAAGCTGCACGCCGAACAGCTGTCGTCGCTGCACGGTTCAAGCCTGGCGGCGCGCTACCAGGCGTTGTCGGCCGATCATCTGGAGTTCATGACCGAAGACGACGCCAAGGCCATGGCCGCGTCCGGCACCGTGGCGGTGCTTCTGCCAGGAGCGTTTTATTTCCTGCGTGAAACCCAGCTGCCGCCCATGGATGCGCTGCGCAAGCACGGCGTGAAAATCGCCGTGGCCAGCGACCTCAACCCCGGCACTTCGCCGGCGTTGTCGTTGCGCTTGATGCTGAACATGGCCTGCACCTGTTTCCGCATGACGCCGGAAGAAGCGTTGGCAGGGGCGACGATTCATGCCGCCCAAGCCCTGGGCATGGCCGAGACGCACGGTTCGCTGGAGGCCGGCAAGGTCGCGGATTTTGTCGCCTGGCACATCGATCGCCCCGCCGACCTGGCCTACTGGCTCGGTGGCGATCTGGAAAAACGCGTCGTGCGTCACGGCGTGGAAATCGATTGAGGAGAACGGTTGTGGAGAAGGTCCTGAATTTCAAGCAAGGGCGCGTGCCGCTGTTGATCAGCATGCCCCACGCCGGCCTGCGCCTGACCCCGGCGGTACAGGCCGGGTTGATCCCCGAGGCCCAGAGCCTGCCGGACACCGACTGGCACATCCCACGGCTCTACGAATTCGCCGATGAGCTGGGCGCCAGCACCCTGGCCGCCGAATACTCGCGGTTCGTCGTCGACCTGAACCGCCCCTCCGATGACAAGCCGATGTACGTCGGCGCCACCACCGGTTTGTACCCGGCGACCCTGTTCGATGGCGTGCCGTTGTTTCGCGAAGGGCTGGAGCCATCGGTCGAGGAGCGGGCGACGTATCTGCAACAGGTCTGGATGCCGTACCACCAAGCGCTGCAACAGGAGCTGGCGCGGCTCAAGGCTGAGTTTGGCTACGCCTTGCTGTTCGATGCCCACTCGATCCGTTCGGTGATCCCGCACCTGTTCGACGGCAAGTTGCCGGATTTCAACCTGGGCACGTTCAACGGCGCCAGTTGCGACCCGACCCTGGCCAGCCAGCTCGAAGCCATCTGCGCCCGTCACGATCAGTTCACCCATGTGCTCAACGGTCGTTTCAAGGGCGGACACATAACCCGGCACTACGGCAACCCGGAGCAGGACATTCACGCGGTGCAACTGGAACTGTGCCAGAGCACTTACATGGAAGAGTTCGAACCGTTCAACTACCGCCCGGACCTGGCGGCGCCGACCCAGGTGGTGCTCAGGGAATTGCTAGAAGGCTTCGTGGCGTGGGGGCAGAAGACTTACAAAAAATAAACACCTGCCCAATACCTGTGGCGAGGGGATTTATCCCCGCTGGGTTGCGGAGCGACCCCAAAATGGATGAATCACATCGGCCTGATTGGTGGGATTTAGAGTTTTGGGACTGCTGCGCAGTCCAGCGGGGATAAATCCCCTCGCCACAGGGTTGTGTTGTCCTTGAACCTCGGAGGGGAACTGTCGCCACCGTGCAAAACCAAGTCGCCACAGTTCACTTTCGCCCCCTCGACGCTGCGTAATGTTCCAGGCACGGTGCACCTAGACACCGACCTACAACAATCCACTGCCGCACGAGACTCACGCGATGAAAAGACTGTCCAAACGCTGTCTGTCGTTCCTCTGCGGTACCGCTCTACTAAGCTCCGGCGCGATGGCCGCCGAGCCTGCGTCCTGCCAGGTCGTGCGCATGGGCGTGGTCAATTGGACCGACGTGATCGCCACCAGCGGCATGGCCGATGTGTTGCTCTCCGGCCTGGGCTACGAAAGCAAGCAGACCAGCGCCGTGCAACAGATCATCTTCGCCGGCATTCGCGACAAGCGGCTCGATATCTTCCTGGGCTACTGGAAGCCGGCAATGGACAAGAACATCGCCCCGTTCCTGGCGGCCAACCAGGTGAAGGTGCTGGGCCAGCCAAGCCTGGCCGATGCCCAGGCCACCCTGGCCGTTCCAGACTACGTGGCGGCGGCGGGGCTCAAGACTTTCGGCGATATCGCCCGATTCAAGGACCAGCTCGGTGGCAAGATCTACGGGATCGAGCCGGGCAGTGGCGCCAACACCACCATCAAGTCGATGATCGAGACCAATCACTTTGGCCTCAAGGATTTCAAGCTGATCGAATCCGGCGAGGCTGGAATGCTGGCGGCGGTGCAGCGGGCGGTGAACCGCAAGGAGTTCGTGGTCTTCGTCGGGTGGACCCCGCATCCGATGAACATCAACATGAACATCGCCTACCTGACGGGCAGTGAAGACGTCTATGGCCCGAATGAAGGCGCCGCGACCGTGTCCACCGTGACCGCGCCGGACTACGCCCAGCGCTGCCCCAACGTTCAGCGGCTGCTGGAAAATCTCACGTTCACCGCCGCCCAGGAAAGCCAGTTGATGGTGCCGATCATGGAGCGCAAGACACCCCAGGATGTCGCCCGGCAATGGCTGCGCGAACATCCCGAGGATCTGCAGCGCTGGCTGGCCGGCGTGACCAGCTTCGATGGCAAGGATGGCATCGCGGCGGTGCAGGCAAGCCTCAAGAACTGACACGGTATCAAGGACAGCGATAATCCCGTGGCGAGGGAGCTTGCTCCCGCTGGGCTGCGAAGCAGACCCGGCTTTTCCTGGCGGTCGCTGCGCAACCGAGCGGGAGCAAGCTCCCTCGCCACAAAAGCCTCCGGGTTACACCTTGGCATTCCACGGCAAATCACAATGGCCTACCCACTCTCCCAGGCAATGTCAGCCTTCATCGACAAAACCCTGAGCTTCAGCGCCCCGGACGACAGCCTCGCCGGTTCTCGCGAGGCCTACCGCCAGATGTGCCGGGCGTTCACCCCGCCGCGCCCGGCAACGCTGGCGGTCGAGGACCTGCATTTGGCTGGCGTGGCTGTCCGCGCCTACCACCCACGCACCGCGCCGCCGCTGGCCGGTTGGCCGTGCATCCTTTACCTGCACGGTGGTGGTTGGGTGGTGGGTGACCTGGATTCCCATGATTTCATCTGCACGGAACTGGCCGAGACTCTTGGCGTGCTGGTCGTGGCGGTGGACTATCGCCTCGCCCCGGAACATCCCTTTCCGGCTGGTTTCGAAGACTGCCTCGCGGTGTGGCGTCACCTGACGGACCTGCCGTTTGCCATTGACCCGCGTCGCCGTGCGGTGACTGGCGACAGTGCCGGCGGCAACCTCGCCGCGGCGTTGTGCCTGGCCCTGCGCGACGCAGGCCAGCCTCAGCCCAGGGCCCAGGTGCTGATTTATCCGGCACTCGGCGGCCCCGCGCATTTGCCGTCGTGCGACGAGTGTTCCGACGCACCGCTCTTGAGCAGCAATGACCTGCAACACTATGACGCTTTGTACCTGCAGGGTGCCGACCCCACGCCCTACGCCGCACCGTTGCTTGCCGATGATCTGAAGGGCTTGGCACCCGCCTTCGTCGCCGTCGCCCAATGGGATCCGCTGCGTGATGACGGTGTCCTTTATAGCGAGCGGCTGAACGCCGCAGGAGAGGCTTGCGTGTTGTACCGGGGCGAAGGCCTGGTCCACGGTTGCCTGCGCGCTCGGGGCCAGGTACCGGAGGTGGATAAGATGTATCGCACGCTGCTCGCCTACCTGGCTGACACGCTTTGACTGCGCGCGGGGCATGCTCATTAAGGTGATTCGGGTTTATGATGCCGGACGGCAGACTAAATAGAAGTCCCCACAGGGATGACTCGACCCCTTACGGAGCGCGCAATGCAGACTTTGTACCCGCAGATCAAACCCCATGCCCGGCACGATCTGGCTGTCGATGACACCCACACGCTCTATGTCGATGAAAGCGGCTCGCCGGAAGGCCTGCCAGTCGTGTTCATTCACGGCGGCCCGGGGGCGGGTTGCGATGCACAAAGCCGTCGCTACTTCGATCCGAACCTGTACCGCATCGTCACCTTCGACCAGCGCGGCTGCGGTCGTTCCACGCCTCACGCCAGCCTGGAAAACAACACCACCTGGGATCTGGTCGAAGACCTGGAGCGCATCCGCAAGCACCTGGGCATCGAAAAATGGGTGCTGTTCGGCGGTTCCTGGGGCTCGACCCTGGCCCTGGCCTACGCCCAGACCCATCCGGAGCGGGTACATGGCTTGATCCTGCGTGGGATATTTCTCTGCCGTCCGCAGGAAATCGAGTGGTTCTACCAGGCTGGCGCCAGTCGCCTGTTCCCTGACTACTGGCAGGACTACATTGCGCCGATCCCGTTGGACGAGCGCGATAACTTGCTCGGCGCTTTCCACAAGCGCCTGACCGGTAACGACCAGATTGCCCAGATGCACGCGGCCAAGGCCTGGTCGACCTGGGAGGGCCGTACCGCGACCCTGCGGCCGAACCCGCTGGTGGTCGATCGCTTCTCCGAGCCGCAGCGCGCGCTGTCGATCGCCCGGATCGAATGCCACTACTTCACCAATAACGCTTTCCTCGAGCCCAACCAACTGATTCGCGACATGGGCAAGATCGCCCACTTGCCGGGCGTCATCGTGCACGGCCGCTACGACGTGATCTGCCCGCTGGACAACGCCTGGGAGCTGCACCAGAACTGGCCCAACAGCGAATTGCAGGTCATCCGCGACGCCGGCCACGCCGCCTCGGAGCCCGGAATCACCGATGCACTGGTGCGCGCCGCCGCACAAATGGCCCGTCGCCTGCTTGACCTGCCGCCCGAAGAAGCATGAAAGGGCTGCTGCAGCGGGTTCGCGGCGCCCGCGTCGAGGTCGCGGGCGAAATTGTCGGCGCCGTGGACCATGGATTGCTGGTGCTGGTGGCGGTCGAGCCCGGGGACACGCGTGCCCACGCCGACAAACTGCTGCACAAGCTGCTTAACTACCGGGTGTTCAGCGACGCCGATGGGAAGATGAACCTGTCCCTGGCGGATGTGGCAGGCGGTTTGCTGCTGGTTTCACAATTCACCCTGGCAGCGGACACCAAAAGCGGCCTGCGACCGAGTTTTTCGACCGCCGCGCCTCCCGCCCTGGGCGAAGAGCTATTCAACTATTTGCTTAACCAGGCGAAACAGGTGCATGGCACCGTGGCATCAGGTAGATTCGGCGCCGACATGCAAGTGCATCTGGTCAACGATGGCCCGGTAACCTTTCTGTTACAGGCCTGAAAGCGTTTGAAACATCTTTTCGGTCCGGTTTCGAGGCAAAACAAGATGTTTTCTCGATAAATACTTTGCTAGCCCTGATGCGTTGTCACGCGGCCTACTAGATAATCGCGCGCTACGGGGGACCAGCGATCGCTGGTCCATTTGACTTAGGTAGAGACTTGTCCTGAACCGTTTGGGGAATCATTTTGTCCCATCGGAGTCGGAACAATGCTCGCCAACTTGGCAAGAGTGGTCCGCAGGAACGGTTTTTCAGCGCCGTTACCGTGTAGATACTTTATCTGGCCGTTGGTTTTTTGATCAGTTTTCGGCGAGGGTTGCTCGTGATTGTTAGTCCCTGTAATGCACCAAAAATGACTGCCAAACGGTTTAGAAACGCTCTGGTAGCGGGCTCGGCCCTGTTTTGCCTGCTTGGCGCCGGCCAACTGTGGGCATTCAGCCTGGATGATGTGTCGGCAAAAGCGCAAGAACTGGCCGGGCAGAAGTTCGAAGCCCCGCGCAGCAACTTGCCGAACGAATTCCGCGAAATGAAGTTCGCCGATTATCAGAAAATCCGTTTCCGCACTGAAAAAGCTGAATGGGCCGACCAGAAGACGCCGTTCCGGCTGTCCTTCTATCACCAGGGCATGCACTTCGACACGCCGGTGAAGATCAACGAAATCACCGCGACCACCGTCGACGAGATCAAGTACGACCCGACACGTTTCGATTTCGGCGACGTGAAGTTCGATCCCAAGGCGACCGAACAGCTGGGCTACGCCGGTTTCCGCGTGCTGTATCCGATCAACAAGGCTGACAAGCAAGACGAAATCATGACCATGCTGGGCGCGAGCTATTTCCGCGTCATCGGCAAGGGCCAGGTCTACGGTTTGTCCGCGCGTGGCATGGCGATCGATACTGCTTTGCCATCGGGTGAAGAGTTCCCACGCTTCCGCGAGTTCTGGATCCAGCGTCCGAAACCGACCGACAAGCACCTGGTGATCTTCGCCTTGCTGGATTCGCCACGGGCCACGGGCGCTTATCGCCTGACCCTGCGTCCGGGCACCGACACCGTGGTCGACGTGAAGTCGCGTGTATTCCTGCGTGATCGCGTCAACAAGCTGGGCATCGCCCCGCTGACCAGCATGTTCCTGTTCGGCGCCAACCAGCCGTCCAAAGTGCTGAACTACCGTCGTGAACTCCACGATTCCAGCGGCCTGTCCATCCATGCCGGCAACGGCGAGTGGATCTGGCGTCCGCTGAACAATCCAAAACACCTGGCCGTGAGCAACTTCTCGGTCGAAAACCCGCGTGGTTTCGGCTTGTTGCAACGTGGTCGTGACTTCAGTCACTACGAAGACCTGGACGATCGTTACGAGAAACGTCCTAGTGCCTGGATCGAGCCGAAAGGCGATTGGGGCAAAGGCACCGTCGACCTGGTTGAAATCCCGACCGCCGATGAAACCAACGACAACATCGTTGCGTTCTGGAGCCCGGAAAAACTGCCTGAGCCTGGCCAGCCGCTGGACTTCGCCTACCGTCTGCATTGGACGCTCGATGAAGCCAACCTGCACTCGCCAGACAGCGCCTGGGTCAAGCAGACCTTGCGTTCCACCGGCGACGTGAAGCAGTCCAACCTGATTCGTCAGCCGGACGGCAGCGTGGCCTACCTGGTCGACTTCGAAGGGCCGTCCCTGCAAGCGCTGCCTGAAGACGCCGAAGTGCGTAGCCAGGTGAGCGTTGGCGACAACGGCGAGATCGTCGAGAACAGCGTTCGCTACAACCCTGAAACCAAGGGCTGGCGCTTGACGCTGCGCCTGAAGATCAAGGACCCGAGCAAAGCCACCGAGATGCGTGCTGCCCTGGTCCGGCCGCTGGTTCCTGTCGAACTGCCTGCCACCTCGCATTCCGTGAACACGTTGGCCAAGGCTGACAAGGTCGCGAAGCAGCAGAGCGAAAAAGAAAAAGCCAACGAGCAAGCCGCCGAGCAGAAAGAAGCCAAGGCCGTGAAGGCGTCCACCGCCGCCGCCGAGCCGACCCCAACCCCACAGGAACCGGAACAGACTGAACAAGTCCTGACCGAGACCTGGAGCTACCAGTTGCCTGCCGATGAGTAATACTCCCGTACAACCAGAGTCTCTCAGCGAGTATCTGGCCCATTTGCCGATGACCGACGAGCAGCGCGCCGAGCTGGCGGGCTGCAAGTCATTCAGCGAATTGCATGAACGCCTGGCTTCTTCGACATTCGACGCACCCAACGAGGCGGCGCAAGCCTCGGTGGGCCGTCGCCTGGTACTGAGCACCGCCGAGGAACTCGAGGACGCTGAAATGCTGGCGCTCGATTCCAACGGCCGGGTGTGCCTGAAGGCGACGCCGCCGATTCGCCGGACCAAAGTCGTGCCGGAGCCGTGGCGCACCAATATCCTGGTGCGTGGCTGGCGCCGCCTGACCGGTCGCACCAATCCGCCGAAGCCGCCCAAGGACGAGCGCGTCTTGCCGCACGCGCGGTGGCGTACCGTGGGTTCGATTCGCCGCTACATCCTGCTGATTCTGATGCTCGGCCAGACCATCGTCGCCGGCTGGTACATGAAAGGCATCATGCCGTACCAGGGCTGGTCGCTGGTGGACCTCGACGAAGTGATGCACCAACCGCTGCTGCAGACGGCCACGCAAGTGCTGCCGTACGCGCTGCAAACCAGCATCCTGATCATGTTCGGCATCCTGTTCTGCTGGGTGTCGGCCGGTTTCTGGACCGCGTTGATGGGCTTCCTGGAACTGCTCACCGGTCACGACAAGTACCGTATCTCCGGTGCCAGCGCCGGCAACGAGCCGATTCCGAAGGACGCCCGCACCGCATTGGTCATGCCGATCTGCAACGAGGACGTCCCTCGGGTATTCGCCGGTTTGCGCGCCACGTTCGAGTCGGTCGCCGCCACCGGTGACCTGGACCGCTTCGATTTCTTCGTGCTCAGCGACAGTAACGAAACCGACATCTGCGTCGCCGAGCAGCAGGCCTGGCTGGACGTCTGCCGTGAAACCGGCGGCTTCGGCAAGATCTTCTACCGCCGTCGTCGCCGTCGCGTGAAGCGCAAGAGCGGCAACCTCGACGACTTCTGCCGTCGTTGGGGCAGCGACTACAAGTACATGGTCGTGCTCGACGCCGACAGCGTCATGAGCGGCGAATGCCTGACCAGCCTGGTGCGCCTGATGGAAGCCACGCCTGACGCCGGCATTATCCAGACCGCGCCAAGGGCCTCGGGCATGGACACGCTGTATGCGCGCATGCAGCAGTTCGCCACCCGCGTCTATGGTCCGCTGTTCACCGCCGGCCTGCACTTCTGGCAGTTGGGCGAGTCGCACTACTGGGGTCACAACGCGATCATCCGCATGAAGCCGTTTATCGACCACTGCGCCCTGGCGCCGTTGCCCGGTAAAGGTGCGTTCTCGGGCGCGATCCTCTCCCACGACTTCGTCGAAGCCGCGCTGATGCGCCGTGCCGGCTGGGGCGTGTGGATTGCCTACGACTTGCCGGGCAGCTACGAGGAACTGCCGCCGAACCTGCTGGACGAACTCAAGCGTGACCGTCGCTGGTGCCACGGCAACCTGATGAACTTCCGGCTGTTCCTGGTCAAGGGCATGCACCCGGTGCACCGCGCGGTGTTCCTGACCGGCGTTATGTCCTACCTGTCGGCACCGTTGTGGTTCTTCTTCCTGGTGCTCTCCACCGCGCTGCTGGCGGTGAACACGTTGATGGAGCCGCAGTACTTCCTGGAGCCGCGCCAGCTGTATCCGCTCTGGCCACAATGGCATCCGGAAAAAGCCATCGCGCTGTTTTCCACCACCATTGTCCTGCTGTTCCTGCCCAAGCTCTTGAGCATCGTGTTGATCTGGGCAAAAGGCGCGAAGGAGTTTGGTGGCAAGTTCAAGGTGACCTTGTCGATGCTGCTGGAAATGCTGTTTTCCATGCTGCTGGCGCCGGTGCGGATGATCTTCCACACCCGTTTCGTCCTTGCCGCTTTCCTGGGCTGGGCCGCGACGTGGAACTCGCCGAAACGTGACGACGACTCCACGCCATGGAGCGAAGCCGTCAAGCGCCACGGTCCGCAAACCCTGCTGGGCTTCTTCTGGGCCTTGCTGGTGATCTGGCTGAACCCGAGCTTCCTGTGGTGGCTCGTGCCGATCGTCGGCTCGCTGATGCTGTCGATCCCGGTCTCGGTGATTTCCAGCCGCGTGGGCCTGGGCTTGAAGTCCCGTGATGAAAGCTTGTTCCTGATCCCCGAGGAATACGCACCGCCACAGGAGTTGCTGTCGACCGACCAGTACACCCATGAAAACCGTTGGCACGCGCTGAACGACGGTTTCATCCGGGCGGTGGTCGATCCACAACAGAACGCCCTGGCCTATGCATTGGCGACGTCACGTCACGGCAAGGCTGAGCCGATCGAATGGCTGCGGGTCGAACGCGTTCGTCACGCGCTGAAGGTCGGCCCTGCGGGGCTCAGCAACGCCGAGCGATTGGCACTGTTGAGCGACCCGGTGGCGTTGTCCCGCCTGCATGAGCAGGTGTGGGCCGAGACACATCCTGAATGGCTGGCAGCGTGGCGTGAGTCGGTCAAGGCCGATCCGCATGCACCGCTGCTGCCGCTTCAGCCGGTGAGCGTGCAGCCTCAGGTGGCTTGATCGCCTGATACGCAAAAGCCCCGCTTCTGAAAAGAGGCGGGGCTTTTTGTTGGGCGCTGCGTTGAGGTTGCTGTTTTTGTGGCGAGGGGATTTATCCCCGTTGGGCTGCGTAGCGGCCCCGAAAACGCTAAGGCTGTGGATTGACGCTATCCAACATCCGATTCGCCAACAAACCACTCAGCTCGATTAGTTGCAGGATGCCAAGCGCAACTTGGCGTCTCGAACCTTCAAGATCGAACGCTAGGTCGTTGATCATTGCGTCGGCTGAAGCCAGGGTTTCGCTGAGGTTGGCCAGCAGGCTTTCGGTGTCGATGCCGTCGACGATGGTGAAGAGTTGGCCTGGCGACGGTTTTTTCTCGGGTTTGGCCTGTTTGGGCTTCAGGTAGTAATCCAGCGCGCGATCAGTGGCTTCCTGGATTTTCTTGGGGTCGGTTTCGGGTTCTGGTGGGTTGGGTGTCACTTTGTACATGGATGACGCTCCTTGATTGATGGAGCCGCCAGACATCGCTGCTAAACGAAAAGGGTGGCGGCAGTACGCGGGTTAGCAGACCAGGAATCAAGGAACCCGGCGCACCGAAGTGCCCCACGCACAGCCGCCATGAAGCGGACCTGCGTGCCTTGATATTAAGCCGAGCTGCTAAACCCGATCGCTGAACTTACAGCGACCTGCAAACGTTAGAGCCCAGGGCCAAGGCGCACAAGCCGGCGGATTCTGGCGTAGTTGTAGGCAATGGCGCAAGGCGGCGTAGCCTTGGGATGACGGATTGTGGGAGTTGGGGTTTTTGTGTGTATATCCGTTATTTAGGTAACGGCTGCTTAGGGTTCCGCCCTTACGGCGGGTTACTTTTTTCAGACGCCAAAAAAGTAACCAAAAAGGCTTTGCCCCACCACTCGGCACCTCGCCCAGGCTCGGTGTGCCCTCACTCCGGCATTGCTCCGTGGGCCCGCCGCGAAGGGCCGTCCCTGGCCCAGCGCGGCTATCCCGGCATCCATGCCGGGATGTCCACTGCGCAATGCCTGCGTTCGGCCAGCGTGGTTAACGGGGCGCCCCAGATCAAGATCAAGATCAAGGTCTACAGCGAGGCGGCCTTATAGCCGACCTAGTTCTTTGGCTTTATTCCAATCCCATTGTGGGAGCGAGCCTGCTCGCGAAGAGGCCGGCACATCCAACATTTTCGTCGACTGTGGCACCCCTATCGCGAGCAAGCTCGCTCTCACGGGAGAAACTCGGTCACTCAGAGCCAGGTCGGCTTTAAAGCCGCCTCCTCATGAACATTTATCTCGGATGCCAAGTCAAACCCTAAACCGCCCCACCAACGTCTGCAAATGAACCCCCAGCCGCGCCAACTCTGCGCTGGAGGCGGCCGTCTCTTCACTGGACGACGCCGTCTGCTCCGACACATCACGCACATTCAGCACGCTGCGGTTGATTTCCTCGGCCACCGCGCTCTGCTGCTCAGCCGCCGCCGCGATCTGCTGGTTCATCGACTGGATCGCCGACACCGTGCGCGTGATGTTCTCCAGCGAGCCCCCGGCGCGGCGGGTCAGTTCGACGCTGCTGTCGGTCAGGCTGCGACTGTTGTCCATGATGGTCGCAACCTGCTCGGTGCCGGCTTGCAGACCGACGATCAGCTCTTCAATCTCTTCGGTAGACTTCTGGGTGCGCTGGGCCAGGCTGCGGACTTCATCGGCCACCACCGCGAAACCACGTCCGGCTTCCCCGGCACGGGCCGCTTCGATGGCTGCGTTGAGGGCCAGCAGGTTGGTTTGCTGGGCCACGGACTTGATCACGTCCAGGACGCTGCCGATCTTGTCGCTTTCGCGCTTCAAATCGCCCATGGCGGCGGTGGAGTTGCCCACTTCCTTGGCCAGGCGCTCGATCTGGGCGATGGCTTCGCCAACTACCTTATCGCCTTCACGGGCCTGTTGGTCGGCGGCGACGGCGGCTTCGGAGGCTTCTTCGGCGTTGCGCGCGACTTCCTGCACCGTGGCGGTCATTTCGTGCATGGCCGTGGCGACCTGATCGGTTTCCACTTTCTGACTGTTCACACCGGCGCTGGTCTGTTCGGTCACGGCCGACAGCTGTTCGGCGGCGCTGGCGATCTGGGTAACCCCTTCACCGATGCCTCCGATCAATTGCCGCAGGCCCACGGTCATGCGTTGCATGGCGCGTTGCAGTTGGCCGAGTTCGTCGCGGCGTTCAGAGGTGAGATTATGGGTCAGGTCACCCGCGGCGACGCGTTCTGCCACCTTCAGGGTCTCATCCAGAGGACCGACGATCTGCCGAGTGATGAGCAGGGCGGCGATTACGCCAAATAGGAGGGCAAGGGCGGCGGCTGCAATCAGGATGCTCTTGGCTTGGGCGGTATCGCGGTCGCGCACGGCGGTCTGTGACACGGTGAGCTTCTGGCTGGAGTCGATCAGGATCTGGCCTTGCTCGCTCATGCGCTGCAGTGCGGCGCCGTTATCGAGCTGGGAGTCGCGGAACTGGCTGACCGCCGCTCGATAGAGGTTCATCGAGTCGCTGGCCTGCTGGAGCTTGTCGGCATGCTCCTCGGGCAACTGGGCTGGCAAGCGAGCCAGCAGCTTCAAGACATCGGTGATTGCATCGATGGCCGGCTGTTGGGCCTCGCTTTTGCCGCTGTAAGTGTAACCGCGGACCTGGTAGCGGGCCTGCTGGATCGCCTTGCTCAGGGTCACGATGTTGTTGAACGGGGTGATGTCGCCGCCTTGCAGCAGCGCTTTTTCCACTTCGGCGACCCGCGCCACGGTGTTATCGGCGCTGGCGCCCAGCTTGCTGCGGGCATCTTCGCGACTGACGGTGGCACTGGTCATCTGGGCGAAGGCGCTTTTGTACTCGGCGACGGCGGCCAGTTGCTGGTCGATCAACGCGATGTCGGCGGGCTGTTCGATCAATTCGCGAGCAGTTTTCAGGCCTGCATCGAGCTTGCCAAGCAGGTCGTTGACCTGTTGCGGGCCTTTCTCGCCCCGGGTGGTGTTGTAGTCGATGCTGGCCAGGTTCAAGTCCTTGCTCAGGTCGTTGAGACCGGCAATGAACCCGAGCTTGTCGCCGCGGCTGATGACATTGCCCAGGCCGGACCAGCCGGTGAACGCGATCATCAAGGTGAGGAGCAGCACCAGGCCGAAGCCTGCGCCGAGTTTGCGATTCACGCTTACATTTCCCAGACCCTGGGCAAGCCACCGGAACATGCTGATACTCCCTTGGAGCGCTGATTTGGTTTTATGGGGACTGTATCGGCGGCTTGGGAGGGATCTGTAGGGGATTGTCAAGATTTCGTGGCGCGGGAGCAAGCTCCCTCGCCACAGGGTTATGCCGGCCGTTCTGGTCAGACCTTGAAGCGTCCTACCAGCGTTTGCAAATGAACCCCCAGCCGTGCCAACTCGGCGCTGGAGGCTGCGGTCTCTTCGCTGGCGGCGGAGGCCTGCTCGGATACATCGCGGACGTTCAGCACGCTGCGGTTGATCTCCTCGGCCACGGCGCTCTGTTGCTCGGCTGCGGCGGCGATCTGTTGGTTCATTGCCTGGATCGCCGAGACGGTGCGGGTGATGTTCTCCAGGGAACCGCCGGCGCGGCGGGTCAGTTCGACACTGCTATCGGTCAGGCCGCGGCTGCTGCCCAGGCTGCTCGCGACCTTTTCGGTGCCCGTCTGCAGGCCGGCAATCAACTCTTCGATTTCCTCGGTGGATTTCTGGGTGCGCTGGGCGAGGCTGCGGACTTCATCGGCCACCACGGCGAAACCACGACCGGCTTCACCGGCACGGGCCGCTTCGATGGCCGCGTTGAGGGCCAGCAGGTTGGTTTGTTGGGCGACGGACTTGATGACGTCGAGGACGCTGCCGATCTTGTCGCTTTCGCGCTGGAGCTGGCCCATCGCTTCGGTAGAGTTGCTCACTTCCCTGGACAGGCGTTCGATCTGGGCGATGGCTTCGCCCACCACTTGGTCGCCCTCGCGGGCCTGCTGGTCGGCGGCGAGGGAGGCCTCGGAGGCTTCCTCGGCATTACGCGCCACTTCCTGCACCGTGGCCGTCATTTCGTGCATGGCGGTGGCGACCTGGTCGGTTTCCACTTTCTGCCTGCTGACTCCGGCGCTAGTCTGCTCGGTGACGGCCGAGAGCTGCTCGGCGGCACTGGCAATCTGCGTAACGCCTTCGCTGATGCCGCCGATCAATTGCCGCAGGCCCACGGTCATGCCTTGCATGGCACGCTGTAGCTGGCCCAGTTCGTCGCGGCGCTCGGAGGTGAGGTTGTGGGTCAGGTCGCCTGCGGCCACGTGTTCGGCCACCTTGAGGGTCAGGCCCAGCGGGTCGACGATCTGTCGGGTGATTATCAGGGCTGCGATCACGCCGAACAGGAGGGCCAGCGCAGCGGCCGAGACCAGGAGAGTATCGGCCTGGGCCGCTTCATGGTTGCGCACCATCGTCTGGGACGCGGTGAGATTCCTGCTGGCCTCGCGTAGCACGACCCCCAGGTCCGACATGCGCTTGATGGCAGCTGCGTTGGCAGTCTGGGCGTCATGGAACTGGCCGACCGCTGCACGATAAGCCTTGAACGATGCGCTGGCCTGCTGCAGCTTGGCAGCGTGTTCATCGGCCAGTTGCGGTGCAAGACTGTCGAGGGCTTTCATCGCGTTATCGATGGCATCCAGCGCGGGTTGCTCGGCGCTGGCCTGGCCACTGTAGGTGTAGCCGCGAACCTGATAGCGGGCCTGTTGGAGTGCTTTCGCCAGGCTCGACACACCGCCGAGTCGTGGAACGCTATCGCCTTGCAGCATGGCGTTTTCAACGTCGGCGACATGGGCCACTGCGTTATCGGCGCTGGCGCCCAGTTTGCTGCGGGCATCCTCGCGACTGGCGGTGGCGCGGATCAAATCGGCGACGACAGTCTTGTACTCGGCGACAGCCGCCAACTGCTTATCGATGATCGCTACATCGGCCGGCTCCTCGATCGATTGGCGGGCGCTCTGTAGCCCAGGCTCCAATTTACCGAGGAGATCGTTGAGGTCACCTGGGCCTTTTTCGCCACGGGTCGCGTCATAATCCATGCGCGCGGAGCGCAGGTCCTTGGTCAGGTCGTTCAGGCTGGCGATGAGTCCCAGCGTGTCGCCGCGAGCAACTACCTTGCTCAGGCCGGTCCAACCGGTGAAAGCGATCATTACGGTCAAGAGCAGTACCAAGCCGAAACCGAAGCCGAGTTTGCGATTAACGCCTACGTTACCTAGCCATCGGAACATGCCGGTACTCCCTTGAAGGGCGGAACTGCTTTTTATGATAGTTGTATCGGCGCGATGTGGGAGGACAGGAGAAATGCGTTAGATGCGTTTGGAATACCCTTGCAAACGATCAGGATCAGAATAGCCGCGCAAGCAACGCCGTCACCGCGGTCTCGACCCGCAGGATCCGCTCACCAAGCTGCACCGGCTGCAGGCCGGCCTTGCCCAGCAAGTCGATCTCATAGGGAATCCAACCGCCTTCGGGGCCGATTGCCAGGGTCACCGGTTCGGTCAGTGCCCGGGGGCAGGGCGGGTGGTTGCCGGGGTGGCCGACCAGCCCGAGGGTGCCCTCGGCGATGGCGGGCAGGCGATCCTCGACGAAGGGTTTGAAGCGCTTCTCGATGACGATTTCCGGCAGCACGCTGTCCCGGGCCTGCTCCAGCCCCAGGATCAGTTGTTCACGAATCGCCTCGGGCTCCAGGAACGGCGTCTGCCAAAAACTTTTTTCCACCCGATAACTGTTCACTAGCACCACGCGCGGCACGCCCATGGTCGCCACGGTCTGGAACACGCGCCTGAGCATCTTCGGACGCGGCAGTGCCAGCACCAGGGTCAAGGGCAACTTGGCCGGTGGCGGCTGGTCCAGGGTCACTTGCAGTTCGGCTTCGCGAGTTTCCAGGCGCAGCACCTGGGCCGTGCCCATCAAGCCGCCGATGCGCCCGACCCGCAGGCTGTCGCCGACGGCGCTGCGGTGGACTTCCTGCATGTGCGTCAACCGGCGATCGCTCAGGACGACGCGGTCAGGCCCGATGAAATCGGCCTCTTCGAGCAGCAGCAGGTTCACGCTTGGGTCGCTGGCGGCTGGTCGTTGTGGTCATCGACCGGCTGGTCCTCGGGTTCATCTTCCCGGCGCTTGCGCACCAGGCCACCGAACAGGATACCGATTTCGAACAGCAGCCACATCGGCACGGCCAGCAAGGTCTGGGAGAAAATGTCCGGCGGCGTGAGGATCATGCCGACCACGAAGCAGCCGATGATCACGTACGGGCGGATTTTCTTCAGATAGGCGACATCGACCACGCCGATCCACACCAGCAGCACCACTGCTACAGGAATCTCGAACGCCACGCCGAAGGCGAAGAACAGCGTCATGACGAAATCCAGGTAGCTGGTGATGTCGGTCATCATCTCCACGCCCGCCGGGGTGGCGGCGGCGAAGAACTTGAAGATCAGCGGGAACACCAGGAAATAGGCGAAGGCCATGCCGGTATAGAACAGCAGGATGCTCGACACCAGCAGCGGCACGGCGATGCGTTTTTCATGCTTGTACAGGCCCGGTGCGATGAAGCCCCAGATCTGGTGCAGGATCACCGGGATCGCCAGGAACAGCGAGACCATCATCGTCAGCTTCAGCGGCGTCAGGAACGGCGATGACACGTCGGTGGCGATCATCGTCGCGCCCGCTGGCAGGTATTCGCGCAGCGGCGTGGAGACGAAGGTGTAGATCTGCTGGGTGAAGGAGAATAGCCCGGCGAAGATAATGAAAACCGCCGCGACGCAACGCAGCAGGCGCGTGCGCAACTCGGTGAGGTGCGATACCAGCGGCATTGGCTGGTCGTTTTCAGGGATATCGCTCATGGGGCTCGCGGCGGCAAAGTGGGATCGTGGGGAGTCGGTGTGGTCGCAGGAGCCGGATCGACCGGCTTCGCGGGTTCGGCCACTGCTGGCGCCGCTTCGACAGTCGGTGCCTGGGGCGCAATCGTCGGCTCGGCTACGGGCTGGACCGGCGTAGGCTCCTGCTGGGTCGGCGTGAAGATTTTCCGCGCTTCCTGCTCCAGGGACAGGATGTGTTCGTTGTGCAGTTGCCGACGGATGTCGTCGGCACCGATTTCACGTTCAACTTCCTGTTTGATCGCGTTGAAGCTGCGCTTCAGGCGCCCGATCCACAGACCGGCGGTACGCGCAGCGCCCGGCAGGCGCTCGGGGCCCAGCACCAGCAGGGCGACGAGGCCGACGAGCAGCAGTTCAGTGAAGCTGATCCCAAACATTAGTCAGTGCTCACGAGTCTTTGCGGGTTGGCTCTTCGACTTTCTGGGCCTGCACGTCGATGGTGTTCGGCGCATTCACCGGCTGGGTGGCCTGCGGGTGTACCGGTTGGGCCGGCTGCACGGGTTGAGCCTGGGAGGTCGCCGGGTCGGCCGGTTTTTCGTCGTCGTTCATGGCCTTGCGGAAGCCCTTGATCGACTCGCCGACATCGGTGCCGAGGTTTTTCAGTTTCTTGGTGCCGAACACCAGCACCACGACCACCAGAATGACGATCCAGTGTTTCCAGTCAAAGATACCCATGTGGCTACTCCTCTCAAAAATTGATCAGGCGGACGGGCGCGAGGCTTTCTCGACGTGCCCGGACAGACCGAAGCGACGGTCCAGTTCATCCAGTACGGCCTGCGGATGCTGCCCCAGTTGGGCCAGCATGACCAGGCTGTGGAACCACAGGTCGGCGGTCTCGTAGATCACGTCGCTGCAGTCGCCGCTGATGGCGGCGTCCTTGGCGGCGATGATGGTCTCGACCGATTCCTCGCCGACCTTTTCCAGAATCTTGTTCAAGCCCTTGTGGTACAGGCTGGCGACATAGGAACTGTCGGCTGCGGCGCCCTTGCGTTCTTCCAGCACCTGGGCCAGGCGGGTCAAGGTGTCAGTCATGGGAGTGTCCTGAATAAATGGCATGCGGGTCCTTGAGCACCGGGTCGACGGTTTTCCAGTCGCCGTTCTCGAAGACGCGATAGAAGCAGCTTTGACGGCCGGTATGGCAGGCGATTTCGCCGACCTGCTCGACCATCAGGATGATGACGTCGCCGTCGCAATCCAGGCGCATCTCATGCAGGTGCTGCACATGCCCGGACTCTTCACCTTTGCGCCACAGCTTGCCACGGGAACGTGACCAGTAGATGGCGCGGTTCTCGGCGGCGGTCAGGGCCAGCGCTTCGCGGTTCATCCAGGCCATCATCAGTACGCGCCCGGTCTTGTGATCCTGGGCGATGGCCGGCACCAGGCCGTCAGCGTCCCACTTGATCTCGTCCTGCCAGTTTTTCATCTTGGGTCCTGGGGCAGCGGCAAGCTTTAAGCTTCAAGCTGCAAGTAAAAGCGATTCTGTGTGGTGCTTGCGTTGATAGTTCACCCATGAACTTGCGGCTTGCAGCTTATCGCTTGCAGCTGCTTCGTGCTATCGACGAACGACCAGATACAAACCAACGGCCACCATGATGCCGGCGGGCCAATGGCCCAACTGGCTTAACGGACCGCCGGCGGCCAGCACGGCGCCTCCGCCCAGGTGGGCTGCGCCGAGCAATCGCAGGAACCAGTCATCCTTGCGTCGGTGCCACGGCGGCGCCGGGTCGTTGGCGTGGGGTTGGGACATGCGTTCGAGCAGGTCACGGGTCATGTTGGCCAGATGCGGGATCTGTTCGAACTGGCTCTGGACGTTGCCCAGCAGGGCTTTCGGGCTCATCCGCTCGCGCATCCAGCGCTCGAGGAAGGGCTGGGCGGTGTTCCACAAATCCAGGTCCGGGTACAACTGGCGGCCGAGGCCTTCGATGTTCAACAGGGTTTTCTGCAGCAGCACCAGTTGCGGCTGAACCTCCATGTTGAAGCGTCGCGCGGTCTGGAACAGGCGCATCAGCACCTGGCCGAAGGAAATATCCTTTAACGGTTTTTCGAAGATCGGTTCGCACACGGTGCGGATTGCCGCTTCGAATTCGTTGAGCTTGGTCTCGGCCGGCACCCAACCCGAATCGATGTGCAGTTGGGCGACGCGACGGTAGTCTCGCTTGAAGAAGGCGAACAGGTTGCGCGCCAGGTAATCCTGGTCCTCGGGGGTGAGGCTGCCGACGATGCCGCAGTCGATCGCGATGTATTGCGGGCTCCACGGCTGCACGGTGCTGACGAAGATGTTGCCCGGGTGCATGTCGGCGTGGAAGAAGCTGTCGCGGAACACCTGGGTGAAGAAGATTTCCACGCCGCGCTCGGCCAGCAGTTTCATGTCGGTGCGCTGGTCGGCGAGGGTCGCCAGGTCGGTGACCTGGATGCCGTAGATGCGCTCCATCACCAGCACTTTCGGCCGGCACCAGTCCCAATAGACTTGCGGCACATAGAGCAGCGGCGAGCCTTCGAAGTTGCGGCGCAGTTGGCTGGCGTTGGCGGCCTCGCGCAACAGGTCGAGTTCATCGAAGATGGTTTTCTCGTAGTCCTGGACCACGTCCACCGGGTGCAGCAGGCGCGCGTCGGCGGACACCCGCTCGGCGGCGCGGGCCAGGATGAACAGCCAGGCCAGGTCCTGGGCGATGACCGGTTTCAGACCCGGGCGAATCACCTTCACCACGACCTCTTCGCCTGTCTTGAGCTGGGCGGCGTGCACCTGGGCGACCGACGCCGAGGCCAGGGGCTCGACATCGAAGCGGCTGAAGACTTCGCTGATCTTCTTGCCCAGTTGCGCTTCGATCAGCGCGACCGACAACTTCGAGTCGAACGGCGGCACGCGGTCTTGCAGCAGCATCAACTCATCGGCGATGTCTTCGGGCAACAGGTCGCGGCGGGTCGAAAGGATCTGCCCGAACTTGATGAAGATCGGCCCCAGGTCCTGCAAGGCCAGGCGCAGGCGAGCGCCGCGACTCAGGTCCAGGGTTCGCCGGGGGAACCAGCGCCACGGCAACACGAAGCGCAGCGCCAGGAGAAACCAGGGCAGCGGCAAGGCGAACAGCAGGTCATCGAGGCGGTAACGGATCACGACGCGCTGGATGCGCAACAGACGGCGGACGGCAAGCAGCTTCATGCGTTATCGCTTGGATTCAAGGGTTCGGGAAAGGCGCTCGAAACGCGCCTCGAGACGTTCCAGGTCGAGCTTGACCTGGTCCAGTTCATCAAAACGGGCCTGTGCTTCGCGCCGCCCCACGAGGGTACGCGATTCTTCGGCCAGGTATTCACTCAGATTCTGTCCCAGGCTGGCGAAGCCCTGGCGGTACCAGCGGCTGCGGCTGCGCAGGTGGCCGCTGAGCAACTGAGTCGCCACCGGGCCGATCCAGCGGGACACTTCGTATTCCCAGTCCAGCTCCAGGTCCTGGAGGATCGCCGCCAGCTCCAGCAGCACGCCGCTGTCGCCGTCGAGCTCGACGTCCGGGCCGTGCAACACGGCGGTCTTGTTCTTGCTCAGCGCCAGTTCCAGCAGGCTCGACGCCGGGGCGCGCAGCGTACAGTCAGCCTCGGCCTCCCAATGGGCGGCGAGCATCAGGCCTTCATCGCTGGGCAGGATAAACAGCTGCAACGCCGGGCTGCGGCAGTCGACGGCGATCACCTTGCCACTCAAGTGCGCCAGGCGCATCGGCGCCGTACTGTCCAGGCGCAGGACCCGGTTGATCCCGAGTTCGACGCTGGCGAGCAGGCCGGTGAGCAGCATCAGGGCTTGATACCGCGGTGCAGGGCGACGATGCCTGAAGTCATGTTGTGGTAGGTCACCCGGTCGAAACCGGCCTCGACCATCATGGACTTCAGGGTTTCCTGGTCGGGGTGCATGCGGATCGATTCGGCCAGGTAGCGGTAGCTTTCCGCATCGTTGGTGATCAGCTTGCCCATCAACGGCATGAACGCGAATGAATAGGCGTCATAGGCCTTGGACATCAGCGCATTGGTCGGCTTGGAGAACTCCAGCACCAGCAGCCGGCCACCGGGCTTGAGCACGCGCAGCATCGAGCGCAGGGCGTCTTCCTTGTGGGTGACGTTGCGCAGGCCGAAGGCGATCGTCACGCAGTCGAAGTGGTTATCCGGGAACGGCAGCTTTTCGGCATCGGCCTGGACGAACTCGACGTTGCCGGCCACGCCCAGGTCCAGCAGGCGATCGCGGCCGACCTTGAGCATCGATTCGTTGATGTCGGCGAGCACCACGTGGCCGGTCGGGCCGACGATGTGGGAAAACTTCTTGGTCAGGTCGCCCGTGCCGCCGGCGATGTCCAGCACCCGGTTGCCGCTGCGCACGCCTGACAGTTCGATCGCGAAACGCTTCCAGAGGCGATGCATGCCGCCCGAAAGCAGGTCGTTCATCAAGTCGTACTTGGCGGCCACCGAGTGGAAAACCTCGGCGACTTTTTCCGCCTTCTGGCTTTCCGGCACGTTCTTGAAGCCGAAGTGTGTGGTGGGTTCGGCATCGCTGCCTTTGCGCTGATCAGTCATATCGCGGTCACCAAAAAAGAATGCGGGACATTCTAATCCCGGTGGAGGGCTTTGTCTTGGCAAGGCTGCAGGTAAGATGGACCATCGCCCGGACGTTTTGACGCAGGCAGGGTCTGAACGTTCAGGCAAGTCTCGATCAAGCAGGAGTTATCAGATGGCCCGTATTACTGTTGAACGTGCCCATGGCCTGGGCAAGGAAGCGGCCCGTGAAAAGGCTGACAAGTTGGCCGCAAAATTGTCCAGCAGCTATGGCCTGGAGCCTACTTGGGAAGGCGACACGCTCAAGCTCAAGCGTTCCGGGGTCAAGGGCGAAGTGCATGTGGGCGAGGATTCGATTCGCGTCGATGTGGAGTTGGGCATGTTGATGTCGGCCATGAGCGGCACGATCAAAGGTGAAATCGAAAAGGCGCTGGATAAGGCGTTGGCTTGATTGATTGGAAGAGTGCGATTGCAAAATTAAAGTTCATCACTCACCCCTGTGGGAGCGAGCTTGCTCGCGATTGCATTGTTTCAGTCACATCAAGGTTGGCTGACACTCCGCCATCGCGAGCAAGCTCGCTCCCACAATGGCAGTCGTCGCCTTCGGAATATGTGTCGGTTGTTAGGGTGCCCTTTCTAATTATTGTCACTACTTTGTGCCTGAGCCCGACCGCGTGCGGGCAGTTCCTCAAACCTTTTTTCGAGTGAGGTGCACCATGGCCAAAGTTATCCTGAAGAAAAAAACCGACGTTGAATCTTCCACGCTGAGCGACGTGAAAACGTATGCGCGCAAGATCTGGCTGGCGGGCCTGGGCGCCTACACGAAGGTCGGCCAGGAAGGCAGCGAGTACTTCCAGGAGTTGGTAAAAGCTGGCGAAGTTATTGAAACCAAAGGCAAAAAGAAGATTGCCGGAAAACTTGAAGCGGCTAACAGCGAGCTGATCGAAGCCAAGACCGACGTGAATACGTTCAAGGCTCGGGTTGAAGTACAACTCGATAAAGTCGAGAAGGTATTCGACGCGCGTGTTGCAAGTGCCTTGAATCGTATCGGCATTCCGTCTAAACATGACGTTGAGGCACTCTCTGCTAAGCTCGATGAGCTGACGGCATTGCTCGAACGTGTCGCGCGTAAACATTAAGGAGAACGGGATGGCTGGCAAAAAAATCACCGAAAAAGAAGGCAGCTCGTGGGCCGGGAAGATTGAAAAGTACTCCCGCAAAATCTGGCTTGCTGGTTTAGGCGTGTACTCGAAGATCGACACTGACGGCAGCAAACTCTTCGAGTCTCTGGTTAAGGACGGCGAGAAAGCCGAAAAACTCACCAAGACGGCGATCGGCAAGCAAGTCGATGCGGCTGCGGTCTCTGCCGAGTCCGCCAAGTCGAGAATCGGCGGCGTGAAGGATCGGGCGATGGGCAAGTGGGACGAGCTGGAGGGGGCTTTCGACAAGCGCCTGAACAGCGCGATTTCCCGCCTGGGCGTGCCGAGCCGCAATGAAGTCAAGGAACTGCACAACAAGGTCGACACCCTGACCAAGCAGATCGAAAAACTCACCGGCGCGAAAGTCACGCCAGTCGCGACCAAGGCTACAGCCACCAAGACGGCGGCGGCCAAGCCTGCGGCGAAGACGGCAGCCAAGCCACTGGTCAAGGCCGCGGCCAAACCGGCAGCGAAAGCCGCCGCCAAGCCCGCGGCCAAAACCGCAGCGGCGAAACCGGCAGCGAAGGCAGCGGCCAAACCAGTAGCGGCCAAGGCAGCAGCCAAACCCGCCGCTAAGCCTGCGGCCAAAACCGCGGCCGCCAAACCTGCCACCGCCAAGCCGGCAGCCAAGCCAGCGGCAAAAGCGCCGGCCAAACCAGCGGCGAAAGCAGCAGCCAAACCCGCCGCAAAACCTGCCGCAGCGAAAAAGCCTGCCGTGAAAAAACCGGCCGCACCCAAAGCAGCCGCACCCAAGGCGCCAACCGCCACCACCAAACCGGCAACACCTCCGGTGAGCGCGGCGAACTCCGCCTCGGCTCCGGCCCCGGTTGCCACGCCAACACCTGCGCCGACCCCATCGACGCCACCCACCCAGTCCTGATCTCCAGGACTAAAAAACGCCCGGCCTGTTGAGGCCGGGCTTTTTTATGCGTGTGCATTTGGATGCACTGCAGGTTCAACTTGTGGGAGCGAGCTTGCTCGCGATGGCGGTGTATCAGGATACATTGTCGTTGAATGTGCCGCAGTCATCGCGAGCAAGCTCGCTCCCACAATGGGGTCTGCCACTGCAGTTCGTTATTCGTGCTCTTCCAGATACCGCAACGCCATCTGCTCGGTCGCGACCTTGATCGCTGGCGGCAGGTGCGGCGCCACCAGCATCATGATCTGGTAGACCACCAGGCGAACGTCGCCTTCGCGATCCAGGATTCTTTGATAATCCAGCGAGAACAACAGGGTCATGGTGATCTGCTCCACCAGTTGCCCCAACGCCTGGGTGTCGCTGACCAATAACCCTTGGGCCTTGAGCTGCGCCAGCAAT
Organism: Pseudomonas sp. BP11-1-1; assembly: GCF_052112105.1. Classification (NCBI taxonomy): domain Bacteria; kingdom Pseudomonadati; phylum Pseudomonadota; class Gammaproteobacteria; order Pseudomonadales; family Pseudomonadaceae; genus Pseudomonas; species Pseudomonas sp. BP11-1-1. The sequence continues at coordinate 105,335 of NZ_JAUTYU010000015.1, forward strand.
GAGGCCAGGGTCCGCTTCAGGGCGTTGAGCAACTGTCGGATACCCTTGGCCAGTTTCGGCAGGCGCCCGGCCAGGTTCGACAGATCCTGGAACAAGAACCGGTATTGGGCCAGACGTTCGACGATCAAGTGCAGGAACAACCAATAGTCCTCCGGCGCCAATTGCGCATCGGCGGGTGGGTCCAGCAATGGCGTCAGCTCGGCCTGGAATCGCTCGAACAACCCGAGGATCAGCGGCTCCTTGCCGTGGAAGTGGTAGTAGAGGTTGCCGGGGCTGATCCCCATTTCATTGGCGACTTCCAGGGTGGAAACGTTCGGTTCGCCCTTTTCGTTGAACAACTGCAGGGCACATTCGAGGATACGGTCGCGGGTTTTCATCCGGTCTTCTTGGTGATGGAGTTGTTCCACGGCCAACAGCGTGGCCGTGGGATGAGGTGTTCAGCGGACTCGCACGTAGTTTCCAGGCGCCGCTTCCAGGGGCGGGTAGTTGGCGTTACCCAGGGCCATCCGGGTTTCGTGCTGGGCACCGGAGCGCTCCTGGATCCAGCCCAGCCATTGGGTCCACCAACTGCCCTCGATGTGCTTGGCGTCGTAATACCAGGCCCGTGGGTCGCCGCTCAGCTTCGGATTCTCGATGTAGTTGGCCTTGGGGTTGCCTGGCGGATTGAGGATGCTCTGGACATGGCCGCTGTTGGACAAGACGAAGCGTCGATCACCTCCCAGCAGCAGCGTCGAACGATAGACCGCGTCCCAGGGCGTGATGTGATCGTTGATGCCGGCCACGCTGAAGCTGTCCACCGTGACTTTTTGCAGGTCGATCGGCGTGCCGCATACCTCCAGGCCGCCCGCGTGGGTCAGCGGGTTGTGCTTGAAAAAGTCCAGCAGGTCGCCGTGATAGGCCGCCGGAAGCCGGGTGCAGTCGTTGTTCCAGTAGAGGATGTCGAACGCCGGCGGCTCCTTGCCCAGCAGGTAATTGTTGACGAAGTAGGTCCAGATCAAGTCGTTGGGGCGCATCCAGGCGAATACGCGAGCCATGTCGCGGCCGTCGAGAATGCCCTTCTGGTAGGAGCGGCGCTTGGCGGCCTCGAGGGTCTGTTCGTCGATGAACAGCGTGGCCGGGCTTTCGATTTCGCTGTCCAGCAGGCTCACCAGGTACGTGGCGCTGGCGACCCGGCGCAATTGACGCTTGGCTTGCAGGTGGCCTTGCAGCGCGGCGATGGTCATGCCGCCGGCGCAGGCGCCCATCAGGTTGACTTCACGCGCGCCGGTGATTGCCCGGCAGACGTTCATGGCTTCTTCCGTTGCTTCGACATAGCTGGACAGGCCCCATTCGCGATGGCGCACATCGGGGTTGCGCCAACTGATGATGAACACTTGCAAACCATTTTTCAGCGCGTATTGGACGAAGCTGTTGGACGGGCTGAGGTCGAAAATATAGAACTTGTTGATCTGCGGCGGCACGATCAGCAGCGGCCTTGCGTACTGCTTTTCGCTCATTGGCTTGTACTGGATCAGCTCCAGCAACTCATTGCGAAACACCACCGCGCCGGGGGTGGTTGCGAGGTTCTTGCCGACTTCGAAGGCCTGGGGCGTGACCTGCCGGGGCAGGCCGTCGTTGTGCAACAGGTCGTCCACCAAGTGGCTGAGTCCGCGGATCAGGCTGGTGCCGCCAGAGTTGAACAGCTCCTTGATCGCCAGGGGGTTGAGCAAAGTGTTGGAAGGCGATACGGCGTCGTTGAGCAAGGAAAAAGTGAAATGCGCGCGGGCACGATCGTCCGGGCTCATGTCACTTTCGTCGATCCAGCTCTTGACCTGTTTTTGCCAGCTCAGGTACGCCTGCAAGCTACGACGATAGAACGGGTTGAGCTGCCACGTGGGATCGGCGAAGCGCTTGTCGTCGGGGTTGGTGGGGTGCAGGGTTTCGCCCAGCAACACTCGGCCCAGTTGACTGCCCAGGCGCAACGCGTGCCGCACGCTGTGCACCGGGTTGCGCAAGCCATGGGCGGCAACGTTGCGCAGGGTCGAAAGCAGGTCGCTGCCCCGCAAGCCGGTGACCGCGCTTTGAGCATTGATGAAACTGGCAGGGGCGGGCATGGAACCCTTCGCCGGTCTGTCGCGCATGAGTCAACTCCTTCGTCATCAAGCTAAAAACAAACACACCGAACCAGACAACATAGTCGCTGTTTCGGGTAGTTGCGTGATCCGGCGTCCTGCCAGGCGCTAATGAGGGTGTCAGCCGCCACCCAGCGGCGCGGGATGCGGATGCATGACCGCGCGCTGACGTTCTTCCTCCAGAAATTTCATGATGATCGGTGCCACGGCCTCGGCCCGCGTAATCAGGAACAGATGGCCGTCATCGATGATATGCAGTTGCGAATTGGGGATGCGCCACGCCAGCATGCGCATGTTGATCAAGGGGATCAGCGGGTCGTCGTCACCGGCCAGGATCAGGGTCGGCTGGTGGATCTTGTGCAGCCAATGGATGCTGGTCCAGCCTAGTCCCGCGAAGAGTTGCCAGTAATAACCGAGCTTGCCCGCCGAACGCACCTTGGCGGCATGGCGGGCCGCCAGGCTTGGATCGCGGCGGAACGAGCCGCCATAGATCAGCGGGGCGATACGCATCACATGTGACGGCTGCACGTAGCGCCGTGGACTGGCCATCATCCACAGCACCTTCGGCTTGCCCGGCACCATCACCGCACCGGCGGCGGTCGCCGCCAATACCAGCTTCTTGCAGCGCTCCGGATAGTCATGGGCAAACTGCTGTGCCAAGGCGCCGCCCCAGGACACGCCGATCACATTCACCTGGCCATAGTCCAGGTAATCAAGCATCCGCGCGGTGAGCTTGGCCAGGCCAGGAAAGCGATAGGGCCGGTTCGGTGTCGACGAACCACCGACCCCGGGCACGTCGAAGGCAATCACTTCCAGGTCCGGATCCAGGGCTTCGATGAAGGGAAATACCAGTTCCAGGTTGGCGCCGATGCCATTGAAGATCAGCAGCGGCGTCAAGTGAGGCTTGCCGGGACGTACCGCGGTGCGCAAGGTCTGGCCATCCAGGTCGACGGTACGGAAGATGTACGGTTGCGGCATGCTTCAAGCCCTGTGGGTCATGTCTCGGGTTACCAGTGTTCGGTCTGTGAGACCGAGTCGCAGCCTTCGCGAGCAAGCCCGCTCCCACGTTGAAATGCGGGTCCCTGTGGGAGCGGGCTTGCTCGCGAAGACGGCCTTGCATCCACTGTTGATGTCGGCTGCCTGGGCGCTTTCGTGAGCATCCCTTCCCAATACCAGACCAGTTGTATCAGTCACCGCTCATGCACATACGTACCCGGCGCCGCTTCACCGGCCACGTAGGTCTTGTTGCCCAGCACAGTCGGTGCCTTTTTCAGCTTGCCCGAGCGCTCGGCCTGCCAAGCCTGCCAGTGCAGCCACCAGGAGTCGGTGTGCTTGGTGGAGTTCTCCATCCAGTCCTCGGCCTTGGCCGGCATGTCCTCGCTGGTCATGTAGCGCGACTTGGGGTTGCCTGGCGGGTTGAGGATGCTCTGGATGTGCCCGCTGCTCGACAGCACGAACTCCACCTTGCCGCCAAACAACTGCGCCGACTTGTAGCAGGATTTCCACGGCGTGATGTGGTCGTTGGTGCCGGCCAGGGAAAAGATGTCGGCAGTGACCTGCTTGAGATCGATCGGCGTGCCGCACACTTCCAGTGCATTGGGGCGGGTCAGCGGGTTGTTCTTGAACATCTCGATGAGGTCGCCATGGAACGCCGCCGGCAGCCGCGTCGTGTCGTTGTTCCAGAACAGGATGTCGAATACCGGTGGTTCGTTGCCCAGCAGGTAATTGTTGACCCAGTAATTCCAGATCAGGTCATTGGGACGCATCCAGGCGAAGACCTTGGCCATGTCGCGGCCTTCCAGCACGCCGGCCTGGTAGGAATGGCGCTTGGCCGCTTCCAGGGTCTGTTCATCGACGAACAGGGCCACGTCGGTGTCCAGGGTGGTGTCCAGCACGCTCACCAGCAACGTCAGGGCATTGACCTTCTTCTCGCCCAGCGCGGCGTAATGGCCGAGCAGCGCGGTGCAGGTAATGCCACCCGAGCAGGCGCCCAACATATTGACGTCCTTGCTGCCGGTGATGGCCGTGACCACGTCCACCGCTTCCTTGAGCGCGTCGATATAGGTCGACAGGCCCCATTCGCGTTGCGCCTTGGTGGGGTTGCGCCAACTGACGATGAACGTCTGCACATTGCTGCGCAGGCAGAAGCGCGCCAGGCTCTTGTCCGGGCTCAGGTCGAATACGTAGAACTTGTTGATCTGTGGCGGGACCACCAGCAGCGGTCGCTCATGCACTTGTTCGGTGATGGGGCGGTACTGGATCAATTCCAGCACATCGTTGCGAAAGACCACGGCGCCTTCCGTCACGCCCAGGCTCTTGCCGACTTCGAATGCGCCCATGTCCACTTGGCTCGGCATCCCGCCGTTGTGCACCAGGTCCTTGGCCAGGTGGGACAGGCCATCGAGCAGGCTTTTGCCACCGGTTTCGAAGAAGCGCTTGACCGCCGCCGGGTTGGCCGCCGAGTTGGTCGGCGCCATGGCTTCGGTCATCAGGTTGATCACGAAATGCCCACGACTGATGTCCTGGGGCGAGAGGCTGCTGTCGTCGATCCAGTCGTGCAGCTCCTTGCGCCACGCCAGGTAGGTTTGCAGATAACGTCGATAGAGCGGGTTCTGGCTCCAGGCCGGATCGGCAAAGCGTCGATCATCGCTGGAAGGCTGCAACTCCGATTTGCCGAACAGGACTTTCCTGAGTTCGGCGCCGAAGTGCGCCACGTGCTTGACGCTGTGCAGCGGTTGTTTGATGGTCTGGGTCAGCACCATCCGGGCAGAGGCCAGCAGGTCTTTCCTGCGCAAGCCGACGACGGGATTCAAGCCGAGGGTGTTTTCCGAGGCTTGGTACTTCAACTCATCGTTGTTCTTGTTGCTCATCTACGACGCTCCATTGTCCTTCAGACGAGTACCGGGACCGTGCCGTGAAGCCGCAAGGCAATACCAGGTACGCTGCTCGGGTGACCATAAATTCCGCATCGAGGGCAATGAGGAAACGTGTGCCAGGAACTCGCCGGTTCCTTTGCAGGGAACTTGCCAGCTCCATTGGTTACCCGAGTTTAATTTTTTTCGCAAGCAGGCCAGTCATTGACGTTGCTGCGCGGGCATTCAAGCAGATGAGTCTAGAAAATTCGCCCTAAAGCGCCAGCCCTTGAGCTAGAGCATCAGCTTGACGACGGACTCGTTCGGGTCACGGGTTTTTCCGGCGGCCTTGAGTTCGGCGAGATAATCGTTCCACAGGTCTTCCTGGCGTACCGCCAACTGGTACAGGTAGTCCCAGGTGAACAATCCGCTGTCATGGCTGTCGTCGAAGGTCAATTTCAGTGCGTACTGGCCGGCGGGTTCAACCTTGGTCAGGCCGACGCCGAGCTTGCCGTATTGCAGGATGGGCTTGCCGTGGCCCTGGACCTCGGCGGAGGGCGAGTGTACCCGCAGGAATTCCGCAGGCAGGTGGTACTCCTCGTCTGGCGCGTATTTGAGCGTCAGGGTCTTGGAGGCTTTGTGCAGATTGATGGCGGTGGGGAATTTGGTCATGGGATCGTCAGTCTCGTGAGGCCCGTGGCGAGGGGATTTATCCCCGTTGGGCTGCATAGCAGCCCCCTGAAAAGCTGATCACATCAACTTAATACACCACGGTGGCAGGCTTTAGGGCTGCTTCGCAGCCCAGCGGGGATAAATCCCCTCGCCACAAGAGCTCGCTCACACTGGGTGTCGTTTACAGGATATACCGCGACAGGTCTTCGTTCTCCGCCAGTTCGCCCAGGTGGCTGTTGACGTACTCGGCGTCGATGCGGATCGGCGCTTCGTCGTGGGCGCTGGCCAGGTCGCCGGCGCTGAACGAGACCTCCTCCAGCAAACGCTCAAGCAGCGTGTGCAGGCGACGGGCACCGATGTTCTCGGTCTTCTCGTTGACCTGCCAGGCAATCTGCGCCAGGCGCTTGATGCCTTCGGGCGTGAACTCGATGTTCAGGCCTTCGGTCTTGAGCAGCGCGCAGTATTGCTCGGTCAGCGACGCATGGGGCTCGCTCAGGATGCGTTCGAAATCTTCCGGCGACAGCGCCTTGAGCTCGACACGGATCGGCAGGCGGCCTTGCAGCTCCGGCACCAAGTCGCTTGGCTTGCTCAGGTGGAACGCGCCGGAAGCGATGAACAGGATATGGTCGGTCTTGACCATGCCCAGCTTGGTGTTGACGGTGCAGCCTTCGATCAGTGGCAGCAGGTCGCGTTGCACGCCTTCGCGGGACACATCGGCGCCGCCGACATTGCCGCGCTTGGCAACCTTGTCGATCTCGTCGATGAACACGATGCCATGTTGCTCGACCGCCTCCAGCGCCTTGGCCTTCAACTCTTCTTCGTTGACCAGGCGACTCGCCTCTTCATCGCGCACCAGCTTCAGGGCTTCCTTGACCTTGAGCTTGCGGTTTTTCTTCTTGCCCTTGCCCATGTTGGCGAACAGGCTCTGCAACTGGTTGGTCATTTCTTCCATGCCCGGCGGCGCGGAAATGTCGACGCCAGCCATCTCGGCCACTTCGATCTCGATTTCCTTGTCGTCCAACTGACCTTCACGCAGGCGCTTGCGGAACAGTTGGCGGGTGTTGGAATCCTGGGTCGCGGCGGAGTCCGCGTTGAAACCCATGCGCGCTGGCGGCAGGAGCGCATCGAGGATGCGTTCCTCGGCGGCGTCTTCGGCGCGATGGCGAACCTTGGTGATTTCCTGTTCGCGCAGCAGCTTGATGGCGGCGTCGGCGAGATCACGAATGATCGACTCGACGTCGCGGCCCACATAGCCGACTTCGGTGAACTTGGTGGCTTCGACCTTGATGAACGGCGCGTTGGCGAGCTTGGCCAGGCGACGGGCAATCTCGGTCTTGCCGACACCGGTCGGGCCGATCATCAGGATGTTCTTGGGCGTCACTTCGACGCGCAGTTCTTCAGGCAACTGCATCCGGCGCCAGCGGTTACGCAGGGCAATGGCGACGGCGCGCTTGGCATCGTCCTGGCCGATGATATGGCGATTGAGTTCGTGGACGATTTCGCGGGGAGTCATGGACATAGTATTTGGCGGTCCTCAAGCGGGAGTCTGGGCCTGGACGGGCTTACTCCGCGAGGTCCTGCTCCTCAATGGTCTGGGTGTGGTTGGTGAAGACGCAGATGTCGCCGGCAATGCCCAGGGCTGTCTCGACGATTTCGCGGGCCGACAGATCGGTTTTCTTCAGCAGGGCGCTGGCGGCGGCCTGGGCGTAGGCGCCACCGGAGCCCATGGCGATCAGGCCGTCTTCGGGCTCAACGACGTCACCGTTGCCGGTGATGATCAGCGAGGCGTCCTTGTTGGCGACTGCGAGCATGGCTTCGAGGCGGCTCAGGGAGCGGTCGGTACGCCATTCCTTCGCCAGTTCGACGGCGGCACGAACCAAATGGCCCTGGTGTTTCTCAAGCTGGCCTTCGAAACGCTCGAACAGGGTGAAGGCGTCGGCGGTTGCCCCGGCGAAACCGGCGATGACCTGGCCGTGGTACAGGCGGCGGACTTTCTTCGCGTTGCCTTTCATCACGGTGTTGCCCAGTGAAACCTGGCCGTCGCCGCCCATGACGACTTTGCCGTGACGGCGGACTGAAACGATGGTGGTCAAGGGAAGAGTCTCCACGCAGCGGGGCGAAAATGCCCGGATGGAACTCATATTGGGGGTGGCGTGGGGTTTTTCAAC
>NZ_JAUTYU010000016.1:0-111255 GCF_052112105.1 Pseudomonas sp. BP11-1-1
AACTGTGGGAGCGGGCTTGCTCGCGAAGGCTGAGTGTCAGTCGAGTAGATGATGACTGACACACCGCCTTCGCGAGCAAGCCCGCTCCCACAGTTTGTGCCACAGCGCCTGTTAGATCACCAACGACAGCAGCAAGATAAAGATCAAGCCCACCACCGACAGGATGGTTTCCATCGCCGTCCAGGTCTTGAAGGTTTCGGCCACGGTCATGTTGAAGTACTGCTTGACCAGCCAGAAGCCCGCGTCGTTGACGTGGGACAGGATCAACGAACCGGCACCGGTCGCCAGCACCAGCAACTCACGGTTCACACCCGGCATCATCCCAACGACCGGCACCACGATCCCGGCACCGGTAATGGTGGCCACGGTCGCAGAACCCGTGGCAATCCGAATCACCGCAGCCACCAGCCACGCCAACAGGATCGGCGAGATCTGCGCGCTGACCGCCATGTGGCCGATCACGTCACCCACGCCGCTGGTCACCAGCATCTGCTTGAAGCCACCACCGGCACCGATGATCAGGATGATCGCGGCCGTCGGCGCCAGGCTGGCGTCCAGCCATTTCAGTATCTGGCTGGAGCCGATGCCCTGCTTGTAGCCGAAGGTGTAAAGCGACAACAGCAACGCCAACAGCAGCGCCGAGATCGGGTGGCCGATCATGTCCATCCAGGTGCGGAAGAAGTTGCCGTCCGGCAGCGTCACGTCAGCAAAAGTCTTGAGCAACATCAGGAACACCGGCGACAGCACGGTGACCAGGGTGATGCCGAAACTCGGCAGTTCGGTGCCGTCGGTTTCACGCGCCAGTTGATCCACCAGTTCCTGGTTCGGATGACCGGGGATGTGCTTGGCAATGAACGTACCGAAAATCGGGCCGGCAATGATGGCGGTCGGCAGCGCAACAATCAGGCCATAGAGAATGGTCTTGCCGATGTCAGCACCAAAGATGCCAATCGCCAGCAACGGGCCCGGGTGCGGCGGCACCAGGCCGTGGACTGCGGAAAGGCCGGCGAGCAACGGGATGCCGATCTTGATGATCGACACGCCAGTGCGGCGCGCCACGATGAACACCAGCGGGATCAGCAGCACGAAACCGATTTCGAAGAACAGCGGGATGCCCACCAGGAACGCGGCGAACATCATGGCCCATTGCACCTTGTCCTTGCCGAAGGCGCGGATGAGGGTCTGGGCAATCTGATCGGCCCCGCCCGACTCGGCCATCATTTTGCCAAGCATGGTGCCCAGCGCGAGGATGATGCCGACAAAACCGAGCACGCCACCGAAGCCGTCCTGGAACGCCTTGATGATGGTGCCGATCGGCATGCCCGACGTCAGGCCGAGAAACGCGGCTGCGATGGTCAGCGCAATGAAGGGGTGGATCTTGAACTTGGTGATGAGGACGATGAGTCCGATCACCGTAACCACTGCATCAAGCAGTAGGTACGTCTCGTGGGACATGCCAAACATGGGGGGTGTCTCCTGATTTGTTGTTGTTATTGAAGCAGTTATTTATGGACCGTCGGGACAGCGCTATCTTTCTGACGCAAAATTTTGAAACTCAACTGGCCAGCTTCAAACCGTGGGCCAGCCACCAGACGTAAGCCTGGCGTGCCAATTCATCAATGCTGTGGCTGGACGCATCCAGAGCCAGGGTCAGGGGCTCGCCAACAGGGGATTCAAGGGTGGCAAACTGGCTGTCGATCAGGGTCGACGGCATGAAATGACCGGGACGATGGGAAACACGGTCGGCGGCCACTTCAGGGGTCAATTCGAGAAAAACGAAGCCCAGGCCAGGCAAGGCGCTGCGCAGGCGCTCGCGATAGCTGTGCTTGAGGGCCGAGCACGTCAGCACCGGGCGCTCGCCCGTGGCGTCGACACGGCGCAACTCGTCGCACAGGCTGTCGAGCCAGCCGGCACGGTCGTCGTCGTTCAGGGGGATACCGGCGCTCATCTTCTGGATGTTGGCCGCGGGGTGGAACGTGTCGCCTTCGATGGCGGTGGCGCCGCTCAGTTGGCACAGGGCCTGGCTGACGCAAGTTTTGCCGCAACCGGCAACGCCCATGATGACCAGGGCGGTGATTGGATTATTCATGTAACACCTCAGCGCGCAGACAGCGCTACCTTTGCCAGTTATGACACCGCAGCAAAAGCAGAAGTTGCCGACGCCTTCTTGTCATTTTTGTGGTTGCAGCATGTTCGTCCACGGCACCAGCGCACAGGGATCAGGCAAACCCCATCAACGCATTTGCAGCCGCGCCGAGACAGCGCTACCTTAGTGCCTTGATTTTTGTTTGGCAAGCCGCCCTGATGACCGTCACTAAAAACGATAAGAATACTCGAACCACCGGTCGCCCCACGCTCAATGAAGTCGCACGCCTGGCCGGTGTCAGCCCGATCACCGCCTCCCGTGCCCTGCGCGGCGTCAGCAGCGTGGCCGTGGAGCTGGTGGAAAAGGTCCGCCAGGCCGCCCTTGAGCTCAACTACGTCGTCAACCCCGCCGCCCGCGCCCTGGCCTCGGCCCAGAGCCATTCGGTGGTGGTGCTGGTGCCATCGCTGTCCAACCTGTTGTTCATCGATACCCTGGAAGCCATTCATCGCGTCTTGCGGCCCAAGGGCTTCGAAGTGGTGATCGGCAACTACCACTATTCCCGGGACGAAGAAGAAGACCTGTTGCGCAACTACATGGCCTATCAGCCCCGGGGTTTGTTGCTGACCGGGTTCGACCGAACCGAAAGCGCACGGCGCATGATCGAGGCCAGCAATATTCCCTGTGTGTACATGATGGAACTGGACCCCGGGGCTGGCCTCAACTGCGTGGGTTTTTCCCAGCTCAAGGCCGGTGAAACGGCTGCCGAGCATCTGATCTCCCGGGGGCGCAAGCGCCTGGCCTACATCGGCGCGCAATTGGACCAACGGACGTTGCTGCGCGGCGAAGGTTTCCGTCGCGCGCTGCAGAAGGTCGGGCTCTACGACCCGGACCTGGAAGTGTTGACCCCTCGCCCGTCATCGGTCGGCCTGGGCGGCGAGTTGTTCCTGCAATTGCTGGCGAGCCATCCGGACGTCGATGCGATCTTCTTCGGCAACGACGACCTGGCCCACGGCGCCCTGCTCGAAGCGTTGCGCTGTGGCATCAAGATCCCCGAGCAGGTTTCGATCCTCGGTTTCAACGACCTGCCCGCCTCGGCACACATGGTGCCGCGCTTGAGCAGCATCAGTACTCCCCGGGAAGCCGTCGGCCGCCACGCCGCGGAACAGATGCTCACCTTGATGGCCGGCAATCGCATCGCCCAGCCGGTGGTGGACCTCGGTTTCGAACTCAAGGTTCGCGAAAGTACCTGAGGCTCGGCACGATGCGGTCGATCCCTGCCGACGAACGGCAAGGTTTGGCCACCGCCGCTGAGCGCACCTTCCCCGTAGCCCTTGAAATACGGGACGTTGCGACGATGGCACGGGATATGCTGCTGCCCATCGCTCAGCCATTACCCGCAGGTGTTCATCATGTTGGTCAGTGTAAAACAACAAGCGATAAACCTACCCCTCAAGCGCCCGGGCGAAGACCCCACCGCCGAAGCCGCCAGCGGCCTGCAAAGCGCCGCCTTGCAAGCGCTGCGCGACAATATCCAGGCCCAGGCCAACCAAGGCAGCACCCAAGTCCAGGAGTCCATCACCCGGCAGGCCACGCAGCAGGTCAACGCCGCTACCGCGATCAGTGACAAGGTTGATGAGGCCTTCGCCAAGACCCGCGTGCAATTGCAAACGGTCGGCTCGTCAGCCCTTGAAGACACCAGCTCTGCCATGGCGCAGTTCAAGGACTACATGAGCAAGACGCCGGAAGAGCGCCTGCGCGACAGCATTCTCGAGGAGATGGGCATTACCGAAGAGGAATATGAGGCGATGCCGCCCGAGAAGCAACTGGCGGTCGGCGAGGAAATTGCCCAGCGCATGCAGGACAAGGCGGCGATGGCACAGGTCGAAAAAGCCCAGGAAAGCCGGTCGGATGAGAAGCACCCGGTCACGGACATGTTCCTCGCCTCGCTGTGAACCCGCCAGACAAGCGCCGGGAATATCCCGGCGCATTGTTTGTTCCCCTATAATCGCCCGCCTCCATTACACACCGCGCCCGCGCCATGTCCGAATTCCACTGCACACGCCTCGACGAGCCGCTATGGCCGCTGATGAACAAGTTCTACCGCGCCCATCAGTCGTCGATGAAAGCCGTGCGCGACGCGCAGCTTTGGGTGGCACGGCGCGAAGAAATCATCGCGGCACTCTGCCTGCGACCGGTTTCGGGGGGACATTGGCTGACGGGATTGTTCGTCGACCCGGCGTACCGCGTGCAAGGCGTCGCGGGGCGGCTGATCGCCGAAGCCGTGAAAGGCCTGGACGAGCCGGTGTGGTTGTTCTGCCACCCGGATCTGCGCGGCTTTTATGAGCGACGCGGGTTCAGTTTCGACCCGGAGTTGCCTTATGCGATGGCTGAACGACTGAGCCGGTACGCGCGCAGCAAGCCGATGATTGCCATGGGGTTGTCTACACGGTCCTGAAGGCAACCAGCCCCTTGCTCGCGATGGCGTAAGGTCAGTTGCCTCATGGGTGGCTGACACACCGCAATCGCGAGCAAGCTCGCTCCCACAGGGTTTGGTGGTGGATGTTTAATTGTCCGCTGAAGGATCGAGATCCGGAAACATCACCTCGGTAAAGCCGAACTTGCTGAAATCGGTGATGCGCGACGGGTACAAGCGGCCGATCAGGTGATCGCATTCATGCTGCACCACCCGGGCGTGGAAGCCTGAAGCGACGCGCACGATCGGCTCGCCCTTCGGGTCGAAACCTTCGTAGCGGATCTGCTGGTAGCGATTCACCGCACCACGCAAGCCTGGCACCGACAAGCAGCCTTCAAAGCCTTCTTCCATCAGTGGGCTCAGCGGCGTGATCAGCGGGTTGATCAGGATGGTCTGCGGCACCGCCTCGGCATCCGGATAGCGCTCGCTGTGCTCGAAGCCGAAGATCACCAGTTGCAGGTCCACACCGATCTGCGGTGCCGCCAGCCCGACGCCACCAACACTTTCCATGGTCTGGAACATGTCGTCGATCAATTGCCACAACTCGGGACTGTCGAACATTTCCGGCGGCACCGGCGGAGCGATGCGCAGCAGGCGTTCGTCGCCCATCTTCAGGATTTCACGGATCATGGTCGGGCTTCGTCAGTGTGGTTGTGATGGATGGAATGATCGCGCCCCAGGCCCGACACATGCTGCTTCTCGTGCTCGCCCGGGCTCTTTTCGCCCGTGTCCTTGCCTTCGGCGGACATGTGCTCGATCACTGCATTCATCTCCGCGCCGAGTAGCAGCACCGCCGCCGAGATGTAGAAATACAGCAACAGCACGATGATCGCGCCGATACTGCCATACATCGCGTTGTAGTCGGCAAACGTCTTCACGTAGAACGCAAAGCCCAGGGACGCGATGATCCACACCACCACCGCCAACACCGAGCCCGGCGTGATGAAGCGAAACTCCTGCTTGACGTCGGGCATCACGTAATAGATCAACGCCACGGCCACCATCAGCAAAAACACGATGACCGGCCAGCGCACGAGGGTCCAAACGGTAACGATGAATTCCTCCAGGCCGATCTGCGCAGCAATCCACCCCATCACCTGCGGCCCCAGCACCATCAGCGCGGCGGCGGCCAACAGCATGCCGGCGATGCCGACGGTGTACAGGATCGACAGCGGGAAACGCTTCCAGGCCGGGCGGCCTTCAACCACGTCATAAGCGGCGTTCATGGCGCTCATCATCAGGCGCACGCCAGCGGACGCGGTCCACAACGCAACCACGATACCCACCGACAGCAAGCCGCCCTTGGATTGCTGCAGCTGGTCGATCACCGGGTTGACCTGCTCCAGCGCCTGGGGCGGCAGGACCAGTTCCGATTGCAGGCGCAGCCAGGAGAAAAAGTCCGGCAGGTGCAGGAAGCCGATCAGCGCGATCAGGAAAAGAATGAAGGGAAACAATGAAAACAGCATCTGGTAAGCCAGAGCGGAGGCGTAGGTCGACATCTCGTCGTCGAGAAACTCGGTCACCGTGCGCATCATCACACGGTGCAAGGGCAAGCCTTTCAAGGCCGGGAACATCATGAGCGTCTCCTTTCGCCGCAAAAAGAGGGGTCGCGTGGCGACTCAAGGGCCGTTTTCTACAACAAAGTAGCCTGTTTGGCGACTTTGGAGCAATTTCATCGTTTTACCAACTGACGCAGAATTGACCGGAGATCCATTGGGCAAGTTTCATCGTTCGTGCAAGCGGGGCTTTATGTTTGGCCGGCAACCGTCGAGAATGCCCCTCGTATTCAGGCCGTGGCCCGAAGCTCCAATCCCGTAGGAACGTTATGAAACTCGATAAGAAGCAGGCCATCGCCCGCAGGAACCAGGAACTGGGCGGTGCCGTCCTGGGTGTCAACAATTGCCATTTCAGCGAATTGAACCGCAACCGCAACATCTTCTGGTTCGATATTCCGGTGGCGCGCCTGGCCATCGGTCAGTACGAATGGATTCACCTGCTGCTGCACACCCCGGCCACCGACGAACTGCTGCACCTGAAAGTGCCGACCGTGTTCCTGCGGGAAAAAATGGAAGGCCTGGAAGTGCGCAACCAGGGCAAACGCAAGGCCGCCCTGAGCCTGGAACTGAGCGCCGACAAGGATTCCTACCTGCAGGACATGCGGCCGGGCGGCACCAACCTGGATTTTGCGCAGTTTCGGTTGTAACTGACTCCTTGGACAAAGGAGCTTCTGTGGTGAGGGGATAAATCCCCTCGCCACAGTTTTGTACCAGCGAATTCATCGCGTAAACAAAAGCCCCGCATCAGCGGGGCTTTTGTCAGCGGCGGCTTTACTTCTTCAGCCCCAACTTCCTCAGTTCTTCATCGCGCAACTCGCGCCGCAGGATCTTGCCCACATTGGTGGTCGGCAATGCATCGCGGAACTCCACGGTCTTTGGCACCTTGTAGCCAGTGACGTTGGCGCGCATGTGCTCCATCACCTGTTCCTTGGTCAGCGTGACACCCGGACGCGCGACGATGAATATCTTGATCGCCTCGCCGGACTTCTCGTCCGGTACGCCGATGGCCGCGCATTGCAGCACGCCCGGCAAGGTGGCCAATACATCCTCCAGCTCGTTCGGGTACACGTTGAAGCCAGAGATCAGGATCATGTCTTTCTTGCGATCGACGATGCGCATGTAGCCGTCCGGCTGGATCACCGCAATGTCGCCAGTCTTGAGCCAGCCTTCGCTGTCGAGGATCTCGTCGGTGGCGTCCTGGCGCTGCCAATAGCCCTTCATCACCTGAGGGCCCTTCACGCACAATTCGCCGATTTCTCCCAACGGCTGCTCTTCGCCCGCGTCGTTGATCACCTTGCATAACGTCGACGGCACCGGAATGCCGATGGTGCCAACCTGGATGTTCTGGATCGGGTTGACGGTCGCCACCGGGCTCGTCTCGGTCATGCCGTAACCTTCGCAGATCGGGCAACCGGTGACCGCTTTCCAGCGCTCCGCCGCCGCCAGCTGCAGGGCCATGCCGCCCGACAGGGTGACTTTCAACGCCGAGAAATCCAGCTTGCGGAAGGCTTCGTTGTTGCAAAGCGCCACGAACAAGGTGTTAAGACCGACGAAGCCGCTGAATTTCCACTTCGACAGTTCCTTGACCATGGCCGACAAGTCGCGCGGGTTGCTGATCAGGATGTTGTGGTTGCCGATCAGCATCATCGCCATGCAATGAAAGGTGAAGGCATAGATGTGGTAAAGCGGCAGCGGCGTGATCAGCACTTCGCAACCTTCATTGAGGTTGGAGCCCATCAGCGCCTTGCACTGCAGCATGTTCGCCACCAGGTTGCGGTGGGTCAGCATCGCGCCCTTGGCCACGCCAGTGGTGCCGCCGGTATATTGCAACACCGCCACGTCATCGCGGCTGGGGTTGGCTTCGTTCACGGGCTGGCCGTGGCCCTTGCGCAGCACATCGTTGAACTTGATGGCCTTGGGCAGGTGATACGCCGGGACCATCTTCTTGACGTACTTGATCACGCTGTTGATCAACAGACGCTTGAGCGGCGGCAGCAGGTCGGCCACTTCCGTGACGATCACGTGCTTGACGCTGGTCTTGGGCACCACGTTTTCGGCCAGGTGCGCCATGTTCGCCAGGCACACCAACGCCTTGGCGCCGGAGTCGTTGAACTGGTGCTCCATTTCCCGCGCGGTGTAGAGCGGGTTGGTGTTGACCACGATCAGCCCGGCTCGGATGGCACCAAACACGGCGACGGGGTACTGGAGGACGTTGGGCAGTTGCACGGCGATTCGATCGCCCGGCTGCAAATCGGTATGCTGTTGCAGGTACGCGGCAAAGGCACCGGACAGCTCGTACAGCTCACCGTAGGTGATCGTCTTGCCAAGGTTGCTGAATGCCGGTTTGTCGGCGAAGCGCTGGCAGGATTGCTTCAACACCGCCTGAATATTCGGATACTCATCTGGATTGATGTCGGCAGCAATCCCAGCTGGGTACTTATCCTTCCAAAAGTCTTCGATCATGGAAGCCCCACTCCTCAGCAACGCGAATTCTCACCGCATTTGATGCGATTATTATTGGTGTTTGTTTATTGGGTGAATCTGGCTTGGATAAAGGCCGAGAAGTCACAAAAGCGCGCCGAGAGTAGCAGCTTTGCCAAGGGTCGCCTAGAGCCAAAAGTGGCCCCTACAGTCATAAACATGACTCAAGAATATGCAATGGTCATTTTTAGAGTAAAAAACCTAAGCCTTGCCTAATTGACCCGAATACATAAGAACCTGTGGGAGCGAGCTTGCTCGCGATGGCGGTGGGTCAGCCAACATTTCTGTTACTGACAGACCGCTATCGCGAGCAAGCTCGCTCCCACAGGGTTCCACTTTCACTCTCGAGCGTCAGGCGATATCGCGCAACTCCCGACGCAGGATCTTGCCCACCGGCGTCATCGGCAGCGACTCACGCAACACGATGTGCTTAGGCACCTTGTAGCCGGTGAAGTTTTCCTTGCAGTACGCCTTGAGTTCTTCGAGGCTGACCCCGGCCTCACGCGCGACCACGAACAGCTTCACCGCCTCCCCCGAGCGCTCGTCCGGCACGCCGATCACCGCGCAACTGGCGACTTTCGGATGGGCCATCACCACATCCTCGATTTCGTTCGGGTACACGTTGAAACCCGAGACAATGATCATGTCCTTCTTGCGGTCGACGATCCGCACGAACCCGTCGGGGTCGATCACTGCGATATCACCGGACTTGAACCAGCCCTCGCTGTCCAGCACTTCGGCAGTCGCTTCGGGCTTGTTCCAATAGCCTTTCATGATCTGCGGCCCCTTGATGCACAGCTCGCCGCGTTCACCGAGGGGCATCTCGACGCCGTCGTCGTTGATGACCTTCATCAGCGTACCCGGCACCGGCAGCCCTACCGTCCCCAGGCGCGACTTGCCGCCATAAGGGTTGGCGCTGGCCACCGGCGAAGTTTCGGTCAGGCCGTAGCCCTCGGTAATGCCGCAACCGGTGAGCTGTTTCCAGCGTTCGGCGGTGGCCTTGACCAACGCGGTGCCGCCCGAGTTGGTGACCTTGAGGCTGGAGAAATCCAGCGTCTTGAAATCCGGGTGGTCCATCAGCGCCACAAACAACGTGTTGAGCCCCAGCAGCAGCGAAAACCGCCAGTTCTTCAGCTCCTTGATAAAACCGCCGATGTCCCTCGGATTGGTGATCAGCACGTTGTGATTGCCGGTGACCATCATGCACATGCAGTTCGCCGTGAAAGCATAGATGTGGTACAGCGGCAGCGGCGCGATCATGACCTCCTGACCTTCGCGCAACAGTGGCTGGCCGTCGTCGCCGATCTGCCCCAGGCAAGCGCGGGCCTGTTGCATGTTGGCCACCAGGTTGCCGTGGGTCAGCATCGCGCCCTTCGCCAAGCCGGTGGTGCCACCGGTGTATTGCAGCACGGCGATGTCGTCGAGGCTGACGTTCAACGGCTTGATGCCCTGGCCGCGTCCCAGGCGCAAGGCGCTCTTGAAGGAAATGGCCTGTGGCAGCGAATAGGCCGGGACCATTTTCTTGACCTTGTTCACCACGGTATTCACCAGCCAGCCCTTGGCGGTGGGCATCAGGTCGCCCATCTTCGCTTCGATCAGGTATTGCAGGTCGGTGTCCGGCAGCACTTCCTGGACCTTCTGCCCGAACAGGTTCATGTACACCAGCGCCCGGGCACCGGAGTCCTTGAACTGATGGCGCATTTCCCGCGGGGTGTACAGCGGGTTGGTATTGACCACGATAAGTCCGGCGCGCAGGGCACCGAAGACAGCGATCGGGTATTGCAGGACATTGGGCATCTGCACCGCGATGCGATCGCCCGGCGCCAGGTCGGTATGGGCTTGCAGGTAACCGGCGAAGGCCGCGCTGTAGCGTTCGAGCTCGGCGTAGGTGAGCGTTACCCCCATGTTGCTGAACGCCGGACGATCGGCAAATTTCTTGCAGGAACGCTCGAACACCTCGATAACCGACTTGTAGGCACCCTGCTCGATATCCAAGGGCACGCCGGCTGGGCGTTTGTCATTCCAGAAATCAGGCTGCATTGTTTTTATCCTCTTTACCTGAACCTATCCGGGCCGCCTCTGTATCGCACATGGAGACGGAGCTCTTCGGACACTAGCAGCTATGGCCATTCAGGCAAATATGGCAACTTGCGTCATAGATTGTGTGAATCTTCGTGGATCGCCCTCGCCTGATCAGGCGAGACGCAACGGATGCGCTATACAATGCAGCGACGCTGCGTCTGACTTCGTGCAAAGGAAACGCCATGATCCACCAAACGTTCTGGCTGACCGCGACTGACCACAGCCGCCTGTTCGTCAATCAGTGGTTGCCCGAAGCCGCCCCGCTGGCGGTGATCATGCTGGCCCACGGCATGGCCGAACACAGCGGCCGCTATGGGCGCCTGGCCCAAGCGTTGTGCGATGAAGGCTATGGCGTCTACGCGCCGGACCTGCGCGGGCATGGCAAGACTGGCGAAGCAGCGGCGCTCGGTCACTTTGCGGACGAGGACGGCTGGGCCAAGGTGGTCGGCGACCTGGCGAGCCTGAACCACCACATCGGCCAGCAACATCCAGAAACACCAATCCTGCTGCTGGGCCACAGCATGGGCAGCTATATCGCCCAGGGCTATCTGTTGCACCACAGCGCCAGCCTGCATGGCGCCCTCCTCAGCGGTTCGAATTTCCAACCCGTGGCGCTTTATCGCGCGGCGCGCCTGATCGCCCGCTTCGAGCGACGGCGCCAGGGGGCCACCGGGCGCAGCGCCCTGATCGAATGGCTGTCTTTTGGCAGTTTCAATAAAAGATTCAAACCGACGCGCACGCCCTTCGACTGGCTCAGCCGTGACCCCGCCGAAGTGGACAAGTACGTCCACGACCCGCTGTGCGGCTTTCGTTGCAGCAATCAGCTCTGGGTGGATCTGCTCGGCGGGTTGCAGCAGATCAGCAAAGCGTCCAATCTCGCGCAGATCGATCCGGGCCTGCCGCTGCTGGTGATTGGCGGCGAATGTGATCCGGTGAGTGAAGGCAAGCGTCTGAAGGATCTGGCCGATGCCTTGAGCAGCGCCGGCAATCAGCATCTGCAACTGAAGATCTACCCGCAGGCCCGGCACGAATTGTTCAATGAAACCAACCGCGATGAAGTGACTGCCGATGTGCTTGCCTGGATCGCCCAGGCCCTGAGCCACAAGCGGCCACCTCGCAGCGAATAGAACGACAGCGTTTTTCCTTTTTACCGTTACAGGAACCAGACATGACCCAGGTCACCAACATCCCTTACGAAGCCCTCGAAGTCGGCCAGACCGCCAGCTACAGCAAGACCGTCGAGGAGCGCGACATCCAGCTGTTCGCCGCGATGTCGGGCGATCACAACCCGGTGCACCTGGACGCCGAATTCGCCGCCGCCAGCATGTTCAAGGAACGCATCGCCCACGGCATGTTCAGCGGTGCGCTGATCAGCGCGGCGGTGGCGTGTGAACTGCCTGGGCCCGGCACCATCTACATCGGCCAGCAGATGAGCTTCCAGAAACCCGTGAAAATCGGCGACACCCTGACCGTCCGCCTGGAAATCCTGGAAAAGCTGCCGAAGTTCCGCGTGCGCATCGCCACCCGCGTGTTCAACCAGCGCGATGAACTGGTGGTGGACGGCGAAGCCGAAATCCTCGCGCCGCGCAAGCAGCAGACTGTGACGTTGCCGGAATTGCCGCAGATCACTGTTGGCTGACTACAGCGATCTATGGGAGTGAAATGTGGCGAGGGGATTTATCCCCGCTGGGGCGCGAAGCGCCCCCAATACCTCAAGACCACTGCGGTGTGTCAGCCTGGGCACAGGGGGCTGCTGCGCAGCCCAGCGGGGCGGTGCGACGATTCGCTAAATCCCCTCGCCACAAATGACTGCAGTGTTGCGGCTATCGCTGTGCGTCCCGCACCTGCACACTCGCGGTCATCCCCGCGCTCAACGTCACCCCTTCCGGCACCTTGTCGAGCTTGATCCGCACCGGAATGCGCTGGGCCAGGCGCACCCAGTTGAAGGTCGGCTCGACTTCCGCCAGCAGCTGCGCGTCAGGGTTGGTGTTGCGGTCGGTGATGCCGCGGCTGATGCTTTCCACATGGCCTTCCAGCGCATGCCCGGCGCTCATCAACCAGACCTTGACCGGATCGCCCACGCGAATCCTCGGCAGTTTGGTTTCTTCGAAATAGGCCTGCACATAAAACGTCGAGTCATCGATCAGCGCCATGACCGGTTGCCCGGCATTCACGTAGTTGCCTTCGGCCAGGCGCAGGTTGGTGATGTGGCCGCTACGCGGAGCCAGGACCTGGCTGCGGGCCAGGTTCAGCTCGGCGACCTTCGCTTCGGCCTGGGCCTCGCGCAGTTCACCACGGGCGATACCGGCGTTGATCTGGGCGTTCTCGCGCAACTCGGCACTGATGGCCTGGGGCCCCAGGGCGGCCCGGCGACTGGCTTCGTGCTCACGCAGGCTCAACTGTTGCTGACGGGTCTGGACCACCGCCCGGGCTTTCTCCACGGCGGCCTCGAAACGCTCGCGATCGATACTCAGCAATAAATCGCCGGCCTTGACCTGCTGGTTATCCACAGCCTTGAGCTCGCGCACCCAGCCCGAGACGTCGGGGGCGATCACCACCACGTCGGCGCGGATTCGCGCATCACGGGTCCAGGGCGTGAGCATGTAGTACTGCCACAAATGAAACCCGGCGAAGATCGCCACGGCCACCACGCACAACGTGACGGCGACACGTACGGAGGTACGCATGTTCAACTCCTCATAACGGTCCGAGGACCAGGGTAATGACAGTCAGGACGCAGACATACAGGGCACAGTCGAACAAGGCTTCGTGCCAGATCCAGCGCCCGGCCGGCAGCAGGCCGAGCAACAGGCGCAGCGCACCGGTCGCCAGCAAGGCCAGCACCACGTAAATCAGGAACGGGCTGAGCAACACCCCGCCAATCGACCATTCACGCAAGCCCATGGCTAAGTTCCCCTCGTTCGGATTCGTGCTGGCGACACCAGGCGCGCCAGCTGCTCTGCAGTTGCACGACGGCGCCCTGGGCCAGTTTCAACGCATCGCTGGAAGGGTGCTGTGCCAACACCTGCAGATAGTCGTCGCTCACCCAGACCAACGCCTCGGCCTGGTCGCCGGCCGGACCGTGTTCCAAAACCTGTTCCAGCGTTTCGAAATAGCGGCGCTGGGCTGGGCTTTCGGGGATTTGGGCGACGGCCAGGCTCAATCGCAGGTGCAGTAGCTCATCGCCGATGTCCAGGCCCAGCAAACCGTCGTCCCAACGACTGCGCGCCGGCACCGGCAGTTCGGGATAGTGCCGGGCCAGTTGCAGCAACCGGTCGGCCATGCGCCCGCCAAACCAGCTTTCGGCGCCGCCCAGGTTGCGATGGGTCAGGCGCACTAGGTCATCCAGGGTCGCGGCCAACAGCCGACGACTGTGCCAGGCCGGGTTACGCAGAATCAGGAGCTTGAAAGCCAAGACCGCCGCGCCGACGCCAATCATCATCGCCTGGGCATTGTTGAAAAAAGCCGCGACGTCGTACTTCATCGCATTGAGCGGTGACACCAACACCACGAAATGCAGGCAGAACGAAGTGGCCGTGGCAAATATCGGCGGCTTGGCCATCCCCAGCGCCCCGAGGAACAGCGGCACGCCCATGGCCATGCAGAGCATCGCGAAACTGTTCCATTGCGGCAGCAGGATTTCGCCAATCACGAACGCTGTCGGCACCGCCAGCAGAATGCCCCGCAAGAAACTCATGCCGATCTGCGCGCCGTTTTCGCGGCTGGCGAACAGGCTGCACACCACGCAAGTGAGCACCAGGGCACCGGACGCGGCAGGCCAGGCGGTTGCCAGCCAGAAACACGACACTGCCAGGAATGCGAGGGCACTGCGCGCACCAAAGACCATGGCCAGGGACAAATCGCGGTGCGGCGCCAAGGTTCGCGGCGGGTCTACCGTCGCCCTGCCCTCCTGCACCGCCGCCAGCGCAGCGCAGGCGGCCAGGGCGGTATCGAGCAGCAAGGCGAAACGAGCCAGGCAATAACTTTGCGCGGAGCTGATTAGCGGGTCGTGAGAGGCGTCCCAGACCCGCGGTCGTAACGCCTGCAATGCCGAGCTGTCCGCCTCCAGGGCTTGCTGTACCTCGTCCATCCAAGGCTGGAGCGCTTCGGCTTCCTGCGGTTCGAGCTGTTTCCACTGCCTGCGCACCGAACGGGAAATACGCAACAGCATCAACAATTTCTGGCTCAAGCCACTGATGGCCCGGGCGCGCTGGCGACCCAGGCTGCCTTCGAACCAGGCGTGTTCGCGTTGGGCGTCCACCGCGACGATCTTGCCGAGGATTTCGAGCAAACCCTTGCGCGCCTGGGCATCACCCGCCAACGTGGCGCGGGCCGCCTGCATGCCGCTCAGCCAGGCCGCACGGGCCTGGTCCGCCAGTTGTCGCTCGACCCGCAGGGGCCAGAGCAGCGCACTGGCCGCCGTGGCACAGGCGATGCCCAGGCTGATTTCAGTGCAACGCGCAACGGCTTGATCAAACACCGCAAGCGGATGGGAAATGGCCGGCAAAGCGATAATCGCCACCGTGTAGCCCGCCAGCACGAATGAATAGGACCAGGCGCTGCGCAACAGCGTCGAACACGCCGTGCACACGCCCAGCCACAGCGCCAGCGCCAGCAGGAACAACCATGGCGTCTGGGCGAACAGGCCCATGAACACCACCGACATGATGGTTCCCACCAGGGTGCCGAGCAAACGCGCCAAGCCCTTCTGCACCACCATCCCGGACAACGGCTGGGCGACGATGAATGCGGTCATCAGCGCCCAGGACGGCTGCTCCAGGCCCCAGCGCAACGCCAGCCATAGCGCCAGGCCGCCACCGAGCACGGTCTTGATGGCGAACTGCACAGCGAGGCGATCAGGGGCGAACAAGGCCTGGAGGGTAATGGGCACGCGAGAAACTCTTCTAGGGATGTTGTAACGATAGATCGCTGGGAAGGTGGCGCAATTATTAGCTAGCTATCTATTCGAGTCCAGAGTTGTTTGTCGACCCTTCATGTGAAGGCTCCCTCGCCACAAGACTGTTCCCCGTCAGCCTGAGTCGCTCCACACAAAAAAAACGCCAGGCAAGCTGGCGTTTTTTGGGCCTCAAAGATGCGTATCAGCTGGCACGCGCCTGGTTACGCAGCGCCTTGACCTGATCGTGGTTGCGTTGCACGCCGTGGTACTGGCGCTCGACGAGATCACGAATGCCTACCAGGTTATGCTTGTTGATTTTCTCGATGGCTTCCTTGTAAGCCTTCAGCGCATGGTCTTCGCCGCGCTCGGCTTCGTTGAGCACCGCTTCTTCGTCCTTGCCGGTGAACATCGACTTCACGTCGACCCAACGGCGGTGCAAGTCACCGGATACGCTGGTGGAAGTTTCGGGATCGCCACCCAGGGAACGGACCGCAGCCTGCAGTTCGGCCGCAGCGGTTGCGCAATCGGCGGAGCGCTTGACGAACAGCGCCTTGAGCTCGGGATGCTTGATGTCTTCAGCGCAGGTCTTGAATCCTTCCTGGCCATCCTTGCTGGTCTCGATCAGGTCGTTCAAGACGGAGATGGATTCTTTGTTGATGTCAGTCATTTTTCAGTTCCTTTGCTTGGTGAATAAAAACCTGCAAGGAATATTGCATCGGCCATGCCAGCCACCAAAAACGAGATAAATCCTTAATAATCAACCAGTTAAAAAACAGCGGAAAATCTGTATCCGCGTTATTTGCATGATCTGTCATTTGGCCTGCATGCAGAATGCCTGTATTTTGCCGATGGTTCCTATCAAGACAAATCGCAATGAATCCGGAAAAACTTGAGCTGCTGGTGACGCGCCAGATGCCCTTCGGCAAATACAAGGGCCGAATCCTCGCCGACTTGCCTGGTCAGTACTTGAACTGGTTCGCACGGGAGGGTTTTCCCAAGGGCGAACTGGGCGGCTTGCTGGCCTTGATGCAGGAAATCGACCACAACGGCTTGTCGGACCTGCTGGACCCGTTGCGGGCTAAACATGGCTTGCCCAAGCCTCGCCATTGACCATTGCCGCTGATTGATTGAGCCCCGCCATGCCCGAGAACACCCTGCGCGCCCACGACGAAACCTTCTGGGAAACCTTTATCGGTCGCTACGATGTCGACGCCGATGGCTTGCTCAATCTTGAAAACGGCTACTTCGGCCGAATGTCGCGCACCGTGGTCGAGGAATACCAGCGCAACATCGAACTCATCAACCGCAGCAACTCGGTGTACGTGCGCCAGCACTTCGACCGGGAACACGGCGAAGCCATTCGCCGCCAGGTGGCGCAACTGATCCGCGCCCCCGCGTCCACCGTGGCACTGGCTAACAGTGCGGTGGATGCCCTGCAGACGCTCATTCGCAACTACAACGGGCTCAAGCCCGGCGACAAGGTGCTGATCAGCGACGTCGAATACACCTCGGTCAAGAGCGCGATGCGCTGGCTGGCTCGCCAGCGCGGCGCGGAAGTCGTTGAGCTGGTCCTTCCCTACCCCGCCAGTTTCGACAACTTGGTGAGCACCTATCGAGAAGCCTTCATTCGCTACCCGCGCCTGAAGGTGATGGCGCTGACCTACGTCAATCACCTGACCGGCCTGGTGATGCCGGTCCAGGCGATTGCCGAGGCGGCGCGGGAATTCGAGGTCGACATCATTCTCGACGGTGCCCACGCCTTGGGGCAGATCGATTTCGACCTGAAGAAACTCGGCATCCCGTTCGCCGGGTTCAATCTGCAAAAATGGATTGGCGGCCCCTTGGCCCTGGGCTTTCTCTACATCGCGCCACAACGGCTGGCCGACATCGACCCGGACATGGACGAAGCCAACTACCCTGCCACCGACATACGCTCACGCACGCCCCACAGCACGCCCAATATCCCCGCGTTGCTGACGCTGCCCCTGGTGTTCGAAGAGCACCGTGCCCTGGGCGGTGCGTCAGCCAAAGGCGCGCGGCTCTGTTACCTGCGCGACATGTGGGTGAGCGCCGTTCGTGACGTACCGGGTATTGAAGTCATGACCCCGGATGACCGGCGGCTGTATTGCGGTATCACGTCCATGCGATTCACCGCACAGCCGGACCAGCAGGCGATGGCCGCCCGACTGCTCAAGGACCATGGGATTTTCACCGTGGTGCGCGAAACCAGCGTTGGACCGTGTATTCGCATCACGCCGGGATTGATTACGTTGGCGCGGGATATCGAGCGACTCACTGCGGCGCTGATTAACCTGAGCAGTACATAACCCGTGGCGAGGGAGCTTGCTCCCTCGCCACGGGGATCTGCAGCGAAATAATGGGCAAAAAAAAACGGCGCGCCGACCAAGCGCACCGTAAAGCCGTAGAACACACAACGAAGTTCGGTAAGACAATCAGTCCAGCAACGCCAGTGCCTCGGCAGTGCATTCCTGGATACGGGCCCAGTCGCCGTTCTTGATCCACTCTGGATCAAGCATCCAACTGCCACCCACGCACATCACGTTCTTCAACGCCATGTAGCTCTTGATATTCGCCGGGCTGACGCCGCCGGTCGGGCAGAATTTCACTTCGCCGAACGGTCCGCCCAAGGCCTTGATCGCCGCCACGCCACCGCTGACTTCCGCCGGGAACAACTTGAAGCGGCGATAGCCCAGGCCATAACCTTCCATGATGCCCGAGGCATTGCTGATCCCCGGCAGCAACGGGATCGGGCTCTGGACGCTAGCCTCCAGCAGATCGCGAGTGATGCCTGGGGTAACGATGAACTGCGAACCGGCTGCCTCGGCGGCGGCCAGCATGTGGCGATCAAGCACCGTGCCGGCGCCGGTCACCAGCTCCGGACGCTGTTCGCGCAGCACCTGGATGGCCTTGAGGCCGAACTGCGAGCGCAAGGTCACTTCCAACGCCGTCAGACCACCCGCCGCCAGGGCATCGGCCAGTGGCAGGATGTCCTGTTCACGGGCAATGGTGATCACCGGCAGGATCCGCGCCTTGGCGCAGAGGCTGTCGATCAGGGCAACTTTGTCCGCCATGGAAACGGTCGGGGATGGGTTTGTCATAGCGGCTGATCCTTGGTTCATGGGCACCAGTAAATCTCTAACGTAGGTTGCAGAAACGCGCGGATCGGCATTTCGGCGACATCGTCACCGGCCACCGCAGCGTTCAGGGTGGTCAATTTCGACTGACCGGAAATCGACAGCACTTTGTGTCGAGCCGAGGCCAGCAAGGCGCGGCTCATGGTCAAGCGCTGGTGCGGCACGGTTGGCGCCAGCATCGGCCAGCAACGGCGCGCGCCCTCCTTGTCCAGGGCCTCGGCCAGGTTCGGACTGTCGGGAAACAGCGACGCGGTGTGCCCGTCATCGCCCATGCCCAGGACCAGCACATCGATCGGCGGCAGCTCGGTCAGCAGGCGGTCCGCCTGTTCGGCGGCGGCTTCCAGGTTGGCGCTGGCGCTGTAGAGGCTCAGGAACTGGGCCTTCGCCGCAGCCCCTTGGAGCAGATAACGCTTGAGCAGGCCGGCATTGCTGTCGGCATGTTCAACCGGCACCCAGCGCTCATCGGCCAGGCTCACCACCACTTTCGACCAGTCCAGCGCCTGCTTGGCCAGGTTCTGGAAAAACGCTACAGGGCTGCGACCACCGGAAACCACCAGGGTCGCCGCGCCCTTGGCATCGATCACGGTGCGCAGTTGCTCGGCCACGTTCAGCGCCAGTTTTTCCGCCAGCGCCACCGGGCTCTTGAATGCCAGGGCTGTGACGCCCTGGGGCAGTTGCAATTCAGATATCGCCATACCATGACCTCCCATCCCGCGTGATCAGTGCAATGGAGCTCATCGGCCCCCAGGACCCAGCGGCATAAGGCTTGGGCGCATCACCGGACTTCTTCCAGCCGGCGATCAACTGGTCACACCACGTCCACGCGGCTTCGATTTCATCTTTACGGACAAACAGGTTCTGATTGCCGTTCATGACTTCCAGCAACAACCGCTCGTAGGCATCGGGAATCCGCGCGCTGCGATAGGTGTCGGAGAAGTTGAGTTGCAGCGGACCGCTGCGCAATTGCATGCCCTTGTCCAGGCCTTGCTCCTTGGTCATCACCCGCAAGGAAATCCCTTCGTCCGGTTGCAGGCGGATGATCAGTTTGTTGCTGATCTGCAAGCGCTGCTCGGGGGCGAAGATGTAGTGGGACGGTTCCTTGAAGTGAATCACGATCTGCGACAGCTTTTGCGGCATGCGCTTGCCGGTGCGCAGGTAGAACGGAACACCGGCCCAGCGCCAGTTGCGAATGTCGGCGCGCAGCGCAACAAAGGTCTCGGTGTCGCTCTGGGTATTGGAATTGGGCTCTTCCAGGTAGCCCGGAACCGCCTTGCCTTCGCTGTGGCCGGCGATGTATTGGCCGCGCACCACCTGGGTGGTCAGGCCTTCCGGGCTGATCGGCGCCAGGGCCTTGAGCACCTTGACCTTCTCGTCACGGATGCTGTCGGCGGACAGGTCGGCCGGCGGGTCCATGGCAATCAGGCAAAGCAGTTGCAGCAAGTGGTTCTGGATCATGTCCCGCAACTGGCCGGCCTTGTCGAAATAGCCCCAGCGGCCTTCGATACCGACCTTCTCGGCCACGGTGATTTCCACGTGGGAAATGTAGTTCTGGTTCCACTGGGTTTCAAACAGGCTGTTGGCGAAGCGCAGCGCGATCAGGTTCTGCACCGTCTCCTTGCCCAGGTAATGGTCGATACGGTAGGTGCGGTTTTCCGGGAAGAACTGCGCCACGGCATCGTTGACCTTGCGCGAGGATTCCAGGTCCGAGCCGATGGGTTTTTCCAGCACGACACGGGTGTTTTCGCTCAAGCCGACTTTCGCCAGGTTTTCGCAGATCGCGCCGTAGACGGCGGCCGGCGTGGCGAAATAGGCAATGACCTGTTGCTGGGTCGAACCGGCCTGCTCGGCGAGGGCGACGTAATCCTCAGCCTTGAGGAAATCCACGTGCAGGTAGGTCAGACGCGCCAGGAAACGCTCGATCACGGTTTCGTCGAGGTCTTTATCACCCACATAACGGCGCAGCTCAGTGGTGATGAACGCCAGGTGCTGCTGTTCGCTGCCGGGTTCGCGGGCCAACGCCAGGATCCGCGTGTCCTCGTGCAACAGGCCGGCGCCATCGAGCTGATAAAGGGCAGGAAACAGCTTGCGCAACGCCAGGTCGCCCAACGCGCCGAACAAGGCAAAGGTGCACGGTTCAACCGTAATCGAATGCATGATGTTTGTTCTTTTATCAAGTTAAGCTACAAATACCTTTTTTCAAGGTATCACTCAAGGAAAAATGTAGTAATAACCACAACATTTTTCGAAAATACCGATTCCGAGTGGTGGTCCGTCGGAGCCATCAGTAGGATAGGCCACCGCAAAGGGTCGTATCAAAGACCCGCCTCTCTAGGAATCTTGTATGGACCGCGTGCGAAATCTACTGGAGCAGATCCAGAGTCGCCTGGAAGACCTGAACAAGGCCGAACGCAAGGTGGCCGAAGTGATCCTGCTCAACCCACAGCAGGCAACCCGTTTCAGCATCGCCGCCCTCGCCCAGGCCGCGTCGGTCAGCGAACCGACCGTCAACCGCTTCTGCCGCTCGTTCGGTGTCAGCGGCTACCCGGAGCTCAAGCTGCAACTGGCCCAAAGCCTGGCCAGCGGCGCGGCTTATGTCAGCCGCGCGGTAGAGGCCGACGACAACCCGGAAGCCTACACGCAGAAAATCTTTGGCAGTGCCATTGCGTCATTGGACAGTGCCTGCCAGGCCCTTGATCCAAATTTGATCAGTCGCGCCGTGGATTTGCTGATCCAGGCCCGGCAGATCCACTTCTTCGGCCTCGGCGCCTCGGCCCCCGTGGCCCTGGATGCCCAGCATAAATTTTTCCGCTTCAACCTGGCGGTGACCGCCCACGCCGACGTGCTGATGCAACGCATGATCGCCTCGGTGGCCCATACCGGTGAGTTGTTCGTGATCATTTCCTACACCGGGCGTACCCGCGAATTGGTGGAAGTGGCGCGCATCGCCCGGGAGAACGGCGCATCGGTGCTCGGCCTGACCGCCGAAGGCTCGCCGCTCGCCAAGGCCAGCACCTTGAGCCTGAACATTCCGCTGCCAGAAGACACGGACATCTACATGCCGATGACGTCGCGGATCATCCAGCTCACCGTGCTGGACGTGCTCGCCACCGGCATGACCTTGCGCCGAGGCGTGGACTTCCAGCCGCACCTGCGCAAGATCAAGGAAAGCCTGAATGCCAGCCGGTATCCGGTTGGGGATGAGTTCAACTGATGCCATTCAGAATCTTCGGCGCCTGACGATCCGTCTTCGCGAGCAGGCTCGCTCCCACAAGGTTTCGTGAACGCCATAGAACCAGTGTGGGAGCGAGCTTGCTCCGGGCGGCGATCCGACGATGATGGCAGCTGCCACGCCAAAGATTCTGGACTAAGCCCCCGCCCGCGCCTGCAAACTCAAATGCGCCCGCTCCCCCGGCGCCAGGCACACACTGTCGGTGCCGCCGCTGGCCGCTTCGACGCAGACGAATTCGTTGACCTCATCCCAACTCACCCCCAGCAACGGCCGGGCGCCCGGATGCCAGACCACGGTGTCGGCACTGTCACCGGTGTCGATGCACAGTTCGCGCTGCCAAGCGTGATCCTTGAGCTGCAATTCCCCTTCGTGCTGGAACACCCGCTGGCAGCCACCGTCCACCCGCAACTCGCCTTGCTGCCGGCAAACCTCGCGGTTCAATTGGTCATAACCCTGTGCACCTTCGAGCCCAGACAGCGCTACCTCACCAACGTCGCCAATACGCCAATAGGCGTGCAACGCCTGGCTCAACTGGCAAGGCAAGCTATCTTGATGCTCGGTGCTCAAGCGCAGCTCCATGCGTTCGCCCAGGTCGGCATGCAGGTCCACTTGCCAGTCGCACAATTGCAATTGCCAGTGCAAATGCACGCCGTCGTCATCGCTGCGGCTGTCGAGCAGTTTCCAATTGATCAAACGCGCCCAGCCATGGGACGGCCAGGCATTTTCGCTCGGATGGCGGCCATACCACGGCCAGCACACCGGAACGCCGCCGCGTATTGCACCGACCTGCGGCCACTTCGCCGCGCACCACAACCAGGGTTTCTGGCCGCGCGGCTGGAAGTGCAGCAACTGCGCCCCCTGGCGACTGAAAACCGCCTGGCACAGCGGATGATCGATGACCAACACATCACGCTGCTGATAGCGCTCCCACGCAAACACCGGACGCTCGCGCAAGGATCTGAAAAAGCGTTGCAGGGGATGCTCATGCATGGGCTGTGGTCCTGGAAATCATTGAACTCTCAATTGATGCGACAGTTTTGTGGCGAGGGGATTTAGCGAAACGTCGCACCGCCCCGCTGGGGTGCGGAGCAGCCCCAAAAAAGGTTGGAGATAATCTGCCTGACGCACCGAGTTGGCCAACTGGGGGGCTGCTCCGCAGCCCAGCGGGGATAAATCCCCTCGCCACAGGTTCCGCGCCCAACCAAACGATCAATGCTTCACAAAAAAAAGCGGACAGCCTTGGCCGTCCGCAAATATGCGCACATAGAGAGGAGCTTATCGCAACAGCGTTAGAACACCGACTGAATTTTCAGGCCGGCTACCAAGGCGTTATCGACCTCGTCAACACCGCCCGGGTGGGTGATGTATTGCAGGTTCGGACGCACGGTCAGCCAGTTGGTCACGTGCACGCCATAGTTGAGTTCGTAGTTGTACTCAGTGCTACGCAGTGGCGCGAACAGTGGATCGTTGTAGTCAGTGACGCCGTTGGCGGCATTGGTCAGCTCGGCGTTTCTCTTCACGTCTTCGTTGACATGGATACGGGAGAAACCGATCCCGATGTCATCCTTCGGACGGGCGTCGAACGGCCCTTTGTACACGAACATCAACGACTGGTAGTTGTCGACGACGTTGGTGTCCTTGTCGTGGAAGGTCGCGTTGGCCGCGATGTTCAGGCCGCGGGAAGCGTCGCCGTTGTGAGTGGTGAGTTGTTGCTGCGCCACGAACCAGTAGCCGTGCTTGCTGTCGTGACTGCGGTAGGCGTTGCCGGTGGTGGCGGCATCGTTGCCGTCTTCGTCTTCACGGACGTCGTTGGCGTCAGCCGTGCTCTTGTAGTAACCGACGCGGTATTCGCCCGGCAGGTTGTTGACCTTCGGCGACCAGACCAGTTCGACAGGAATGACGGTACCTTTGGTGCCGCTGCCGCTGAGCTTGAAGCCGTTGCCGTGCTCCAACTGCGATGGGTTCTGGTTGTACGCACCGATTTGCGCGTAGAACTCAGGCGTGATGTTGTACTTCACGCGGATCGCGGCCTGGCTGACTGGCCAGTTGTACCAGATACCGGTCGCCCAGTTACCCACCTGGGAGCCACAGAACGCCAGGTTCTGGAATTCGCAAGGGAAGGTGTTGAAGTCTTCGCCTTCGCCGAAGTAACCGGCCTTGACGTCCAGCTTGCCGTCGAGGAACTGGTGCTTGATCCACAATTGGGTCAGACGAACCATGTGGCCACGGCCGTAGACTTCTTGGGAAGAACTCAAGGTACCCGCGCGCGGGTCGCCGACACGGTCGTTGGAGATGTTCTGACCGTTACGGTTGGTCAGCTGGATCTTGGCCTGGGTGTTATCCCAGCCCCACAGCTTTTCCAGGTCCAGCGCCACGCCCAGACCGAACTGGTCGGCGTAACGCGCGGTCTTGTCGTTGTTGTAGCCACCGTGCAGGTTGCCGCCCACCTCGCCGACGTAGTCGGCCTTGATGTCGATACCCTGCTCGATCAGTTTGGTCCGTTCACCGCCCCAGTCGCCCGTCATCCACTGCGAATCGGCGCTGAACGCGTCGGCAGCGTGTGCGCTACCGGCCAGCATCATCGCCGCAACGGCTGACAACTGGCAGATAAGCTGGGCATTGTTTTTCTTCTTCATCCCTACATCCTCGTCTTTATTGTTATTAACTGTTTTTATCTAACGCGGTTTACAACGATTGCGATGGATGGTCCCCCACTCACCGCATACTCCTTTTTCTGTGGAAGCGAGCGTGCCCGCGATAGCGGTGTGTCATTCACTTCAGCCGCAACTGATGTACCGCCATCGCGAGCAAGCTCGCTCCCACATATGTTCATCATCGGCCCTTGAACTGCGCCACATTGGCAGGCCGGTCTCCAGCCTGCGGCTGCGCGGCCACGCCCAGGCGTTCGCCGGACTTGGCGTCGAACAGCAACACTTTCGCGGGATCGAATTGCAACGTCAGGGTCTCCCCCGGCTGCGGCGCCACGTCCGGCGCCAGTCGGCAGCAGACCTTGGTGTCGTTGAGATTGACGAACACCAGGGTGTCCGGGCCGGTAGGTTCGGTAACCTGGACTTCGGCGCGAATGGTCGGCAAACCGTTCGGCTCGTTGCCGGCCAGCACGATCTGCTCCGGCCGCAGGCCAAGAATCACTTCGCGATCTTCCAGCCCGGCGTCCTGCATGCCCAGCGGCAACTCGCAACGGGCCTGGCCGCTGTCGAGCAAGGCCAGCAGGCGACCGTCCTTGCGTTGCAGGCGCAGCGGGATGAAGTTCATCGGCGGCGAACCGATGAAGCTCGCCACGAAGAGGTTGGCCGGGTTGTTGTAGATGTCCTTCGGCGTGCCGAACTGCTGGATGATCCCGTCCTTCATCACCGCCACTTTGTCGCCCAGGGTCATCGCTTCGATCTGGTCGTGGGTCACGTAGACCGTGGTGGTCTTCAGGCGCTGGTGCATCAGTTTCATTTCGGTGCGCATCTCGACCCGCAGCTTGGCGTCGAGGTTGGACAGCGGCTCGTCGAACAGGTAGATCTTCGGCCGCCGCGCCAGGGCACGGCCCATGGCGACGCGCTGCTGCTGGCCGCCGGAGAGCTGGCCGGGCTTGCGGTTGAGCAGGTGCTCGATCTGCAACAGCTTGGCGACCCGCGCCACTTCTTCGTTGATGTCCGACTGTTTCATCTTGCGAATCTTCAGGCCGAACTCGATGTTCTCGCGCACGCTCATGGTCGGGTACAGCGCGTAGGACTGGAACACCATGGCGATGTCACGATCCTTCGGGCTCATGCCGCTGACGTCCTGGTCGCCGATCATGATCGCGCCGCCGGTGATGGTCTCGAGGCCGGCGATGCAGTTCATCAGGGTCGATTTGCCGCAACCCGAAGGGCCTACCAGGATGAGGAATTCGCCTTCCTTGATCGACAACTGGATGTCTTTCAAGGTGTCGGGCAGGCCCGCACCGTAGGTCTTGTTTACATTGCGAAGTTCAAGCGTAGCCATGATTACCCCTTGACCGCGCCAGCCGTGAGGCCGCGCACGAAATACTTGCCTGCGATCACATAGACCAGCAGGGTCGGCAGCCCGGCGATCATCGCCGCCGCCATATCCACGTTATATTCCTTGGCCCCGGTGCTGGTGTTGACCAGGTTGTTCAGCGCCACCGTGATGGGCTGGGAGTCACCGCTGGAGAACACCACGCCGAACAGGAAGTCGTTCCAGATCTGGGTGAACTGCCAGATCAGGCAGACCATGATGATCGGCGTCGACATCGGCAGGATGATCCGCCGGAAGATCGTGAAGAACCCGGCACCGTCGAGGCGCGCAGCCTTCACCAGCGCATCGGGGATGCTCACGTAGTAGTTGCGGAAGAACAGCGTGGTGAACGCCAGGCCGTAGACGACGTGGACAAACACCAGGCCGGTGGTGGTGCTGGCCAGGCCCATCTTGCCGAGGGTGAACGAGGCCGGCAGCAGCACGGTCTGGAACGGCAGGAAGCAACCGAACAGCAGCAGGCCGAAGAACAACTGCGACCCACGGAAGCGCCACATCGACAGCACATAACCGTTCAACGCGCCGATGGCGGTGGAAATCAGTACGGCCGGCACGGTGATCTTGATCGAGTTCCAGAAGTAGCCGTTGACCGTGGCCCAGGCCTTGACCCAGCCGATGCCGCTGACCACGGTCGGCCAGCTCAGCAGGTTACCGGTGCTGATGTCTTCCGGCGTCTTGAAGCTGGTCAACAGCATGACCACCAACGGCACCAGGTAAAGCAGTACCGCGAGGATCAGCACCGCGTAGATCGCGATGCGGCTCAGGCTGATGGAAGGTTTCGCAGCGAGACTAGTCATGACGCTTGGCCCTCAGCTCGGAATACAGGTAAGGCACGATGATCGCGAGGATCGCACCGAGCATCAGGATTGCGCTGGCCGAGCCCATGCCCATCTGGCCGCGACTGAAGGTGAACGAGTACATGAACATGGCAGGCAGGTCGGAGGAGTAACCCGGGCCACCGGCGGTCATGGCCGCCACCAGGTCGAAGCTCTTGATCGCAATGTGCGCCAGAATCATCACGGCACTGAAGAACACCGGGCGCAGGCTCGGCAGTACCACTTTCCAGTAGATGCGCGGCATGCTTGCGCCGTCGATCTGCGCGGCGCGGATGATCGACTGGTCCACGCCACGCAGGCCGGCCAGGAACATCGCCATGATGAAACCCGAGGCCTGCCATACGGCAGCGATCACCAGGCAATACACCACGCGATCAGGGTCGATCAGCCAGTCCAGGCGGAAGCCTTCCCAGCCCCAGTCACGCAACAATTTATCCAGGCCCATGCCCGGGTTGAGCAGCCATTTCCAGGCGGTACCGGTGACGATCATCGAGAGCGCCATCGGGTACAGGTAAATGGTGCGGATGAAACCTTCGCGACGAATACGCTGGTCGAGGAACACCGCCAGCAGCACGCCGATGACCAGGGTAATGCCGATGAACATGCCACCGAACACCGCGAGGTTCTTGCTGGCTACCCACCAGCGGTCGTTGTCCCACAGCCGTGCGTATTGCGCCAGGCCCGCCCATTTGTAGGTGGGCAGGAAAGTCGACGTTGTGAACGACAGGACGAACGTCCACAGGATGTAGCCATAAAAGCCCACCAGGACGATGAACATGCTCGGCGCCAGCACCAGTTTTGGTAGCCAGCGCTGCAATGCATCGAACGGCGAGGCCTTGCTGAACACAGCAACAGAACTCATGAGGAAATCCAAACCAAAGAATAAAAACTACAAATGCATTCCCTTTGTGGGAGCGGGCTTGCTCGCGAAAGCGGTGTGCCAGCCAACGGATGTATCAACTGACACGACGCCTTCGCGAGCAAGCCCGCTCCCACAGGGCTCGCGGTGCTGACCTTACTTGGCCGACTGAACCGCTGCGCCCAATTTCTTGGCGGCATCGGCCGGGTCGGCTTTCGGGTCGTTGATGTAGTTGGTCACGACGTCAAAGAACGCGCCTTGTACCGCCAATGTGGTCGCCATGTTGTGCGCCATGCTTGGCTGCAGGCCGCCGCTCTTGGCGTCTGCCAGGAAGTCCTTGGCAGCGGTCTGGGCGCAGGAGTCGAAACCGTACTTGCCCATGTCGGCCAGCATGTCGTTACGCACCGGGATCGAGCCCTTGTTGATGCTGAAGACTTTCTGGAAGTTCTCACCCAGCACGACCTTGGCGATATCCTGCTGCCCCGCCGAAGTGCCTGCGTCCTTCTGCTTGAACACCGCCAGGGAGTCAATGTTGTAGGTGAAGGCCTTGTCAGTGCCTGGGAACGCTACGCACTCGTAGTCCTTGCCGGCGACTTTCTTCGCCGCGGTCCACTCGCTCTTGGCCCAGTCACCCATGATCTGCATGCCGGCCTTGCCGTTGATGACCTTGGCCGCTTCCAGGTTCCAGTCCTGGCCCTTGCCGTCGGCGTCCATGTAGGTCGCGACTTTCTTCAGCTCGGTCAATGCCTTGACCATTTCCGGACCGGTCAGCGCCGTGTTGTCCAGGTCGACCAGGGCTTTCTTGTAGCCATCAGCGCCCATGACCGAGAGCACCACCGCTTCGAACACGGTGCTGTCCTGCCACGGCTGGCCGCCGTGGGCCAGGGGAATGAAGCCTGCGGCCTTGAGCTTGTCACCGGCGGCGTAGAATTCTTCGAGGGTGGTCGGGTTCTTGGTGATGCCGGCTTTCTTGAAGACTTCCGGGTTGATCCACAACCAGTTGACGCGGTGGATATTCACCGGCACAGCGACGTAGTCACCTTCGTACTTCACGGTGTCGGAGACTTTCTTGTCGAGCAGGCTGTCCCACTTTTCCGCCTTGGAAACGTCCTTGAGGACGTCGGTGTCGAGCAGGCCAGTGGTTGCCCATTCCTGGATGTCCGGGCCCTTGATCTGGGCGACGCCCGGTGGGTTGCCAGCCACGGCACGGCTCTTGAGCACGGTCATGGCAGTGGAACCGCCACCGCCGGCGACGGCGCCGTCCTTCCAGGTAAAGCCGTCTTTTTCCACCTGGGCCTTGAGCACATCGACCGCGGCTTTTTCACCACCCGACGTCCACCAGTGGACGACTTCCACGGAACCTTTCGATTCGGCGGCCAGGGCGCTGACAGGGAATGCTGCGACGGGAAGCAAGGAAGCAAGAGAAATGACAGTAGCGAGGCGAGAAATCGCATTCATCTAGAAGTACCTTTCTTGTTGTTATGCATGCAAGTCTGGTGCTTGCGCTGCATGGATTCTAATCAGGGGTTATCCCTTCGCAGGTAACGAAGGGACGCGGATATGTCACTGCATGGTTACACAGGCGCGGGAGCGGATAACCGCGCCAACGCAGACGCCATGCTGGGCGCCAGGGGAAGCCGAGGTATCAGCACGGCTTGCCAGGCGTGGTAAAGGTCCGGCTTGCCCGGCCAGATGTCGGCGCTGGGGCGGTTTTGTGGATCGAGTTCGTGGTGCCAACTGCCGTTGCAGCGATCGATGAAATGCTTGTCGCAGAATTCCCAGAAACGCCGGTACCAGGCTTCGTATTGCGCCTCGTCGGTACGCTTGAGCAGCGCGCTGGCCGCTGCCGCCGCTTCGGCATGCACCCAATGCAGGCGATGACGAACCACGGCGCGGTTGTCCCAGTCCAGGGTGTAGACAATGCCCGGCGCGCCATCGACGTCCCAGCCATGGCGGCAGTTCTGGTCGAAGAGTTTTTGCGCGTCCTGGGCCAGCCAGCCCGGGGTCAGCATGCCGATCTGCACGCGCGCGGCTTCAAGGTGCAGCAGTAGCCGCGCCCATTCGAAACCATGGCCGGGCGTGGTGCCGTAGGGACGAAACCCATCGGCCGGGTTGTCGTGGTTGTACTCGCGCAGCGGCTGCCAGTCGCGGTCGAAATGCTCGACGACCATGTAGTCGTTGGCGGCCGCATGCCCATGGATGACCCGCTCGACGATGCGCAGGGCCCGCGCCAGCCAGCGCGGGTCGTCCGTGGCATCGGCCAGGGCGAGAAAGGCTTCGGTGGCGTGCATGTTGCTGTTGGCGCCGCGATAAGCCTCTTCTTCGCGCCAGTCGCGGTTGAAGGATTCGCGCAAGGCGCCCTCTTCTTCGCACCAGAAATGCTCGTCGATGATCCGCACGGCTTCCTTGAGCAAGGCCTCGGCGCCGGGGCGCTGGGCCACGACCGCAGAGCTGGCGGCCAGGGCAACGAAAGCATGCAGGTAGGCGGCTTTGCCGGTTTCGTTTTCAGCGGGATTGGCCGTGGCGAACCAGCCGCCGAACTCAGCATCGCGCAGCGGCCCCATGAGGGCTTGCACGCCATGATCCACCAACTCGACAAACCCCGGCAGGCCCTGGATGTGGGCCATGGCGAAGCTGTGGGTCATGCGCGCGGTGTTCATGGTTTCGGCGCGGGCATCGGCGGGCAGGCGACCCAGCTCGTCCAGGTTGCCGAAACCGTCCGGCAGCTTCGAGGCCTTGGCAAACGCCAGCAGCCGCAAGCCTTCGGCGGCGAGCCATTGCTGGTGGGCAGGAGCGTTCAACCAACTGCTGAACGCCGGTTGGAAGGTGTCCATCGACATGACCTTTTTTGTTGTTTTGACCCGGGGAGTCTAAACAAGGGAGGGTCGGTGGCAGGTAACGAAAGGGACGAGTTATGTCACCGACTTGTGACATTTTCTTGAAAGGGGTGTTGGGACTACTGGCGCCTTCGCGAGCAAGCCCGCTCCCACAAGGGACTTGTGTCAAACACAATACCTGTGTTCAACGAGGTCCAATGTGGGAGCGGGCTTGCTCGCGAAGAACGATAGCGCGGTCCGACTAATCCACACTCCGAGGCAACTGCAACGTCACCCGCAACCCGCCCTCGCGCAGATTCTGCAGGCTGACTTCGCCACCATGGCTATGGGCAATGTTGCGGGCGATGCCCAGCCCCAAGCCGTAACCCTGCTGCTGCCCGGCCAGGCGAAAGTGCGGCTCGAAGACTTGCTCCAGGCGCTGTTCCGGCACGCCCGGGCCTTCATCGTCGACGTGCAGGATGAACGCTGTTTCATCGTCATCGATGTGCAGATGGGCACGCTGTCCGTATTTCAAGGCGTTGTCGATCAGGTTGCCGATGCAGCGCTTGAGGGCCAGCGGCTTGCCGGAATACGGCGCCAGCGCCCGACCATCCTGGGTGACCCGGCCATTGCCGTTGGGCGCGAGGTAGGGTTCCACCAAGCAATCCAGTACGTGATTGAGGTCCACCGGCTCGATGTTCTCGTGGATGTCGGTGTCCTTGACGCATTGCAACGCGCCCTTGACCAGTAACTCCAGCTCGTCCAGGTCACGGCCAAACTTGGCTTGCAGGTTTTCATCCTCCAGCAGCTCGACCCGCAACCGCAGCCGGGTGATCGGCGTGCGCAGGTCATGGGAGATCGCACTGAACAACTGGCTGCGCTCGGTCAGGTAGCGGCTGATGCGCTCGCGCATGGCGTTGAACGCCCGCCCCACTTCCACCACCTCACTGCCGCCGCCCTCGGCCACGGGCTGCACTTCAGCGCCAAGGGACATGTCCCGCGCGGCTCGGGCCAGACGCTTGAGGGGCCGGCTCTGCCAGTGCACCAGCAAGCCGATGAACAACAGCAACAGGCTACTGGTGAGCACGATGAACCCCACCTGCTGCTTGGGCAGGTCCTGTTCTTCGAGGCTGGTATAGGGTTCGGGCAGCAGCGAGGCGATGTACAGCCATTCACCCGGCGCCATTTGGATCTGCGTGACCAGCACCGGCGGATTCACCGGCTCAAGCGTCAGGGCGTAATGGGCCCAGGAGCGCGGCAGCTCATCGAGTTTCAGCCCGCCGTTGAAGATCCGCAGGTCTTCGGGGCTGACGAACTTGACGGAGATGTCGGCGTTGTTGCCCAGGGAGCGCCGCAGCACTTCATCCACCGCCTGGAGCACTGCCAGTTTGCGTGGTGTCACGGGCAACACGTCCATGCCCAGCGGCTTGTCATTGAGGGTGACGACGAATCGTGTCCCCCCCATGCTCCGCAACTGGTCCAGCACCAAGGGCCGGTAAGCCACCGGCAGGGAGCGCAGATAGCTGACAGTGGCGGTCATCGAATGGGCGAGACTGCGGGCGCTGGTGACCAGGCCTTCGAGCTGGGTGGCACGCAGTTGCGAAACCCAGATCAGGCTCGACAGCGTCTGGGCGAACAGCACGACCAGCAGGGTCAGCAACAGCATCCGCCCGAGCAACGAGCGCGGCACCGGTATGCGCCGGACAATTTTCCTGATCGCTTCAGTGACCATTGCTGGCAACCACACTGGCCGCCAGTTGATAACCGCTGCCGCGTACCGTGCGAATCAGCCGCGGTGGCTTGTCCGTGTCGCGCAAGCGCTGGCGCAGACGACTGACCGCCATGTCGACGATCCGGTCCAGGGGCATCAGTTCACGCCCTCGGGTGGCATTGCCGATGGTGTCGCGGTCGAGGATTTCCTGGGGATGATCGAGGAACAGCTTGAGCAACGCGAAGTCGGCGCCGGAGAGGATCACTTCTTCGCCATCGGTGTGGAACAGCCGATGGCTGACCATGTCCAGCCGCCACTCGTCGAAGGCCAGCACATCGCCGCCCGACCGTTCCTGGCCGAACTGTGCCCGGCGCAGCAGCGCCTTGATACGCGCCTGCAATTCACGCGGGCTGAACGGCTTGCCCAGGTAATCATCGGCTCCCAGCTCCAGGCCAATGACCCGGTCGGCCTCATCGGAACTGGCGGTGAGCATGATGATCGGCACATGGGCCTGGCGCGGGTGTTCGCGAACCCAGCGGCAAAGGCTGAAGCCGTCCTCGTCGGGCAGCATCACATCGAGGATCACCAGGTCGCTCGGCGCCTCGTTCAAGGCCTGGCGAAACCCGGCGCCGTCGGGCGTGGTGCGCACCTGGAAACCCGCACGGCTGAGGTAGGTGTCCAGCAGTTCGCGAATCTCCTGGTCGTCGTCGACCAACAAAATCGATTTGTTCACTGAACTCACGGGGCCTCGTCCTTGTTGTTTGGATTGGGGGCGATTATGCCTGATGGACGGGTTCTACAAACACACCACAAAACACACTACAAAACCCTGTGGGAGCGAGCTTGCTCGCGATAACGGTTTATCAGTCAGCATCAATGGCGACTGACACTCCGCTATCGCGAGCAAGCTCGCTCCCACAGGGGGTCGTATTTCAAACTTCAAGCGTGTGTCGACTGCTCCAACGCCACGCCCGCGCCCATCAGGCCGGAGTACGGCGCTGTCACCAACCAGACCGGAATACCCTTGAAATAATCGCTCATGCAACCCTTGTCGGCGAAGGATTTGGCGAAGCCACTCTCAAGGAAGAAATCGGCAAACCGCGGGACCACGCCGCCAACGATGTAGACACCGCCGCGCCCACCCACCGTGAGTACGTTATTGCCCGCCACGCGCCCCAGCCATCGGCAGAACTGCTCAAGGACTTCCAGCGCAACAGGGTCCCCTGCCAGGCCGGCGGCGGTAATGGATTCAGGGGTATCGAGCACCGGTTCATGACCGTCCACCGCGCAGATCGCCCGGTAGACGCGGGGCAAGCCACTGCCACTCAGCGCGGTTTCGGCGCTGACGTGGCCGATTTCGTTGTAGATGTGTTGCCAGAGCTGGGTCTCGCGCGGACTGCTCATCGGCAGGTCGACATGGCCGCCCTCCCCCGGCAGCGCCGCGAAGCGACCTTCGCCCAGGTCCAGCAGCGTCCCGACGCCCAGCCCGGTGCCCGGCCCGATCACTACCGCCGGGCGCATCGGCTCCGGCGTGCCTTGGCAGACGACCCGGTATTCATCGGGACGCAAGCAGGTCATGCCCAGGGCCATGGCGGAAAAGTCGTTGACCAGCAACAGCTTCTCCACCTGCAGCGTCTTGCAGAACGCCAGGTTGCTCAGGCGCCAGTGGTTGTTGGTGAAGCGAAACTCATCACCGCTCACGGGGCCGGCCACCGACAGGCACACCGAGCCAATCGCACCCGGCGCCATGCCCATGCCGCTCAGGTAAACCTTGATGGCATCTTCCGGGCAGGCGTAATCCGCCGTCGCCAACACCTGGATGTTCTCCAGGTTGTGGTTCTTCCACAGGGCGAAACGCGCATTGGTCCCGCCGATGTCACCGACCAAAGCCAGTTTCAATTAATCGCCTCCAGGGCAGAAGTGAAGGCGCTGGCGCCCTGCTCTGCCGAGCTGAAAGCCATGCGCATGAAACCGAACAGCTCGCGACCGGTGCCGATGTTGTTGCCCAACAGGCCCTTGGCCGGCTCGCGCGCGGCGAATTCCTCGGCGTCCACCTTCAGTTCCAAGGTGCCTTTGACGCCATCGACGCGGATGATATCGCCCTCCTGCACCCGAGCCAACGCGCCGCCGACATAAGCTTCGGGGCTGACATGAATGGCCGCCGGGATTTTCCCCGACGCGCCGGACATGCGCCCGTCGGTGACCAGCGCCACCTTGAAGCCGCGATCCTGCAGCACGCCGAGGAACGGCGTCATCTTGTGCAGCTCGGGCATGCCATTGGAGCGCGGGCCCTGGAAGCGCATCACGGCGACAAAATCCTTTTCCAGCAGACCGGCCTTGAACGCATCGGCCAGATCCTGCTGATCCTGGAAGACCATGGCCGGCGCCTCGACGACCTGGTTTTCCAAGGCCACGGCCGAGACTTTCATCACACCACGGCCGAGGTTGCCTTCCATCACCCGCAAGCCGCCTTCCGGCGAGAACGCACGGGCCACCGGGCGCAGGATGTTTTCGTCGAGGCTTTCGATCGGGCCGTCGCGCCACACCAGCTCGCCATCCTCGAGGAACGGCTCCTGGGTATAGCGGCTCAATCCGTGACCCAGCACGGTGTTGACGTTCTCGTGAAGCAGACCCGCTTCCAGCAATTCGCGGATCAGGAACGACATGCCGCCCGCCGCCTGGAAGTGGTTGATGTCGGCCTTGCCGTTCGGGTAGACGTGGCTCAGGGTCGGCACCACCTCGGAGAGGTCGGCCATGTCC
Organism: Pseudomonas sp. BP11-1-1; assembly: GCF_052112105.1. Taxonomy (NCBI): domain Bacteria; kingdom Pseudomonadati; phylum Pseudomonadota; class Gammaproteobacteria; order Pseudomonadales; family Pseudomonadaceae; genus Pseudomonas; species Pseudomonas sp. BP11-1-1. The sequence goes on from NZ_JAUTYU010000016.1 coordinate 34,986, forward strand.
TGCCAGGTCAGCTGGATGCCCGCCGCCATGGCAATGGCCGGCATGTGCAGGGTGTGGTTGGTCGAGCCGCCGGTGGCGTGCAGCGCAACGATGGAGTTGACCAGCGAGCGCTCGTCGACGATTTCGCCGATGGGCATGAAGTTGCCGCTCTGCTTGGTCAGGCGTGTGACCTGGAACGCCGCTTCACGGGTCAGGGCGTCGCGCAGCGGCGTGTTCGGGTTGACGAACGAAGCGCCTGGCAAGTGCAGGCCCATCACTTCCATCAGCAATTGGTTGGTGTTGGCGGTGCCGTAGAAGGTGCAGGTGCCGGGGCTGTGGTAGGACTTCATCTCCGATTCCAGCAGCTCTTCGCGCGTCGCCTTGCCTTCGGCGTAGCGCTGGCGCACGTCGGCTTTCTCTTTGTTGGAAATGCCCGAGACCATCGGCCCGCCGGGCACGAAGATCGTCGGCAAGTGACCGAAGCGCAGCGCGCCCATCATCAGGCCCGGGACGATCTTGTCGCAGATGCCGAGCATCAGCGCGCCGTCGAACATGTTGTGGGACAACGCCACCGCCGTGGACAGCGCGATCACTTCGCGGCTCGGCAGGCTCAGTTCCATCCCGGCCTCGCCCTGGGTCACGCCGTCGCACATGGCCGGCGTACCGCCAGCGAACTGGCCGACAGAGCCGATCTCGCGCAGGGCTTTCTTGATTTGTTCAGGGAAGGTTTCGTACGGCTGGTGGGCCGAGAGCATGTCGTTATAGGACGACACGATGGCGATGTTGGCGGCGTTCATCATCCGCAGGTGATGCTTGTCTTCCGTGCCGCAACCGGCCACGCCATGGGCGAAGTTGGCACACTGCAGCTTGCCGCGCATCGGGCCGTCGCTGGCTGCACCGCGGATCAGTGCAAGGTAAGCCTCACGAGTAGCGCGACTGCGAGCGATAAGCCGTTCGGTGACCTCAAGTACGCGGGGATGCATAGGTAGAACTCCAGGCTAACGGGTGTGGCGACCTGATTGTCTATGCTGGTTCAAAAGCCTTTGTACACCGCAGGAAAGACAGGGCGACAAACGGTTTTTGACCAATCGGACCAGTTGATTCAGGTCGCTCGTTGTAGATAAAACAAAATATTGCCACTAAAAAGGCTTGTTTTCTATTTTTATGCGAATAATCTTGTAATTCCAACAACAAATCGACGGCGGCGCAGTTAATGACTCTTCGAATCGCAATCAATGGTTTTGGCCGCATCGGCCGCAACGTCCTCCGTGCACTGTATACCCAAGGCTATCGTCGCGACTTGCAGATCGTCGCCATCAACGACCTGGGCGACAGTGCAATCAATGCCCATCTGCTCAAGTTCGACACCGTGCACGGCACCTTCGATGCCGACGTCCAGCACGACCACGAAAGCCTGACGGTCAATGGCGACCGCATCTCGGTCAGCGCCATCCGCAACCCGGCCGAACTGCCTTGGGCGGCCGAGAAGATCGACGTCGTGTTCGAATGCACCGGCCTGTTTACCGACCGTGCCAAGGCAGCCGCCCACATCAGCGCCGGCGCCCGCAAGGTGATCATCTCGGCACCGGCCAAGGGCGCCGATGCCACCGTCGTGTATGGCGTCAACCATGACATCCTGCGCCAGTCCCACCAGATCATCTCCAACGCGTCGTGCACCACCAACTGCCTGGCCCCGGTGGCCCAGGTGCTGCACCGCGAGCTGGGTATCGAAAGCGGCCTGATGACCACCATCCATGCCTACACCAACGACCAGAACCTGACCGACGTCTACCACAGCGACCCCTACCGCGCCCGCTCGGCCACCCAGAACATGATCCCGAGCAAGACCGGCGCCGCCGAAGCCGTGGGCCTGGTGCTGCCGGAACTGGCCGGCAAGCTGACCGGCATGGCCGTGCGCGTACCGGTGATCAACGTATCCCTGGTCGACCTCACCGTGCAGCTCAAGCGCGAAGCGTCGGCCGAAGAAGTCAACGAACTGCTGCGCCATGCCAGCCAGCATTCGAAGATCCTCGGCTACAACACCCTGCCGCTGGTTTCCAGCGATTTCAACCACAACCCGCTGTCGTCGATCTTCGACGCCAACCACACCAAGGCCAGCGGCAAGCTGCTCAAGGTATTGGCCTGGTATGACAACGAATGGGGCTTCTCCAACCGCATGCTGGATAACTGCCTGGCGTTGTGTAACGCGGAGTAACCGCCCCAGCAGCTTTTGAGCTTTTCTGTGGGAGGAGCTTGCTCGCGAAAGCGGTGTATCAGTCAACATCAATGACGACTGACACTCCGTCATCGCGAGCAAGCTCGCTCCCACAGGGTTACAACATCGGTGAAATGAAGGCTTGACCCGTCGCGCAGATGATAAGCATTATCATCTACTCGAACCGGATCGGGCCCTACCGTGAGTCAATCGCGTTTTCATCACGTCTTTCTCGCCCAGCGTACCCCGCTGCTGCGCACCCTCGAGCGGATGGTCAACAACCCGAGCACCGCCGAAGACTTGCTTCAGGAAACCTACTTGCGCGTCACCCGCGCCCTGAGCGAGCGCACCGTCGATCATCTCGAACCCTTTGTCTTCCAGACCGCCCGCAACCTGGCGCTGGACCATTTGCGCGCGCGGCGAATCCAGTCACGGACCCTGGTCGATGACGTGCCGTTGGACGTCGTGAACAATGTGGTCGCCCCCCAAAGCAGCGCCGAAGACGCTGCCCATGCCGAACGAATGCTCGAACGCCTTAACGTCAGCCTGCAATCCCTCAGCCCGCGCCAACGGCAGGTCTTCATTCTCAGTCGGCTGCATGGCCACAGTTACCAAGACATCGCGCAACGATTGGACGTGTCCCTGAGTACCGTGCAAAAAGAATTGAAACTGATCATGGCCATCTGCGTGGGCGTGGCCGAACGCAACCCATGAATCAAGCAACAAGCCAGGCGTTTCGGGCCGCAAGCTGGACGCAAGCTTGCCAGCCACCGCTTGCGGCTTGTAGCGTGTGCCTGCCGCCAATAATGAGAATCCACCGTGACGGACAACCATCGCCCACCTGAAGCCGCCGAGGCACAGGACACTGCCCACGCCATGGACCAGGCGCTGGACTGGTTGATCCTGCTCGACAGCCCCAGCGAGGAGCAGCGCCAACACTTCCAGGCCTGGCTGGCGGCCGATCCTCGCCATGGCGAAGCGTTCGCCAGGGCCCAGGCGATCTGGAATGGCCCGCACGTCATCGAAAGCGCCCGACAACTGCGAGACCAGCCCAAAGTCACCGCGCTGTCGCGCCTGCGTGCCCATTGGAAACCGTTGGCAACTGCCGCCGTGCTGTTTCTCGGCCTGTTCAATTTCAGCGACTTGCCCCTGCACTTCGAAGCCGATCACCTGACGGTGGTCGGTGAGCGCCAGCGCCTGCAATTGGAAGACGGCTCCAAGGTCCTGCTCAACACCGATTCGGCGTTTTCCAGCACGTTCAGCGAACAGCGGCATGTGGCCCGCCTGTACAAGGGCGAGGCATTCTTCGAAGTGCCAGGCAACCGCAACCTGCCGCTGGAAATTGATGCCGGCCCGGTCACCGCCAGCGTCAGCGACACCACATTTGCCGTGCGTTACCTCGACGGCGTGGCCCAAGTCCAGGTGCAGCGCGGCGACATCGACCTGCGGGCCACCCGGTACGACACCCACGTGCGGTTGTCGGCCGGAGAAAGCATCCGCATCGGCCCCAACGGCTTCGACCGCCCCACACGCCTCGATGCGGGTACCGAGCTGGCCTGGGTACAAGGTCGGCTGGTGTTCGAAAACCGGCCGCTGAGCCAAGTCCTGGCCGAGCTGCGGCGCTACTACCCTGGCTGGATCATCAATACCAACGAACGTCTGGCCAACATCGCGGTGACGGGCAATTACCGCCTCGACCAGCCGCTGGATGCGGTCCGCTCCCTGGCGCACATCACCTCTGCGCGGTTGCAGGAATTCCCGGCACTGGTGATCCTGAACTAAATGAGAATTATTTTTACTCGATAGCCTTCGCTGGTTCGTCTCGTTATAGCCAATGCAATTGATTCGCATCTTCACGATGCCGATCTGCACCTATAACAGATGCGACACGGAGCGTTATCGATGTCCTCTCGCCTTACTTGCCGGTTCCTCGCACCTTCCCGCGCGCTGTCATTACTGACCGCCGCCATCCTGATGGCCGGTGCCGCACCAGCAGCCTTCGCCGTCAATGGGCAATCGCCCGCCCACAACATGGGTGACTACACCTTCAACATCGCCCGACAGCCCTTGGTCTCCGCGCTCAACGCATTCACGACGGTGACGGGCTGGCAAGTCGGCTTGCCGGCTGAACTGGCCGCAGGCGTCGCTTCGCCGGGCGTGAACGGCTCTCTGCCGCCGGAAAAAGCCCTGGAGCGCTTGTTGGTGGGGACCGACCTGAGCTACCGCAAACTGGGCGATAACAACATCGTTCTGGAAAAACGCAGCGCCGGCAACGTGCTGGACTTGCAGCAAGTGACCATCAGTGCCACCCGCCAGGAACAGGACATTACCAGCGTACCGAGCACCGTTTCCATCCATGATCGCCAGGAACTCGATCGCAACAACGTCAACACCATCAAGGACCTGGTGCGCTACGAGCCCGGTGTTTCGGTGGGCGGCGCAGGCCAGCGTGGCGGCATCAGCGGCTACAACATTCGCGGCATCGACGGCAACCGGATCCTGACCCAGGTCGATGGCGTGGAAGTGCCCGGCGGTTTCTTCAACGGTCCCTATGCCAAGACCCAGCGCAACTATGTCGACCCGGAGATCATCAAGCGCGTGGAAATCCTCCGTGGCCCGGCGTCGGTGCTGTACGGCAGCAACGCCATTGGCGGTGTCGTCAGTTATTTCACCCTCGATGCGGATGACATCATCAAGCCCGGCCAGGATGTCGGCGCACGCCTGAAGACCGGCTACAGCTCTGTCGACGAGAGCTGGCTCAAGTCCTCCACCGTCGCCGGTCGCAGAGGGCCATTCGACGGCCTGCTGCACTACAGCCAGCGCGACGGCCACGAGACCGAATCCTACGGCAGCAACAACGGCACCGGACTGGACCGCACCGCGGCCAACCCCGAAGACGTACGCGCCAACAACGTGCTGGCCAAGCTTGGCTGGGATTACAGCGATGATGCGCGCCTGAGCCTGGTGTATGAGAAGTACAAGGACGATCGCGACATCGATCTGAAAAGTGCCTACGGCGGCCCGTACGCCAACGGCCAACCGGCCATTCCCACCTCGATCCTGCCTGGCGGCATGTACCAGTGGCGCACCGGCAACGACACCATCACCCGCGAACGTTTCGGCCTGGAGCACAACTTCGACCTCGACAGCCTGCTGGCCGACACGATCAAGTGGAGCCTGAACCACCAGGTCGCCAAGACCGACCAGAGCACCGCCGAATTCTACTTCCCGATCACGCGCCAGGTACTGCGCACGCGAGAAACGCTCTACGAAGAGAAGCAGTGGGTGTTCGACGCGCAACTGGACAAGTCATTCCGCATTGCTGACACCGATCACGCACTGACCTACGGCACCACGCTCAAGCAACAAAAGGTCACCGGTTCGCGCAGCGGCAATGGCGTGTGCCTGGCGGTCGGCGTGGGCTGCCCCGCCGTCGGCGCGATCAGCACGCGGGACGTGCTGGCAAAAGCCAGTGACTTCCCGGACCCGACGATCAACACCTACAGTTTGTTCGCCCAGGACCAGGTCAGCTGGGACAAATGGACCTTCACGCCAGCACTGCGCTACGACCACACCCGGCTCAAGCCACACCTGACCGAGGAATTCCTCAGCACCGTGGCCCCCACCGCCGGCGGCACGGTCAGTGGCCAGGACAAGACCTGGCATCGCGTCTCGCCCAAGTTCGGCCTGACCTATGACCTGACCGACCAATACACCTGGTACGGCCAGTACGCCGAAGGTTTCCGCACCCCGACCGCCAAGGCCCTGTATGGCCGTTTCGACAATGCGGGTATTGGCTACAGCGTGAAACCCAATCCCGACCTGGAACCGGAAAAAAGCAAGGGCTACGAGACCGGCCTGCGCGGCCGCTTCGACTCCGGCTCGTTCGACGTGGCGGTGTTCTACAACAAGTACCGCGACTTCATCAACGAGGACGCCATCATCCCCGGCGCCGACCGGTTGACCTTCCAGAGCAACAACATCAAGCACGCCACCATCAAGGGCATCGAAGCCAAGGGTCGCCTGGACCTGGACGTGTTCGGCGCACCACGGGGGCTCTACACCCAAGGCTCGGTGGCTTACCTCCATGGCCGCAACGACGACACCGGCGAACCGCTCAACAGCATCAACCCACTGACCGGCGTGTTCGGCCTGGGTTACGACCAGGCGCAGTTTGGCACCTTGCTCAGCTGGACCCTGGTGAAGAAGCAAGACCGCGTCGATGACAGCAACTTCAACTCCCCTGATGGCGTCAGCAGCCAATTCAAGACGCCGGGGTTCGGCATTGTCGACCTGAGCGGGTATTACAAGGTCACCGACGACGTCACGGTCAGCGGCGGCCTCTACAACCTCACCGACAAGAAGTACTGGCTGTGGGACGACGTGCGCGGCTACGACAGCGTCGGCGAAGCGGCCGTGCTGAACCCGGCCAATCTCGATCGCCTCACGGCGCCTGGGCGCAACTTCGCGGTCAACCTGATCTGGGATATCTGATCCAGCGTTCAGCCAAAACAATTATCTGTGGCGAGGGGATTTATCCCCGCTGGGGTGCGCAGCAGCCCTAACAAAAATGGGACCGAAAGAAGCGGACTTTGGGGCCGCTTCGCGCCCCAGCGGGGATAAATCCCCTCGCCACAACTTCCACTCAAAGGAATTTTTCATGACCACACACCGCCCCGTTACCCGCTCCCAACGCCTGAACCAGATCACCCACGAGCCCCACGGCAGGCTCGACGCGCTGGTCAAGGCACACGCCCCATTCGAAACCCAGGCCAACTACGCCCGCTTCGTTGTCGCCCAGTACCAGTTCCAGTCGGAACTGGCGGCGCTGTACAACGACACGCAACTGACCGCGCTGATTGCCGATTTGCCCGCGCGCTGCCGCGCCGAAGCGGCCAAGGCCGACCTCGCGGACCTGGACACCGAAGTGCCGGCTCCCCTGGCCGGCGCAGTGAAGAACCCGACCCAGGCCGAAGCCCTCGGCTGGCTGTTCGTCTCCGAGGGTTCCAAGCTTGGCGCTGCGTTCTTGATCAAGCGCGCCGTCACCCTTGGAATGAACGAAATCTTTGGAGCCCGCCACTTGGCAGAACCGGCGGGCGGCCGCGCCGAAGGCTGGAAAACCTTCACCCGGACCCTCGACGAGTTGCCCTTCACCGAACAGCAGGAAGCCGAGGCGGACAAAGGCGCGCTGGACGCCTTCAACCGCTTTACCGTGCTGCTGGAACAGGCTTACGCGGCGCAATTGGCTTGAATCCCCACCATCCCCTGTGGGAGCGAGCTTGCTCGCGATGACGGACTGCCAGCCAGCCTATTGGTCGCCTGACACACCGCTATCGCGAGCAAGCTCGCTCCCACAGGGCCAAGCGCATGTCGGATAGAAATACATGAGCCGTACGCCCTCGAAACTCAGCCAACTGCTCTTCGCCCTCCTCGCCTACGCCAGCCTGGCCATCGGCCTGGTGGCCATCGCCGTGCCCGGCTTGCCGACCACTGAATTCATCCTGCTCGCCGCCTGGGCCGCGACCCGCAGTTCCCCGCGCCTGAGTGCCTGGCTGGAGGGCCACCGATTATTCGGACCGATGCTGCACAACTGGCGCAACGGCAAGGTCATCCCGCGCCGGGCCAAGATCGCCGCAACGGCCAGCATGCTGTGCTGCGCAGGGTTGATGCTGCTGGTGCTCGAACACCACTGGCCGGTTTACCTCGCGCTCGCGGGCATGGGCCTGGGCAATCTCTGGATCTGGTCACGCCCGGAACACCGTGGCAAGGGAGCTTGCTCCCGCTGGGCCGGTCCGACGCCTCGGGCGTAGCGACCCCCGATGTTCGTTTGATCTATGCTCGCTCTCTGGTTCAGGAGGGCTTCCAAATGTCAGACCTACTCTCATCCATGCAAACCGCCATCGGCTTGCCCACGACACCGATCCCCTTCACAGGCGAAGGCGCCCTGCCCTCGGCCTTCGCGGTCACGGAGCTGGCCAGCGCGAGCATCGGTGTGGCCGGTCAAGCGGTCGCCGAGCTCATCTACCAACAAACCGGTCGCCTGCCGACGCTTGAAGTCGACCAGCGCCTGGCCTCGTTCTGGTTTTCCACCTCCCTGCGACCCATCCGCTGGAGCGTACCGCCGATGTGGGATCCGGTGGCAGGCGACTATGCCACCGCCGACGGCTGGATCCGCCTGCACACCAACGCGCCGCATCATCGCCAGGCGGCGGAAAAGGTCCTCGGGGCCTGCGCCGACCGCGCCGACATGGCCAGCAAAGTGATCCGTTGGAACAAGGCCGACCTGGAGCAAGCCGTGGTCGACGCCGGCGGTTGCGCCGCACAGATGCGCTCGTGGCAGGCGTGGCAACTCCATCCGCAGGGCTTGGCGGTGAATGCCGAGCCTCTCGTTCAGTTGGATGACGACGCCGAAGGTTCGCCTGCGCCCTGGCTCGGCTCCGTCGCCCAGCCCCTGGCGGGCCTCAAGGTGCTGGACCTGACCCGCGTGCTGGCCGGCCCGATTGCCAGCCGTTTTCTTGCCGGCCTAGGCGCCGACGTACTGCGCATCGACCCGCCAACCTGGAACGAACCCGGCGTGGTGCCGGAAGTCACCCTCGGCAAACGTTGCGCCCGCCTCGACTTGCAGCAACCCGCCGACCGCGCAACGTTCGAGGCGCTGCTCAAGGAGGCCGACATCCTGCTACACGGCTACCGCGCCGACGCACTGGAACGCCTGGGCTATGGCGCCACGCAGCGCCAACGATTGGCCCCCGGCCTGATCGACGTCTGCCTCAACGCCTACGGCTGGAGCGGCCCCTGGCAACACCGCCGCGGCTTCGACAGCCTGGTGCAGATGAGCTGCGGCATCGCCGAGGCCGGCATGGCCTGGAAACACGCCGACAAGCCGACGCCGCTGCCGGTCCAGGCCCTGGACCATGGGACGGGTTACCTGATGGCGGCCAGCGCGATTGTGTTGGTCGCCCGCCGCTTGGCCACCAGCCATGGCGGCTCGGCACGCCTGTCGCTGGCGCGCACGGCGAAGCTGTTGATCGACGGCGGCGCTGGCACTCAGGTTGCATTGCGCCCTGAAGACGAGGCTGACCAGGGGCTGCTGGTGGAACAGACGCCGTGGGGCCCGGCGCATCGTTTGCAGGTACCGCTGAGGATCACCGGAACGCCGCTGCAATGGACGTTGCCCGCCGCGGAATTGGGGGCTCACCGGGCACAGTGGTAGCTCACCGAAAATCCAAGGTGGGAGCGAGCCTGCTCGCGAAGGCGGTGTGTCAGTCGACATCAGTGGCGGCAGATTTTCTGCCTTCGCGAGCAGGCTCGCTCCCACAGGTTTTGCGTCCTACCCCCCTTTGCGCCGGAACTGACCTGGATCAGCTACCGCCCTTCCCAATCGACATAGGCTGTTGACTCTCTTCCCCCGCATGGGAGTCATGCAATGTCCGATACCCCCGGAAAACTACGACTGGGTGCACTGGTCGCGCTGGTAGTAGGATCGATGATCGGCGGCGGGATCTTTTCCCTGCCACAGAACATGGCCGCCAGCGCCGACGTCGGCGCCGTGTTGATCGGCTGGGCCATCACCGCAGTGGGCATGCTGACCCTCGCCTTTGTTTTCCAGACGCTCGCCAACCGTAAACCCGACCTGGACGGCGGCGTATACGCCTACGCCAAGGCCGGGTTCGGCGACTACATGGGTTTCTCGTCGGCCTGGGGCTACTGGATCAGCGCCTGGCTGGGCAACGTCGGCTACTTCGTGTTGCTGTTCAGCACCCTGGGCTATTTCTTCCCGATCTTTGGCGAGGGCAACACCGTCGCCGCGGTAATCGGCGCCTCGGTGTTGCTCTGGGCCGTGCATTTCCTCGTACTGCGTGGCATCAAGGAAGCCGCCTTCATCAACCTGGTGACCACCGTCGCCAAGATCGTGCCGCTGCTGTTGTTCGTGTTGATCGCGGTATTCGCCTTCAAGCTGGAGATTTTTACCGCCGACATCTGGGGCCTGAAGAATCCCGACCTGGGCAGCGTGATGGACCAAGTGCGACACATGATGCTGGTGACCGTGTGGGTGTTCATCGGCATCGAGGGCGCGAGTATTTTTTCCGCCCGCGCCGAGAAACGCAGCGACGTCGGCAAGGCCACCGTCATCGGTTTCATCACGGTGCTGTTGTTCCTGGTGCTGGTGAACGTGCTGTCCCTGGGGATCATGACCCAGCCTGAACTGGCCAAGCTGCAGAACCCATCCATGGCCGCCGTGCTGGAACACGTGGTCGGTCACTGGGGCGCGGTGTTGATCAGCGTTGGCCTGATCATCTCGCTGCTCGGCGCCCTGCTGTCCTGGGTCCTGTTGTGCGCCGAGATCATGTTCGCCGCCGCCAAGGACCACACCATGCCCGCGTTCCTGCGGCGGGAGAACGCCAACCATGTGCCGGCCAACGCCCTGTGGCTGACCAACGCGATGGTCCAGCTGTTCCTGGTCATCACCCTGTTTTCCGCCAGCACCTACCTGTCGCTGATCTACCTCGCCACTTCGATGATCCTCGTGCCGTATCTGTGGTCGGCCGCCTACGCGGTGCTGTTGGCGGTACGCGGCGAGACCTATCAGAACGCCCTGGCCGAGCGCCGCAAGGACCTGCTCATCGGCGCCATCGCCCTGATTTATGCGATGTGGCTGTTGTACGCCGGCGGGATCAAATACCTGCTGCTTTCCGCCCTGCTCTATGCCCCCGGCGCGATCCTGTTCGCCAAGGCCAAGCATGAACTGGGCAAGCCGGTTTTCACCTCGGTCGAGAAGCTGATTTTCGCCGCCGTGGTCGTCGGAGCCCTGGTGGCTGCGTACGGGCTCTACGCGGGTTTCCTGACCCTCTGACCGGTCAACTGTTTTATCTGGAGGATGTGTAATGACCACGGAAAAAGTGAAGTACGGCGTCCACTCCGAAGCCGGCAAATTGCGCAAAGTCATGGTCTGTTCACCCGGCCTGGCCCACCAGCGGCTGACGCCGAACAATTGCGACGAGCTGCTGTTCGACGATGTGATCTGGGTCAACCAGGCCAAGCGCGACCATTTCGATTTCGTCACCAAGATGCGCGAACGCGGGATCGACGTCCTGGAGATGCATAACCTGCTGACCGACATTGTCGCCATCCCCGAGGCGCTGGATTGGATTCTGCATCGCAAGGTCACGGCCAACGCCGTGGGCCTGGGCCTGGTGCATGAAGTGAGCGCGTGGCTGCGCAGCCTGGAGCCGCGCCATATCGCCGAATACCTGATCGGCGGCGTCTCGGCCGATGACCTGCCGGACAGCTTCGGCGGCAAGACGATCCAGATGTTCCGCGACTTCCTCGGGCACTCCAGCTTCATCCTGCCGCCGCTGCCCAACACCCAGTTCACTCGCGATACCACGTGCTGGATCTACGGCGGCGTGACCCTGAACCCGATGTACTGGCCGGCGCGACGCCAGGAAACCCTGCTGGCCACCGCCATCTACAAATTCCACCCGGAGTTCACCCACGCCGATTTCCAGATCTGGTACGGCGACCCGGACCACGACCACGGCAATGCCACCCTCGAAGGCGGCGACGTCATGCCGATCGGTAACGGCGTGGTGTTGATCGGCATGGGCGAACGCTCGTCGCGCCAGGCCATCGGCCAACTGGCGCTGAACCTGTTCAAGCACAACGCCGTGGAGCGCGTGATCGTCGCCGGCCTGCCGAAATCCCGCGCAGCCATGCACCTGGACACCGTGTTCAGTTTCTGTGACCGCGACCTGGTGACGATTTTTCCTGAGGTCGTCAGCCAGATCGTGGCGTTTTCACTGCGCCCGGACGAGAGCAAACCCGGCGGCATCGACGTACGCCGCGAGGAAAGCAGCTTCCTCGATACCGTAGCCGCCGCCCTCAAGTTGCCGGCGCTGCGGATAGTGGAAACCGGCGGCAACAGCTTCGCCGCCGAACGCGAGCAATGGGACGACGGCAACAACGTGGTCGCCCTGGAGCCGGGCGTGGTGATCGGCTACGACCGCAACACCTACACCAACACGCTGCTGCGCAAGGCCGGCGTGGAAGTCATCACGATCAGCGCCAGCGAGTTGGGCCGGGGCCGGGGCGGCGGCCATTGCATGACCTGCCCGATCATTCGCGACCCTATCGATTACTGACCTTCGAGCCTGGGCCGTTTTTATCGAGAACGGCCCAGGGGATAACCGACACCCAAGGAGATCCACCATGGCTTTCAACATGCGCAACCGCAGCCTGCTGAGCTTGATGCACCACACCAACCGCGAGCTGCACTTCCTGCTGGACCTGTCCCGTGACCTCAAGCGCGCCAAATACACTGGCACCGAGCAGCCGCACCTCAAGGGCAAGAACATCGCGCTGATCTTCGAAAAAACCTCGACCCGCACCCGCTGCGCCTTCGAAGTCGCGGCCCATGACCAGGGCGCCCACGTCACCTACATCGACCCGGTGTCGTCGCAGATCGGCCACAAGGAAAGCATGAAGGACACCGCCCGCGTCCTGGGGCGCATGTTCGACGCCATCGAATACCGGGGCTTCGAACAGGAAATTGTCGAAGAACTGGCCAAGTTCGCCGGGGTACCGGTGTTCAACGGCCTGACCGCCGAATTCCACCCGACCCAAATGATCGCCGACACCCTGACCATGCGCGAGCACAGCGACAAGCCGCTGCATGACATCAGCTACGCCTACCTGGGCGATGCGCGCTACAACATGGGTAATTCGCTCCTGATGATCGGCGCCAAACTGGGCATGGACGTGCGCATCGGCGCGCCGAAAGCGCTGTGGCCGCACCAGGATTTCATCGACCAATGCCAGGCCTTCGCCGCCGAAAGCGGCGCGCGGATCACCATCACCGAGGACCCGCAAGAAGCCGTCAAGGGCGTGGATTTCATCCACACCGATATCTGGGTGTCCATGGGCGAGCCGGTGGAAGCCTGGGACGAACGCATCGAGCAATTGCTGCCCTACCAGGTCAACACGCAGATGATGAAGGCCTCGGGCAACCCCCGGGTGAAATTCATGCACTGCTTGCCGGCGTTCCATAACAGCGAAACCAAGGTCGGCAAGGACATTGCCGCACGTTATCCGAATCTCGCCAACGGCGTTGAAGTGACCGAGGAGGTTTTCGAGTCCCCGGCCAACATTGCCTTCGAACAAGCGGAAAACCGCATGCACACCATCAAGGCGATCCTGGTGGCGGCGTTGGCGGATATCTGAATCCGGTTGAAGTGCTTTTCATTGTGGGAGCGAGCTTGCTCGCGATGTCGGCGGCCCATCCAACATCAATGCAAGCTGACACTCCTCCATCGTCGGATCGCCGCCCGGAGCAAGCTCGCTCCCACAGGGGACTGCATTGTTAGTTACATTTTTGAAAGGACAACACCATGCGCATCGTCGTTGCCCTGGGCGGTAACGCCCTCCTGCGTCGGGGGGAACCCATGACCGCAGACAATCAACGCAGCAACATCCGCACCGCGACCGAACAGATCGCCAAGATCCATCCGGGCAACCAACTGGTCATCGCCCATGGCAACGGCCCGCAGGTCGGCCTGCTGTCGTTGCAGGCGGCGGCGTACACCTCGGTCACGCCGTACCCGCTGGACGTGTTGGGGGCCGAAACCGAAGGCATGATCGGCTACATCATCGAACAGGAACTGGGCAACCTGTTGGACTTCGAAGTGCCCTTCGCCACGCTGCTGACCCAGGTTGAAGTGGACCCCAACGACCCGGCGTTCCAGACCCCGAGCAAGCCCATCGGCCCGGTCTACAGCCAGCAAGAGGCGGAAAAACTCGCCGCAGAGAAAGGCTGGGCCATCGCCCCGGACGGCGACAAGTTCCGCCGCGTGGTCGCAAGCCCCAGGCCCAAGCGCATCTTCGAGATCCGTCCGATCAAATGGCTGCTGGAAAAAGGCAGCATCGTGATCTGCGCCGGTGGCGGCGGCATCCCGACGATGTATGACGTCGACGGCAAGCTGCAAGGCGTGGAAGCGGTGATCGACAAAGACCTGTGCTCGGCGCTGCTGGCCGAACAACTGGACAGCGATCTGCTGGTGATCGCCACCGATGTCAACGCCGCGTTCATCGACTTCGGCAAGCCGACTCAGAAAGCCATCGCCCAGGCCCACCCCGACGACATGGAACGGCTCGGTTTCGCCGCCGGGTCCATGGGGCCGAAGGTGCAAGCCGCCTGCGAATTCGCCCGCCACACCGGCAAGGACGCGGTGATCGGATCGCTGTCGGACATCGATGCTATCGTCCAGGGCACCGCTGGCACCCGCATCAGCATGGCAACGCCGGGGATCGTTTATCGGTAACGGCAAAACTTATGCGGCAGGCGCGGTGTCTGCCGTTCTCCACGCCTTCGAAGGAGAGACCTTATGGCCACGTTCCAACCCGGTCACCTGCACATGGAGCGCCATGCGCTGAGCAAGGACGACTACAGCTACAACCTGTGCATCGACTACGAGATTGCACAGGATCCCAAGGAGGGAACGGGCATGTCCTTCCGCCTGCACGGCACGGTGGAAGACAAGAACGTGGACGAGACGTTTTTCCTGGCCAAGGACCAGGCCTTCGACTTCGCCCGCCACGCCACCCGCATCGCCCAGCAATACGGCATGCCGAAGACCGCCAGCATCGGCTCGATGCACAAGTACTACGACGAAATGTTCGAAGACGTGCGCCACCAACTGGACGTCAAGCCGGGGGATCCGATGAAGCCCGAGCACCTGGCGTAACCCGGTTAAAAGACCACCCCAATCCCCTGTGGGAGCGAGCTTGCTCGCGATAGCGGTAGATCAGTCGACACTCAGGGTGACTGACCCGCCCTCATCGCGAGCAAGCTCGCTCCCACAAGGGATATCAGTGTTCTGAATATCGGTTAAACACCCTCACTGCCTCGCTGGCAACCCGCCACAGCTGACCTATGCTGAAAGCAGTACCCCCGGGTATTCGTTCAGAGGTCATCGCCATGAACATCAAAACAAGAAGACGCCTCGCCATCTTCATCACCTGCACCGCCACGCTTGCGCTGTACGGCACCGCGGCGTATCGGGTCGAGCAGGCCAGGCAGTTGCCCCGTGACTACGCCAGTTGCAACTTCGAACGCTGCATACCGCACAACGCATCCCTGAACGCTCTGCGCTGAGGCGGTTTCAGTCGTCTAGCTGATCGGTCTTGAGCCGGTCGCGGAAGGCCTTTGGCGAAATGCCGACACGCCGGCGAAACAGTCGGGTGAAGTTGGTCGGGTCAGAGAAGCCGAGCAGTTCGGATATCTCATAGATCGTCATGCCGGTGTAGGTCAGCAGCCGCTTGGCTTCCAACAATTGCCGCTCATGCATGATCTGCAATGCCGGCTGCCCCGCCAGTTCGCGGCAGGTACCGTTGAGGTGCGACACCGAAATACCCAGGCGATGGGCCAGGTCTTCGACCTTGACGTGCTGACGATAGGTTTCCTCCACCAGCTGAATGAAGCCGTTGAGGTATTCCCGGGCCCGTTGCGGGCGCTGGGTCGAGGTGCGCCGGCTCATCACCTGGCGACTGACCCAGACCATGATCACGCTGACCAGCGCATGCATCAGCATTTCCCGGGCCGGTTGATGCCCGACGTACTCGGCCTGCAAGGCACTGAACAAACTGTTGAGATAATCGGCGTTCTCGCCGGCCGGGTAGGCTTCGGCCTGGGCCAGGATGTTGACCGAATGGCCCAATTGCCCTTGCAGGTGCGTGACCAGCGGCGCCGCCAGCGTCACGACATAACCCTGAACATCCTCGGAAAAACGAAAACCATGGACCGACAGCGGCGGCAGGATCTGTACCGCCGGCTCGTCGAGCCGGGTGCGCTGGCCTTCAATTTCCAGCTCTGCCTGGCCCTTGAAGACAAACAGTAACTGGCACAGGTCGGCATGCCGATGGGGCTTGATCTCCCATTGGTGCTCGCTGCTGCGGCTGGAAATGGTTTCGCAGTGCAGCAGGTCCGGCGTGGGCCAATCCAGGCTTTCGCCATAGAGCTTGAACACCGGGATCGAAGGCAGCTCAGTTTTCTTCATAACGAGGATCGGCCTCGGGTTACGGGCGGTAATCGCACCGATTGGCAGAAAGTACAGGTTTCAGCGCAGTTTTCCCCTTCAACTGACAGGTCCGCAAGCGAAAAATGCACGCCAGGATTACTAAAAATAAACGTCGACCCTGGTCGCGTGCCTCTTGCGAGTCATAACAACAATGAAAACCCTCAAGACCCAAGTCGCCATTATCGGCGCCGGCCCCTCTGGACTGCTGCTCGGCCAGTTGTTGCACAACGCTGGGATCGACACCGTGATCCTCGAACGGCAGACGCCCGACTATGTCCTCAGCCGCATCCGCGCCGGTGTACTCGAGCAAGGCATGGTGCAGTTGCTGCGCCAGGCCGGGGTTGGCCAGCGCATGGACACCGAAGGCCTGCCACACGATGGCTTTGAACTGGTCCTCAACGGTCGCCGCGTGCACATTGATCTCAAGGGGCTGACCGGCGGGCAAAACGTCATGGTCTACGGCCAGACTGAAGTCACCCGCGACTTGATGGCGGCGCGCGAGGCATCCGGCGCGCGGACGCTGTATCAGGTCGACAATGCCCAGCCCCACGACCTCACGAACGATCACCCCTTCGTGACCTTCGAACACGCCGGCGAAACCTGGCGCCTGGATTGCGACTACGTGGCCGGCTGCGACGGTTTCCACGGCGTGGCGCGGCAGTCGATTCCGGCGGAAAAACTCAAGGTCTTCGAGCGCGTCTACCCGTTCGGCTGGCTCGGCATCCTCGCCGATACCCCGCCCGTCCACGAAGAACTCGTCTATGCGCGCCACGAGCGCGGCTTCGCCCTGTGCAGCATGCGCTCACGCACCCGTACCCGTTATTACCTGCAGGTGCCCGCCGAGGAACAAGTGGCCGACTGGCCGGACGAGCGCTTCTGGACCGAACTGAAAAACCGCCTGCCCGCCGACCTGGCCGAAACGCTGGTGACCGGTCCTTCCATCGAAAAAAGCATCGCGCCGCTGCGCAGCTTTGTGGTGGAACCGATGCAATACGGAAGGATGTTCCTGGTGGGCGACGCCGCCCACATCGTCCCGCCGACCGGTGCCAAGGGGTTGAACCTGGCCGCCAGCGATGTCAGCACGCTGTTCAATATCTTGCTCAAGGTCTATCGCGACGGTCGCCTGGATCTGCTGGAACGCTACTCCGATATCTGCCTGCGAAGGGTCTGGAAAGCCGAGCGGTTTTCCTGGTGGATGACGTCGATGCTGCACCGCTTCGATGACGATGCGTTCAACCAGCGCATCAGCGAAGCGGAGCTGGAGTATTTCGTCGACTCCGAGGCAGGTCGAAAAACCATCGCGGAAAATTACGTCGGCCTTCCTTACGAGGCTATCGAATAGCCGGCTATCGATTTAAACTGCGGGCATTTCGCCGCCAGGCACGATGCCCGCAGGTTCCACCGTGACTCAGCTCAATACTCCCCAAGCCCAACAGCCCGCCATCCGCAGCGTGCTGGTGGCGCTGATGCTGGCGATTTTCCTCGGGGCGTTGGACCAGACCATCGTCGCGGTCTCGATGCCGGCCATTTCCGCGCAGTTCAAGGACGTCAGCCTGCTGGCCTGGGTGATCTCCGGCTACATGGTCGCCATGACCGTGGCCGTGCCGATCTACGGCAAGCTGGGCGACTTGTATGGCCGGCGACCGCTGATGCTGTTCGGCATGGGCCTGTTCACCCTCGCCTCGCTGTTCTGCGGGATGGCGCAGAACATGGAGCAATTGGTGCTGGCGCGGATTTTCCAGGGCATCGGCGCCGGCGGCATGATTTCCGTGAGCCAGGCGATCATCGGCGACATCATCCCGCCCCGCGAGCGCGGTCGCTACCAGGGCTATTTCAGCAGCATGTACGCAGTGGCGAGCGTGGCCGGACCCGTGCTCGGCGGCTACATGACCGAGTACCTGTCGTGGCGCTGGGTCTTCTGGATCAACCTGCCGCTGGGCCTGGGCGCCTGGCTGGTGGCCCGGCGCACGCTGGTGGGGCTGCCGGTGCCGCAACGCACGCCGATCATCGACTATTTGGGCACCGTGTTGCTGATCATCGGCCTGACCGCGTTGCTGCTGGGCATTACCCAGATCGGCCAGGGCCACGCCTGGCACAGCCGCGAAGTGCTCGGGTTGCTGGGTTGCGCGGTGGTCGTGCTGGGCTTGTTCGCCTGGCATGAACGCCGCGCCCGCGAGCCGTTGCTGCCCATGCACCTGTTCGTCAACCGCAGCGCGGTGTTGTGCTGGTGCACGGTGTTTTTCACCAGTTTCCAGGCCATCTCCCTGACGGTGCTGGTGCCGTTGCGCTTCCAGAGCGTGACCGGCGCCGGCGCCGACAGCGCCGCGCTGCACTTGCTGCCGCTGGCGATGGGGCTGCCGATCGGTGCTTATTTTGCCGGGCGGCGGACCTCGGTCACCGGGCGCTACAAACCGATGATCCTCAGTGGCGCCGTGCTCTTCCCGTTCGCCATCCTCGGCATGGCCTTTACGCCGCCCGCTGCGTTCTGGCTGAGCAGCCTGTTCATGTTGCTCAGCGGCATCGCCTCGGGCATGCAATTTCCCACGTCGCTGGTGGGCTCGCAGAATTCGGTGCAGCAACGGGACATCGGCGTCGCGACCAGCACCACCAACCTGTTCCGCTCCCTGGGCGGGGCGGTGGGCGTGGCGCTGATGTCGGCGCTGCTGCTGGCGTTGCTGCAGGATTCGGGTTTTGCCCAGCTCGCCGGTTCGTCGGTGGTGGGCGAAGGGCACTCAGGCAACGTGCTGCTCGATGGCCTGAATGCCGCACCGGGCGAGGCGCTGGACGCTTTGCGCGAAGAATTGCAGGCAACGTTCCGCCACCTGCTGATGATCAGCGCGGCGGTGTCGTTGCTAGGACTGGCGGCTGCCGTGGCGATGCCTGATCGGCTGTTGCGCGGGCGAGAAGAAAAGGCTCGGTAGCACGGACGACACCTGTGGCGAGGGGATTTATCCCCGCTGGGCTGCGCAGCAGCCCTAAAACTGACGCCGCTGTGTGTCAGGTGAACTGAGTGCTATTCGAGGGCTGCTTCGCACCCCAGCGGGGATAAATCCCCTCGCCACAACAGCTCACTCGCCAAAGATTGAGCCTGGCGTTATCAGGCCGTCGCCACCACGCCAACCGGCTCCACCACCACGCTCATCCCCTCCTTCATCCGCTTGGCATCGCGCACGAAGCAGCGAGACGCCAGGAACAGGAACACCATGGTCAGCAGCAGCGCCACCGGAATCAGGTACATCGCGTCATGCAGGCCGATGGCCTTGAACGCTTCGGTCATCTGGTCGACACCGGCGGCCGTCATGGCCGTGCGGGCGAAGTAGTCGGACAAGCCACCCACCACCACCGGCCCCAGGCCCCCGCCGAGCAAATACAATCCGGCGAAATACAACGCCATCGCCGTAGCACGCAGGCGCGGCTCCACCACGTCCTGGATCGCGGTATAGACGCAGGTGTAGAAGTTGTAGGCAAACAGCCAACCGACACTGAATACCGCCACGAACACACCGATCTCGATGCGCCCTGCATGCAGGGCCCACGCCGTGGTGACGGTGGAAATCGCCAGGCTGAACGCTGCAAACAGCAGACGGCCGTTGGGCACGCGCTGGTGGATCTTGTCGGCGACCCAACCGCCCAAGGTCAGACCGAACAATCCGGTTACGCCGACCATGATGCCGGTGGCCACGGCCGCCTCGTGCAGCGGCATCCCGAAATAGCGCTGCAACATCGGCACCAGGAACGAGTTGCAGGCATAAGTCGCGAAGTTGAAGCAAAGCCCCGCCAGTACCAGCCAGAGAAAGGTCGGAATCGCCAGCACCCGGCGAACCGGTTTATCAACCTTTTCCTGGGATACCTGCACGGTTTCGGCCGCGCCGCGCTTGGGCTCCTTGATAAAAAACATGAACACCGCCAGCACCAGCCCCGGCACCGCCGCGATGAAGAACGGTGCACGCCAGCTGTCGAACGCCTTGACCATCGCGCCAATGGTGAAGAATGCCAGCAGCAGGCCCAACGGCAGGCCCAGCATGAAGATGCCCATCGCCCGAGCCCGGCGGTGAGCCGGGAACAGATCGCCAATCAGCGAATTCGCCGCCGGTGCATAACTCGCCTCACCGATGCCCACGCCCATGCGCACCAGCAGGAACGCCCAGAAACTGCCCACCAGGCCGTTCACCGCCGTCAGCCCACTCCAGGCCGCCAGGCCCCAGCCCATCAACTTGCTGCGCGAACCGGTATCCGCCATGCGCCCCAGCGGCAAGCCGGCAATGGCGTAGACGATGGTGAACGCGGTGCCGATGATGCCGATCTGGAAGTCGCTGAGGCTCCATTCCATGCGGATCGGTTCGATGATGATCGCCGGGATGGTGCGGTCGAAGAAGTTGAACAGGTTGGCCAGGAACAACAGGAACAGAATGCGCCAGGCATTCGCCGCTTGGGTCGAGTTCTGCATGGGTCCGTCTCTTTTATTGTTATGGGCGAGGCTTCCGAGCCCGGAATCTGCAATCTAGACAGCGATGTGCAGGCTGTCTCCGATCATTCGCCTGGCTGATACCCGACCATGGCGCCGGGCGTGTTTCATGACGGCGGTCAATTTCCTGTAACAATTGCCATCATTTCGCCTGTTTTCGATTAAAGAACGCCGTGGCATGGCCGATCCAACATGATCAGGAATAGATTCTCCCCGAGCGCTGCTCAGGCTGCAGCCCTGGACGCTTGGGTCGACATTCGCGCCATTCAAGGACGCGAGCTCCCATCCGCGACGGTTCGTCGACGAAATCGACGCACCAACCAGTTCAGGCATACGGCGCACAATGACTTCCAAAAAAACAGCCACTGCGGTTTCCGATCTGACCCTGAGCCCGGCCGCCAACGGCCCTGAAGCCTCGACGCTGTCGAGCAGCTCGCGATCCCTCGCAACCCAGCAATACCTGTATTTCACCGAGACCAACACCGACCGCATCCTCGACAACCTCGACGGCCTGCGTGATGCCGTGTTCCCGCGCCCGCCGCACCTGGTGGATGACGAGAGCGAACGCGGCCAGCAGGAATTCCCGTCGGTGTGCCTGATCGGCCTGGGGCGCTGCGGTTCCAATATCGCGCTGGACGTGGCGGAGCTGGTCTACAACGCTCGCAAGTTCTACCTCAACGAATTCAACGCCGAAGACAAGACCTACGGTGACAAGGGCTATCGCCCGGCGCAATGGATGCGCAACCTGCGCCTGGGCACCAGCAAGGCCAGCAAACCGGTGTTCCTGGTGGAGCCGCTGGTCATGCTGGGCGACTTGGACAAAGACATCGCCGGGCGTATCCGCTTCTCGCGCAAAGGCGAAAAAAGCGGCTTCCTGCGCGACTACAGCAAGATGAAAATCATGGACTTGTCGGAAGTCCATGCAGGCGGCGCCGGTAACGCGCCGATCCTCGGCCAGTACCTGGCGAAGATCATCCTGAACAAGGACACCCAGCGCTTCTCCAGCCCCGACTGGAAAATGATCCACTCGTACCTGATCGACAGCTGCGGCATCAAGGCCAACCAGTCGCGCCTGTATTTCTCGATCTTCAGCGCCGGCGGCGGTACCGGCTCAGGCATGGCCTCGGAGTTCGGCCTGGCCCAGCAGTACTCGTACATGAACAAGACGTTCGACACCAAGCCGATGGACGAACACGACAGCAAGAGCGGTCATTCCTTCGTCTTCGAGCCGATCTTCACCAGTGGCATCTGCGTGCTGCCGAATATTTCCGATCACCGCAGTGAAATGTCCGAGGCCCTGCACATCAACGCCGGACGGCTGTTGTGCAAATACCTCTCGGAAGAATGGGATTTCTCGTACAACTTCGCCAACGAAGACAGCAGCGAAGCGAGCGTGATGGGGCGTATCCGGCCATGGAACGCGATGATGCTGATCTCCAACGACATCATGCGCTACGCCGAAGAAAGCGATGACGGCAACATCCAGAACATTGATGTCAATGCCATGGAAAAGCACGCCAACCAGTACATTTCCCAGCAGATCTTCAACATCCTGACGGCCCAGGCCGTAACGACCGACTACGACCAGAACTACTTCCGTCGCGCCGGCATCGACATCGGCGAAACCATTCGCCTGGACGCCAACGACCTGTTCATGAGTCTGGCCGGTCCGGTGGCGATTGCCTACGCCGAGTCTGTCGTCCCGGAAACCCCGGCGCCGAGCGGCGACAAGTTCAAGGTGTTCGAAAAAGAGCCGCCGCGCCTGAACATCGACGACCTGTTCTTCCGCTCCATCGACCTGCCGCACTTCAACAAGGTCACCCAGGCCATCGAAGGCATCAGCCTGCTGCCCATCGAGTCCAAGCGTTACCGCGCCTCGCTGGAGCAATACAAGAACTCTGGCTACGACGCTGCGGCCCTGCATGACCTGCACTTCTTCAAGAACTGCTCGTCGGTGGTATCGATCGTCTCGTTGCCGAAGGACTACAAGCTGTCCTACATGGACCTGAACCGGCTCAAGACCCACCTCAACAGCCTGTTCCCCAACACCACGCTCAAGCGCTACGCCTTGGTGATCGGCGCCTCGGCGAACCTGTCGCTGACCACCCTGATCGCCAAGAGCCCGTGCCTGTCGGACGATTTCCTGACGCTGATCGTGGCGTTCATCAAGCGCTGCTTCGCCCGTACGCCGTACCGCTTCGACGAGACCCTCGACAATTCGATCCTGGACTTCATCATCAACGAAGAATTCGACGAGGCGCGTATCGACGATCTGCTCAACGAATTCGAGAACCCGGCGAAGATCCTCGACACCAACTGGTACGCGATCAAGCCGATGTACGAGAAGAAATACCGCGAGCTGATCAGCGACAAGGAGAAGTTCGTCTCGATCAACGACATTCGCCTGTCCCGGGATTGCGTGAAGAAGTCCATCAAGTATTTGCGCGAGATTTACCGTCACCGGATCGGCAAGACCAAGGTTATTTCGCTTAATAACCATACTGGCCGGACGTATTGAGGTAAGCCTTGACACCGTGTCGCCTTCAATCGCGAGCAAGCTCGCTCCCACAGGGTTTTGTGCACGCAGGCCCATTGTGGGAGCGAGCTTGCTCGCGATAGCGGTCTCGAATATCTCTCCCCCGAACAACATCCAGAAACAATTGAGCAGCCAAAAGGCTGCTCAATAAACTGTTCCCGTTACGTATACGTCACCCTCCCTTGTGGCGTTTCGCCACGGCAGGCTGCCATCACGCTACTCGCCTACACACTTTCCAGCAGGTCCAAGCGAGAACCAATTTGGTGCACCGATCAATTCGATGCCCTTTCCTGGATCATGATCCACGGCGAAACCACCACGGCCCAGAGTTCTGGATCGCGCTCGAAAAAATCCAGCGCCCGCGTTTCAGACAGCTTGGCGACCTGCCCGGCGCCCAGCCAGGCGGCGACTTTGGTACCTTCGTCCTGGGCAAGGGCCTCGGCGGCTGCGATCAGATCCAGTGCCGGGTCGACCCACAATAGGGCACCCTTGGCAAAGAACGGCTCCAGCTCCTTCCAAGTGATAGATGCGGTTTCACCGAGCAATTTGGCATAGAGGGTGCTAGGTTCTTGATTCATGGGAGCTGTCCGGAAAAGAAATCGGCGCGAATGATAACGTCGGTGGTCTGGCAGAAAAACCCGGTTGCAATTGCAGCACCGATTGAAAAGCGCAGCAAAGCCAAGGATTGCCGATTTGACCGGACAAACCCCGCCGCGAATCTGTCTTTTTCTTTCAATAAAGCGACACCCTCAGGTTTTGCCCCCAAGCGCCAGCTTCCCTTGCCAACAATCGGCGCTCTACACTGTACCGGTACAGTTGCCGGGGGCATTTTCCGCGAGGATATCCAAGATATCTGACCCGGTTCTGCTGCTACGGCGCCAGGACTATAAAAACTACAACAGCATGAGTGGAGCACTATGACTAAGGCTACTAAGCAGATTTCCAAACTGTTTGCCGCTATGGTTCTGGCCGGGGTTGCCAGCCATTCGTTTGCCGCCGACACCATCAAGATCGGCATCGCCGGCCCGAAAACCGGCCCTGTAGCCCAATACGGCGACATGCAGTTCAGCGGCTCCAAGATGGCGATCGAGCAGATCAACGCCAAGGGCGGCGTCAACGGCAAGCAACTGGTCGCCGTTGAATACGACGACGCCTGCGATCCAAAACAAGCGGTCGCGGTCGCGAACAAGGTCGTCAACGACGGCGTCAAGTTCGTGGTCGGCCACCTGTGCTCCAGCTCTACCCAGCCCGCTTCGGACATCTACGAAGACGAAGGCGTGATCATGATCACGCCAGCGGCCACCAGCCCGGACATCACCGCTCGTGGCTACAAGATGATCTTCCGCACCATCGGCCTGGACAGCGCCCAAGGCCCAGCGGCCGGCAACTACATCGCCGACCACGTCAAGCCGAAGATCGTTGCGGTCCTGCACGACAAGCAGCAGTACGGTGAAGGCATCGCGAGCGCGGTGAAAGCCACCCTCGAGAAGAAAGGCACCAAGGTTGCCGTGTTCGAAGGCGTAAACGCCGGCGACAAGGACTTCTCCTCGATGATCGCCAAGCTCAAGCAAGCCAACGTCGACTTCGTCTACTACGGCGGCTACCACCCGGAGCTGGGCCTGATCCTGCGTCAAGCCCAGGAAAAAGGCCTGAAGGCCAAGTTCATGGGTCCGGAAGGCGTGGGTAACGACTCGATCTCGCAAATCGCCAAGGAAGCTTCCGAAGGCCTGCTGGTGACCCTGCCGAAATCCTTCGACCAGGATCCGGCCAACGTCGCCCTGGCTGACGCGTTCAAGGCCAAGAAAGAAGACCCGAGCGGTCCGTTCGTATTCCCGTCCTACTCCGCTGTGCAAGTGATCGCCCAGGCCATCACCTCCACCAAGAGCGAAGACCCGGAAAAAGTGGCTGAAGCCATCCACGCCGGCACCTTCAAGACGCCGACCGGTGACCTGAGCTTCGACAAGAACGGCGACCTGAAAGACTTCAAGTTCGTGGTTTACGAGTGGCATTTCGGCAAACCTAAAACCGAAGCTTCGCCTCAGTAAGGCCCTGCCTGACTGACTGCCAATAAAGCCCACGGCGTGCCGTGGGCTTTGTTTTGAATGTATTGGGCCGCGCTGGCGTGATCCGCCAGTCTCCCCACCTGAAAATCTCAAAACCGTCATCAGCGGTTCGCTGGCAAAACCCGCGTTCGAAGTGGATGAAGATCCACGGGGCCGGGCGGGAAAATGACTCCACCAGTGAAATGCGTATCAGGTTTTTAGGAGCGTTGTAATGCCTGACATCTATCACTTCTTCCAGCAGCTGGTTAACGGCCTGACCGTTGGCAGCACGTATGCCCTGATCGCCATCGGCTATACGATGGTCTACGGCATCATTGGAATGATCAACTTCGCCCACGGCGAGGTGTACATGATCGGCTCCTACGTGGCGTTCATCGCCATCGCCGGGCTGGCCATGATGGGACTCGACAGTGTCCCGCTGTTGATGACCGCGGCTTTCATCGCGAGCATCGTGGTCACCAGTTCCTATGGCTACAGCATCGAACGGATTGCCTATCGCCCCCTGCGCGGCAGCAACCGTCTGATCCCGCTGATTTCCGCCATCGGCATGTCGATTTTCCTGCAGAACACGGTACTGCTTTCGCAAGACTCCAAGGACAAATCCATTCCCAACCTGATTCCGGGCAACTTTGCCATCGGGCCAGGTGGGGCACATGAAGTGCTGATTTCCTACATGCAAATCGTGGTGTTCGTGGTGACCCTGGTCGCCATGCTCGGCCTCACCTTGTTCATCTCCCGTTCCCGCCTGGGCCGCGCCTGCCGCGCCTGCGCCGAGGACATCAAGATGGCCAACCTGCTGGGCATCAACACCAACAACATCATCGCCCTGACCTTCGTCATCGGTGCGGCCCTGGCGGCCATCGCCGCGGTGCTGTTGAGCATGCAATACGGCGTAATCAACCCCAACGCCGGCTTCCTCGTCGGCCTGAAGGCCTTTACCGCCGCGGTACTGGGCGGCATCGGCAGCATCCCCGGGGCAATGCTCGGCGGGCTGGTGCTGGGCGTGGCGGAAGCCTTTGGCGCCGACATCTTCGGCGACCAGTACAAGGACGTCGTGGCGTTCGGCTTGTTGGTTCTGGTTCTGTTATTCCGGCCGACCGGCATCCTGGGCCGCCCGGAGGTTGAAAAAGTATGACTAGGCATCTCAAATCGGCGCTTTTCAGCGCCCTGCTGGTCTGGGCCGTGGCCTACCCGGTACTCGGTCTCAAACTGACCATCGTCGGCATCAACCTGGAAGTGCACGGCACCAGCCCGGCCATCCTTGCCACCATCGCGATCTGCTCTGTGCTGATGTTCCTGCGCGTGCTGTTCAGCACGCAGATCAGCGCTGCATGGAAAGCATCGCCCGGCGTGCCGGTGATCCCGGCCAAGGCCAGCAACTTCCTGACCCTGCCGTCGACCCAGCGCTGGATCGTGCTGGGCCTGATCGTCGTGGCCCTGGTGTGGCCGTTCTTCGGTTCGCGCGGCGCGGTAGATATCGCCACGCTGATCCTGATCTACGTGATGCTGGGCCTGGGCCTGAACATCGTCGTAGGCCTGGCCGGGCTGCTGGACCTGGGCTACGTCGGTTTCTATGCCGTCGGCGCCTACAGCTACGCGCTGCTGTCCCACTACTTCGGCCTGAGCTTCTGGATCTGCCTGCCGATCGCCGGGATGATGGCCGCCACCTTCGGTTTCCTGCTGGGTTTCCCGGTCCTGCGCTTGCGCGGTGACTACCTGGCGATCGTGACCCTGGGTTTTGGCGAGATCATCCGTCTGTTCCTGCGCAACCTGACCGACATCACCGGTGGCCCGAACGGCATCAGCAACATCGAGAAACCGACGTTCTTCGGCCTGACCTTCGAGCGCAAGGCCGCCGAAGGCCTGCAGACCTTCCACGAGTACTTCGGCCTGCAATACAACTCGATCAACAAGGTGATCTTCCTCTATCTGGTTGCCCTGTTGCTGGCCCTGGCCGCGCTGTTCGTCATCAACCGCCTGCTGCGCATGCCGATCGGCCGCGCCTGGGAGGCATTGCGTGAAGACGAAATCGCCTGCCGTGCGCTGGGTCTCAACCCGACCGTGATCAAGCTGTCGGCGTTTACCCTGGGCGCTGCGTTTGCCGGTTTCGCCGGTAGCTTCTTTGCCGCCCGCCAAGGCCTGGTGACGCCCGAGTCCTTCACCTTCATCGAGTCGGCGATCATTCTCGCCATCGTCGTGCTGGGCGGGATGGGCTCGCAGTTGGGTGTGATCCTGGCGGCGATCGTAATGATCCTGCTTCCCGAAATGATGCGTGAATTCAGTGAATACCGCATGTTGATGTTCGGCGCCTTGATGGTGCTGATGATGATCTGGCGTCCTCAAGGTCTGCTGCCGATGCAACGCCCACACATGGAGCTGCGCAAATGAGCCGCGAGATCCTCAAGGTTGAAAACCTAAGCATGCGCTTTGGCGGCTTGCTGGCGGTCAACGGCGTGGCCCTGACCGTAAAAGAAAAACAAGTGGTTGCCTTGATCGGGCCGAACGGCGCGGGCAAGACCACCGTGTTCAACTGCCTGACCGGCTTCTACCAGCCCACCGGCGGCACCATCCTGCTGGACGGCGAGCCGATCCAGGGCCTGGCCGGCCACCACATCGCCCGCAAGGGCGTGGTGCGGACCTTCCAGAACGTGCGGCTGTTCAAGGACATGACGGCGGTCGAGAACCTGTTGATCGCCCAGCACCGTCACCTGAACACCAACTTCTTTGCCGGCCTGTTCAAGACCCCGGCGTTCCGCAAGAGCGAACGCGAGGCCATGGAGTACGCCGAGTATTGGCTCGACAAGGTCAACCTCACCGAGTTCGCCAACCGTACCGCCGGCACCCTGGCCTACGGTCAGCAACGGCGCCTGGAGATCGCCCGCTGCATGATGACCCGTCCGCGGATCCTCATGCTCGACGAACCGGCCGCTGGCCTGAACCCGAAGGAAACCGAAGACCTGAAGGCGTTGATCAGCGTGTTGCGCGAGGAGCACAACGTCACCGTGCTGCTGATCGAGCACGACATGAAGCTGGTCATGAGCATTTCCGACCACATCGTCGTGATCAACCAGGGCACGCCCCTGGCCGACGGCACGCCGGAACAGATCCGCGACAATCCTGAAGTGATCAAAGCCTACCTGGGGGAAGCGTAAATGCTGCAGTTCGAAAACGTTTCCACCTTCTACGGCAAGATCCAGGCGCTGCACAGCGTCAACGTCGAGGTCCGCCAGGGCGAAATCGTCACGCTGATCGGTGCCAACGGCGCCGGCAAGTCCACGCTGCTGATGACGCTCTGCGGTTCGCCCCAGGCCCACAGCGGCAGCATCCGCTACATGGGTGAGGAATTGGTGGGCCAGGACTCGGCGCGCATCATGCGCAAGAGCATCGCGGTGGTGCCGGAAGGTCGTCGGGTATTTGCCCGGCTGACCGTGGAAGAAAACCTCGCCATGGGCGGGTTCTTCACCGACAAGGGCGACTATCAGGAACAGATGGACAAGGTGCTGCACCTTTTCCCACGCCTGAAAGAGCGTTTTACCCAGCGCGGCGGCACCATGTCCGGCGGCGAACAGCAAATGCTCGCCATCGGCCGTGCGCTGATGAGCAAGCCCAAGCTGCTGTTGCTCGACGAGCCTTCCCTGGGCCTGGCGCCGATCATTATCCAGCAGATCTTCGACATCATCGAACAGCTGCGCAAGGACGGCGTGACGGTGTTCCTGGTGGAGCAGAACGCCAACCAGGCGCTGAAGATCGCAGACCGGGCGTACGTACTGGAGAACGGTCGCGTGGTGATGCAAGGCACCGGTGAAGCGCTGCTGACCGACCCGAAAGTGCGCGAGGCGTACTTGGGGGGTTGACTCTCTCGCAATAAAAAACGGCCTTCGGGCCGTTTTTTTTTCGCCCAGATCGCAAGTGGGCACCCCTTGTGGCGAGGGGATTTATCCCCGCTGGGCTGCGCAGCAGCCCCCATAACTGCCAACTCGATTATCCTGACACACAGCGGCGTAATCATTAGGGCTGCTTTGCAGCCCAGCGGGGATAAATCCCCTCGCCACAAGGGTAAGCGTCAGTAACTACTACAACCGATCCAACGCCTCCCCACTCCTCTTGAACCACTCAATCAGATAATCAGCCAGCACCTGCGTGCGCTTGGGCAGCCCACCCTGATACGGGTGCACCAGGTACATCGGCATGCGCCGGGTCTGGAAGTCGCGCAGCAACCAACGCAGACGTCCGTCAGCCAATTCCTCGTTGAGCAGGTAAGACGGTAACCGGGCGATGCCGGCACCCGCCAGGGCGGCTTTTTTCAACAGGCTGTAATGGTTGCTGGCAAACGGCCCGGACACTCGCACCCGCAGCAATTCGTGTTGCTGGTGGTACAGCCATTCCTCACGTCCGCTGTAGTGGCTGTTGAGCAAGCACTTGTGCTCCGCCAGGGCCTGGGGTGTTTCCGGCTCGCCGTAGCGCTCCAGATAAGCCGGGCTGGCGCAGGTCATTTCATGCCAGGCCAGCAACGGACGAGCCACCAATCGCTCATCGATCGCCGCATCGGAGCGGATCGCCAGGTCGAAACCATCGCGGGATAGATCGCGATAGCCGTTGTTGAGCTCCAGCTCGATCTGCACGTCGGGATAGGCATGGGCAAACTCGGTAAGCAGCCCCTCGAAGAAGGTTTCGCCCAACGAAACCGGAACCGTCATACGCACCGGCCCGGAAACTTCGCCCTTCAAGCGGGCCAATGCCTGACGCGCCCTTTCCACCTGGACCAACAACGCCTGGGCCTGGGGCAACAGCGCAGCGCCCGCCGCAGTGAGACTCAAGCGTCGTGTCGTGCGCTGGAGCAGCAGCACCGAAAACCGTTCCTCCAGAAGACTGATGCGCTTGGACAGTTGCCCCTTGCTGCACCCCAACTGCTGCGCCGCCAAGGTGAAACTTCCCGCCTCCACCAGCACGGCAAACGCGGCGAGGTCGTCTATTTCGCTCAATGGATTGTTTCCAAATGAAAACCAAAGGTTTCCCATTAGCACGCTTATCCCCAGGAAAATCCACTCTAGACTTCAACCTCGTTCAACCCT
The DNA here is from genome assembly GCF_052112105.1 of Pseudomonas sp. BP11-1-1. NCBI lineage: Bacteria > Pseudomonadati > Pseudomonadota > Gammaproteobacteria > Pseudomonadales > Pseudomonadaceae > Pseudomonas > Pseudomonas sp. BP11-1-1. The sequence goes on from NZ_JAUTYU010000016.1 coordinate 65,388, forward strand.
ACTGAGGTACAGCCCATGAAAATCCTGTTGATCGGTGCCAACGGCACCATCGGTTCAGCCATCGATAACGAGCTATCGCCGCGCCATGAAATCGTGCGCATCGGCCGCCACAGCGGTGACGTGCAGGTGGACATCAGCGACAGCGCCTCGATCCGCGCCCTGTTCGAAAAGACCGGGCGCTTCGACGCGCTGGTCTGTGCCGCAGGCAACGTCACCTTCGCGCCCCTGGGCGACATGACCGAGGACAGCTTCGCCCTCGGCTTGAAGGACAAACTGATGGGCCAGGTCAACCTGCTGCTGATCGGCCGCGAATTTGCCAACGACGGCGCATCTTTTACCTTCACCACCGGCGTGCTCAGTCACGACCCCATCAAGAGTGGCGCCTCGGCAGCCCTGGTGAACGGCGCCCTCGACAGTTTTGTACGCGCGGCGGCAATCGAATTGCCGCGAGGGTTACGGGTCAATTCGGTGAGCCCGAACGTACTGCTGGAAGCGATGGACAAATATGCCCCGTATTTCCGCGGTTATAAGCCGGTTCCTGCGGCTGATGTGGCGTTGGCCTACGCCAAGAGTGTCGAAGGCCTACAAACCGGCCAGACTTTTCATGTGGGCTAACCCCCCTTGTGATGAAGGATCAGTCTGAGTAACGTGGCGGCACTTGTCTGGAGACCCAATGATGCGTGCCGCTCGTTCCTTGTTATTTGTCGCCCTTCTTCCACTGTTCGCCGGCTGCCAGTTGCTCGAAGCCCCGCGCCAGAGCGTGTCCCATGCCGGGCAAACGCGTATGCAAGGCGAACTGACGGCAGCGGATGGCAAGCTGGTGTTCCAGCCGTGCCAGGAACAGCGCCGCTACATCGTCAATGACGCTGGCGGCACCAGCGTCCTGCAACAAGCCGCCACCTTGGCGGATGATAGCGGCAAGGTGTTCGCCGACTTGCGCGGTCGCATCGTTTCCAGCGCGTCGGCCGGTACCGAGAGTCAGTTGGACGTCGAGCAACTGTATCGCCTGGAACCTTCGGCGACCGCTTGCGACAACGCTGACTTCAAGCGCGTGATTCTGCGTGCAGCGGGCCACAGCCCAGAATGGGCCCTCACGGCCAGCGGCAAAGGCCTGGTGCTGGACCGCGCAGGCCAGCCCCCACTGGCGGTGCCTTACGTCGAGGAGCAACTGGGCGACGGCCGTTTCAACCTCGGCACCGAAGCCAACGGCCAGAAAGTCGAGCTCTGGGTCACGCCAGCGCGCTGTGTCGACAGCGCCACCGGCAGCGTGCAACACATGAGTGCGGAGTTGCGGGTCAACGGCCAGGTCCAGCGCGGTTGCGCCTATTTCGGCGGCGCGCGCGACGACTGATCCGACGGGAAGCTGTTTAAACCTCACCGAAAGCGGGTTTGCAGCTTATAATCGCCGGTTTGAAATACGCCCTGGCGCAGTAGTGCGTCCCGCGAACCGGATCCTGCCATGTTACGAATCACCGAACTCAAGCTGCCGATCGACCATCCTGAAGAAGACCTGCGTCCCGCCATCGTGCAACGCCTGGGCATCGCCAGCGATGACCTGCTCGACTTCACCTTGTTCAAGCGCAGCTACGACGCACGCAAGAAATCCTCCGAGCTGTGCTTCATCTACACCATCGACCTGACGGTGCGTGATGAAGCCAGCGTGCTGCGCAAATTTGCCGATGATCGTAACGTCAACGAAGCACCGGACATCAGCTACAAGGTGGTTGGCCACGCACCAGCCGACCTTGGCGAACGGCCGATCGTGGTCGGCTTTGGCCCGTGCGGCATCTTCGCCGCCATGCTGCTGGCGCAGATGGGCTTCAAGCCGATCATCCTCGAGCGCGGCCCGGAAGTACGCCAGCGCACCAAGGACACCTGGGGCCTGTGGCGCAAAAGCGTGCTCAACCCCGAATCCAACGTGCAATTTGGCGAGGGCGGCGCGGGGACATTCTCCGACGGCAAGCTCTACAGCCAGATCAAGGACCCGAAATTCCTCGGGCGCAAGGTCCTGCACGAGTTCGTCAAGGCCGGCGCGCCCGAAGAAATCCTCTACGTCAGCAAGCCACACATTGGTACGTTCCGCCTGACAGGCGTCGTGGAAAACATGCGTGAGCAGATTCGCGCCCTGGGCGGCGAAGTGCGCTTCGGACAGCGGGTCACCGATGTGCTGATCGAGGACGGCCAACTGGTCGGCGTCGAGCTGGCCAGCGGAGAACAGATCCACTCCAAACACGTGATTCTCGCCCTGGGCCACAGCGCCCGGGACACCTTCCGCATGCTCCACAGCCGTGGCGTGTACATGGAAGCCAAGCCGTTCTCGGTGGGTTTCCGTATCGAACACCCGCAATCGTTGATCGACAGCGCGCGCCTGGGCAAATACGCCGGGCACCCGAAACTCGGCGCCGCGGACTACAAGCTGGTGCACCACGCCAAGAATGGCCGTTCGGTATACAGCTTCTGCATGTGCCCGGGCGGCACCGTGGTGGCAGCCACCTCCGAGCCGAATCGGGTCGTGACCAACGGCATGAGCCAGTACTCGCGCAACGAGCGCAACGCCAACTCCGGCATCGTCGTGGGTATCACCCCGGAAGTGGATTACCCGGGTGGTCCGTTGGCAGGGATCGAGTTGCAGGAGCGCCTGGAATCCCACGCCTTCGTGCTCGGCGGCAGCAACTACGAAGCCCCTGCGCAACTGGTGGGCGACTTCATTGCCGGCAAACCGTCCACGGCGCTGGGCAGCGTCGAACCGTCCTACAAACCGGGGGTTGCCTTGGGCGACCTGGCCCTGGCCCTGCCGGAGTTCGCCATCGAAGCCATTCGTGAAGCGTTGCCAGCGTTCGAAAAGCAGATCCGTGGCTACTCGCTGCATGACGCCGTGCTGACCGGGATCGAGACCCGCACGTCGTCGCCGCTGCGCATTACCCGCAACGAAACGCTGCAGAGCCTGAATGTGAAGGGTTTGTTCCCGGCGGGCGAAGGTGCCGGTTATGCGGGCGGGATCCTCTCGGCGGGCGTCGATGGAATCCGGATTGCCGAGGCGGTGGCGCGGGACATGCTCGGCCTCGAGGCCTGACACCGGACCTGTGGGAGCGAGCTTGCTCGCGATGGCGGCCCGGCATTCAACACACTTGTTGACTGATCCACCGCTATCGCGAGCAAGCTCGCTCCCACAAGAGGCCTCAGTGATTCAAATATTGGCCCGCAACACACTCTCCGGCAGCGCTTCGCCTCGCTCCACACATGCCGCCACGGCGCTGATCAACGCGTCCAATTCATACCCTTGCTCCTTGAGCCACGCCGGATCGTAATAAGTCGTGGCGTAACGCTCCCCGCCATCACACAAGATCGCCACGATCGAGCCCGATTCGCTGGCGTCCACCATGCATTTTGCGGCAATCAGCGCGCCGATCAGGTTGGTGCCGCTGGAACCTCCGACCCGTCGTCCCAGGCGTTGGGCCAGGTAATGCATGGCCGCGAGGGACAAGGCGTCCGGCACCTTGACCATCGCATCGATGACTTTGGGCAGGAATGACGCTTCGACCCGTGGCCGGCCGATGCCTTCGATCCGCGAACCGCAATCCAGGCGCAGACTGGCATCGCCACTGCGGTAGTAGTCAAAGAACACCGAACGCTCGGCATCGGCACACAGCACCCGGGTGCAATGCTGGCGGTAGCGTACGTAGCGTCCCAGGGTGGCAGTCGTACCGCCGGTGCCGGGACTGGAAATCAGCCAAGTCGGCTCTGGATGCTGCTCGAAGCGCATCTGCTGAAAGATCGACTCGGCAATGTTGTTATTGGCTCGCCAGTCCGTGGCGCGCTCGGCGTAGGTGAATTGGTCGATGAAATGCCCGTCATGCTCACGGGCCAGGCGCTCGGACTCGGCGTAAATCTGCGTAGGATCATCGACCAAATGGCTCTGGCCGCCATAAAAAGCGATCTGTGCAATTTTTTCCCGCGAAGTGCTCGCAGGCATCACCGCGATGAATGGCAGGCCCAGCAATCTCGCGAAGTAAGCCTCGGAGATCGCCGTCGATCCGCTGGACGCCTCGATCACCGGCGCACCGGGCTTGAGCCAGCCGTTGCACAACGCGTAGAGAAACAGGGATCGGGCCAGTCGATGCTTGAGGCTGCCGGTGGGATGACTCGACTCATCCTTGAAATACAGCTCGATGCCCGGTAATCCAGGCAACGGCAGCGGGATCAGGTGCGTATCGGCGCTGCGCTGGAAATCGGCCTCGATGATGCGAATGGCTTCGCGCGCCCACTGGCGGTGGTCGTTCATGGTGTGTGTTCTCATTGGCTCGGTACGACACAGGCAGACCGAGGGCCGTGGGGCACGATCTGGTTCGGAAATACGAGACGCAAGCTTAGGAAAAAACCGACATCCCGCACAGGTACAGCTAAGGTCCAATATGGCACGGAACTGCCTGACCACCTGGGACGGCGCTTTGTAACGATATATAACAAAAAAGAATATAACTTTTGTTTTAGCAACCAACCGTACGGGTTAGGGTGTGCCATCTTTTTGAAATTGATGAATGGAGAGCAACCTTGGCTCTACGTAATTCTTTGTCACGGTTTTTCCAACTCGAAGCGGCCAGTGGCCTGTTGCTGATCGCCGCCGCTGTGCTGGCCCTGGTCATCAACAATTCGCCATTATCCTGGCTTTATGCCGGCTTGCTGGACACGCCCGTGGTTGCCCAAGTCGGTGCGCTGAAAATCGCCAAGCCCCTTCTGCTGTGGATCAACGACGGTTTGATGGCGTTGTTCTTCCTGCTGATTGGCCTGGAGGTCAAGCGCGAGGTACTCGATGGGCAACTGTCGAAGCCTTCGCAAATCGTCTTGCCAGGCGCAGCGGCGATCGGTGGCATGCTGGTGCCCGCACTGATCTATTGGTTCCTGAACCGCGACAATCCCGCCGCTCTTGCCGGCTGGGCCATTCCGACGGCCACCGATATTGCCTTCGCCCTGGGCGTGCTGGCATTGCTCGGCAAACGGGTGCCCGTATCGCTCAAGCTGTTCCTGATGACCCTGGCGATCATCGATGACCTGGGCGCCATTATCATTATCGCGATCTTCTATTCGGGTGCCTTGTCGACCTTGTCGCTGGGACTGGCGGCCGCGTGCATAGCCGGCCTGGTGGCGATGAACCGGATGGGCGTGGTCAAGCTCGGCCCCTATATGGTGGTCGGGCTGATTCTTTGGGTCTGCGTGCTCAAGAGCGGCGTCCACGCCACGCTGGCGGGTGTGACCCTGGCGTTCTGTATTCCGTTGCGCACGAAGAACGCCGAAACCTCTCCGTTGTTGACGCTGGAGCATGCCCTGCATCCCTGGGTGGCCTACGGCATCCTGCCGTTGTTTGCCTTCGCCAACGCCGGTCTGTCGCTGAGTGGCGTCACGGTGGAGAGCTTCACTCACCATGTGCCGATGGGCATTGCGATCGGTCTGTTGCTTGGCAAGACCGTCGGCGTGTTCGGCCTGACCTGGCTGGCCGTCAAGATCGGCATCGCCAGCCTGCCCAGCGGCGCGAACTGGGGCCAGGTGCTGGGGGTGGCGATACTTTGCGGGATCGGCTTTACGATGAGTCTGTTCGTGGGTTCCCTGGCGTTTGAGCCGGGTGTGAGTGAGTACGCGGGCATGGATCGGATGGGGATTCTTACCGGGTCGATCCTGGCGGCGTTGATTGGGTATGGGGTTACGGCTATGGCCAGTCGCAGGCCCCCTGTGACGGCTTCGTGATGGTGTACATATCCGTCTCTGCGGTCACGGCCGCTTAGGGTTCCGCCCTTACGGCGGCTCACTTTTGGAAGAGCGCCAAAAGTAAGCAAAAACGCTCTGCCCCACCACTCGGCACCTCGCCTAGGCTCGGTGTGCCCTCACTCCGGCATTGCTCCGTGGGCCCGCCGCGATGGGCCATCCATGGCCCTGCGCGGCTATCCCGGCATCCATGCCGGGATGCCCACTGCGCAATGCCTGCGTTCGGCCAGCGTGGTTTAACGGGGCATCAAGATCAAGATCAAGATCAAAAGCAGAGCAACAGCAACAGCAACAGCAACAGCAACAGCCGGGCATCAGCCAGATATGTGTAGCTGAGCGACCGCTATCGCGAGCAAGCTCGCTCCCACATTGGATCTTCAGCAGCCACCCGATGCACATACGCCGCAGAACCCTGTGGGAGCGAGTCTGCTCGCGAAGAGGCCAGTGCATCCACATCATCATCGACTGTGACAACGCCTTCGCGAGCAGGCTCGCTCCCACAGGGGAAACGCGGTCCCCACCAAGAACCAGGTCGGCCCGAAGGCCGCCTCGGGATGGACGTAGATTTCGGCGCCCCGTTAACCACGATGGCCGGAGCGAAGCACCGAGTGGTGGGGCAAAAGCGTTTGGGTTACTTTTGACTGGGCCGGCTTCCGGGCTTCTCAAAAGTGACCCGCTGTAAGAGCGGAACCTTAAGTAGGCGTAACCAAAGAAACGGATATGGCCACTGCTCTATAGATACCGGCTCCTACGAAACAAACCAACTTAGTGCGATACGCGACTCGTGCCACCCACGGTGGAAATCCGCACCCGCTCACCTACGCGGAACACTTCATTCTCCTGAACCTGCTGCACATAGGCACGCATGCTGCCGTCATCTTCACGAACGGTAATTTCAACACCCTGGGTACGGGTCAAACCTTCTTCAGTGGCGGAGCCGATCAGGCCGCCGGCCACTGCACCGATGACGGCGGCGACGATGCTGCCGCGGCCACCACCGATGGCGCTGCCACCTACGCCGCCGACCACCGCACCGGCAGCTCCGCCGATCGGGGTCTTGGTGCCTTCGATCTTGACCGGGCGCAGGGATTCGATGGTCCCCATACGAATCGTCTGGACGCGACGCGCTTCGTCACGGGAATAGGAGTCACCGGTCAGGCTCGACTGACAGCCAGTGAGCAACATCGCCATCGTGGAAAAGGAAGCAACCAGCAAAACAGACTTACGCATAGCATCAACTCCAAAAGACAGGGATCCATTAAACTCCCCGGCTTGACGCCTGTCACGGCTTCACCGGGAAAATCTGCTTTCATTCAGGTGGGATACAGGCGCACCCGAAAAAATTCATCACACAGTAGCGCCAATTTCAAAAGTCTGCGTCACCGACCCAGGATTTTTCATGGATTACTTCATCATTATCGCGACCACCTTGGCCGGCCTGTACTTCCACTGGTGGCTGTACGTACGCATCAAACGTTGGGCGGACCGTGACCTGGCGTTGTCACTGGCGGGGCAGGACGAGCAGAAGAAAAGCTACATGTTGGAACAATTGGCTCGCGCCGGTGAACAACGAATCAAGCGGCGGGACCTGCCGCAATGGCTCCAGGCCGCCGCGGCAGGTTATCCGGATGTCACGGCGCCAGGCGCTCACGAATCCAGTCCGCCCCTTGAAGACGGTAGTTGAGACGGTCGTGAAGGCGGCTCGGGCGGCCCTGCCAGAACTCGATACGCTCGGGCAGCAGGCGATAACCGCCCCAATGCTCGGGGCAATGGGGTTGGTTGTCGCTGAAGCGCTGCTCGGTGGCCTTGAGCAGGTCCTCAAGCTCGCCGCGTCCGGCGATTACCCGGCTCTGGGGTGAAGCCCAGGCACCGAGGCGACTGCCCAGCGGCCGAACCTGGTAGTACGCGTCCGATTCCTGCGCAGAGACTTTCACAACCTTGCCTTCGATGCGCACCTGGCGCTCCAGGGTCGGCCAGAAAAACGTCATGGCTGCGAATGGATTCGCGGCGATCTGTTGCCCTTTGGCGCTGTCGTAGTTGGTGAAGAATGTGAAGCCCTGGGCATCCAGTCCCTTGAGCAGCAGGATCCGACAGTGGGGACGACCGTCCGCATCCACGGTCGCCAGGGTCATGGCGTTGGCCTCCACCGGGGCCTGTTCGGTTTTCACCGCGTCGGCGAACCATTGGTGGAAAAGCGCGAACGGCTCGCCCGGGGCTTGTGCCTCGGTCAAGCCATCGCGGGTGTAGTCACGACGCATATCAGCCAGCACTTGGGTCATGGCGCGTTCCTTGTGATCAGCCAATCACTGTTTTGGGGTGTCGGCGGCAGCGACTTTTTTCGCATCGGTCGCAGCCTTGGCCGGCTCTGGTTTCTTCGCCGGGGTGGCCTTCTTGGCCGGGCTTTTCTTCGCAGGTGTCTTCGCAGGAGCCTTCTTGGCCGCAGCTTTCTTGGTGACCGGGGCTGCGGCTTTTTTCGGCGCAACGGCTGGGGCCGGGGTCGCCGGCTTCACATCCTGGGCTGCGACCATCGTCACCGGTGCAGGGGCCGGCATGTTGTATTTGCTCAGCAAGGCAACCATGGTATTTGCCGGGGTGACCAACAGCTCCACACGACGGTTCAAGGCTCGACCTTCAACACTGTCGTTGGCCGCACGTGGCGCCACCGAGCCCATGCCGCGCAGCATCAGCCGATCGCGCTGCAGTCCGCTGAGGCGGAAAATCGCAGCGACGGACTGGGCACGTTCCTGGCTGAGCTTCAGATTGGCTGGCGCCGCGCCGGACGTATCAGCGTGGCCGAGGATCAGCACGGCGGTTTTCGGATCAGCTTCAAGTACCTTGGCGACACGGGTGAACGGGCCGAGTGTCACCGGTAGCAGCATGGCCGGACGGTCAGGGTTGAACGAGCCGTCCACGGGCGCCGTGACCACCAGCACGTTATCGCGACGCTCCAGCTCAAGCTTGCTGTCCTTGATGGCGGTGCGCAGCTTCGGCTCATAGTCGTCGAGCCAGGCCTGGGTGACTTTAGGGTCAGGCATCGGCACCGCCTTGGCGGTTTCCTGATCCTTGCCGCCGAATGGCCACCACCATTTACCGTTGCTCTCGGCTTCGGCTTTCGCCTGAGGTGCAACAGCGGCGGGTTTCACAGGAGTCTCCGGGGCCGGATCCTTGCTCGCAACCTTGTCGGACGACCCGAAAGGCCACCAGCCGCTGCCGCCCTCGGCATCATTTTGTGGATTTTGTGCGCAACCGGTAATAGCGAAGCACAGCGCCAGAGCGAGGGTTTTGTTCGATGACATTGGATAATCCACAAAATGATCTAAATGAAAAAACAAAGGCCATGTTCCGGCCGCATAAACAGACGCTTGGAAACCGAAAGGAACACGAGGTTCCTGTATCCACTCACTTCAGTGGCGCTTTATAGACAAGTGGCAAGCACCTTCGCAAGGTTCTGCGCACGGGGATCCATCAAGACATAGGGCCCGAGTGTATTGGTCACGAAACCGAACGCGACGTCATGTTCCGGGTCGGCAAAACCGAGGGAGCCTCCCGCCCCAGGGTGACCAAACGCTCGCGGGCCCAGGCCAAAGGTCGCGTTTGGCACATCCGGTTGATCGAGCATGCAGCCCAGGCCGAAGCGGGTCTGGGTCAATAAAGTCTTGTCCTCGCCGAAGCTGTGCTGGCGGGTCAGCTCGTCGAGCATTTCACCTTCCAGCAGGCTGCCGTCGAGCAGGCCGGCGTAGAATCCCGCGAGACTGCGGGCGTTGCCATGGCCATTCGCTGCCGGTTGCTGCATACGCCGCCATTCGGGCTTGTTGGTGCTGGTCATGATCGATGGCGGGTTGGTGAAGGCCCGGGTGGTCATCGCCGTGGGCTCGCGCATCGTCACTTGCAACAGGCGCTGGGCCGCTGCGTCGCCGACGTTGCCTTTGCCCCGGGCGATATGCGCCACGCGATGAAACTCTTCGTCGGCCAGGCCAACGTGAAAATCCAGGCCCAAGGGTTTGGCGACCCGCGCCACGATGGATTCCCCCGGCCCACGGCCATCGGCCCTGCGCAGCAGTTCGCCGACCAGCCAGCCGTAGGTGATCGCGGCATAACCGTGGCCTTCGCCCGGCGTCCACCAAGGTGCTTCAGCGGCTAGGACATCGACCATGACCTGCCAGTTATAAAGTGCTTCTGGCGCCAGCAGTTCTCTCAGCGCCGGTAGACCTGCCTGGTGGCAGAGCAACTGGCGCAGGGTGACGGACTGTTTGCCGGCCGCGGCGAATTCAGGCCAATAGCGCGCGACCGGGGCATCCAGCTGCAACTTGCCCTCGGCCACCAACTGCAGGGCCGTGACGGCGGTGAATGTCTTGGTGCAGGAGAACAGGTTGGCGATGGTGTCGCTGTGCCAGGCTTCACTGCCATCCTTGTCGGCGGTGCCGGCCCAGATGTCGATAACGGTGCGGCCACCCACCTGGATGCACAACGCAGCGCCACGTTCCTGGGGATCGTCGAACAGCGCGGCGAATGCTTCACGCACCGACTCGAACTGAAGCTCGTAATGACCTTGAATTTGCACCCGCAACTCCGTTGAAACAAAGACTTTTTCAGGTGGCTGGCATTGTTTCAGCCATTGGTGTTTTTGTGAACCTTCCCGAGACGGCTGGTTGTGGCAACGGGATTCAGGAAATCTCCCGCCGAAACGGCGGCAGCGCATTGAGGATTGCCTTGCCGTAGCGTTGGGTCACCAGCCTGCGGTCAAGCAAGGTGATGGTGCCGCGGTCTTCCTCGGTACGCAGCAGGCGACCGCAGGCCTGGACCAGTTTCAGCGAAGCGTCCGGCACGGAAATTTCCATGAACGGATTGCCGCCCCGGGCTTCGATCCATTCGGCCAATGCGGCTTCCACCGGGTCGTCCGGGACCGAGAAAGGAATCTTGGCGATCACCACGTGTTCGCAGTAGGCGCCGGGCAAATCCACCCCTTCGGCGAAGCTGGCCAGGCCAAACAGTACGCTGGAATCGCCGCCATCGACCCGCGCCTTGTGCTTGTTCAAGGTTTCCTGCTTCGACAGGTTGCCCTGGATGAACACTTGCTTGCGCCAATCACGGTCAAGCCCATCGAAGACGTCCTGCATCTGCTTGCGCGAGGAAAACAGCACCAGGGTGCCTCGCGATCCCTCCACCAACTCTGGCAGGTCGCGAATGATCGCGGCCGTATGGGCGGCGGCGTCCCGTGGATCGGCCTTGAGGTCAGGTACCCGCAACACACCGGCATCGGCATGATGGAATGGACTCGGGACCACAGCGGTCACGGCTTTTTTCGGCAGCCCGGCGCGCATGCGGAAGCGGTCGAACGTGCCCAGGGCAGTCAGCGTAGCGGATGTCACCAGCGCGCCGTAGGCCACGTTCCACAGGTTGCGACGCAGCATCTCCGCCGCCAGGATCGGGCTGGCATTGACCTCGATGTCGAACAGCGAACCGCTTTCGGCCAGGGTCAGCCAACGCGCCATCGGCGGATTGTCTTCCGGGTCTTCCGTGGTGAAAGCCGTCCACAGTTCCCAGTTGCCCTGCGAGCGGGACAGCAGGCTGCCAAACAGCGGGTACCACTCCTCGGCCTGGTTGCTGGCGATCCCGATGTTGACCTCGCCATCCATGCCCTCCTTGAGCAGGTCGGTCAGGCGGGTGAACAGGTCGGTCAAGCGGGCAAAGCCTTTCTTGAGTTCGATGCCCATTTCACGCATATGCTCGGGGATCACCCCGCCGACAAACCGATGCCGTGGCCGCTCGCGGCCCTCGACGTCTTCGCCGGGCTTGAAGTCCGCAACCTGTTCACAGGCAGTGAACATGAACTGCTGGTTCGTCTTGATCTCCCGCGCCAGCTCCGGCACCTGCTCGATGAACTTGCCCAGGTCACCCGGCAACGGATGCTGGGCCAGCAGTTTGGTGAGGTTCTTGGCGGTGGTTTCCAGCCAGTCGGCGGTGGAACGCAGCCGGGTGTAATGGGCGAAATGCCCGATCGCCTTGTCCGGCAGGTGATGGCCTTCGTCGAACACGTAGATCGTGTCGCGCGGGTCCGGCAGCACCGCACCGCCGCCAAGGGCCAGGTCGGCCAGGACCATGTCGTGGTTGGTGACGATGACGTCGACCTTGCCCATGCCTTCGCGGGCCTTGTAGAAGGCGCACTGGCCGAAGTTCGGGCAATGGCGGTTGGTGCACTGGCTATGGTCGGTGGTCAGGCGGGACCAGTCGGCATCTTCCAGGGCCGTAGACCAACTGTCGCGGTCGCCGTCCCATTTATTGCCGGCGAGTTTCTCGATCATGCTGGTGAACAGCTTCTGGCTGGCTTCATCAACTTCGATCTTGAAGCCTTCTTCTTCGAACAACTGGGCCGTGGCGGTCTGCGCATGGCCTTCCTGGAGCAACATGTCGAGCTTGGACAGGCACATGTATCGGCCGCGGCCCTTGGCCAGGGCGAAGCTGAAGTTCAGCCCGCTGTTGCGCATCAGGTCAGGCAGGTCCTTGTAGACGATCTGCTCCTGCAGGGCGACAGTGGCCGTGGCGATGACCAGGCGCTTGCCGGCAGCCTTGGCGGTAGGAATGGCCGCCAGGCTGTAGGCCACGGTCTTGCCAGTACCGGTGCCGGCCTCCACCGCCACGACGGCCGGTTCGCCACTGCGCCGGCCTTCGTCGTCGGTGTCGATGTCACCCAGGACTTTTGCCACTTCGGCAATCATCAGGCGCTGGCCATATCGCGGTTTGAGGCTCTTGGCTTCGAGAAAACGCGAATAGGCGCCCTGGATCGTGGTTTTGAGTTCGGTGCTGATCATGAATGGTCGGGCGCAAAAAACGCTGGATAAATTTTCAGTGGTTCGGATCGGCGGCTATCATACCCCGCTAATGAATCCTGCGCAGAACGGAGTGACCCAATGACACCCTTTGCCCTTGTCTACACCCTGCATTTACTGGCGGCCCTGGTCTGGGTCGGCGGCATGTTTTTCGCCTGGATGGTCCTGCGTCCCGCCGCAATCACGGCGCTTGAAGGCCCTGCCCGGCTGAAATTGTGGGTAGAAGTGTTTCAGCGTTTTTTTGTCTGGGTCTGGATCGCCGTGGTGCTGCTGCCGATCAGCGGCGTGGGCCTGATCCACATGCGCTTCGCCGGTTTCGAAACCGCGCCACGTTATGTCCAGGTGATGATGGGCTTGTACGTGGTGATGACGGCGCTGTTCATTCGTATCCAGGGCTTGCAACTGCCCGCATTGCGTAACGCGGTGACGGCGCAGGACTGGCCAACGGGTGCGGCGGTACTGGGGAAGATTCGGCGATTGGTGGGGATCAATTTGTTGATTGGCTTGCTGGTGGTGGCGATTGGCGCGGCGCGGCCAATGTTCTGAAAATCACATATAGCCCTGTGGGAGCGAGCTTGCTCGCGATGACGGTGTATCAGAGGATACTTCATCGACTTAAACAACGCTATCGCGAGCAAGCTCGCTCCCACAGGTCTTTCACAGGTCTGAATCAGGATGTTTCTTTAGAACCGCTGCACCGTCACCGCGCCTTCCGCTCCGGCAGGCCCAGGCTGGCCATCGGCGCCAGGACGGCCGCTCTTGCCGCCGTCGGCGGTATAGACCAGGCAACCCTTGGCCTTGCCGCCTGCGCCGGGTTTGCCACCGTGACCGGCCGGGCCACCGGCGCCACCGTCCACCGTCACCTTGATTTGCTCGTCCGGGTAGGCCCGGGGCAACTCAAGTCGAACCAGCGCGCCGGCCGCGCCCGGCTGGCCATCACCGCCATTGCTGCCGTCGGCACCGCGGCCAGCCGACCCCCAGGTGCACCCTGGCGCCTGTCCGTTGGCGCCGTCCAGGCCCACGTAACCTGGCGCCCCCGTTCCACCCCGCGCGTCCACCGACAGCAGGGGCGCGTTCAACGCATTGAAGCGCAAATTGAGATTGCGCCCCGGCCGCGCCGCCTTCGTATAGGTGCCCGGCGCGCCGCGAGCCGCGATCTGGCTTCCCTCGGCCAATTCGGCCTGGGCCACTTTCAATTCCAACGCCTGTTGCGCCGGCACGATCGCAATCCGCGCCTCGCGCCCCAGGTGCAATTGTCCGACGGACAGTTCCGTAACGTTCGAGGGCACGAGCAACGTGCCGAAATCAGCGACGTCCAAGCGCTCCAGCGTCAGCGAACTGGTGGTGTTGGGCAGGCGCACCAATGAGTTGCTTTCGACCTGGACCACTTGAGCGCTCGCCATTGGGCACACAAATGCTGCAAGCAGACACAATTTACGCATGGGAAGCCTCTGGCGCGGTCGGAAGGGTTTGCAGGTGGAAGATGCCGAACATCAACACTCGGAGGCGATCACGACCAGGGGCGGGACGGCCACGAAAGCTGGCCCTGAACCACAGCAGTTCAAGCACATGGAGAACCAGTAAAAACGCACCGGCGAAATTGACCAACAGATGCAGCGGATGGACGAATGGCATGATCAGGTTAACCAGCACCACCAGCCAGAACAGCAGCGTCAGTAAACGCCCCAGCCCCCAAAACACCTTCATATGGCCCTCCGACGGACATTATTGTTTGGCGCACATTAACGGCTTGCGCGCTGGATAAGCCAGAGGGCGGGACAAATTTAATCCTGGCGTCGACCGGCGTCCGCCGAGTCGCTCGCATCACGACTCGGCGGTGCTGTGTCAACGCAATCCATGGACTCAACGCTGAATATGCAACTCCACGCGACGGTTCTGGGCGCGCCCTTCCTCGGTCTCGTTGTCGGCCACCGGTTCGCTTTCGCCCTTGCCCTCGCTGGTGAGTTTTTCCGGAGCCAGGCCCTGGGTCAGCAAATATTCCACGACGCTGCTGGCCCGACGCTCGGACAGCCCTTCGTTATAGGCATCGGTACCGACGCTGTCGGTATGGCCGACCACGCGGATGCTGGCGACATTGGCATGGCTCAGCTTGCCCATCAGCCCATCGAGCTGACTTCGCGCTGCCGCCGTGAGATCGGATCTATCAAAATCAAACAGCACCTTGCCTGCGTCATTAAGGGTAATGACTTCACTGGCCGGCGCTTGCGGTTCGACCGGTGGGGCGCTGGCCGGATATTGCGGCAGCGGGCAACCATGGTGTTCGACAGGCGTGTCGGCCGGTGTATCGGGACAGCGGTCGCGGCGATCGAATACACCGTCGCCGTCTTCATCGCCATCCTGGGCGTAACAGATCAAGCCGCCGCCGAGCAGACCCAACGCCGCGCCGCCAGCGGCCCAGCCGCTGCTTTCGATGGCGCCCAGCCCGCCGCCGACCAACCCACCGATCAAGCTGCAGATCGGCCAGGTGCGCTGGTTGAGAGGTGCGCTGCCGTCGCTGTGAGTGGCGCAACCGGACAACAGACCGCTGGCCAGCAGTACCGGTAAGGCAACCCTGATGAGAACCTTCATGATGAATGCTCCTGTGTCACCGGCCCATACCGGTCACACAGGAGTAAAGACCCGCATCCGCGACTGTACAAGCCGCGGATGACAAGGGTTTCAGCGGTTTATCTTGATTTCGGTACGGCGGTTCATCGCGCGTCCATCGGCGGTTTTGTTATCCGCGACCGGCTGGCTTTCCCCGGCGCCCGCCACGGAGACGAAACTGGCGCGAGGCACACCGCTGTCGACCAGGTATTGAACCACTGAATTGGCCCGTTTTTCCGACAGCTTCTGGTTGTAGGCATCGCTGCCAACGCTGTCGGTGTGGCCAGTCACGCGCAGTTGCGCGGTGGAGCTTTCCTGCTTCAACCGGGTCGCGATGGTGCTGAGCACGTCCTTGTCGGCCGGCGTCAGCGTGGCCTTGTTGAATTCGAAGTGCACATCGCGAACCACGATGGTTTCTTCCTTGACCACCACAGGCTCCTCGGCCATTGGCGCCGGAGCGGGCGGTGGGCAGCCGTCGGCATCGACTTGCACGCCCTTCGGCGTGCCTGGGCACTTGTCGCGGCTGTCCGGGACACCATCGCCGTCCTCGTCGCCGTCGCCATGCACCCAGCAATAAGCCGCCGCCATGCCGCCTACGTACAAAGCGCCGCCGCCAGCCCACGAAGTGCTTTCTATGGCGCCTAATCCCGCACCAATTGCCCCCCCGACGGCCGCACAGGTCGGCCAGTCGGTTTTCTGCAAACCTGCGCAACCAGTCAACACACTGGTTAGCAGCACCAGGGGTAACGCTGTCCGAACTATGCTCATCGGGTTTTCTCCTTGAAGGATCGGCTTTTGCGCCGATTCAGGGGAGTAAAGACCCGACTGCCGATCTGCGCCAGCAACCGGCCATATCCGGTTTGGGTCCGTGTTTGCGGCGCTTCGATGAGTTTTAATGACAACCGCTCTAGGCCGTGATCCCAGCGCACGCTATCGTGGCGGTTCTGATTGAGGAACTTCGATGACCGTAGCCATCTCTTCGCGCACGCCCCAGCAAGCACTGGCCTCCGTGCTTGACCGTTACGCCCCGCAAAGGCTGTTGTTGATCGGCGCCAGCAGTTTTCCTGCCCTGGAGGCGTTCCAGCAGGCCCATCCCACAACCGAAGTGGTCCACGCCGGCCCCGGCGCATTGCCGGCGGACGTGGCGGCGCAGCGTTTTGACCTGGCCTTGGCGCTCGATTGTCTGGAGCATTTGCCCAAGCGCGACGGTCTGAACCTGCTGGGCGGCATTCGCAATCTCAACGCCAGCCGGATCGCGGTGCTGGCAGATCTCAACGCCTGTGGCTGGCAAGAGACGGATTTTTTTTCCCTGGCCCTGCAGGCCAGCGAGCGCTTTCAGCGCGAGGACCAGGTGCTGACCCTGTTCACCTACGATCTGCTTGAATACAAACAGGTGCCCGACTGGCTCAACTCACGCTTCTGGGCCAACCCTGAAAATTTTGGAAAATACTGGTGGTAGCTGTGGATACAAGCCTGCACACAACCATTTGCCCCTGCGGCAGCGGCAACGCGCTGGACGCCTGCTGTGGCCATTACCACGACGGTCATCCGGCGCCTTGTGCCGAAGCCTTGATGCGCTCGCGCTACAGCGCCTATGTGTTGGGCCTGGTGGATTACCTTGTCGGCACCACGCTCCCGGCCCAGCAGGATGGCCTCGATCGCCAAGCTATCGGCGAATGGAGTGCCAGCAGCACCTGGCTGGGGCTGGAAGTGGAAAGCAGCGAGGTATTCGGTGGTCAACCCGAACATGCCTTCGTCACGTTTACCGCTCGCTGGCACGACAGCCAGGGCGAGCACAGCCATCGGGAGCAGTCTTCGTTCGTGCAGAACGGCGGGCGATGGTACTTCATCGACCCCACCGTGCCGGTCAAGACTGGCCGCAACGACAGTTGCCCGTGCGGCAGCGGGCATAAATTCAAGAAGTGCTGCGCCGGCTATTTCAATCGCTGATTTCGGAAACGTCCGACGCTCATCCTCAGGCCAGGGGGACTAGACTGGGGATAAACCCGAGGTACGGACATGACCCAGACATCACGCTTGCTCCGCATCACTTGCCTGCTGTTGTTCGTCGGGCTCGGCGGTTGCGCGTCCTGGCGAGGTGAGGAGGCGCCTGAACCGCAAGTGCATCTGGTCAAGGTCGAGGTGGTGCGGGCACGACTGCTGGAGCAGAAGTTCATGCTGCACTTTCGCGTCGACAATCCCGGCGACAGCGACCTCACCGTGCGCGGCCTGACTTATCGGATCCACCTGGGCGATCTCTTGCTGACCGAAGGAGAGCATGAGCATTGGTTCACCGTGACTCCGCGGCACAGCGCCTATTTTAAGGTGCCGATCCGTACCAACCTGTGGCCGCAAGTCCGGGAAGTGGTGAAATTGTTGGAAAAACCACGACAACAGATCCCCTATCGCCTGGAGGGGGAGCTGGAAACCGGTTTATTCATCGCCGACTACGTGCACCTGGAGCGCAATGGCGTGATAATCGCCGCCGATTTTATTGCGGAGTAACCCCGATGACCCAACAACCCCACGTCCACGGCCCTGATTGCAATCACGATCACGACCATGACCACCATCACGACCATGGCCACGTCCACGGCCCGAACTGCGGCCACGCCCACCAGGAACCCGTGCGCAACGCCCTGAAGGACGTCGGCCGCAACGACCCTTGCCCATGTGGCAATGGCAAGAAATTCAAGAAGTGCCACGGGGCTTGATGCTCCGAACTGAAGATTTTTAGTCTGTCAGACCGCCATCGCGAGCAAGCTCGCTCCCACAGGGATTTGTGAACGTCACAGAACCAGTGGGAGCGAGCTTGCTCGCGATGAGGCCGGAACATCCAATACCCGCGTTTCAGCCCGCCCGCAAGATCCGCTCCACACTTACCACCGTCGCGTATTCCCCGTGCAGATTCGCCAATGACATTGCGTGCACCTCGGCAGCCGAACGGGCAATGCCAAAGTAATCGGCCTTGTCGAAAGTGAAACAGGCATCTTCGGCCACCCAGGTGTCGAATCCCAGATTGCCCGCCGTGCGAGCGGTGGACTCCACCGAGTTGTTCGTCGCCACGCCAACGATCACTAACTGTCCGATTCCGGCACCGCGCAAATCTGCCTCCAGGGTCGTGCCGCAAAAGGAATCCGGCACTTGCTTCTGAATCAATCGCTCCCCAGCTATCGGCTCGAACCGCTCCTGGACCTCCACGCCAGATTGCCCAGGCCAGAAAACCGAATCCTCGGAGCGGGAAAGGTGATGGACGTGGACGACTGGCCGCGCCGAATCTCGCCAGCGGGCAAGCAATTCCAACATACGCAACTCCGCTTCGGGATTGTTGCGAGGGCCGAGCTTGGGGTGGAGGATGCCTTTTTGTTGGTCAATGAGGACAAGCGCTGCGTTTTCTCTTAGCTCCATGCCGGTTTTCTCATGCTCAATCGTTGGGTTTTCCAACACTTGAACATCACCTTTTCATACAAGCAAGTCATCAATCGTCCCGTGAAGTCACAGGCCATTCCGGGCTTTCATCGCCAAATCAACAAATAACCCCACCACCGGCTTGCGCGCCCTCCTCCTGCTCACTAACGTAGCGCCTTTATTGTGCCACCCCCTCCCGCAGGAGCTTTGCCATGGCCTCGCCAGCCTCGATTTCCTTCATCCCCAAGCTCGGCGTTGCCGCAGCAGTGGCCAGCGTGCTCGGCTTGAGCGGTTGCCAGGCCTGGAATACCCAGGACACTGTCCCGCCCACCACCGGCGTACAACCGCTCAAGGGGCTGGCGCAAAATGTCTCGGTTCGGCGCAACGCCACGGGCATGCCGCTGATCGAGAGCAACAGCTTCCACGACGCCCTGTTCGCCCTCGGCTATGTCCATGCCAGCGACCGGATCACGCAAATGGCCACCCTGCGCCTGCTTGCCCAGGGCCGATTGGCGGAAATGTCCGGTGCCGAACGGTTGGATATCGACCGCTACATGCGTGCGGTGAACCTGAAGAAAAGTGCCGACGAGCTGTACAAGGCATCATCGCCACGCATCAAGCGTTTCTTTGAAGTCTATGCGCGGGGCGTCAACGCCTACCTGTTCCGCTATCGCGACAAGCTGCCCTCGGACCTGGCTGCCACTGGCTACAAGCCTGAATACTGGAAACCGGAAGACTCGGCGCTGCTGTTCTGCCTGCTGAATTTCAGCCAATCGGCCAACTTGCCGGAAGAAATCTCGACCTTGGTGCTGGCCCAGGGCGTGACCAACGACAAACTGGCCTGGCTGAGCCCGTCCTACCCGGATGAACCCTTGCCGCAGGCGGAAGGCGAGAAGCTTCAAGGTGTCCGGCTCAACGGCCAGGTTCCAGGCCTGGCTGAAATCAGCAAGGCTGGCGCCCAGTTGGCCGATCTGAATCTGATGGGCTCAGCGTTTTCAAGCAACTGGGCCATCGCCCCACAACGCAGTCGCAATGGCAAAAGCCTGTTGGCCAGTGACAGTCATGGTCCGCTGGGCGTGCCGTCGCTCTGGAGCCCGGTGCAGATCCGCGCGCCCAAGTATCAGGCGGCCGGGCTATCCATAGCAGGTATTCCGCTCATCCTGGCGGGTTTCAACGGTAACGTGGCGTGGAGCATGAGCAGCGTTCTTGGTGACAACCAGGATCTGTTCCTGGAAAAAATCCGACGCCAAGGTAACGGCCTGTCCTACGAAGTCAATAGCAAATGGCAGCCGGTAGCCGTGCGCAACGAAACCTATTTCATCAAGGGCCAACGGTCTATTCGCGAAGCCGTCTATGAAACCCGCCACGGGTCCCTGCTCAACAGTGCCCAGGGTCCGGCCATGGCCAACGGCCTGGGGCTGGCCTTGCAACTGCCGAGTTTCACCGACGACAAGACCCTGGACGCGCTCTTTGATCTGTCGCGCTCGAAAAACGTCGAGAAAGCCTCGGATGCCAGCCGGGAAATCCGCGCGTTGGCGGTGAACATGGTGTTTGCCGACGCGCGCAACATTGGCTGGCAAGTCACCGGCCGTTATCCGAACCGTCGCGAAGGCGAGGGCCTGCTGCCGTCGCCGGGCTGGGACGGGCGCTATGATTGGGACGGCTATGCCGACCCGATGCTGCACCCGTACGACCAGGATCCAGCCCAGGGGTGGCTTGGCACCGCCAACCAGCGCGTCATCCCTCACGGCTACGGCATGCAGTTGTCCAATTCCTGGGCGACGCCGGAGCGTGGCGAGCGCCTCGCCGAACTGGCCGGTGCGGGCAAGCACGACGTTCGCAGCCTGAGCGCCATGCAATATGACCAGACCACGACCTTCGCGGCCAAACTCAAGAAAACCTTCGAAGCCCCGGGCATGGCCCAGCCGCTGAAACAGGCGATCGAAGCCCTGCCGGTGGCGGACCGGGCCAAGGCTCGCGAGGCCTATACCCGGCTGATGGCGTTCGACGGCAGGCTCAGTCCGGTTTCCACCGACGCGGCGATCTATGAGCTGTTCCTGCAAGAAAGCATGAAGCAGGTTTTCCTCGACGAATTGGGTCCGGAAAGCAGCCCGGCGTGGAAAGCGCTGGTTGCCAACGGCCAGTTGTCCTACTCGGCGCAGGCCGATCATCTGCTCGGTCGCGAGGACAGCCCATTCTGGGACGACGTCCGCACGCCGCAGAAAGAAGACAAGGCGGCGATCCTGGCCCGTAGCCTCGCGGCGGCCATCAGCATCGGCGACAGCCAGTTGGGCAGCGATCACACCGCCTGGCAGTGGGGCAAACTGCATCGTTATGAGTGGACAAATGCCAGCGGCCAGGTCGTACGGGGGCCGCTGGCGGCGGGTGGTGACGCCACCACGCTCAACACTGCCGCGTTCGCCTGGGGCCAGGACTTCAACACGACCGTGGCGCCGGCCACGCGTTTTCTCGTTGACTTCAGCCAACCCGAGCCATTGACGCTCCAGGGCGGCGCAGGCCAGTCGGGCAACCCGGCCAGCCCGAGCTACCTGAACGGTGTTGATCCGTGGATTAAGGGGCAATACCAGAGCGTGCCGTTGCAACCGCAGAACTTCGACCGGGCGTATGGCAAGACACGGTTGACGTTGGTGCCCGGTAAATAGATTTCCCATTGTGGCGAGGGGATTTATCCCCGTTGGGCTGCGGAGCAGCCCTAAAGCCAGACCATTCGGTGTATCAAAAATGGGCTGGGTGTCTCGAGGTCTGCTTCGCAGCCCAACGGGGATGAATCCCCTCGCCACAGTTGCCCATGCTGTCGCTTGTTCCCCACCGAAACCCAATCGAACTTCTCCCCTCGCCCCCACCTCTACCAGACAAGCCCATCGCCCCGGTAACCGCATGGATCTTGTCATTGCCCGCCCCGAAGGCCTGTATTGTCCGCCGGGAGATTTCTACATCGATCCCTGGCGCCCAGTGGAACGTTCGGTCATTACCCACGCCCACGGTGACCATGCGCGCGGCGGCAACCAGCACTACCTGGCAGCGGCACCCGGCGAAGGCATCCTGCGCTCCCGACTGGGCCAGGACATCAATCTGCAAATCCTGCCCTACGGCGAGCGCCTGCAACATCACGGCGTCACCTTGAGCTTTCACCCTGCAGGCCATGTGCTGGGCTCAGCCCAGGTGCGGCTGGAGTATCAAGGCGAAGTGTGGGTGGCGTCCGGCGACTACAAGGTCGAGCCCGACGGCACCTGTGCGCCGTTCGAACCAGTGAAATGTCATACGTTCATTACCGAATCCACCTTCGGCCTGCCGATCTATCGCTGGCAACCCCAGGCACAGGTCTTCGATGAGATCAACCAGTGGTGGCGCGAAAACATTGCCGCTGGCCGGGCCAGCGTGTTGCTCTGCTATTCCTTCGGCAAGGCCCAGCGAATTCTCCATGGCATCGACGCAAGCCTCGGGCCGATCCTCGCCCACGGTGCGGTGGAGCCGCTAAACCGGGTCTATCGCGAAGCCGGGGTGCATTTGCCGCCAACGCTCTACGCCGGCGACGTCAAAAAGAACGATCCGATCATGGGCCAGGCCCTGGTCATCGCCCCGCCCTCCGCCGGCGGCAGCACCTGGATGCGTCGGTTCGGCGATTACAGCGATGCGTTTGCCAGCGGCTGGATGCGCTTGCGCGGTACGCGTCGGCGCCGTGGCGTGGACCGGGGCTTCGTATTGTCCGACCACGCCGACTGGCCAGGCCTGCTCTGGGCGATTGAACAGACCGGTGCGGAGCGGGTCATGGTGACCCATGGGTCGGTTGCCGTGCTGGTGCGCCACCTGCGCGAGCAAGGCCTCGACGCCCAAGGCTTCACCACGGAGTACGGCGACGATGAAGAAGACGCCGCCTCGGCGGTCGGCACAGGTGAGGAGGCTTCATGAAAGCCTTTGCCGAGCTGTACGCCGAACTGGACGCCACCACTTCCAGCAACGCCAAGCTGGCCGCCATGCAGAATTATTTCGCCAAGGCGCCAGCCGAGGACGCCGCCTGGGCGGTGTATTTCCTGTCCGGCGGCCGGCCACGGCAATTGGTGCCAGTGAAAATCCTTCGGGAGGTGGCGGTCCAGGTGTCCGGCTTGTCGTTGTGGCTGTTCGAGGAAAGTTACCAGGCCGTGGGCGACCTGGCCGAAACCATCTCGCTGGTGTTGCCGGAGTCGCCCCACAGTTCCGACGAAGGCCTGGCGCGGTGGATCGAAGAAAAGCTGCTGCCGTTACGCGGCGAGTCGCCTGAAGTACTGGCCGAACGACTGCCGGTGCTATGGTCGCAGCTCGACCGACCAAGCCTGATGCTGTGCATCAAACTCATCACCGGCAGTTTCCGCGTCGGCGTGTCCAAGCTGTTGGTGACCCGGGCGCTCGCCGCCATGGCCGGCCTGGACAGCAAACGGGTGGCTCAGCGGCTGGTGGGCTACACCGATTTGTCCCATCGACCGACAGCGGCCAGCTATCTCAAGCTGATCGCTATCGAATCCGCTGACGAACATGCCCAGCGCGGCGGCCAGCCTTATCCGTTCTTCCTGGCCCATGCGTTGTCTGCGCCAGTGGATCAATTCGACTCACTGCTGGGGCCGGCCAGTGATTGGCAGGTGGAATGGAAATGGGACGGGATCCGCGCCCAGGTGATCAAGCGCGACGGACATTTGTGGGTGTGGTCGCGAGGCGAGGACTTGGTGACTGAACGCTTTCCGGAATTGCATCCCCTGGCCCAGGCGTTGCCCGACGGTACGGTGATCGATGGCGAAATCGTGGTCTGGAAAGCCCCGCAATCAGTCACCGAGGACGCCTTCGACCCGGAGGCGCCGCTACAACCGGCGGTGCAGCCCTTCGCCTTGTTGCAGCAACGTATCGGTCGCAAGACCCTGGGCAAGAAAATCCTTGAAGACGCCCCCGTGGTGGTGATGGCCTACGACCTGCTGGAATGGCAAGGCGAGGACTGGCGCAGCCGGCCCCAGGCCGAGCGCCGCGAGCAGCTGGAAACCCTGGTCGCCCGCTGCCACAGCCCGGTGTTGTTGCCGTCGCCCGTCGTGACCGGCCGGGACTGGCTCGACCTCGCCCACCAGCGCGAAGCCTCCCGTAGCCTGGGCGTCGAAGGCATGATGCTCAAGGCCCGTAACGCCCTGTATGGGGTGGGCCGGACCAAAGACATGGGGGTGTGGTGGAAGTGGAAAATCGACCCGTTCAGCGTCGATGCGGTATTGATCTATGCCCAACGCGGCCATGGCCGACGCGCCAGCCTGTACAGCGACTACACCTTCGCCGTGTGGGACAACCCGCCGGGCAGTCGTGAGCGCACCCTGGTGCCGTTCGCCAAGGCCTATTCAGGGCTGACCGATGCGGAAATGCGCCAGGTCGACAGCATCGTGCGCAAGACCACGGTAGAAAAATTCGGCCCGGTGAGCAGCGTCACGCCGACCCTGGTGTTCGAATTGGGCTTCGAAGGCATCGCCTTGTCCAAGCGCCACAAGAGCGGGATCGCGGTGCGCTTTCCACGGATGTTGCGTTGGCGCCAGGATAAAACCGTCGAAGAGGCCGACACCCTGGCAACACTTCAGGACCTGCTGAAATAACACCGCTCCCTTTGTGGCGAGGGAGCTTGCTCCCGCTGGGCCGGGCTGGCGCTCCAGCGCGAAGCGGCCCTCTGGTTCTGTATGCCACACCGCGTGGGGAGGCTGCGCCTCCAGCGGGAGCAAGCTCCCTCGCCACAAAAGCGCAGAGCCAACGAACAGCACGCTCCATCCCGGTGCGCTTTTTGATGTACGCTCCCCCTCGCGCACCATCGCGTTCCGTCACCCGCCGCCAGTGCTTTTAAAACACTTGTTCGGCACTATGGTTCGGAAATTGCTACCTTTATGCCGTCATACCGTTCAGACCTTCACCGGTAACAATCCAACGCGCCACAAGCGCTCAAATTGGTTTTAGGGACTCGATAATGAAAAAAGCACTGCTGACCCTTTCTGCACTGGCATTGTGCATGGCTGCTGGCGCTGCCACGGCCAAGGAATACAAGGAACTGCGTTTTGGTGTCGACCCGTCCTACGCCCCGTTCGAATCCAAGGCCGCCGACGGCAGCCTGGTCGGTTTCGACATCGACCTGGGCAACGCGATCTGCGAAGAACTGAAGGTCAAATGCAAATGGGTCGAAAGCGATTTCGACGGCATGATCCCGGGCCTCAAGGCCAATAAATTCGACGGTGTGATCTCGTCCATGACGGTGACCCCAGCCCGCGAAAAAGCCATCGACTTCTCCAGCGAGCTGTTCTCCGGCCCAACGGCTTATGTATTCAAGAAAGGTTCGGGCCTGAGCGAAGATGTTGCCTCGCTCAAGGGCAAGACCGTCGGCTACGAGCAAGGCACCATCCAGGAAGCCTACGCCAAGGCCGTGCTGGACAAGGCCGGCGTCAAGACCCAGGCCTACCAGAACCAGGACCAAGTCTACGCCGACCTGACCTCCGGCCGCCTCGACGCCGCGATCCAGGACATGCTCCAGGCCGAACTGGGCTTCCTGAAATCGCCAAAAGGCGAAGGCTATGAAGTCAGCAAGCCGGTGGACAGCGAACTGCTGCCATCCAAGACCGCTATCGGTATCAAGAAAGGTAACAAAGAGCTGAAGGCACTTTTGGATAAAGGTATCAAAGCGTTACACGACGACGGCAAGTACGCCGAAATCCAGAAAAAACACTTTGGCGATCTGAATCTGTACAGCGGCAAATAATGTGCGGTGCCCACCCGGTTTCGGGTGGGCACTTTTTTTCTGCCAAAGGCACCTTCCATGTTCGAACAACTCCTACAAAATCTGGGGCTCTCGGCCTTCAGCCTGCAGGGCTTCGGCCCGCTGCTGATGCAAGGCACCTGGATGACGATCAAGCTCTCTGCCCTGTCGTTGCTGTTAAGCGTCTTGCTCGGCCTGCTGGGCGCCAGCGCCAAGTTGTCCAGCGTCAAGCTGCTGCGTATTCCAGCCCAGCTCTACACCACGCTGATTCGCGGCGTACCCGACCTGGTGCTGATGCTGCTGATCTTCTACAGCCTGCAAACCTGGCTGACTTCTTTTACTGATTTCATGGAATGGGAATACATCGAGATCAACCCATTCGGCGCTGGGGTCATCACCCTGGGCTTCATTTATGGCGCGTACTTCACCGAAACCTTTCGCGGCGCGATCCTCGCGGTGCCTCGCGGGCAGGTCGAAGCGGCCACGGCTTATGGCCTCAAGCGTGGCCAGCGTTTCCGCTACGTGGTGTTCCCGCAAATGATGCGCTTTGCCCTGCCGGGCATCGGCAACAATTGGATGGTGATGCTCAAGGCCACCGCACTGGTGTCGATCATCGGCCTGGCCGACCTGGTCAAGGCGGCACAGGACGCGGGCAAGAGCACCTACCAGCTGTTCTACTTCCTGGTGCTGGCAGCGTTGATCTACCTGCTGATCACCAGCGCATCCAATGTCATCCTGCGCTGGCTCGAACGCCGCTACGCCGCCGGAGCCCGGGAGGCCGTGCGATGATCGAACTCCTGCAGGAATACTGGCGACCGTTCCTCTACAGCGACGGCGTCCACATCACGGGCCTGGCGATGACCCTGTGGCTGCTCAGCGCTTCGTTGCTGATCGGCTTCGTGGTGTCGATCCCGCTGTCCATCGCCCGGGTTTCATCCAAGTTCTACGTCCGCTGGCCCGTGCAGTTCTATACCTACCTGTTCCGTGGCACGCCGCTCTACATCCAACTGCTGATCTGCTACACCGGCATCTACAGCATCGAGGCGGTACGCGCCCAACCCGTGCTCGACAGTTTCTTTCGCGACGCGATGAACTGCACGATCCTGGCCTTCGCCTTGAACACTTGCGCGTACACCACGGAGATTTTTGCCGGGGCAATCCGCAGCATGAACCATGGCGAGGTCGAAGCGGCCAAGGCTTACGGCTTGACCGGCTGGAAGCTCTACGCCTACGTGATCATGCCGTCGGCCCTGCGTCGTTCACTGCCGTATTACAGCAACGAAGTGATTCTGATGCTGCACTCGACGACCGTGGCGTTCACCGCTACCGTTCCCGATGTACTGAAAGTCGCGCGAGACGCCAACTCGGCCACATTCCTGACGTTCCAGTCGTTCGGGATCGCCGCGTTGATCTACCTGACCGTCACGTTTGCACTGGTGGGCCTCTTCCGTCTCGCCGAACGCCGCTGGCTGGCCTTTCTCGGCCCAACCCACTAAGGCTTCCGTTCCAGGACATACACGTAAATGCGCCACCAGATCCATGACCTGCTGGCCCCGCTGCCGGGGACCGCACGCAAGATCCACAGCTTCCACTTCGGCCCGGAAAAAGCCGAGGGCAAAATCTATATCCAGTCGTCCCTGCACGCCGATGAGCTGCCCGGCATGCTCGTGGCCTGGCACCTCAAGCAGCGCCTGGCCGAACTCGAGGCGTCCGGCCACCTGCGGTACGAAATCGTGCTGGTGCCTGTCGCCAACCCCATCGGCCTTGAACAGGTATTGATGGATGTGCCCCTGGGCCGCTACGAACTGGAGAGTGGGCAGAATTTCAATCGCCGCTTCGTCGACCTGAGCGAAGAGATCGGTAACGAAATCGAAGAGCTGCTCACCGACGATCCGCAGCACAACCTGTTGCTCATCCGCACCAGCCTGCGTGATGCCCTGAGTCGGCAGACCGCCGGCACTCAACTGCAATCCCAGCGCCTGGTCCTGCAACGACTGGCCTGCGACGCCGACATGGTGCTCGACTTGCATTGCGACTTCGAAGCCGTGGCCCACCTCTACACCACGCCCGAAGCCTGGCCCCAGGTCGAGCCGCTGGCACGCTACATCGGTGCCGAGGCCAGCCTGTTGGCCACCGACTCGGGCGGCCAATCCTTCGATGAGTGTTTCACACTGCTCTGGTGGCAACTCAAGGAGCGTTTTGGAGAACGATTCGAAATCCCCCTGGGAAGCTTTTCGGTCACCGTCGAATTGCGCGGCCAGGGTGACGTCAACCATGGCCTGGCGAGCCTCGACTGCCAGGCCTTGATCGAATACCTGATCCGCTTCGGCGCCATCGACGGCGAACCGGTGCCGTTGCCCGACCTGCCCTACCCAGCCACGCCGTTGGCCGCCGTCGAACCGGTGGCGACGCCGGTCGGCGGCCTGCTGGTGTACAGCGCCCTGCCCGGCGAGTACATGGAGGCCGGGCAACAGATCGCCGAGATCATCGACCCGGTCAACGACACCGTCACCCCCGTCCATTGCCGTAATGCCGGGCTGCTATACGCCCGCTCGCTGCGTCGCATGGCCACTGCCGGCATGGTCATCGCCCATGTCGCCGGGACCGAAGCCTACCGCAGTGGTTACCTACTTTCGCCTTGAGGATGCCTGCTCCATGTACAAACTGACCATTGAAGGCCTGCACAAGAGCTACGGCCAGCATGAGGTGCTCAAAGGGGTTTCGCTCAAGGCCAGGACCGGCGACGTGATCAGCCTGATCGGCGCCAGCGGCTCGGGCAAAAGTACCTTCCTGCGTTGCATCAATTTCCTCGAACAACCCAACGACGGCGCCATGAGCCTGGACGGCCAGTCGATCCAGATGATCAAGGATCACCACGGCATGCGCGTGGCCGACGCCGACGAGTTGCAGCGCATCCGCACGCGCCTGGCCATGGTGTTCCAGCACTTCAACCTGTGGAGCCACATGACGGTGCTGGAAAACATCACCATGGCGCCGCGCCGGGTACTCGGTGTCAGCAAGCAGGAAGCCGACGACCGCGCCCGCCGCTACCTCGACAAGGTCGGCCTGCCGGCCCGCGTTGCCGAGCAATACCCGGCGTTCCTCTCCGGCGGCCAGCAACAGCGCGTCGCGATTGCCCGCGCATTGGCGATGGAGCCGGAAGTCATGCTGTTCGACGAGCCGACGTCGGCCCTGGACCCGGAACTGGTAGGCGAAGTGTTGAAGGTCATCCAGGGCCTGGCCGAAGAAGGCCGGACCATGATCATGGTGACCCACGAAATGAGCTTCGCTCGCAAGGTGTCCAACCAGGTACTGTTCCTGCACCAGGGCCTGGTGGAAGAAGAAGGCGCGCCGGAAGACGTATTGGGCAATCCGAAGAGCGAACGGCTCAAGCAATTCCTCAGTGGCAATCTTAAATAACTCCCCGCCCCCGTGGCGAGGGAGCTTGCTCCCGCTGGGCTGAAGCGGCCCCCTGGCCTTGGCTGACACGCTGCTGGGGAGGCTGCGCCTCCAGCGGGAGCAAGCTCCCTCGCCACAACAGCGCGCCCGCCACAACCAAGTCATAAAACCTTTCACCCGCCGCCGTGGTCTCTGAAGAAGGACTTTCAGGGCATGCACGGCACCCATGGCGACATCCAGCAACTTCGCGAAACAGTGGTTCGACGCCCGGGGCTGGAAGCCGTTCGCTTTTCAAAAACACGTGTGGGCCGCCGTCAAGCGCGGCGAGTCGGGGCTGCTGCATGCCAGCACCGGCGCCGGCAAGACCTACGCCGTCTGGTTTGCCGCCCTCAATCGTTTCGCGCGCTCAGTGCCGCCGCCGGATAAGCCGCGCAAACGCAAACCGCCGGCCGAGCCGTTGACGGTCTTGTGGATCACGCCCATGCGGGCCTTGGCCGCCGACACCGCCAAAGCCCTCGAAGCGCCGCTCACGCCGTTGCAAATCCCATGGAGCGTCGGCCTGCGCACTGGCGACACCAGCGCCAGCGAGCGCGCCCGCCAAGGCCGGCGCCTGCCCACTGCGCTGATCACCACACCGGAAAGCCTGACGCTGATGCTGGCCCGTGCCGATGCGCAAACCGCCGTCTCGACCCTGCGCATGGTCGTGGTGGATGAATGGCACGAACTGCTCGGCAACAAGCGTGGCGTCCAGTTGCAATTGGCGTTGGCGCGCCTGCGACGCTGGCATCCCGGGCTGATTGTGTGGGGCGTATCCGCGACCTTGGGTAATCAGGCACACGCCGAGCAAGTCCTTATCCCGCAAGGCAATGGGGTCAGCGTGCAGGGCGCCAACGGCAAAGCCCTACAGGTCGATACGCTGTTGCCACCGACCCTCGAGCGCTTTCCATGGGCCGGGCACATCGGCTTGAAAATGCTGCCTCAGGTTGTCGCCGAAATTGACGCCAGCGGCAGTTGCCTGGTCTTCACCAACACCCGCGCGCAATCGGAAATCTGGTACCAGGCCATTCTCGATGCGCGACCGGATTGGGCCGGGCTGATTGCGCTGCACCACAGCTCGTTGTCCCGTGATACCCGCGACTGGGTGGAGCGAGCGTTGAAGGACGGCCAGCTCAAGGCCGTCGTGTGCACGTCCAGCCTGGACCTCGGCGTGGATTTCCTTCCCGTCGAACGCGTGATGCAGATCGGCTCGGCCAAAGGCGTTGCGCGACTGATGCAACGCGCCGGGCGCTCCGGCCATGCGCCGGGACGGACCTCGCGGATAACCCTGGTGCCCACCCATAGCCTGGAGCTCGTCGAGGCTGCCGCTGCCCAGGACGCCGCGGCACAGCGACGCATCGAACCGCGGGAATCGCCCGACAAACCCTTGGATGTCCTGGTCCAGCACCTGGTCAGCATGGCCCTGGGCGGCGGTTTCACTCCCGATGAGCTGTTCGACGAGGTCCGTAGCGCCTGGGCCTACCGCAACCTGAACCTGGCTGAATGGGCCTGGGCCCTGGCGTTCGTTCGTCACGGCGGGTTGTCGCTGACGGCCTACCCCGACTACCGACGGGTCGAACCGGACGAACACGGCATCTGGCGCGTCCCCGACGCCCGCCTGGCCAGGCGTCATCGCATGAGCATCGGCACCATCGTCAGCGACGCCAGCCTGCAACTGAAGTTCTGGAGCAAGGGCGGTGGCGGCAAGACCCTGGGCAGCGTGGAAGAAGGTTTCATCGCACGCCTGCGGCCCGGCGATGGTTTCCTGTTTGCCGGCCGGCTGCTAGAGCTGGTCCGGGTGGAGGACATGACCGCCTACGTGCGGCGCAGCCAGGCGAAGAAAGCCGCCGTACCGCGCTGGAACGGTGGGCGCATGCCGCTTTCCAGCGAGCTCGCCGCAGCTGTCGTGGCGCGCCTGAGCGAAGCCGCCGCCGGTCATTTCGACGGCCCGGAAATGCAAGCGGCGCAGCCCATGTTGAGCACGCAACTGCGCTGGTCCGGTTTGCCCACGCAAGGCACGTTGCTGGCCGAAACCCTCAAATCCCGGGAAGGTTGGCACTTGTTCCTGTATCCATTCGCCGGACGCCAGGTTCACCTGGGACTCGCCAGCTTGCTGGCCTGGCGCGTCAGCCAACGGCAACCGGTGACGTTTTCCATTGCGGTCAACGACTACGGCCTGGAATTGCTCAGCGCCACCGAGCTGGATTGGTCGGCACACCTGAACCCGACGCTGTTGCGCACCGACCACTTGCTGGACGACGTCCTTGCCAGCCTGAACGCCGGCGAACTGGCCTTGCGCCGCTTCCGAGAGATCGCCCGGATCGCCGGGCTGGTGTTCGCCGGCTATCCCGGCGCGCCGAAGAGCACTCGGCAAGTCCAGGCGTCCAGCGGCTTGTTCTTCCAGGTGTTCAAGCAATACGACGCCGACAACCTGCTGCTGGCCCAGGCCGGCGAGGAAGTCCTGCGCGAAGAACTGGATATACGCCGATTGGAGCAGACCTTGGAACGCCTCGATACCTTGAAGCTCGACCTGCATGTCATCAAGCGCCCGACCCCGCTGGGTTTCCCATTGCTGGTGGAGCGGTTCCGCGAAAGCATGAGTTCGGAAAAGCTCGCCGACCGCATTCGCCGAATGGTCAGCGAACTGGAAAGAACCGCCGATCGGGGGACCGCCTGATGGCCGCGCCCTATCCCGTCAACCTCGCCGGGGAAGAGCTCTGGCTGCTCCCGCAAAAAGCCCTGTACTGGCCCGCCCAGGAAACGTTGATGGTGGCGGATGTACATTTCGGCAAAGCCGCTGCGTACCGCAGCCTCGGCCAGCCGGTTCCCCATGGCACGACAGCGAGCAACATCGCGGCGCTCGATGCATTGCTGGCGAGCCTGCCCTGCCGACTGCTGATTTTCCTTGGGGATTTTCTCCATGGGCCCGGCTCCCATGCACCGGGAACCTTAAGGGCCTTGGCGGACTGGCGTGCGCGACACCCGTCCCTGGCCATGACGCTCATACGCGGCAATCACGACAAGCGTGCCGGCGACCCGCCGCCGGGCCTGAATATCCGCGTCGTCCCCGAGCCGCTGCTGCTGGGTCCTTTCGCCGTGCAACACGAACCGCACCCGCATTCGAGCCGGCACGTTCTGGCCGGCCACGTGCACCCGGTATACCATCTCAGTGGCAAAGGTCGGCAGCGGCTGCGCCTGCCGTGCTTTCGCCTCGGCAGCGACATCAGCCTGCTGCCGGCCTTTGGCGCGTTCACGGGAGGCTATCGGGTCGAGCAAGGGAACGATTGCAAGATCTTTGTCATCGGCGACAACGAAATATGGCCCGTCAGTTGAAGCATTTGCGCTTCATCTGACGGGCCATATTCGGATCAGGCTACGGGAGCAGGAGGTGGCTCGTCCGGAAGCGTCGGCTCACCGGGTTCGGTGGGTTCCGTGGGGTTGGGATCAGGATCGGGGTCACCGGGAATCCCACCCGCCGCTTCGACAGGATGGGCCAGCAGTGACCAAGCCAGGACGCCGATCTGATTGGGCTCAAGCCTTGCCAGTTCGGCACTGATTCGCGGATCGATCTTCATAGAGCTACTCCTGAGCGAAGGCCCATTGGGGCTGACGCAAAAAAACGGGCAGTACACTTCATAGAGTGCCTGCCCGCTCAGGAATTCCAACAGCTCGTCAGAATCAGGTACGCGGCAGTGTCACGCCGCGCTGGCCCTGGTATTTACCACCCCGATCCTTGTAGGACACTTCGCACTCCTCGTCGGATTCGAGGAACAGCATCTGCGCCACACCCTCGTTGGCATAGATCTTCGCCGGCAGGGTGGTGGTGTTGGAGAACTCCAGCGTCACATGGCCTTCCCACTCAGGTTCCAACGGCGTCACGTTGACGATGATGCCACAGCGGGCATAGGTGCTTTTGCCCAGGCAGATAGTCAATACGTTGCGCGGAATGCGGAAATACTCCACGGTGCGGGCCAGGGCAAAGGAGTTCGGTGGAATGATGCAAACATCGCTCTTGATGTCGACGAAGCTCTTCTCGTCGAAATTCTTCGGGTCGACGGTGGCGGAATTGATGTTGGTGAACACCTTGAATTCATCGGCGCAGCGCACATCGTAGCCGTAGCTGGAAACGCCGAAGGAAATCAGCCGGTCGGCGCCTTCGCCACGCATCTGGCGCTCGACGAAAGGCTCGATCATGCCGTGCTCTTGCGCCATGCGGCGAATCCACTTGTCCGATTTGATGCTCATGGCGGGTTTCCTGAATAGCGAGGTGGAAAAAAACTGTCCGGCATCTTACCGGGGCACGGGTCGGGTTCAAAGTGCGGGACGCAAATCTCGGCGATCCACCTTGATTTCCGGCCCCCGGCGGCCATCGCGCTTGCCGTCAGTCATTAAAACCGAGAAACCTTCGCAAAGACCATTGGCACGTTCCGGAAAAAGGGTTAAGGTGGCGTCACTGTGCTGCTTGTGTCACTGAGAATCTCTACACGATATGTTGAATTTCGATCCAACCATCTACAAGAATTTTTCCTGCTCTTTGCACTCAGTCTCGGCCAGGGTTCTTCCTGAGTCGCAGTTATCTTTGTTCAAGGAGTTACACCATGTCTAATCGCCAAACCGGTACCGTTAAGTGGTTCAACGATGAAAAAGGCTTCGGCTTCATCACTCCACAATCCGGTGACGACCTGTTCGTTCACTTCAAAGCTATCCAATCCGACGGCTTCAAAAGCCTGAAAGAAGGCCAACAGGTTTCTTTCATCGCTACCCGCGGTCAGAAAGGCATGCAAGCTGAAGAAGTTCAAGTTATCTAACTTGTCCTTGCTTTAGTAAGAAGCCCCGCCCTTAAAAGCGGGGCTTTTTTGTGCCTGTCGATTTTTCAGGCACAAAAAAACTGTGGGAGCGAGCTTGCTCGCGATAGCGATCTGTCAGTCAACGTAGATGTTGCTGATCCACCGCTATCGCGAGCGAGCTCGCTCCCACATTGGTTTGTTGGTTAGCCTGGGATTACCAGGTCACGCCAAACCCAGCCGTGTAGCGCGTCTTGCTCAGGTCGCTGTCTTCAGTCCCTTCGATCACGTCCTTCTCGGCCTTGAGGTTGAGCGACGCCCAGTCGGTCACCTTGTAGCGCAACCCGACTTCCGCGTCATAGGCGTAGTCGGCGACATCGGATAGCGGCTTGCCCACCTCGCCATTGGTGAAGAACTCAACGCGCTTGCCAATCAGGTAGCGGTTGTAATCCCACTTCATGGCGACGGAATAGAAGTTGTCCTTGCCCCCATCGCGATATTCGTAATCCGTGCGGTTGAGCAACGAACCCAGGGAGAACGCTCCCAGCTCGTCATCCCAGAATTGGTAGCCCGGACCGGTACCGACTACGCGCTGGCGGGCCAGGTCTTCGACTTTGTCGCGCTTGTAATTGAGGCGACCTTGCCAGAACCATTTGTCGGTGATAAACCGGTCGAGGGAGTATTCCAGCCGCCAATTGTCCGCCGACACCACGTCATCCTGGAATTCACGGTTGTACTCGCCTTCAGCAGTGTGCCGCCACCTGCCGTGGCGCGCAGAGGTCTTGAAATCGATGTCGTAATCGTCGGTATCAGCTTCTGCGCGCTGGTAATCCAGCGCGGCGTCGATATTGCCTTTCCAGACCAAGTCCTCGACCACCGGCTTGGGCTTGAGGATCTGCTGGATACTCGCCAGCTCAACGGTCTTGGGCGCATCACCATTGGCCAAAGTCACCTTGCCCTCTTCCGCAGGCTGCAGGGCCTTGGCCTTTTCGCCAGAATAAGCGTCCTGCTTGACCAACAATTGCTGGTCGCTTTCAAGTGTCTTGACCTGCTTCCAGTCAATAGGGACCGCGCCGGCGTAATCGGTCTGGATCAACAGTTTGCCGCCATCGAAAACGGTAATCTTGCCGCTGAGCTTGTCGCCGTTCTTCAACCAGACGGTATCGGCAAGCAATGGCATGGAGGCGCTCGTAACAGCTAGGCACAGCAGGGTTCTGGACAACATAAGCGATAATGGGCTCAAGTTTTCGGTGAAAAGGCGGCATTATCCCCCAGGATGACACCTCAGCAACGACTGACCCGCGTACGGGTGATGAGTTCACTTATCAACACGATCCGTAGGAATTAATCTACAGACGGACCTATTTCCAGGAACAACCCCCGTGACTGACACCCCAGCGCCTCCCGAAAATCCAGCCCAAGTCCGACGAACCACGCTCTACCTGACCCTGGCGCAGGTACCGGAAGGCAAAGTCGTCACTTATGGTCAGCTTGCCGATATGGCCGGCCTGGGCCGCGCGGCCCGCTGGGTCGGACGCACGCTCAGCCAATTGCCGAACGACACCAAGCTGCCCTGGCATCGAGTGCTGGCGGCCGGCGGTCGGATCAGCCTGCCGGCGGGCAGCGCCTCGGGGGATGAACAACGCGCACGCTTGCGCATGGAAGGGATCAGTGTCCTGAATAATCGTGTTGATATTCAGCGCCATGGCTGGCGCCCGGTAGAGCACAGCGGTTAGAGTGCGCGCTTTGTTTTCGCAATTTTTGAGGCAGACTCCAGCCCATGCCCCGTAAAACCTGGCGCGCCGCCCTCGCCGCCTATGCCAGTCCTTCGACGCTCGTGCTGTTGCTGCTTGGCTTCGCCGCCGGCTTGCCGTACATGCTGGTGTTTTCCACACTCTCGGTCTGGTTGCGCGAGGCCGGCGTGGCCCGCGAGACCATCGGTTACGCGAGCCTGATCGGCCTGGCCTATGCCTTCAAATGGGTGTGGTCGCCGTTGCTCGACCAATGGCGCCTTCCGTTGCTGGGCAAACTGGGGCGTCGGCGCTCATGGTTGGTGCTTTCCCAAGGCCTGGTGATTCTCGGCCTGGTCGGGATGAGCTTCTGCGACCCGCAAAAGCACCTGTCCTGGTTGATCGCGATTGCCGTCATAGTCGCCTTTGCCTCAGCCACCCAGGACATCGCCGTCGATGCCTATCGCCTGGAAATCGTCGAAGACACCCGCCAGGCCGCGTTGGCCGCCAGCTATATGTCTGGCTATCGGGTCGCCGCACTGCTCGCCACGGCCGGCGCGCTGTTCTTCGCCGAAGGGTTTGGCTCCACCGGGTTCAGCTACAAGCATTCGGCCTGGGCCGGAACGTACCTTCTGTTTGGCGTGCTGATGGTGCCAGCCTTGCTGACTTCACTCTTGATGCGCGAACCCCCCGTACCGCTGCGCACCCAGTTACAGGCCGGGCGCTATACCTTCGTTCACCAACTGGCCTCGGTCTTCGTGCTGATCGTGCTGCTGGTTTCGGTTCCGGCGATGTTCACCCAGCTCTACAACACTGACTTCGCCAGCGTATTGTTCGAAGGCGTCAGCCTGCTCGACCTGCTGCTCGAAGATCGCGCGTTCCTGCGGGCCATCCTCTACATCCTCCTGACCGCCCTGTGCCTGTCGTCCATGGGGCGTCGAGGCCTGGCGCCGGTACTGACGCCCGTCAACGACTTCATCCTGCGCTACCGCTGGCAGGCGCTCCTGCTGCTGGGACTGATCGCCACCTACCGGATGTCCGACACGGTCATGGGCGTCATGGCCAATGTGTTCTACATCGACCAAGGCTTTACCAAGGACCAGATCGCCAGCGTCAGCAAGATCTTCGGGCTGATCATGACACTGGTCGGCGCCGGCATGGGCGGCCTGCTGATCGTGCGTTTCGGAATCCTGCCGATCCTGTTCATCGGCGGTGTTTCCTCGGCCGCCACCAACATCCTGTTCCTGATGCTCACCGACATGGGCCCGAACCTGAAGATGCTGATTGTCACGATTTCCCTCGACAACTTCAGCTCAGGCCTGGCCACCTCGGCATTCGTCGCCTACCTGTCGAGCCTGACCAACCTGAAATTCTCGGCCACCCAATATGCCCTGCTCAGCTCGATCATGCTGCTGCTGCCACGCCTGATTGGCGGCTACTCAGGGGTGATGGTGGAGAAATTCGGCTATCACGATTTCTTCCTGATCACCGCCCTGCTCGGCGTGCCGACCTTGCTCCTGATCGCCTTGCATTGGTACCAGGAAAATAGTCGCCAAGGCCCGACGCCAGAATCGGAGTCGGAGCCGGAATCAACGCCAACCCGGCCCGCCCAAGAGTCGTAGGAAAGCTCAGCAGGCGCCGAAGAAACCGGCGCCTGGATCCGGCAACAGGCCACGCGCCTGTACGCCAGGGCATCTCGCCCGTACAATGCTGCGTCACTTCTCGTCATCAGCAACCGACAACGGCCAACCATGCGCACCAGTCAATTTTTGCTCGCCACACAGAAAGAAACGCCTTCCGACGCCGTCGTGATCAGCCATCAGCTGATGCTGCGTGCCGGCATGATCCGCAAACTCGCCTCCGGCCTGTACACCTGGCTGCCGATGGGCCTGCGGGTGATGCGCAAGGTCGAAGCCATCGTTCGCGAAGAGATGGACGCCGCCGGCTCCCTGGAAGTGTTGATGCCGAGCACCCAACCGGCCGAGCTGTGGCAGGAGTCGGGGCGCTGGGAGGAATACGGCCCCGAGCTGCTGCGCATCAAGGACCGTCATGGTCGCGACTTCTGTGCAGGCCCGACCCACGAAGAAGTGATCACCGACCTGATGCGCAACGAGTTGAGCAGCTACAAGCAGTTGCCGATCAACCTGTACCAGATCCAGACCAAGTTCCGTGACGAGATCCGTCCGCGTTTCGGCCTGATGCGCGGTCGCGAGTTCATCATGAAGGACTCCTACTCGTTCCATGCCGACCTGGCATCGTTGCAGGTCACTTACGACCGCATGCACCAGGCGTATTGCAACGTGTTCACTCGCCTGGGCCTGAAGTTCCGTCCTGTAGAAGCCGACAACGGCTCCATCGGCGGTGCCGGCTCGCATGAATTCCATGTCCTGGCCGAATCCGGCGAAGACGACATTGTCTTCAGCAACGGCTCCGATTACGCCGCAAACATCGAGAAAGCCGAAGCCGTGCCACGGGAAACATCCCGCGCCGCGCCGGCCGAAGAATTGCGCCTGGTGGACACGCCGAACACCAAGACCATTGCCCAATTGGTGGAAGGCTACAACCTGCCCATCGAGCGCACCATCAAGACACTGATCGTGCGTGCGGAAGAAGAAGGCAAGCTGATTGCCCTGATCATCCGTGGCGATCATGAGCTGAATGAAATCAAGGCCGCCAACCAGCCTGGCGTCGCCAGCCCGCTGGTCATGGCCACCGATGCCGAGCTGCGCGACGCCATCGGCGCTGGCGCCGGCTCCCTCGGCCCGCTGAACCTGCCGCTGCCGATCATCATCGACCGCTCCGTGGAATTGATGAGCGACTTCGCCATCGGTGCCAACATCGATGACAAGCATTATTTCGGCGTGAACTGGGAGCGCGACCTGCCGGTTCCAACCGTCGCGGACCTGCGCAACGTCGTGGCCGGCGATCCAAGCCCGGACGGCAAGGGCACCCTGGAAATCAAGCGCGGCATCGAAGTCGGTCACATCTTCCAGCTGGGCGACAAGTACAGCAAGGCGATGAAATGCGAAGTGCTGGGCGAGAACGGCAAGCCAGTCACCCTGCAGATGGGTTGCTATGGCATTGGCGTGTCCCGCGTGGTGGCCGCCGCCATCGAGCAGAACAACGACGAGAACGGGATCATCTGGAGCGACACACTCGCGCCGTTCCAGATCGCCCTGGTGCCGCTGCGTTATGAAACCGAACAGGTTCGCGAAGCCACCGACAAGCTCTACGCCGAATTGACGGCCGCCGGCTTCGAGGTGCTGCTGGACGATCGCGACAAGAAAACCAGCCCCGGCATCAAGTTCGCCGACATGGAGCTGATCGGCATCCCGCACCGGATCGTGGTCAGCGACCGAGGCCTGGCCGAAGGCAACCTGGAATACAAGAGCCGTACCGAGGCCGAGCCGCAAGCGCTGCCGGTCGCCGACGTGCTGTCCTTCCTCCAGGCCCGTATCCGCCGCTGAGACCAGATAGAGACGTCATGTTCAAGCGAAACACCTTAGGCCTCGGGGGCGCCGCACTGTGCGGCGCCCTGCTGGTCAGCGGCTGCGCCAACCAGATGTCGCAACGCAACGAGCACGAAGAACGGATCGAGCGAAAGCTGCTCGACCATAGCCTGCAGATCGATGTGGGCGAACCCAAGGTGCTCGATCTGCCGCAGCGTCGGGTACGGATCAATGAGCAGAAGACTTTCGAAGTCACCGAATTCGAAGTCACCCGCCACTACGATCGCTACACGCCCTACCAGCCTTGGCGGGAGATCTACGAGATCCCGCTGGGCGCGGTAGCGGTGGTCGCTGGCGTCGGCGCGAACGTGGTCAACGTATTCGCCTTGGGCAGCCTCCCCGACTCCGCGACCCGCGACTGGATCAGCTACGGTTTCGCCGGGCTGAACCCGTTCATGAACGTACCTTCCAACGGTCGGGCGCAACAGAACCTTGCCGGTATCGACGAAGTCCAGCGTGACAAGCGCACGGAACACTCGAGCCTGCCCTGGAGCGAGCGCCCGGTCGAAGTGAAAGCCGCTCGCCAGACGTTCGAGATGAGCACAGACCGCAATGGCGTGTTGCGCTTGAACTTGCTGGAAAGCCCCTTCGCCGAACATGACCTGAGCCAATTCGGGAAATTGCAGATCAGCGTGACCGATGCCCAGGACGAGGTGCACACCGATTCATCCCTGAGTATCAGCAGCACGCTGCGCAGCAAGTTGGTGGAGGCCCATGGGCTGATCTACGACGATTTGGAAGATGACGAAGTGAGCCAGTGGGTCCACCGGGTCAAACGCCTGTCGGAACTGGGGCTTGAAGAAGAAGCCAGCGAGCTGGAACAGAGCCTGATCGAGCTGACCCGCAACGATCCGGAGCTGCAGACCGAGTTCATGAAAGCCTTGACCAAGGATGGCGGGCGGTTGGTGGCGGATCCTGGCGCCAATTGACTCCAGTTCGGATGCTCCCCCCGTGGCGAGGGAGCTTGCTCCCGCTGGGCCGCGAAGCGACCCCCAAAAAACTGCCGAATGCGGAGCTCCAGATACACCGCACTCGCCGGTTCACGGCTGCTTCGCAGCCGAGCGGGAGCAAGCTCCCTCGCCACAAGGGTCCAGAGGACCTTAATGAACAGCGTTACCCTTTGGCGAGCGCTCAACGCTCGAACAACTCCAACTGCTCAAACCCGCCCCGCAAATCCTCCAACCGTACCCCTATCCCCAATAATCTCACCGGCTTGCCGCCCCGGTTGAATGCCTGGGTCAACAGCAACTGGTAACTGCCCAAGTCCCGTCCTGCTCCTGCTCCTGCTTGCTCCAGGGTGGTCTGGGTAAAGTCATGGAATTTCACTTTAACGAACGGCTTGCCCGGCCGGTAACTGCTGTCGATCCGCGCCATCCGCCCACTGAGGGTCTGCATCAGCTCCGGCAGCTTGTCGAGACAGCTTTTCAAGTCGGGCAAATCGACGTCGTAAGTGTTTTCCACACTGATGGACTGTCGCCGGCTGTCGTTCTGCACCAGGCGCTCGTCGATCCCACGGGCAAGACTCCAGAGCCTCTCACCGAAACTGCCGAATTCGCGCACCAGCGCGAGCTTGTCCCATTGGCGCAAGTGCAGGCAATCAACGATACCCAGCCTGTTCAGTTTATCGGCGGTGACCTTGCCGACCCCGTGGAGCTTGCTCACTGGTAGCGCCGAGACGAAATCGTCCACCTGATCGGGGGTTATGACGAACAAGCCGTTGGGTTTCTTCCAGTCGCTGGCGATCTTGGCGAGAAACTTGTTCGGCGCGACGCCTGCGGAGACGGTGATGTGCAGTTGATTGGACACACGCCGACGAATGTCCTGGGCGATACGCGTGGCGCTGCCGCCAAAATGCGCGCTGGCGGAGACGTCCAGGTACGCCTCGTCCAGGGACAGCGGCTCGATCAGGTCAGTGTAATCGCTGAAGATTGTGTGGATTTCCTTCGACGCCTCCCGATAGGCCTCCATCCTCGGCTTGACGATGGTCAGGTCAGGGCAGAGTTTCAGGGCATGGCCGGAAGACATGGCCGAACGCACGCCGTAGGCCCGCGCTTCGTAGTTGCAAGTAGCGATCACGCCTCGCCGGTCCGCCGAACCGCCAACTGCCAGGGGCTTGCCGGCCAGCCGTGGATCATCGCGCATTTCGATAGCGGCATAGAAACAGTCGCAGTCGACGTGGATGATTTTGCGTTGCGTCATAAAAGAAGCGGCATATGGGACCAATCGGAGCGCCAGTATCGCATTCGGACCTGTATATAGCACCAGTAGTTTGAAATATCCTGCAGCAGACCTGGAAAAAGCCTACGTAAATTTATTTCCTCAATCGCACCGAACCCGGTAATAGAGCGCGAACCCTTGCCAGCCGTGCGTCACAGCGCTGTCATATTACCTTTCGGAAGGCTAACCAATTGAAGCGGAACAGGTTTTTCCGGATAAGGGATTGACAGTGCGCCAATCCTCTGTAGAATGCCGCCACACAGACGCGGGATGGAGCAGTCTGGTAGCTCGTCGGGCTCATAACCCGAAGGTCGTCGGTTCAAATCCGGCTCCCGCAACCAAACATCAAGAAAGGCTACTCGAAAGAGTGGCCTTTTTTGTGGGCGCCAGTTTTATACCAACCGACAGACGTCGCCGCTAGGCGCCCTGAGTTGTAGGACAATTTCCTTTTGTTTTTCGAGCATTTAGGCGAACGACCGTTAATTTGCCCCTTTGCCTTATTAACGGTTGACACTCTGGCGTTCGCCTGTAGAATGCCGCCACACAGACGCGGGATGGAGCAGTCTGGTAGCTCGTCGGGCTCATAACCCGAAGGTCGTCGGTTCAAATCCGGCTCCCGCAACCAAATATCAAGAAAGGCTGCTCGAAAGAGTGGCCTTTTTTGTGTCTGTCGAAAAAGCCGCATTACAAATATTTTGTAATTATTTTCCGCCGCAGGGATTGGTAACTTGGCTGGATACCCCCATCCTGTCGCGCATAGCTCAAGAGGTGATTGATGCGCGCCCACTCGTCTGACCCGCAAGACCCCGTTACTGCGACACAACCGATCAAGGCCGAGCGACTGCGTTGGCTGGACCGGATCAGCCAGTACCGCCAACCTATCGGTCTCGCCGTCACGCTGCTGCTGTTTGCGATCGCGTTGATCGCCTGTCGCCACCTCCTGAGCGAGCTCGATCTTTACGCCTTGCATGACTCGATCCTCGACGTGCCGAGGCCGGCGCTGCTCGGCGCAATTGTCGCCACCGTCGCCGGCTTCGTGATTCTGCTGGGTTATGAATGGTCCGCCACCCGCTACGCGGGCGTAACGCTGCCGCCTCAAACCATGGTCCTCGGCGGTTTCACTGCGTTTGCCATTGGCAATGCCATCGGCCTCTCATTGCTGTCGGGCGGCTCGGTTCGTTATCGCTTGTATGCGCGGCATGGCCTGGGAGCAGCCGACGTCGCCCATATGACCTTGTTCGCCAGCCTGTCCCTGGGCTGCGCGCTGCCCCCCTTGGCCGCGCTGGCAACCCTGAGCAACCTGCCCGCCGCGTCTGCCGCCTTGCACCTTCCCGCCGTCTTGCTGGGTTCGATCGCCGTGGCGGTCCTGTTGCTCACCAGCGTGCTGGCCGTTGGCATCTATCGTCGTCGGTTGCCTGAGCAACCCTACCGGGACAGCCTGCTGGTCAAGGCCGGTCGCCGTACGCTGCGCCTGCCGGGCCGGCGCCTGACATTCCTGCAATTAGTCATCACGGCGCTGGATGTCGCAGCGGCCGCCACAGTGCTTTATCTGCTGTTGCCGGAAGCGCCACCGTTCGGTCCATTCCTGCTGGTGTATCTGCTCGCGCTGGCCGCCGGCGTACTCAGCCATGTGCCGGGTGGCGTCGGGGTGTTCGAGGCGATCCTGCTGGCCGCGTTTGCCGACAAGCTGGGCGCCGCACCGCTTGCCGCCGCCCTGTTGCTGTATCGCTTGATCTACGTGCTGCTGCCGATGCTGGTGGCCTGCGTGCTGCTGCTGATCAACGAGGCGCAACGGCTGTTCCAGACGCGCCAGACCCTGCGTGCGGCGTCAGGTTTTGCGGCGCCGATCCTGGCCGTACTGGTATTCCTGTCTGGCGTGGTGCTGCTGTTTTCCGGTGTCACCCCCGAGATCGACACACGCCTGGAGCACATCGGCTTCCTGATTCCCCATCGACTGGTGGACGCCTCGCACTTCGGCGCGAGCCTGGTGGGCGTGCTCTGCCTGTTGCTGGCCCAAGGCCTGCGCCGGCGCCTGTCCGCCGCCTGGATGCTGACCACGGTTTTGCTGCTGGTGGGCGCCCTGCTCTCGCTGCTCAAGGGCTTTGACTGGGAAGAAGCCACGCTGCTGACCCTGACCGCTGCCCTGCTGGCAGTGTTCCGGCGCTCTTTCTACCGTCCGAGTCGCCTGACCGAACTGCCGTTTTCGCCTTTGTTCCTTATCGCCAGCCTCTGCGTGCTGGGCGCATCGATCTGGCTGTTGCTGTTTGCCTATCAGGACGTGCCCTACAGTCACCAATTGTGGTGGCAGTTCACCCTGGATGCCGATGCCCCCCGAGGCCTGCGCTCGTTGTTGGGCGCCGCCGTCCTGCTGGTGGTGGTTTCCCTGACCTGGCTGCTGCGCACGGCGCGCCCCGTGATCCATCAGCCCACGGCGGAAGAGCTGGAGCGTGCCAAGACCATTCTCATGGCGTCCTCGCAACCGGACGGTGGCTTGGCCCTGACCGGTGACAAGGCGCTGCTGTTTCACCCTAACGACGAAGCGTTCCTGATGTACGCGCGTCGCGGCCGCAGCCTGGTGGCACTGTATGATCCGATCGGACCGACCCAGCAACGGGCGGAAATGATCTGGCAGTTCCGCGACCTTT
This sequence comes from Pseudomonas sp. BP11-1-1, assembly GCF_052112105.1. Classification (NCBI taxonomy): domain Bacteria; kingdom Pseudomonadati; phylum Pseudomonadota; class Gammaproteobacteria; order Pseudomonadales; family Pseudomonadaceae; genus Pseudomonas; species Pseudomonas sp. BP11-1-1. The sequence goes on from NZ_JAUTYU010000016.1 coordinate 109,064, forward strand.
GCGACATTCATCATGCTCGCCCGGTGTTTTATCAGGTACGTGCCGAAAACCTGCCGTACTACATGGACATCGGCCTGACCGCGATCAAGCTGGGCGAAGAAGCGCGGGTCAACCTCAAGCGTTTCGACCTCGAGGCCAAGGGCAAGGAGATGAAGGACCTGCGTTACACCTGGAACCGCGGCACCCGGGATGGCCTGTCGCTGGAGATCCACGAGCCGGGGCAGGCGCCGATGGATGAGCTCAAGGTCATTTCCGATGCCTGGCTGACCGGCAAGAACGTACGGGAAAAAGGGTTTTCCCTGGGCCGCTTCAGCGACGACTACCTCAAGCATTTCCGCATCGCGGTGATTCGTTTCGAGGGCAAGCCGGTGGCGTTCGCCAACCTGTTGGAAACCCACAGCCATGAACTGGCCAGCCTCGACCTGATGCGCGCCCACCCCGACGCCCCGAAACTGACCATGGAGTTCATGATGGTCGGCCTGATCCAACATTATAAAAACCATGACTACGCACGCTTCAGCCTCGGCATGGTCCCACTCTCGGGCCTGCAACCGCGTCGTGGCGCACCGCTGACCCAACGCCTGGGTTCGATGGTGTTTCGCCGTGGCGAGCAGCTCTACAATTTCCAGGGGCTGCGCCGTTTCAAAGACAAATTCCAGCCTGACTGGGAACCTCGTTACATGGCCGTGCCCGCCGGACTCGATCCGCTGGTCGCGCTGGCCGATACCGCCGCCCTGATTGCAGGCGGCCTGACTGGATTGGTGAAACGCTGATGACGCAACGCTTTTGGCGATACCTGGTAGCCAGCCTGCTGGTGCTGGCGGTGATTCTTGGTGGCGGCTACTGGTACTGGAACCGCCCCGCCCCGCAACCGACCCTGGAACAACTGGAGCCTGCCGACGGCGTGGCGATGACCCGGGTCATTCCTGGCACCAAGTCGCGTGCCCATGTGCTGGTGGCGGTCAATGAAGACCAGAAGCTCAGCGACACCCAACTGACGACCCTCAGCCGCAGCGGCTCGGCAGAGATCGTCCAGGTGATCTTGCCCAAGGACTGCATGTTGCAAGGCCGCGCCTTGCAGGCTGGCCTGAGACAGCTTCATGGGCCGGCCACGCTGGTCAGCGGCATCGGCCCTGGCGCCGTGCTGGCCTGGCGCTGGTTGGCGGAACAGAAGGACGACAAGGCCCAGGCCGTTTCGGTGGACCTGGCCCTGGAAAAACCCGGCTGCACGCACCTGCTGCCGAAAAGCGCCGCCCACGGTCGCTGGCTGGTGGCCTGGAACGACAACCCCGACGACACCAGTGCCGGTTTCGTGCGGGACCAGCACAACGCCGAAACCAGCATCAGCGACTACGACATCAACTTGCCGCAGGTGCTGAACAACGAGTTGCGCAAGATTCTGGTCGGTACCGAAAAGGGCAAGGGCGGCTTGAGCATCCCGGTGGTGGAAGTGCCTGCCAGCCAAACGCGGGATACCGTGACGCTGTTCCTTTCCGGTGACGGTGGCTGGCGTGACCTGGACCGCGACGTGGCCGACGAAATGGCCAAGATCGGCTACCCGGTGGTCGGCATCGACACCCTGCGCTACTACTGGCAGCACAAGAGCCCCGAACAGAGCGCGACCGACCTGACCGAACTGATGCAGCACTACCGGCAGATCTGGGGCACCAAGCGCTTCATCCTGACCGGCTACTCCTTCGGCGCCGATGTGCTGCCGGCGATCTACAACCGCCTGCCCGCTACCGAACAACAGCGGGTCGATGCGATCATCCTGCTCGCCTTCGCCCGTACCGGCAGCTTCGAGATCGAGGTCGAGGGCTGGCTCGGCAACGCTGGCACCGAAGCCGCCACGGGCCCGGAAATGGCCAAGCTGCCCGCCGAGAAAGTGGTGTGCATCTACGGCGGTGAAGAAGCCGACGAAAGTGGCTGCACCGACAAGACCGCCGTGGGTGAGACGATCAAATTGCCGGGCGGCCACCACTTCGATGAAAACTACCCGGCCCTGGCCAAGCGGTTGATCGATGAGATCAACAAGCGGCAGAGCAAGCCTGCCGAGCAGTAAGCGGGTGCGAGCCAGACAAAGCCCCGGCAGCCTTACGGTTGCCGGGGCTTTTTTGTGCCAGCTCGACCTGCACAACACCCTGTGGGAGCGGGCTTGCTCGCGAAGGCGGCGTGTCAGTCGACATAATCGC